>CAZPGL010000014.1:0-48318 GCA_964586175.1 uncultured Microthrixaceae bacterium | reverse complement strand
ACCCTCACCAGGCGTATCGCTCACCGGCTCCTCAGCCGGGGCGTCGGGGGCGGCGGGGCAGACGCTGGCATCGGCGCCGGACCAGCCGGTCCAGCGGTCGCAGTTCTCGGCCAGCCACCGCTCCGCGGCGTCCTCGGGCTCCATGCCGTCGATGTCGATGTAGGCGGCGAGGTTGTTGAGGTCCGGGCTGGTGAAGTTGATCTTCTGGACGGTGGCGTACGCGGTCGGCCACTTGTCCGGGAAGTCGACGTTCACGCCGGTCTTGAGGTACCCGGCTGCCGGGTTTCCACAGTCATGCGTGGTCTCGGGGTTCAGACCCCACGAGGCGTCGGTCTTGCAGTCGTCGTGGTACTCGGGGAACTCGATGAACTTGCCGTCGTACACGGCGTCCACGAAGTTCGGGGTCCAGTTGAACAGGACGATCGGCTCCTGGTTGGCCGATGCGGCATCCAACGCGGCCCACAGGGCACCGGCGGTGCCGGCGTTCTCGACGATGAAGTTCATGCCGAGACCGTCGACGCGCTCCTGGTCACCCTTGAGCCAGTCGGCCGGACCACCGAGGAAGCGGCCCTTGCCGCCCGAATCGGGGGTGGTGAACAGATCGGAGCAGTCGTTGAGGGCCTCCCAGTCGGGCAGGCCGGGGCACACGTCCTCAACGTAGGACGGGTACCACCATTCCTCACGGGTCAGGGCGTCGTGGGTGCCGGCGTCGATGACGCAGCCTTCTTCGACCCGAGGCTCGAAGGCCGGGCCGAAGGCCCCCTGCCAGACCTCGTGGACGATGTCCATGTCGCCTTCGCACATCGACGTGTACACCAGCGTCGAGTCAGCCGAGATGTACTCGACCGAGTTGCCGGTGGACTCGAGGATCGCGCCAAGCACATACGCGCCGGCGATCTGCGAAGACCAGTTGTGGATCGGAATCTTGATGGCATCCGACGAGTCACTGGTGTTCTCGACAGGTGCAGCAGTGGTCTCAGCCGGTGCGGCGGTGGTAGTGACGTCCGCGCTGGGCTCCGACGACGCGTCATCGCCGTCCGAGCCACAGGCCGAAGCCACCATCGCCAACGCAGCGAAAATGACCATCAGTTTCTTCAACATGAAGAAGTTCCCCTCTGGAAGATTGACGGGGGACGAGAATGTCCACCCTGAACGGCCCGACCCGGCACCCGACAACAGGCACCCAACCAGAACCGGCCGCCACAGTAGTGACCAACGCCACACAGTTCAAGCAGAATCACTACAGGGAAGAAACGAGTTTCCTGCAGGTAAAGGGACCTGCATCGGAGCTGAACGGCAAACTGCTGCGTGAGAGCAGCGGGGCGGGCTCAACGCCAAGCCGACACAGCCCATTCGGCCAGGGGGAAGATCGGGTCGGTGCCGGCCGTGGCCGCCATCAGAGTCTCCCGGTCAGGGACGGACGGGTCGGCCGCCGCAGCGATGGCGGCCCGGGCAGTCGCCGGATCGCTCGGGGTACACACGGCGTGCACCCCCGGGGTCGACAGGGCGAACCCCATGCCGTCTGCGATACCCGTTGCCGTCCGGTGCGGCTCGTACCAGGACCGGGCGTCAGGGGTCCGGTCGCCCCACGGTCGCCTGGCCACCGCCTTGATGGCCATGACGCCGACGTCACGGGCTGCACATTCGGTGAGCAACGCCTCGGCGTCCGCCCGGTACGCTGCGTCGGCCCACACACCGGGAAAAACCGGGAACATCACCGTGTCGAGGTCGTAGCGGCGCAGCGCTTCGAGTTGGGCCCGCGGGGTGCCGTGATCGTGGCCGGTGATCCCGACGAACCGGGTCAAGCCCTCGTCGCGGGCCGCCAGGATCACCTCGAACGCCTCGTCCCGTCGGTCCAGTTCCTCGACCGACGTCACGGCGTGGGCCTGATACAGATCGAGGTGGTCGACCTGAAGGCGTTCCAGCGTCTTGGCCAGCCGGGTCCGGGCCCACGACCGCTCGGTCTCGGCGGTTTTACCGGCGACGAAGAGGCGGTCGCGAACCGCAGGGAGCAGGGGCCCGACGGCCCGCTCGGCGTTGGCGTAACCCGGGGCGATGTCGAGATGGTTCACCCCGGCGGCCAAGGCCTCGTTGAACAGGGTGGCCGCGGTCTCGGCGGTGTCCATTGCGAAGACCGCCCCACCGAGGACGGCCACACTGCTGTGGTGGCCGGTGCGGCCCAGGCGACGGGTCTCCATGCCGGCGACCGTAGACCATCAGGTCAGCAGCCTCTCGATCAGGTGACGACGCCCCGGCTGTCGATTGGGCGATACTTGGCTCCGTGAAACATCGGATCGCCCCCGTTCTGCTGGTAGCCGGGTTGGCAGTCCTGGCCGCCGGTTGCGGCGAGGAGGCCGCCGCTCCGCCCACGACGACCGTGGGCGACCTGTTCCGCAACAGCGCAGCGACACCCACCGTGCCCCCGCTTGAGGTGGTCGGCTGGGAGGACATGGTGCTGACCGACGCCCGCAAGGCCGCCGAAGCATGTGTACTCGATGCCCGCCCCGAGGAGATCGTGCTGCCCGACGAAGGACCCGAAACGGTGACCGTCGAGTCGGGCGACACGCTGGGCAACATCGCTGAACGCTTCGACTCCACGGTCGACGCCTTCATGCGGGCCAACGCCCTGAGCGACCCCAACAGGCTGCGGGTCGGCCAGGTGCTTCTCATCCCCCGAGAACGCGACGACGACACCGAGGTCGAGAGCGGGCCGTCGATCGACATGGAGGAGTTGGTGTGCGTCATCGACACCGGGGTCGAAGCTCACGGCCCCGACGGTGCACCGGTCGGCCGCAACGGTGTGATCGAGGTGCTGGTGCGCTGGCCTCGTATCGAAGGCCCCTACGAGGCCCCCAAGGTCAACGGCCGCATGCTGGGCCTGACCCAGGGAGCGGTTGCGGCGTTCCTTGACGACTCGATCGGTGCCGTCGAAGGCAACGGCTATGCCTGCCGTGAGGTGTTCGACGGCCGCTGCATGTGGCTCCAACACGACCACGAGGTGATGTTGGCCACCGACGAACTGCTGAGCCTACGAAACATCGTCCGGACCCTGGTGCCCGGTGCGGCCGGTGAGACGGCAGCCACCCTCACCGAGACATTCGACCTGACCACAGGAGCCCCCATCGTCGTCGCCGACCTGTTCGACCCGGAGACGGCGTGGGTCGAGGCGGTGTCCGCTGAGGCGGTGACACGCCTCGAACCCGAACCCTGGGTTGACGAGCGCCGCACCGTCGGCGCCGGACCCGACGCGGTCAACTTTGAGCGCTTCAACCTCACCCAGGGGGGGCTGGTCCTGTCCTTCGCCCCGTTCACCGTGGGGGGATCAGGGTCCAACACCGCGTCGATCACGATTCCGTACCGGTCGCTGGAGGGCTATTGGGCACCGGGCGGCCACGTCGAGGCACTCATCGACCGCCTGGGCTGAACCGGGCGCCGGGGGGTGTCGTAGGTTCCGGACCATGGAACTGACCGAGGCCCTCACCACCACCTTCGCCTGTCGCGACTTCACCGACGAACCGGTCGGCGACGAGGTCCTTCGCCGGATCCTGGACGTGGCCCGCTTCGCCCCGTCGGGCGGCAACCGGCAGGGCGGGCACGTGACCGTGGTGCGCGACGCCGGAATCCGCGGCCGACTGGTCCGATTGGCCGATCCGCCGGCCCACGTCTACGCCGCCCAACGCGACGCCGGGGAGACACCGTTCAGCAGCGTGCACCGGTCGGCCGTCGACGGCGCCGCCGTGCAGGCCGCCAACCCCGGCCGCTCCTGGTTCGCCTGGATCGATAGCGCGCCGGTGGTGCTGGTGGTCACCGTCGACCTGGCCGAGGTGGCCTCGGTCGACAAGGACCTCGACCGGGTCGGTCTGGTCACCGGGGCGTCGATCTACCCGTTGGCGTGGAGCATCCTGTTGGCCGCCCGCGGCGAGGGCCTCGGCGGGGTGATCACCACCCTGGTGGTCCCTGCCGAGGCCGAGGCGCGCCACCTGCTCAGCCTGCCCGACACCCACGCAGTGGCCGCGCTGATCCCCCTGGGCCGCCCGGTACGGCAACTGACCCGACTGCGCCGGCGCGCCGTCGACGAGTTCGTCACCGTCGACCGGTACGACGGACCGCCCCTGTCGGGCTGAACGGGTGGGTCGACGGGTCAGCTGCCGGGCGGGCTGTACTGGACCGCTTCGGCGACGGTGGCCGTGGCGGCGTCGATCTCCTCGGGGGTCAGCAGCGGGGTGACCCGGCCGACGATCAGACCCGACGCCGACACGGCCAGGCTGGCCGCCGCGGCATCGACGTTGGACGGCAGGTCGGCGATGACGATGGCGTCATCGGCGCCGAAGGCGAAGTAGAACGCCTCGATGCTGCCGCCCAACGACGCCATGGCCGCCTCGCCGGCTTCCAGGCGCTTGGACCCGCCGTCGGAGAGCAGACCCTGGAGGCCCTCGGCGGTGTAGGAGAGGTTGAACATGTACTTCGGCATGCGGGTTCCCTTCGCTGGTCGTTGACGCCAGATGGTTGCACACGTCGGGTCTTGCCCGCTGGCGAGCCGGCCATTCGGCGCGCCTACCCTCGGCATTCGTGGAACTCGGCATCACCATCCATCTCACCGACCGTTCGATGGACGTACGCGACCTCGCTGTCGAGGCTGAGGCCCGCGGCCTGTCGTCGCTGTGGATCCCCGAGCACTCCCATATCCCGGCGGCCCGCACCACCCCGCCGCCGGGCGGGGGCAGCGAACTCGACGACGAGTACCCCCGGTCGCCCGACCCGCTGGTGTCGCTGGCCGCCGCGGCGGCTGTCACCACCCGCCTGCGGCTGGGCACCGGGGTGGCGCTCGTCGCCCAGCACCACCCGATCAACCACGCCAATGCCGTGGCGTCGGTGGATCAGCTGGCCGGTGGGCGATTCCGCTTCGGCATCGGGTTCGGGTGGAACGTCGAGGAGATGGGCCACCACGGCGTCGACTACACCTCCCGCCGGGCCAGGGTGCGCGAGCACGTGGCCGCCATGCAGGCCTTGTGGACGGAGGAGGCGGCCGAGTACCACGGCGAGTTCGTGGACTTCGACGCCAGTTGGATGTGGCCCAAGCCGGTGACCCCCGGTGGCCCACCCGTCTACCTGGGCGGCGGCGGCGGGCCCAAGCTGTTCGACGCGATCGCCGAGTACGCCGACGGTTGGCTTCCCATCGGCGGCGGTGGGGTGCGGGCCGGCATGGCCGCCCTCAGCGAGGCATGCGAACGCCATGACCGCGATCCGGCCGACCTGTCGGTGATTCCCTTCGGCACCCTGCCCGACGCCGGCAAGGTGGCCTACCTGGCCGAGCTGGGCCTCGGCGAGGTGGTCCTGCGGGTGCCGTCGGCATCCCGCGACGACGTGCTCCCGGTCCTCGACCACTGCGCGACACTTCTCGACTGAACGACCCGACGGAACGAAAGGCGAGCCATGGCGCACGATCTGGTCATCCGAGGCGGCACGGTGGTCGACGGCACTGGCGTACCAGCCCGCACCGCCGACGTGGCGATCGACGGCGACACCGTCGTCGAGGTCGGCCGGGTCGACGGCACCGGGGCCCGCGAGGTCGACGCCGACGGCCGGATGGTGACCCCCGGCTTCGTCGACATCCACACCCATCTCGACGCCCAACTGGCCTGGGACCCCATGGCCAGCTCGCCTTGCTGGCACGGCGTCACGTCGGTGGTGCTCGGCAACTGTGGAGTCACCTTCGCCCCGGTGGCGCCGGGCGGCAAGGAGTTCCTCGCCGAGATGATGGAATCGGTCGAGGACATTCCGGCCCAGAGCATCCTTGACGGCCTGTCCTGGAACTGGACCACCTACGGCGAGTACCTGGCCGAGATCGGCGCCCTCCCCAAGGGCGTCAACGTGGGTGGCATGGTCGGGCACTGTGCCGTGCGCCTGGCCGCCATGGGGGAGCGGGCCGTCGACCAGGACGAGGCCTCGGCCGATGATCTCGTGGCTATGGCGGCCATGGTCGACGAGGCCCTGACCGCCGGCGCCCTCGGGTTCTCGACGTCCCGCACGTTCCTCCATACGGTGCCCGACGGGCGGTACGTGCCCGGCACCCTGGCCACAGAAGCCGAGTACCACGCCCTGGCCGAGCCGCTGGGTCGCCACGGCGGGGTGTTCGAGTCGGCGGCCCGGCTGATCGGCCGCAGCACATCGGTCGGCGACGCCCTTGAAGAAGAGATCGGCATGTACGCGGCGATCAGCCGGGACAACGGTTGTGGCGTCACCTTCGGCCTCACCCAGGTCGACGCCGTGCCCGACATGCACCGACGGGTGCTCGACCTCGTTGAAGCCGAGAACGCCGCCGGTGCCCTACTGCGCCCTCAGACCACCTCCCGCCAGATCGGGGTGCTGTTCGGGCTCACCGGCCGCACCCCCTTCGACCGGACCCCGGCGTGGGCCGAACTGCGCGACCTGCCGTTGGCCGGCAAGGTGGCCCGCCTGCTCGACCCGGCGTCGAGGCCGGCGCTGATCGCCGCGGCCGACGAAGCGGCAGCGGTGATGCCGTTCGGTTGGGAGAAGTTCTACGTCCTGCCCGAGGCCCCGGTCCGCCACGACCTCGGCGTCGACGAGAGCGTGGCCGGTGTGGCCGCCGCAAGAGGAGTCAGCATCGGCGAGGCCTTCGTGGATCTGGCCGTGGAGATGGACGGTCACCGGGTGTTCACCCTGGCCTTCTTGAACCAGGTCCTCGACGAGGCCGGTGCCATGCTCCAGCGTCCCGATGTGGTGCTCGGCCTGGCCGACGCCGGCGCCCACGCCATGCAGATCATGGACGCCAGCCAGCCCACCTTCTTCCTCAGCCATTGGGCCCGCGACCGGGGTGCGTTCAGCGTGGAGGAGGCGGTCCGACGGCTGACCTCGGACACCGCCGACCTGTTCGGCATCGTGGACCGGGGGCGTCTCGTGCCGGGGGCCAAGGCCGATGTCAACGTCATCGACTACGACGCTCTGGCCCTCCACTATCCGGTCATGGCCCACGACTTCCCCGGTGGAGCGTCCCGCTGGACCCAGCGGGCCGACGGTTACGACTTGACTGTGGTCAACGGTGAGGTGTTCATGGAGGGCGGCGAGCACACCGGTGCCCTGGTCGGGGAGATGCTGCTGGGCGGTGCCGCCTAGACAGGCCGGCCACCGACCACCACCGGGAACTGTCGGTCGGGGTCGTCCTGGGCGGTCCGCCGGGTTGCCGGTCCGGCGGTCGGATCGCCATCCAGCCGCTCGGCACCATCGGGTGCGTACTGCAGGATGTATGTCTTGCGGACCGCGTCGGTGTGGTTGGGGCCGGTGAGGTGCGGGGTCAGCGACGAGAACACCACCACGCTGCCGGCCCGGGCCTCGACGGGAACCGCCCCCTCGGGTTGGTCGAGGCACTGGTGGCCCAGCGGCTCGATGTACTCGTGGGTCAAGGTGCCCGACCGGTGCAGGCCCGGCACGACCCACGGGCAGCCGTTGTCGACCGTGGCGTCGGTGAGCGGAACCCAGCAGGTCAGGTACTGCTGGGGCTCGACGAACGTGTAGCCGTTGTCCTGATGCCACGGAAACCGGCGCGGCTTGTCCGGGGACTTGTAGACCAACTGGTCCCAGTAGAGGCGGACGTCGTCGCCGACCAGGTCGTGGGCCAGCCCGGCGAACACCGGATGGGCGGCGAACCGTCGGGCCGCGTCGGCGGCCAGCACGGCATGGGGGCGGAACACGATGGCGCCGGCCTCAGCGATGGAGAGCCGCTGGTCCGGAAGACCCCGGAGGAACCTTTCGGTCGCTGCGGCGAGCTCGTCGAGAACCACGGTGACCTCGTCAAGGGTGCTGGCGTCGATCACGTCCTCGACGAGCACGTACCCCAGGTCGTGGAAGGCGTCGGCCTGGGCGTCGTCGAGCACCTGGTAGCCGCCGAGGCGGGGTCTCCGCCAGGTGAACTCCCGGTTCCAGGGATGGGCGGTCGCGGTCACGGCCGGGCCGCTCATCCCAGGGCGTGGACGGGAGCGGAAGGCAGCGGCTCGTAGGACGGGGCCTGTTCGGCCTCGGGAGCCGAGTCGTACATGGCGACCGCGCCGTCCGGATCGAACACGTCGGGTGTCGTGTCGGGCATCTCGCCCAACAGGTAACGGGTGCCGCCGTCGACGAACATGTACATGCCGGCTGCCTCACGGCGCAGCTCGTCGAGGCCGACCAGGTCAGCGTTCCACCACACCTCGGTGACGTCGTCTGCACCGAAATGGTCGGGTTCGAGTTCGGCCGGCCAGCGTTCCTTGACCCCCCACGACAGCGTGGGCACGGTGATGCCTCGGGTCGTCGGGTCGGCCTGCTCCAGGGCTTGAGCGAAGTTCTCGATGGTCAGCTGTGGACCGACGCCGGCCAGCACCGAGTAGAACACGGCCGGGAACGGATCGATGATGCCGATGGAGTCGTCGGCGGCCGGCTCCTCGCCGTTCCACCACTCGTAGAGATATGTCGAGCCGCTGTGCCTCGGGTCGACCCGGGCCGAGGTGTTGGAGAGGCCGAAGGCGTGGGCCCACTGCTCCTGGTCGTAGGTGCGGGCGAAGGCGTTGGTGTCGACGAGGGCCGAGCCGGTGAGGATCCACTCGGGGAAGTACCCCTGGGACGTGGCTTCACGGGTGAAGTCCCGCGGTGCCACCGGATCGCCGGTGAAGATCACCGACGTCACGCCGGCCGCCTTCAGCTTGGCGATCACGTTGGTCGCCGTCTCCTGGATGGTTGCCGGATCGAGGGCGTACGACACCGAGGCGGCCACCTCGACCCCGTACTCGGCCAAGGCCGCCTCGAACTGGTCGTTGTGTCCGGCCGATGCTTCGCCGGTGTCGAGCCAGACCCGGCCGAAGACCCGCTCCTCGTCGACCCAGGCCGGGTCGCCGGCGTGTTCGGCGGTCCGACCGGCCAGCCGCTTGCCGACGTATTCGGCGACCAGCAGGTTCATCTGGGTGGCGCTCTTGGAGAGCTCCCACACCAGAGGATGATGGGTGGTGTAGTAATCGGCGGGCTGCGACGGGCCACAGCCGATGCACGGAATGCCCCGGGCCATGAGCTCCTCGCCGAAGGCGTTGGTCAGCGCCGGGCCTCCCCACACCATGAACGGGTCGATCTCCTCGGCGATGCGCACCGCGTCGGCGCGCGACGACACCGGATCGAAGATGAGGCCCGACGCCGTCATGACCTCGAGGTCGACGCTGCGCCCGTAGGTCTCGTAGTACGCCTCGTAGTAGTTGAGCAGACGCCGCATGGTGTCCTCGACGTCGGCTGCCGTGTCGTCGTTGACGATGGCGTCGGTGACGTAGGCGACGACCGGATCGGTGGTCTGGGGGATCCAGTAGACGATCTTGATGGTGTCGCCGGTGACCCCCCGGTCGGTGGCCCCACCGTTGTCACCGGTGAACGGGGCCCAGCACGCCGTGCGGAAGAACCACGGGATACGGACCCGGCCGGTCTCGGTGTCGCAGCGTTCCCCCCAGTCGATGGTGTCGGCGATGCCGGCGTCGACGGCGGCCGCATGGGTGAGCACCCCAACTGGGAGCCCGGTGTCTGGGTCGAGGTCCTGAGGTCCGGTGGGCGTGGCGGGCGCGGTCGTCGTCGGTGCCGCTGTCGTGGTTGGGTCGACGGCCGGTTCGGTGGTGGTGGCCTCGTCGGGCGTGTCGGGGTCAGGCGTCGGTTCGGTGGTGGTCGCCTGGGTGGTGACGACGTCGGCCGGTGTGGCCGTCGGCGGGGTGGCCTCGTCGCCCCCGCCGCCGACGACGAGCACGGCGATCACCACGGCCACGACGGCGAGTGCTCCCAGCGGGCCCCAGCGGCGCAGCGCTGACGACCCGGTGTCCTCAGTGCGGGTCGGCTCCATGACGGTCCCCCTTCGCGGGCTCAGGTCGTCGCCGTCCCCGACCGGCCGATGGCTGCCGGGTCCGAGCCCAGGTAGGAGGCTACGACAGCCGGGTGGGTCAGCACGAATGCGGGCTCGCCGACGGCGATGACCGCCCCCTGGTCGAGGGCGACCATCCGGTCGGCGACACTGCGGAGCAGGCCCATGTCGTGCTCGATCACCACGAGGGCGCAGCCCAGGTCACGGCGCAGGCGTTCCAGCACCGGTGCGAGTGCCTCAGCTTCCCGTTGGGCGATGCCGCTGGACGGCTCGTCGAGGAGGACGACGGCCGGCCGGTGGGCGACCACGGTGGCCAGATCCACGATGCGTCGGGTGCCGGTCGACAGCTCGCGGATGAACTTGGCCCGGTGGACACCCAGGCCCATGACCTCGACCAACTCATCGACCCGGGCCGCCACCCGGCGCTCGCTGTCGTAGGCGTGGGGGAGGCGGAGGGCCGCCGACACCGGATCCCGGGAGGTGGTCCACCGCTCGAGTGCCACCGCCAGGGTCTCGTCGACGGTCAGTGCCGGGAAGAGGCGGGCGTCCTGGAACGAGCGCCCCAGGCCGGCCCGGGCCCGCTGCGCTGGCGACAGTCGGTCGAGGCGGCGACCGGCGAGGGTGACCGAGCCCCGATCGGGAGCGGTGAAGCCGCCGATCAGGTCGAACAAGGTGGTCTTGCCGGCACCGTTGGGACCGATGAGGCCGACGATCTCGCCGGCGGTGATCGTGAGGTCCACATCGTCGACGGCGACGATGCCGCCGAACGACCGGGCCATGCCCGACACGTCGAGCACCGGGCCGCCTTCCGTCGGAGGTCGCGAAGCGGACGGCTCCGGGGTGCCGCCCGCCCCGGTGAGGAACACCGAACGCAGCACGTCGGGCCGTTCGAGCAGTTCGGAGGTCGGACCGTGGAAGCGGATCTGGCCCTTCTCCATGAAGTAGGCGGTGTCGGCGACGGTGAGGGCCACGTTCACCGACTGTTCGACGAGCAGGATGGTGACCCCGTCGTCGGCCAGGGCTCGGACCATCGCCAGCAGTTCCTCGACCACGACCGGTGCCAGGCCCAGGGTCAGCTCGTCGATCATGAGCAGCCGGGGCCGGGCCAGGAACGCCATGCCGAGCCCCAGCATCTGCTGCTGGCCGCCCGACAGGTCGCCGGCCCGGTCGTCGAGACGGCCGGCCAGCTGCGGGAACTGGTCGAGCACCCGGTCCCGGGCCGCCAGCCGCTCGGCGTTCGAGGATCGACGGCCCAGCCAGCCGGCGGTCCGCAGGTTCTCGGCGACGGTCAGCGAGGTGAAGATCCCGCTGCCGCCCGGCAACTGAGACACCCCGAGGGCGGCGATCTCGTTCGGGGGCGCGTGGGTGATGTCCCGTCCGTCCAGCAGGATCGCCCCCCGGTCGGCCTCGGTCGTGCCGGACACGGCGCGCAGCAGCGTCGACTTGCCGGCGCCGTTGGTGCCGAGCAGGGCCACGATGCCGCCCTCCTCCAGCTCGAGATCGACGCCGAACAGCACCTGAACGTCGCCGTATCCGACATCCAGCCCCCGGCACATGAGCAGTCGACGCTCTCCACGGCGGCGGGCCAACAGCACCTCGGACCGGGCCCCGGCGGTCCGCCAGACCTGGGCGATATCGCCACCGACCAGCGTGCCCGCCGACGCCACCACGCACCCGCCGATGAGGAACACCGGCACCATGACCAGCATCCCCTGGCGGATACCCCATTCGTCGGCGATCCAGCCCACGAGGGGCAACACGAGTAGGCCCGGCAGAACCCATAGGGAACCCATCGAGAACCCCATGGACCGGGCCCGGGGCGGAATGGCCATCGACAGCGCGGCGAGGATGCCCGGCCCCACGATGGCCAGGCACACCGAGATCACCACGTTGGCCCCGATCGCCACGGCCAGGTTGGGGGCCAGGGCGAACACCGCGGACAGCCCCGAGGTGATGATCGACACCACGGCGAGGAACCGCAGGATCAACCCGGGATCGCGGGCGAACAGGCGGGTGGCGATCCGGGCGCCGATGACGAGCCCGACCAACTGCGCCGGCTCGGTGGCCGCGGCCACCACTCCTCGGGCCCGCTCGTCCAGGGCGAACTCCTGCTCGTAGAACAGGGCGGCCAGCGACACGAACCCGATGAGCGACGCGGCGAGAAACGGCAGGGCGGCGAAGATTCGGCGCAGCGAGGCGATCTTCCAGCACATGCGCCATGCCTCGGCGTATGACGGCGGTGCCTCCTCGATATCGACCGCCTCGGCGGCGGTGCCGGCGGCCCGGCGCTCCTGGGCGCCGCGTACCGGCTCGCGGAGGCGGACGGCCAAGACGACCAGCACTATGGTCGGGACGGCGAACACGAAGAACGGGGCGCGCCAGCCGAACCGGTAGGCGAGCAGCCCGGCGAACAGCGGACCGATTGCCGCGCCGAGGGCATTGGCCGCCCGGTGGAACGAGTAGACCGCGGGACGGCGATCCGGAGGGAACCAGTCGGCCAGCAGCGAGTTGTGGGTCGGGTCGTTGACCGCCTTGCCGACCGCCGAACCAGACCGGACGATCGCCAGAAAGACGATGCCGGTCGCCAGGCCGGTGCCGAACGAGAACACCGACCAGGCCAGGGCCCCGGCCATGGCGATGCGGATGCGGGACGAGCGGTCGGCCAGGCCGGCGATCACCACTTGGAGCGCCAGTGCCGCAGCCAACACGACGGCGATGATGGTGAGTAGGCCCTGGAAGCCGAGGCCGAACTCGTCGCGGATCTCCGGTGCCAGGATCGCGAAGGCTGAGCGGTCCAACTCGTCGACGGCATTGAGGCCGAACAGGATCAACAGCCCGTAGAGCGGTCCGTCGCCGGCCAGACGTCGCAGCGCCTCGACCGGGTGGGCCATGACCCGGAGCACCGACCTCATGGCGTCGACCCGTCGTCGGGCCGGTCGGGGGTGAAGCCGGGCGCGTCGATTCCCCGGGCCGTCGCGTAGCGGCGGACCACATGGTCGCGGAGGCGGTAGAGCCCGTTGGCCAGACCGCCGGGCAGCACCAGGAGCACGACGAGGACCCCGCCGCCGAGCGCGAGGAGGCGCCAGTTGCCGGGCAGCCACCACACGCCGCCCCAGTAGTAGAGGGCCCCCAGCGCAGCGCCGATCATGGACCCCATGCCGCCCGCTACCCCGGCCACGAACAGCCTGATGCTGGCCTGGGCGCCGGCGCCGTCGATCACCACCGCCTGTTGGTGGTGCACGATGAGGGCGCCGGCGGCCGAGGCGAAGAACCCGGACAGGGCGAAGGCGGTGAGCTTGGCCCGGGTGGGGGACACCCCGTAGGCGGCCACCGTGGCCTCGTTGTCCCGGAGGGCCAGCAGTACCCGGCCGGTCCGACTGTGGCGCAGCCCCGACACGGCGATGAAGGCGACGACCACCGCCAGCAGGCTGACGTGGTACATGGCGAACGAGCTTGTCCAGTCGATGCGCCCGAGCAGCGGGTGCCGTTCCACCCGGTCGGTGGGGATCCAGTCGAAGAACCGAGGGTTGAGCAGATACGACGTGGTCGCCACGGCGAAGGCCAGCGACGTGACGGCCAGGTACAGGCCGCGCAGCCGCAGCGCCGGCAGCCCGACGACCAGCGAGGCGACCACCCCGGCTACGCCGGCACCGAGCACGGCCAGCAGGAGGTCGGCGCCAAGTTCCTGGGAGAGCACGGCGCCGGTGACGGCGCCGACGGCGACGAACGCCATGTGGCCCAGCGACAACTGTCCGGCCCACCCGGTGAGGACCACCATCGACACCAGCACGATGGTGTACAGGTGCAGGAACGACAGCCGCAGCACGTTCTGGACGCCGAGCACGTGGGGCAGCCACAGCGACACGCCCGCCGCCGCCGATATCGCCGACCAGCGGAGAAGGCGGAATCCGGTACGTTCGGCGATCGCCGCGGGGATCCGCCGGATTTCGCCGACGGCTGACGACATACCGAGGTCGACTTCGCCTCGGTCGCCGCGGTCGCGTCGCACGAGCAGGGCGACCACGATGACCGCAGCCATGATGGTGTCGCCGACCAGCGAGCTGTCCTGGTTCCAGTCGACGCCCTGATGGAGCACGCCGAGGGCCACCGACGAGGCCAGCACCGTCGGGAGATGGGTGAGCCGTCCGATCATCAGGGCTGCCAGGGCTCGCAGCAGCAAGCTGAATCCCAGCGAGCCACCGACCGGCAGCCCGATCACCCCGGCCCGCAGGAACAGGGCGAGGAAGGCGAGGAAGGCGGCCAGCGCCCACACCACGGTGTGGACCGAGCGGACCGGGACCCCGAGCGATGCCGCCCGGTCGGGGAGCTCGGCGGCGGCCCGGATGGCCACGCCGAGGTCGGTGCGGCGCAGCAGGGTGCCGACGGCGAGCAGCACCAGGGGGACGACGGCCAGGATGACGAGGTGGTCGCCGTCGAGGCGGACCGGCCCGACGTCCCATACCTGGTCGATCGGTGCGGCGATGCGCTGGGACGCCACCCTGGTGTCCCACCACCTCGGCATCAGAAGGGCGAGGAACCCGAGGCCCTGGGCCAACCCCAGGGTGGCGACGGTCAGCACCAGGCGGGGCGCCCTGAAGAACCGCCGGACCACGAGGAACTCGGCGGCACCGCCGAGGGTGAGGGCGGCCACCGATCCGACGGCGAGGGCCAGCAGCCACGGCCACCCAGACTCGACGACGAGCATGACGGCCAGTACGGCCGGCACCAGGCCCAACTCGCCCTGGGCGAAGTTGAGCACCCGGTTGGCCCGGTGGACGAGGAACATGCCCAGGGCGACCAGGGCGGTGAGCAGGCCCAGCACGACACCGTTGATCATCACGCCGGCCGGCGCCCCGAACCAGATCGCCTGGACCAGCATGATCATCGCCGGGCCCAGCATCCACTGCGCCCGCGACCACGCCCTCGACACGGTGGTCGTCGGTTCCCCCATCGCCCGGCAACGTTAGTGGTCGGGCCGGACCGGTACCGTCTCGTGGCGTGTCCCCCGATGTCCCGGCCGACGGTTTCCCGGCGCTCCCTGCCTCGCCGGTTTCTGCGGTGGATCTGGTCGATTTCGGGTTGGGGCCCTACGTCCACGGCACGCCCAGCACCCGGTTCCCGGTGTACACGCGGGGCAACGCCGGTGAGGTCTACCCCGAGGTGGTGTTCCCGTTCAGCGCCTCGCTGACCGCCACCATGGGCGGCGACCCGGCCATTGACGCCATGCGGGTCGTCGGCATCATGACCGACGCCGAGTTGACCGAAGACGCCGACGTGCAGATGGGGGTCTTCGGGGGCTACACGTACTTGAACCTCTCGGCGTCACGGGTGATGGCGGAGCGGTCGCCGGGAGCGACGGCGGCCGACACCGATGCCACGTTCCTCGGCTCTGAAGGGGTGGCGCCGCCCCATGTGTCCCAGAAGGGCGACCGGAACCTCGGTGCGTCGCTACGTGGTGCGCGCTTCGGCCTGTCGGTGGTGTTCGGCGACCGGCTGCCGCGCCTTGAGGCCGGCCAGGAGGCTGCGGAAGCGTGGCGGGCCGGTGTGCCGCCGATCCAGACGATGACCGATGACGAACTGATCGGCACTGTCGAGACGGCCATCCCGATGATGGGCGACCTGTTCCGAGACCACCTCCTGATCACGGGGGCGTCGGGCATCGGGTTGAACCTGCTGCGGATGGTCTGCGAGAAGCGACTCGGCGACGCGACAGTCGCTCTCGATCTGCTCGGCGGCATTGGTGACGTGGCCTCGGCGGCCCCGTCCCACGACCTCTGGGCGTTGAGCCGGATGGTGCGTGACGCCCCGGCCGTGGCGACGTGTTTCACCAGCGGCCTCGAGGGTCTCGAGGACCGCCTGGCTGCCGAACCGGCGGCGGCGGGGTTCCTCGCCGCCTTCGAGCGCTTCCTGTCGGACCACGGCAGCCGCGGCCCCAACGAATGGGAGGTGGCGTGCGAGGTGTGGGATACCGACCATCGGCTGCCCCTGGCCATCATCGACCGTATGTGGCTGGCCGGCGACGACCACGACCCGGCGGTCCGGGCGGCCCGGCTGGCCGAGGCACGGGCGGCGGCCGTCGACCGACTCCAAGCCGAGGGCGGGCGGCTCGGACGCCGATTCGCCGTGCGGGTGCACCGCAGCGCCGTCGAGTACAGCCGGGCGCGGGAGCGGTCCAAGGCCCTGCTGGTCAAGATCATCCACGAATGCCGGCTGGCTCTGCGGGAGTTGGGTCGCCGTCTGGCCGATCGCAGCGGCGGCCGTCCCGACGACCTGTGGTTCGTGTTGTACGGGGAGTTGCCGGCCTATCGGGTGGATCCGGCGGAGTTTGCCGACGTCATCGGCTCCCGGCGGGCCACCAGGGACGCGTTGTCACGGCTGGTGCCGCCGTTCGCGTTCAGCGGGACGATGCCGCCGCCTGACACCTGGGATCGACGGGTGGATACCGTCGCCGATCCGGCGCCGCCCGGCACGATGCTGACGGGGATCCCGGGCTGCAATGGGGTGGCGCGGGGCCGGGCCCGGGTGGTGCTCGATCCCGCCGACCCCGGAGACCTCGGGCCCGGCGACGTGCTGGTGGCGCCCATCACCGACCCGGCGTGGACGCCGTTGTTCGTGCCGGTCGAGGCGGTGGTCGTCGACGTCGGTGGTCAGATGAGCCACGCGGTGATCGTGTCGCGGGAGTTGGGCCTGCCGTGCGTGGTGGCCGTCACCGGCGCCACTCGGCGTATCGCCGACGGGGCGCTGGTTGAGGTCGATGGAAACGCGGGAACGGTGCGCCTCGTCGACGACTGACCGCCGCATTCCGGATTTGGGGACAGACCCCAGATTCGGAGTGGCGTCAGCTGTTGGCAGCCCGGAATACGGCCATGAACTCGACGAGGGCGGCGACGCTCTCGAGAGGTAGGGCGTTGTACACGCTGGCCCTGATACCGCCGACACTGCGGTGGCCCTTGAGGTTCATGAGCCCGGCCGCTTCGGCCTCCCCCAGGAACTGCTTCTCGAGATCCTCGGACGGCAGCCGGAACACAATGTTCATGTGGGAGCGGCTGGCCGCGTCGACCGGCGAGCGGTACCAGCCGTCGCTGCCGTCGATGGCGCCGTACAGCAGGTCGGCACGCTCAGCGGCCCGGCGTTCGAACTCGTCGAGGCCACCAGCGTCGATCATCCAGGACAGCACCTTGCCCATCACGTAGATGCTGAACATCGAGGGCGTGTTGGCCATCGAGTCGGCGTCGGCGTGGTACGCGAAGTCCAGGTAGTTCGGCAGGGGACGTCCGCCCCGACCGATCAGCTCGGTGCGCACCGCGGTTACCGCCAGGCCGGCAGGGCCCAGGTTCTTCTGCGCGCCGCCGTACACGACGTCGAAGCGATCCCAGTCGATGGGGCGGCTGAGGAAATCGGAACTCATGTCGGCGACCATCGGCACGCCAAGCGTGGGGTACTCGGGGAAGCGGATGCCGCCGATGGTCTCGTTGGTGGTGATGTGGATGTAGCGGTCATCGTCGCCCACGGTGATCTCGTCGGCTCCGGGCATGCGGGCGAAGCCCTCGTCGGCGCCGCTCCACGCCTCGTGGATGTCGGCGACAACCCGGGCGTCGCCGATGGCCTTCTTGGCCCACGTGCCGGTGGTGACGTATCCGGCGGTGTCGCCGTCGGCCAGCAGGTTCATGGGGATCTGGGCGAACTGCAGGGTGGCCCCGCCCTGGAGGAACAGCACCGTGAAGTCGTCGGGCACGCCGGCCAGTGAGCGGAAGTCGGCCAGGGCCTGCATGTGCACACCGTCGTAGGCGGGGGCCCGGTGGCTGGACTCGATGATCGACATGCCGGTGCCACCGAAGTCGAGCAGCTCGTCGCGGACCTCTTCGAGCACCGACACCGGCAGGGTGCATGGTCCGGCACAGAAGTTGTGAACGCGGGTGGACTTGGTCATGGATCGCTCCCTCGGTCGAGCCCGGAACCGGCGGAAGTGCGGGCCACGGGGTCGTCGTCGTTGACTGCTGAGCAGGCTAGCGCGGCGGTCTCCCGCGACGTCAGGTGCCGGGCAGAACTGAGGGACCTTCAGGGCCCGGTCGACGCGACCTGCGGGAGCGTGTCAAGGCGGTCCAGGGCTGGTTCGACGACCTCGGCGGTCCGTCGTGCCGCCTCGGCCAGCACCGAGGGTTCGACGGTTGCCGGGTCGTCCAGGCCGAGAGGGATGATGCGGTAGTTGGAGCGGTCGACCCAGGTCGGGTAGTAGCCGGCCGTCGTCGCCGCGAACCGCCCATCCTCGCCTTCGGTGAACTCGAACCAGGCGATCATCCCGTCCTGGGTGGAAGCTGGACACTCGTTGCAGCGTCGGCGTTCGTCGCCCGGCTGGTTGGACAGGAAGTTCCCCAGCCCGACGACCGCGTACTCGCCGTCGATGACGGTCACCGGCTGTACGACATGGGCACCGTGGCCGATCACCAGGTCGACGTCGTCCGAGGCCAGAAGGGTCGCGGTGATCTCGGCCTGGCGGTCGGTGGTGGCCGTGACGTACTCGCCACCCCAGTGGGCGCTGACTACCACGAACTCGGCACCGGCGTTCCTTGCCGCCCGGGCATCGGCCAGCACGGTGACCGGGTCGAGGGCGGCCACCAGCCATGGCGGGTCGGTCGGCAGGGCGGCACCGTTGAGCAGGTCGGTGTAGGAGAGGTGGGCCACCGTGGTGTCGCCCGCCTCGTGGATCGCCGCAGCAGCCTGCCCTCCCTCGGTGGCCATACCGGCCGGGGCGACCCCGGCGTCGGCCAGGTGCCCGAGGGTGGCCGACACCCCTGGGACTCCGGCGTCGAGGCTGTGGTTGGAGGCCACCGAACAGCCGTCGAACCCTGCGCCGGCGATGCCCTCCGACAGTTCGTGGGGTACCGAGAAGCCCGGGTAGTACGACAGGTCGGAGTTGTCGGCCGACAGCGGGGTCTCGAGGTGGCAGAGGGCCAGGTCGGCGGCGGCCAGGATCGGCTCCACCGGGGCGAACATGGGGCCGAAGTCCCACCGGCTGCCCGACGCGGCGCGGGCGGCGTCGGCCACGTACTCGTGGACCAGGACCTCACCGGCGACGGCCAGGGTGAACGAGCGGGGCCGATCTGCGGATCCGTCGTCGGGCCCGTCCTCGCCGTCCGGGGTGTCGGGGTCGCTCGTCTCCTGGTGCCCGGTCGCACTGGTGGGTTGCGCCGCCGACCCGTCACCGGGTTCGGGGCCGGATCCAGGGTCGGCCCCGGTGAACGACCAGGCCAGTAGCCCGAAGGCGGCTAGGACGACGATCTGGGTCAGTCGCCAGCCGGCCCGGCGCTCCCGGTGCTCGTCGCGCGCGGTCACGAGACCTCGCTCAGCAGCGGAATGCCGGGACGCACCGACCGGTCGCTGACCTGGTCGCGCCGGACGACGCGGCCACCCACCACGACATGGTGCACGCCGACCGACTCACGTCCGGGCTCCACGATGTCGGCCCGGTCGCTGATACGGGCCGCATCGAACACGGTGATGTCGGCTGCCGCCCCGCCCTGGAGCCGTCCCCGCCGGGCCATGGCCGGGCTCGCCGGTTCGAGGAGACGCGCCGGGAGAATGGTCATCTTCGCCAGGGCATCGGACAGGGAGAGCACGCCGCGCTCCCGCACGTAGACGCCCAGCACTCGGCTGAAGCATCCGGCACCCCGCGGGTGGTTGTTGTGGCTCTCACCGATCAGGCCGTCGGAGCCGATGAGGGTCCAGGGCACGGTGAGCATCCCCTCGACGTCGGCTTCGCTCATGGCGAACGCCGCGGTGAGTGGGTTCTCGGCCCGGATGCGGTCCCAGTCGTCGGGGTCGACGCGCCGATCGGTGCCCGCCACCTGCAGATCGGCGTGGGTGATCCCGAACTTGGCTTCGAAGTCGTCGAAGCGGGGGGTGCCGGCGTAGGTGGCCCAGTAGGTGTACGGATACGCGCACGCCGTGATGGCCATGCCCTCAGCCCGTGCGGCGTCGATCTGGGCGATGGCGTCGGTCATACGGCCCGTTCCCCCGGTCGAGTTGAGGTGTTCGATGTGGACGGCGCAGCCGGTGCGCCGGGCCACGGTGAGCGCCTCGTCGACGGCCGCCGCCTGGGCGGCCAGGTCGGTGGGGCGACCGCTGCGCAGGTGGAGGCAGAGAGGCACCCCGTGGCGGGCCGCCACCTCGCCGTGGGCCAGCATCTCGTCGAGCGTCACGCCCGGCACGTATTCGGGCTGCTCGTGGATGCCCAGGGCGCCGTCGAGGATGTCGGTGTCAGCCAGTTCGGCGAGGAGGGCGATCTCGTCGGCCGTGGCCGGGTCGATGCCGATGCCTTCACGCTGCCGGTGGGTGGACTGATCGGTAGCGCCGCCGTAGTTGACCGGCGGGTCGTGGAAGGCGACGTTCTGGAGGAAGCTGGTGGTCGGGGCGTCGATGCCGTGCAGGCAGAGGTTGGAGGTGACGCCATCGGCCACCTTGAACCACTCGCCGTAGCCGTCGGGCGGGTAGGAGAGGATGTCGATGAACCCGGGGGCGACGACCAGGCCGTCGGCGGCCAACGACGATGAGCCGGTCAGCGGCTGGTCCCCGATGTAGGTGACGGTGTCGCCGTCGATTCCGACCTGGGCGACGGCGTCGTACCCGGTGGCCGGATCGACCACCCGGCCCCCGGTGATGACCAGATCGAACACGTGGCCGGCGGGGTCGACGAGGGCCTCCGGGTCGTACACGGGTGCGGCCGCCGGCGCTTCGGTCACCGAGGGGGTGGTGGTGGCTGGTGCCGTCGACGTCGTGGTCGCCGGTGCCACGGTGCTGGGCGACGACTGCGGACCGGTTGCCGTCGAGCGTCCTGTCCCGAGCGCTGGGAGCCGTCGCAACAGGGCGGCATTGGCGGCACCGAACCCGAGGGCGATGAGCAGCCGTCGTCGGGCCAGGCTGCTCGGCTCCGGAGGACCGGGTTCGTCGGAGGGCTGGTCCGGGAGGGCTCCGGCGTCGGCATCGGTCACGGAGGCCGACGCTATCCCGCTCCGTGGTCGGGGTCGTGTCGCTGGGGCCTTCCGGCGGCTCTTCGGATGGCAGGCGCGGCCCAGGGAGCCGCCCGGTGGGCGGCCAGGGTGCTGGCTACGGTGGCCGCATGGACATCCGGGCCTGGATCACCACCGCAGTGCTCGTGGCGCTGGTCGTCGGCCTGGTCGGTGTGGCCGTCGTGACCGCAGCATCGTCGGGCCAGGCGCTGCCGATGGTGACGACGACCCCGCCCGGCTCGGTGTCGGCCCACCTCGTCGTCGATGAACGTCCGGCATGGACGACGGAGCCGTATCGGGGTCTCGGAGCCTGGGTCGACGCCTACGACATCGACCCGGTGTACGTCGGGACGCCGACGGTGTCGCCGGCCGATGTGGCGGTGATGGCCGACCATGGTGTCCGCACGGTGTTCGTCCAGGCGGCACGGTCCGACGATCGGGCGGCCTGGCCGATCAGCGATCGCTGGCTGCTGGCTGAGTTCCTGCTGGCCGCCCACGCCGTTGGTCTCGACGCGGTGGCCTGGTACCTACCCAAGTGGTCGGCCGACGACGAGGACCTCCGGCGCCTGGAGGCCATGGCCGACTTCGCCGTGTTGGGGCACCGGTTCGACGGTGTCGCCGTGGACATCGAATGGAACCTCGACGGCCTGGAGCCCACGGAACGCTCGGACCGCCTGGTAGCCCTCAGCGCTGGACTCCGGGCCGAGGTCGGGGACGCGCCGCTCGGGGCCATCGTGATGCCGCCCGTGCTGACCGACGAGATCAACCCCGATTTCTGGCCGACGTTTCCATGGGATCGGCTGGCCCCGCTCTACGACGTGTGGATGCCGATGAGCTACTGGTCGTTCCGGACCGACGAGCATGCCGACCCTGAGGCGTACAGCGGCGACAGCATCTCCCTGCTGCGGGCCAACCTGGGTGACCCGGTAGCGGTCGTGCACGGTATCGGAGGGGTGGGCGCGGCCGACGGCACCGACATTCCCGACCCGGGAGAGCCACTGGCCGACATCGACGACCTGGACGGGTTCGTGGCGTCGTTGGTCGGCACCGGAGCGGTCGGTGGTTCGATCTACGACTGGGCCACCACCGGTGACCGGGCACGGGTGCGGCTGGCCGAGTTGTTCGCCGAGCACGGACTGCGGTGAGATCCGGGCCGCTCATGGTTCCGGGACGGTCAGTGGCCGGACGGTTTCGACGCCGAGGAGGGTGACCAGGTCGGGGAGGGTCTGGTCGACGTCGGGCAGGGATCGCTGCACCCAGCGGGCGAAGGCACCGGTGTCGAACCAGGCGGCCATGTCCCGGGTGAGCCCGGGAACCTCGAGCCCACCTGTGGCACAGCGCCGGTGTACCTCGTGCCAGCCCACCGGCGGCGGCCGGAGTTCGGCTACCCGGGCCGGTGACGGCGGGTCGCCGACCGGCCGACGGAGGGTGTCGTCGAGGACCCGATCGCACCACCAGGCCCGACGGGTGGCGGCGTCGAGTGGAGGGGCACCAGGTGTGGCCATGCCCAGCAGGCGACGGCACAGGTCGTCGATCGGGCCGGTCGCGTCGGTCAGGCGGGTGATCTCGCCCCGGCGCACCATGGCCGTCGCCGACCCACCGTCGCGGTCCACCCGGTGGATCAGGTGGATGTCCCTCGAGTCGGCACGGGCCACGGCGATCACGCCGACCCCGCGCCAGGCAGTGGGTGCCGTGCGCCCGATCAGGTGGGCAAGATCGTCCAAGGTCTCGCAGACCAGGGTCGATCCGGCGAATCCGACCAGCAGGGACGGCCCGGTTCTGGGCGCTCGTGCCGGTCTGGTCGCATCGTCGGGCTCCCGGGGCCACTGGGTCGTCGGGTTCATCGGCTGCCTCGATGGATCGGTTGACGAGGCGCCGTGACGGCAGCGAGTGGTGGTCCCATCATGTCGACGGCCAGTGACAGCGGGGGTGGCCGGGGCCCAGTGGGCGCCGCGCGCGGCGGCGCGTACCCTTGCGGGGGTGAGCGACGATTCCAGCGCCCGGAAGGGCACGGCCACCACGGCGTTCGGCGTGAGCCGTCGGGAGAGCCACGACGCGTCGAGCTTCTACGCCCGTTTCACCCCGCCGGTGATCTCGGACGACGACACCGTCAACGCCGTCGACGACCTGGGCGACGGCTGCATCCACGGCGATGCCCGCGACATGCACCACCTCCCCGACGACTCGGTGGCGCTCGTCGTGACGTCACCGCCGTACTTCGTGGGCAAGGAGTACGAGTTGGCCGTCGCCGGCGGGAACGGTGCCGACGGGGTGCCGGCCTCCTACCTGGAATACCTGGGGATGCTCCACGACGTGTTCACCGAATGTGTGCGGGTGCTCGAGCCGGGCGGCCGCATCGCCGTCAACGTCGCCAACCTGGGTCGCAAGCCGTACCGCAGCCTGTCGGCCGACGTCATCCGCATCCTCCAGGACGAGTTGGGTCTGCTGTTGCGCGGTGAGGTGGTTTGGCAGAAGGCCGACGGGGCGACCGGTTCGGTGGCGTGGGGGTCGTTCCGCAAGGCCGCCAACCCGGTGCTGCGCGACATGACCGAGCGGGTCGTCATCGCCAGCAAGGGGCGCTTTGACCGGGCCCGGCCCGGACCCCGACGCCGGGACGACGGCCTGCCCCACGAGAGCACGGTCACCACCGACGAGTTCATGGAGGCCACCCTGGACCTGTGGCGCATCGACGCCGAACAGGCCAGCCGGGTCGGGCATCCGGCGCCGTTCCCCGTCGAGCTGCCCCGAAGGCTCATCGACCTGTACACCTACCGGGACGACGTGGTGCTCGACCCGTTCATGGGTTCGGGCACCACCCTCGTCGCCGCAGCGCGGGCCGGACGGCGGGGCGTCGGCTACGACCTTGATCCCGAGTACGTGGCCCTGGCCGCCGACCGGGTGGCCGGCGAGCACGAGCGTCTGGCCGAGAGGCCGAGGGCCGAGTGGCGTCGGGGTGACCTCGCCACCCCGGTTGATCAGGGCGGGCTGTTCGCCGACCCGAACCTCCTCGATGCCGCTGAGCACGTCATCGACCGGGCGACGGCCGCCGGCAAGAAGGCGACCGACATCGCCGCCGAGGTGCTCGACGAGGCCGGGTTCGACACCGTGAAGGCGCCGGTCGCTCTCCGGCGGCTCGGCATCACCTTCCCGTTCCTCGTCACCGACCGGGCCGTCGGGCACCTGTGGTATGTCGAAGTGGCGGGAGCGTTCACGACGGCCCGTCCAGGGATGCGCCGGGCCGACACGCTCTGGAAGACCCTGGGTCGGGCCACGGTGCTGGCGTCGGGCACCGATGACGCCCCGAGGCTGTTGGTGCTGACCTCCCATCTGCCCCGTCGGGGCAGCGAGGGCGACCGTGCGTTACGGGCCGTGGGCGGCGCGTGTTTCTTCGATGCCGTCGAGATGTTCGACGACGGTGCCGTCGCCCGGCTGGCCCACTACGCCCGGACGGGGTCCGATCGGCCCATGCCCGGGTTCTGGTCCGACGACGAGATCGCGGTCCGGTTCCCCTGATCGGCCGGCCGGCGGCCAGACTGGTTCATCGTGAACGAGGCTAGGGCGTGACGACCACCGGGCCCGTGGAGGGTGTCGTCGCGCACGGCGGCTTCGAGACCGCGTGGTTGGACTGGGGCGGTGTGGGCCCATCGCTGGTGCTGTTGCACCCCAACGGGTTCTGCGCCGGCATGTACGACCCGCTGGCCCGGCGGCTGACCGACCGGTTCCGCGTCGTCGGTGTCGACTTGCGCGGCCACGGTGCCAGCACCGTCGTCACCGACGAGCTGCGCCTGGGTAACGACGCCATGGCCGGCGACGTGCTGGCCGTGCTGGACCACCTGGGAATGGACCGCTGCCGGGTGCTCGGGGTGTCGCTGGGCGGCGGGGTGGCCATCGAGGTCGCTGTCGCCGCTCCCGACCGGGTCGAGGCCCTGCTGTTGTGCGAGGCCATCGCCGTGCCGCCGCCCGAGGACGGCGGGGCAGGCGGAAGCGTCGCGTACTGGGAGGGCGAACACCCGCTGGCCGTCGGGGCCCGTCGGCGTCGGGTGGACTGGGACGACCGGGCCGACGTTGTCGCCTCCTACGGGGCCCGACCGCCGCTGGACGCCGTCGACCCGGAAGTGCTGTCGGCCTATGTCCGCTGGGGCTTCGCCGACCGGGACGACGGCCGGGTGGAGCTGGCGTGTCATCCCGAGACCGAGGCCCAGATCTTCGGGTCCCGACGCCGGCACGGGCCGGTGGCCACGTTCCGCCGCCTGGCCGACGTCCGGTGTCCGGCGGTCATCTGCCACGGCGACCGCACCGACATCGAGCCGAGGTGGTTCGCCGCCCAGGGCGACGTGCTCGGCGTGGTTCCCGAGGTGTTCGACGGCGGCCACTTCTTCCTGTTCGAGGACCTGGACCGGGCCGAGGCGCTGGTGCGCCGCCATCTGGGCTGAGCGCCGGCTGGCCGTCGAGGATTAGCCATGTGGCTAAACCGTTCGGTACGCTACGCAGGCCGAGCCACCGAGGAGCCCGCCACGTGAGCAGCCAGCACCCGCATCCCGTCGACCTCGCCAACCGGGTCATCGACTCCGGCGTGGCCGAACCGCCCCACAACCGGGTCATCGACGCCGTCACCGAGATCGACGACGGGCTGGCCGTCGTCGAGTCGTTCTCCCACAGTTGGGCCCGACGGACCGACGAGGGGTTGGTGTGCATCGACGCCAGCGGGGTCCAGTCGGGCACCGCGGTGGTCGAGGCCCTCCGCACGTGGTCCGACGCCCCCGTCCACAGCCTGGTGTACACCCACGGCCATCTCGACCACGTGGGCGGCAGCGGCGCCTTCATGGCCGACGCCGACCGTCGGGGCGGCCCCCGTCCCGCCGTGCTGGCCCACGAAGCCGTCGGCCCCCGCTTCGAGCGGTACCGGCGTACCGACGGGTGGAACCGGGTCATCAACCGCCGGCAGTTCGGCGGCGTACGGGCCGACCTGGGTATCGGGGGAGACGTCGCACGGTTCCTGCCCGACGACGTGGCCGAACCGGACGTCACCTACCGCGACCGGATGGACGTGTCGATCGGTGGCCGCCAGCTCGAGCTGCGCCACGCCCGTGGCGAGACCGACGACCACACCTGGGTGTGGGATCCGGCCGACAAGGCGGTGTTCGCCGGCGACTTCGTCGTCTGGGTGTTCCCCAACGCCGGCAACCCGCAGAAGGTGCAGCGCTATCCCATCGAATGGGCGGCCGCCATGCGCGAGATGTTGGCCGCCGGCGCCGAGAAGGTCTATCCGGCCCACGGCCTGCCCATCGTCGGCCGCCATCGGGTCCAACAGGTGCTGGGCGACATCGCCGACGTCCTCGAGCACCTGGCCGACTCGACGCTCGCCCTCATGAACGAGGGCGCCACCCTCGACACGATCATCCACGAGGTGACGGTGCCCGACCACCTGCGGGATCGCCCCTGGCTGGCCCCCCAGTACGATGAGCCTGAGTTCGTGGTCCGCAACGTGTACCGCCAGTTCGGCGGCTGGTGGGACGGCGACCCGGCCCACCTCAAGCCCTCACGCCGGGGCGACCTGGCGTCGGCCCTGGTGGCGATGGTCGGCTCGATCGAGGCCTTCACCGACCGGGCCTTCGACGCCGCCGAACAGGGAGACCTGCGTCTGGCCTGCCACCTGGTCGAGACGGCGGTGGCCGCCGAACCCACCCACGAGGGCGCCCACCGGGCGCGCGCCGAGATCTACTGGCGGCGACGGGCCGCCGAGCGCTCCCTCATGTCCAAGGGGGTGTTCGCCTCGGCGGCCCGGGAATCCGAGGCCGTTCTCGGCGAGGAGACCCCGCCCGACTCGATGCGCACCAACATCGCCCGCGCCCTCGACTGAGGCCGTGCCCCGGCCTTGTGGCCCAGGGTCGGATCAGTCGAGGTGGAGGTGGCCGTCGGCGAGTCGCGGCGGGGTCGCGATGTCGGTGGCCAGCAGCGACGAGGTCGCCAGCCCCGGAGCCGGGTCGAGCGTGGCGAGGCTCGACGCCAAATGGCCGGCGGCCCGCACGCCGATGGCGCCCTCCAGCAGTGAGGTGACGACCACCCCGAGGCCGGCCTCCCGCACCGTGGCGATCAGCTCCGCAGCAGCGACCAGACCGCCGAGCGCCGAGGGCTTGACGACGACCAGGTCGGCGGCACCGGAGTCGATGATGGCGGCGACCGCAGCCGGGTCGAAGGCCGTCTCGTCGGCGGCGACGGGAACCCCGACCGCGGCCCGTACCGCGGCCAGCCCCTCGACGCCGGAGGTCGGCTCCTCGATCATCTCCGGTCGGTGGACGGCCAGACGCTCGATGTTGGCGACGGCTTCGGTCACCCTCCACGCCCCGTTGGCGTCGAGCCGTAGGGCGGCGTCGGCGCCGATCGCCGCCCGGACGGCAGCCACCCGGGCCACGTCATCGTCGATGGAACTGGCCCCGACCTTGACCTTGACCGTGCGGTGGCCGGCCTCCACCGCTCGGCGGGCCTGGCGGGCCAGACGCCGCGGCGAGGTGCCGGCGACGAGGGCTGACACCGGGATGGACGACGGGCTGCCCGGTCGGAGGTGCTCGTGGAGGGGCACACCGAGTTGTCTGGCCCGCAGATCGAACAGGGCGCCCTCGATGGCGGCCCGGGCCGTCGCCAGGAGCGGCGGTTCGGCGTCCTCGTCGGCCAGCCAGGCCCGAATGGCTGTTTCGGCCTCGGCCGGGGTCTCCGGCGTGAATCCCGCCAACGGTGCCGCCTCGCCGAAGCCCACAACGCCGTCGGCGTCGGTGAGGGCCACGACCACGACCTCGCGGTCGGTGACGGGGCCCCGGCCCGTGGCGATGGGCTCGCGGTAGCGCAGGGGCAGCCGGCCGACCGATGCGCTGACGACCGGCGGCCCGTCGCTCCCGGTCATGCCGGCCGTTCCGTGACGAACTCGACGATCAGCTCGGCGGTGGCCGCCGGGTTCTCGATGTGTGCGGCATGTCCGGCGTCGGGTACGACGGCGATACGACTCCGGAGCAGTCCGTCGGCGAGGCGGACCGCGGTGCGGCGGAACTTGGCGTCCTCGGCGCCGACGAGCAGCAGCGTCTGGTGATCTCCTTCGTGGAGCCTGCTCCACAACGACGGCTGGGCGCCCGACCCGGCACCGCGCAGGCTGGCGGCCAGCCCGGCCGGGTCATTCCCGAGCCGCTGCCGGCGGGCCGCGGCCAATGCGACCGCCCCGAGCCGATCCTGGCTGGCGAACAGCGGCAGGGCCATCCACCGGTTCACGAAGGGCTCGATGCCGTCGGCCAGCAGGTCGTCGGCCAGCTCGTCGTCGGCACGGCGCCGGGCCCGCCGCTCGCCGTCGTCGGCGATGCCGGCCGAGGCGCCGATCAACGTCAACGTCTCGACGAGATCGGGGTACAGGACCGCCAGGCCGAGGGCGAACCGGCCGCCCATCGAGTAGCCGACCACGTCGGCCCGGCCGATGTCGAGTCGCCCAAACAGGTCGGCCAGCAGGTCCACGGTGGCGACGAAACCGTGGAGGGCGTCTTCGTCGAGCAGCCCGGTGCGGCCGTGGCCGGGCAGATCAACGGCGTACACCGTGCGGATACCCGTCAAGGCCCGGCTGAGCGGCCACATGGTCGTTGTGTCGCCGGTGAAGCCGTGGAGCATGACGAGGGGAGGACCGTCGCCTTCGACTTCGACGTGCAGCGGGTTGCTCACCGGTCCAGCGCCTCGATGACCGCAGCGGTGGCCGCCCGGTGGATGGCCACGTTGGTGGCGGCGTCGACCGGGACATGGACCACGTGGAGACCCGGATGGCCGACCGACATGGCCAGCGCGGTATCGAGCGCTCCAGGGTCGCGGACCTGTTGGTAGGTGGCTCCGGCTGCTGCGGCGATGTCAGCCATCCGCAACCCGTGGGGCGTGTGGAACAGCCGCCGGTGGTCGACCCCGGGACTGTCGGCGATGGGCAGGAAGCTGAAGATGCCGCCGCCGTCGTTGTCGACGACCACGACGGTCAGATCGCAGCCCAGCCGGTCGGCGGCTGTCAGCCCCGGCAGGTCGTGGAGCAGTGCCAGGTCGCCAGTCAGCAGCACCGTGGGTTCGTCGCGGCCGGCAGCGATGCCGAGGGCGGTCGATACCTGGCCGTCGATGCCGTTGGCCCCCCGGTTGGCCCACACCGATAGCGGACGCCGGCCGGCTGGGAGGAAGGCGTCGAGGTCCCGGATGGGCATGGAGTTGGTGACGACCAGGTTGGCGCCTCGGGGGAGACGGTCGACCAGGATGCCCACCACGGCCGGCTCGTCGAATGGCTGGGCGGCGACGGTGGCGGCCACCGTTGCCGCGGCGGTTCGGTCGGCATCGAGCCACGTCGAGACCCAGGTGACGTCGGGGACTGGGGTTCGGGCCGCGGCCGCGGCGGCCCAAGCACCGGCCTCGGCGTCGATGCGGTCAGTGACGATCAGGGCCGGGTCGGGATGGCGGCCTACGTGGTCGACGGTCACGACGCGGGGTGGAGCGGTGCGCTCCAGCCACTGCCGGTAGGCCTTGCTGGTCGGCATGGCACCCAGTTGGACGACGACGTCGGGGACGTGGCCGTCAGCCCAGGCGGTACGGAACAGGTGCTCGCCGGTGGCGATGACCGGCGTATCGGGGGTGTGGGACCCGCGCCGCAGGCCGGAGGCCGGGTCGGCGACCACCGGCCAGCCGGCGGTCCGGGACAATGCGGTCACCGCGTCGACGCTGGTGGCGTCGAGATCGACGGGGCCGGCGACCAGCAGCGTGCGGGGGGCCAGCGGACCCGGATCGACGGCAGCCGCCGGCGGAGACGACGGGTTGAGCAGGATGGGCGGCGGCGGGTCGTCGTCGGGCGGCTCGAGGGGCTCGCGCAGCGGCCAGTTGACGTGGACCGGACCGGGGGTGGGCCCGGTCGCCACCTCGACGGCCGCCGCGGCGACGGCGACGGCTTCGGACGGTGGCTCGGTGCCAGCCACCGAGGCCTGGTGAAACCACCGGACGTGGGTGCCGTACAGCTCGACTTGGTCGATGGTCTGCGGCGCACCCCGGTGCTGGAGCTCCGGCGGCCGGTCGGCGGTGCACACGATGAGCGGCACCCCGCTGTGGAACGCCTCGACCACCGCCGGGAGGTAGTTGGCCGCCGCGGTGCCCGAGGTGCACACCAGGGCGACCGGGCGCCGGGTGGCCCGGGCCAGACCCAGGGCGAAGAACCCGCCGGACCGCTCGTCGAGGTGGATGGTGATGTCGAGGCCGTCGGTGCGGTCGGCGGCCAGGGTGAGCGGTGTCGAGCGCGAACCGGGCGACACGGCGACATGTCGGACCCCGGAGGCGGCCAGCTGGGCGAAGAACGCCCGGGTCGCTGCCGCCATGGCCTCCGGATCGACGGCCGGGCTGCGGGACGTCACGGGCCGGCCTCCGGATGGGCGGCGGCCAGGACCGGCCCGAGTAGGGCCCGCAACTTGACGTCGGTCTCCAGTAATTCCCGATCGGGATCGGAACCGGCGACCACCCCCGCTCCGGCGTAGAGGGTGGTGCCTCGTTCGTCGATCAGCGCCGACCGGAGCGCCACCCGGAACTCACCATGGCCGTCGGCGTCCATCCAGCCGATGGGTCCGGCGAACCAGCCGCGGTCCATCTGCTCGTGACGGGTCCGTAGTTTGGCCGACGGCCCGACCGGGTGCCCGGAGACCGCCGGGGTCGGATGGAGAGCGCCGACCACGTCCAGCAGGCCGAGGTGGGGGCCGGCCGCGGCGTCGACCGGCGTGTGCAGGTGCTGGATGCCGTGCAGGCGCAAGAGCTCGGGGGCCGCCGGGTGCCGGGGGTTGAGGCCCAGTCCCCGGAGGGCATCGGTGACGGCGTCGACGACCACCTGATGCTCGGTGCGCTCCTTGGGGCTGGTGAGCAGGCCCTGGCCGAGGGCGGCGTCGATGGCCGGCGAGGGGTCGCGGGGAGCGGAGCCGGCCAGGGCCGCGGTGTGGAGGTGTCCGGCCTCCATGGCGGCCAGCCGCTCCGGTGTGGCGCCGACGAACACCGTGGCCCCGTCGGTCACGCAGAACGTGGCGCAAGCCGGGTACGTGTTGCGCAGGGTGGCCACCAGCCGGGGCAGGTCGGGTCGCTGGTCGACGTGGACGGACCGGCAGGGCACGGCCTTGGCGATCTGCCCGTCGGCGATCACGTCGAGGGCGGTGCGGATCAGATGTCGGTAGTGGTCGCGGGCCGATGCCGGCGTGAGGTCGGCGGGGTCGACCGCAGCGGGGGTGGCCGGCGCCGGCGCCGGTTGGTCGGGGAGCGGCCCCGCTGAGCCGTCGATGGTGGTCAACCAGGTACGGCCCCGATGCCGGAGCACCTGCACGGCGGGGAGGGTCACTTGGCCGCCGCCGAGAGGCGCCCAACGCCCAGGGCTGCCGTCGTCGTCGAAGGCGAATCCGGCGGCCAGGCGGGGGGCCGGGGCACCATCGGGGGCTCGATGGTCGATCCGGTCGAGGAGCCGGTGGGCGGCATCGGCGGCGTCTGGGAATCGGTCGGCGCCGCAGACCCCGTGGCCCGCTGCTGTGCCCAGTCCGACCCAGGCCGTGTCGTCGTCCGGGATCTCCCAGAACCAGGCCGGCACGCCGGTGGCTCCGTCAGGCAGGCAGGCCAGCCAGGCCAGCGGGTCGGCGGCCGGACCGGGTTCGACGGCCACCGTGGTGGCCACCAGTCGATCGGCGGGGGTCGACGGCCGTAGGTCGGTCAGCGCCATGAGCAGTCGACCACCAGACGGTCGGCGTGGGCGGATTCGAGGGCGGAGGCCAGGGGGCGTCGGCCCTCGTCGGTGGCCCGGTCGAGGGCCCGGGTCACGAGGGTGCGGTGGAAGTGTTCGGCGACGAGCCGGGTGACCGCGGGGAGCAGGGCCCGCACGATGGCGGCCAGTTCCTCGTCGGCGTCGGCGTCACCCTTGACGTGGTCGGCGAACAGGGCGACGGCCCGGTCCACGGTGTCGGTGACGTGCCCGGCGTGGTCGGCGGCCAGGGTGACCAGTTCGTCGAGGGGTACGCCGGCCGCGCTGATGGCCAGCCCGGCCCGGACCATGGTGACGGCGCTCTCGTCGAAGCGGGGCTCGCCGTCGATGTCGTGGGGCTGGAGTAGGCCGTTGTCGCACAGCAGGGTGACCAGGCTCTCGGGGACGCCGGCCGCCTCGGCCACGTCGTGGCGGCTGAGCCGGCGGGCCCGGGCGTCGTCGGCGAGACGCTGCAGGCTGCCTGAGCCGTCGGCCAGGTCGGCGATCTGGCGGAGGGTGAAGCCGGCGGCGGCCAGGCGGCGGATCTCGGCGAGGCGCTCGAGGTGTCCGGTGTCGTACTCGGCGCGGCGGCCGACCCGACGCGGCCGGTGCAGCAGGCCGAGGCGCTGGTAGTAGCGCACGGTGTCGACGCTGAGGTCGGCGGCGGCGGCCAGGTCCTCGACCCGCAGGGGAGCAGCGGTCGTCATGGCGGTGATTGTAGGAGCAAATACTCTCAGTGTCATCACTTGGCCACCCGTGGGCCTCAGGGCTCGCCGAACCCGACGCCGCCGTGCCACGATGCGGCCATGGACGGCCCTGGTGAGCAGCACGACGCCCCGGTCGACTACATCGCCCGCACCCGGGAGCAGTACGACGCCCTGGGTTACGAGCCCTACCAGTGGGCCCACCGGCCCGAAGCCCCGCCGTGGACGCCGATCGCCCGTCCGCTGGCCGAGACCCGGGTGGCCCTCCTCGGCTCGGGCGGGGCGTACACCCGCGGTCAGGTGGCCTTCCACTGGAAGGACGACACCGGTATCCGTCGCATCGCCAGCGACGGGCCGGCCACCGACGTGCGGGTCACCCACTTCGCCTACGACCTGGAGCCGGCCCGCTCCGACCCGAACATCGTCTTCCCGCTGGACCGGCTCAACGACCTGGTCGACGAGGGATTCCTCGGCGGGCTGGCGTCGGACGCCGTGGCCTTCATGGGCGGCATCTACTCGGTGCGCCGCGCCGAACAGGAGCTGGCGCCGGCCATCGTCGACACGGTGACGGCCATGGACGTCGACCTGGCCCTGCTGGTGCCCGTCTGACCGGTTTGCCACCAGACCGTGGGTCTGGTCGCGAGGGCACTGGAAGCCGCCGGGGTGCCCACCCTGTGCCTCACCGCGGCGCACAGCATCACCGCGTCGGCCAACCCGCCTCGCGCCGCCTTCGTCGACCTGCCGCTGGGCTACACCGCCGGGCGCCCCCACGAGCCCGATTTCCAGCGCGACCTGTTGCGTCGGGCCCTCTCCTTGGGAACGGCGATCGACAGGCCGGGGACCATTGTCGACACCGGGGTGCGGTGGGCCGACGACCCGTTGTGGAAGCAGGCAGCCAGCAGCGGGTTGAACAACGGTGTCCGCTCGGCCGACGGCGACACCCGGGCCCCCCGCACCGACGTGCCGCAATACCAGTACGACGACGACCGCATGGCCGCCGAGGCCTGAGCTGCGGCCCGCGCCACCCTGGAGGCAAGATGACCGTCGATCCGATCCTGACAGCGTTGCTGGCCGCCTTCCCGGCGGTGCTCGACGATCCGGCCGGCGTGACGCCCGACGAGGTGCGGGCCGCGCTGTCGGCCCGCGAGCCGCTGCCGGTCGAAGAGGTGGCGTCGGTGGTCGACCGCGACCTCGACGGTCCCGGCGGTTCTCTGCCCGTGCGTATCTACCTGCCGGCGTCGGCCCCCGAGGTGGCCCCGGTGATCGTGTACTTCCACGGCGGCGGCTGGGTGATCATGGGCATCGAGAGCCACGACGGCTTCTGCCGAGGCCTGGCCAACCGCACCGGCGCCGTGGTCGTGTCGGTCGGGTACCGGTTGGCGCCCGAGCACCCGTTTCCGGCGGCGCCCGACGACTGCTACTTCGCCACGTGCTGGGTGGCAGAGCACGCTGACGACCTGGGGGTCGACCCGGGCCGCCTGGCCGTGGCCGGTGACAGTGCCGGCGGCAACCTGGCCGCCGTGGTGTCCCAGATGGCCCGGGATCGGGGTGGCCCGGCTATCGCGTTCCAGTCGCTCATCTATCCGGCGACCGACATGGAGTGTGACCGGTGGCCGTCGATGGCCGAGAACGCCGACGGGCCGCTGCTGACCAGGGCCGCCATGGACTGGTTCTACGGGCACTACGTGGGGGCGACGGTGTGCACCGACCCGATGGCGGCACCGATCCGGGCTGGCGACCTGTCGGGTCTGCCACCTGCGCATGTCGTCACGGCCCACCATGACCCGCTGCGTGACGAGGGGGCGGCGTATGCCGATGGCATGGCTGCCGCCGGGGTCGAGGTGGCCTATGAATGCTTCCCGACCCTCATCCACGGTTTCATGGGGTTCGCCGACGTGGTGCCGGCCTGTGGCGAGGCCCGCGACCGGGTGGCCGCCACCCTGGCCGCAGCGCTTTTCGCTGACCTGACCTGACCAGAACTGACCAACATGCAGCGGTGGGGACAGGCCTCGCCGCTGCATGTTGGTCAGGAATCGCTGGTGGCGACGACTCCTGTGGCCACGAGGGCGTCGATCTCGGCGTCGGAACGGCCCAACTCGGCGAGCACCTGGCGGGAATGCTCCCCGAGCTCGGGTGCCGTGCCCCGGGGCGACCACGGGGTGCCGTGGAATTCGACCGGGGTGGCGGCCATCAGCGCCGACGAGTCGCCATCGGGCACCTCGACCATCGCCCCCGACGCGTGGAACGCCGGATCGGCCAGCAGGTCCTCGAGGCTGTTGACCGGCGCCCAGAAGAAATCAGGCTCAGCCTCGAAGGCCTCCGCCCACTCGTCGAGGGTCCGGCCGGCGAAGATCTCGTCCAGCATGGCGACCAGCTCGGCGGCGTTGCGATACCGCGGTGCGGGATGGGCGAACCGCTCATCGTCGAGCCACTCGGGATGCCCGACCACCCGGGCCAGCGGCGGCCAGTGGCGCTCGCCCTCCAGCCCGACGATCCAGAACCGACGGCCACAGCCCGCGCGGTAGTTGTTGATGGTGACGTTGCCGACGCCGTCGCGGGCCCCGACGGCGATCGATCGGCCCCACATGAGCAGGGTGTTGACGTCGAAGCTGATGGTGTAGACGCCCTGCCGGAGTAGCGACGTCGACACCAGTTGCCCGCGACCGGTCCGCTCCCGGTCGAACAAGGCGGCCGACACGGCAGCGGCGCCGCTCAACCCGGTGGAGTGGTCGCCCATCCCGCCCCGCTGGAACGGAGGGTCACCGCCCGGAACGGTCAACAGGTCGGCGATTCCCGACCGGGCCCAGAAGGCCCCCACGTCGTAGGCGGCACGGTCAGCGTCCTCACCCTCACGCCCGTAACCGGTGATGTGGCAGTACACGAGTCGAGGAAGGCGTGCCTCGACCGACTCGAAGTCGAGGCCGAGGCGCTGCAGGGCACCGACCCGTAGGTTGGTGATGAACACGTCGGCACCCTCGAGCAGCTCGAGGGCCAGGCCCCGACCCTCGTCGGTGGTCAGGTCGAGGACGACGCTGCGTTTGGCCCGGTTGTCCATCTCGAAGGGCGGGTTGGTCTCCATGTCGCCGCCGAGCATGCGCTGGAAGGTGCGCGCCGGGTCGCCGGCCGGCGGCTCGATCTTGACGACGTCGGCGCCCCAGTCGGCGAGGATCCCCCCAGCTGCCGGTCCGGCCACCCACACGCCGAGCTCGACGATCCTGACGCCATCCATCGGCCCCGACACTGCTGCCTCCTGAGAACTTCGACCTGGGCGGCCCAGACGGTACGCCCTGGACGGACGGCGGTGCCCACCTGGAACCAACTACGGTCGCCGGGCGATGATCCTGTTCGTGTGCACCGGCAACATCTGCCGATCGGCGATGGCCGAGGCCCTGCTGGCTCGCAGAGCCCACGAGGCTGGCTTGATTCTCGAGACCGGTTCTGCCGGGTCGGCGGCCACCCCGGGATCGCCCGCCACCGACCATGCCGTCGAAGTGCTGGCTGAACGGGGCATCGACCTGGGCCGTCACCGGGCCCGCCGCCTCGACGCCGACGTGGTGGCGGCCGCCGAGCTGATCGTCGTGATGACCCGACCCCACGAGGCGGCGGTCGCCGGCATCGACCAGGCGGCACGGGCCCGGACGTTCCTGGCCGGTGAGGTGGCCCGGCTGGCCGGGCACGTCGCACCGCCCGCTGAGGACCGGGCCGATCGGGCGACGTGGGTGGCGGCCATGCATGGGGCGCGGGGCGGGCACATGACCACCGGCCGCACCGCCGACGAGGTCCCCGACCCGTGGGGCGAGAGCGTCGAGGTGTACCGGCGCACCGCCGACCGCCTCGACGGGCTCGTCAGCGCCCTGGTCCGGGCCGCAGGCCACCACGGCTCCGGTTTCTGACGGTCCGTCAGGTACCATCGGGACCCGTGGACTTCTCGCTGCACCCCGATCGGGCGGCCTTCGCCGACGAGGTACGAACCTGGCTGGAGGAGCATCTGGTCGGCGACTTCGCCGCCATGCGCGGCAAGGGGGGCAGCGGGCGCGATGACGTGCCGGTCGAGCTGGCCGTGGCCTGGGAACGCGAGCTGGCCGGCGGTGGTTGGCTGGGGCTCGACTATCCGGTCGAGCTGGGTGGCCGGGCCGCCGACCTCATCGACCAGGTGACCTTCCATCGGACCTACGTCGAGGCTCGAGCCCCGGGGCGTCTCCCCAACATCGGCCTGACCCTGCTCGGACCCACGTTGGTCGCCTTCGGCACCCCCGAGCAGCGGTCCCGCTTCGTGCCGCCGATCCTGGCCGGCGAGACCTTCTGGTGTCAGGGCTACTCCGAGCCCAACGCCGGCTCCGACCTGGCCAACGTGTCGACCCGGGCCCGCCTCGACGGCGACCGCTGGATCGTGTCCGGCCAGAAGATCTGGACCTCGCTGGCCCAACTGGCCGACTGGGCGTTCGTGGTGTGCCGCACCGAACCGGGCTCCGAACGCCACGCCGGGCTCTCCTACCTGCTGGTGCCCATGGACCAACCCGGGGTCGAGATCCGCCCCATTGTCCAGATCACCGGTGGGTCTGAGTTCAACGAGGTGTTCTTCGACGACGCCGAGACCGGAGCCGACCTGGTCGTCGGGGAGGTCGGCGACGGCTGGGCGGTGGCCATGGGCACCTTGGCCTTCGAACGGGGCGCCTCCACGCTGGGACAGCAGATCGGCTTCCGCCAGGAACTCGACGACCTGGTCGAACTGGCCCGACGAACCGGCGTCATCGACGACCCGGTGCTGCGCCAGGAACTCATGCGGGCCCACAGCGAGTTGGAGATCCTGCGGTTCAACCAACTGCGCATGCTCACCGACCTCAGCGCCGGCGGGGTGCCGGGGCCGGCCATGTCGATCGGCAAGCTGTACTGGTCCAACTGGCATCGCCGTCTCGGCGAGTTGGGCCTGCGGGTGCGCGGCGCGTCGGGCATGGTCGGCGTGGCGCCCACGCCCTCCCAGGAGGACCCCCTCGACCTCGGCTACCTCCTCGACGACCTCCAGCGCACCTTTCTCTACAGTCGCAGCCACACCATCTACGCCGGATCCAACGAGGTGCAGCGCAACGTCATCGGCGAACGGGTGCTGGGCCTGCCCCGCGAGCCCCGGTGACCGCCGCTCCGCCGTCACCGGCCTACGATTTTCGATGAACGACCAACGAGGAGTTCCCGTGGCTGAGGCCTACATCGTCGACGCAGTCCGCACCCCGACCGGCAAGCGGGGAGGCGGCCTGTCCCAGGTCCACCCGGCCGACCTGGGGGGTCACGCCATCTCGGCGCTGCTCGACCGCACCGGGGTCGATCCCATGGCCGTCGAGGACGTGGTGTTCGGCTGTGTCGACACCCTCGGCCCCCAGGCCGGCGACATCGCCCGTACCGCCTGGTTGGCCGCCGGACTCCCCGAGGCGATCCCCGGCACCACCATCGACCGGCAGTGCGGGTCGGGCCAGCAGGCGGTGAGCTTCGCCGCCATGGGGGTGTGGGCCGGGGTCCAGGACCTCGTCGTCGCCGGCGGCGTGCAGAACATGAGCATGATCCCCATCGGGCTGGCCCTCGAGGCCGCGGTGCCCTACGGCCACGACGACCCGTTCTCCGGGTCGACGGGTTGGGTCGACCGCTACGGCACCCAGGAGGTCTCCCAGTTCCGAGGCGCCGAGCTCATCGCCGAGAAGTGGGACATCGGCCGCGAGGCCATGGAGGCCTTCGCCCTGGCCAGCCACGAACGGGCCCTTACGGCCATCGACGAGGGCCGCTTCGACACCGAGGTGGTACCCATCGCTGGCGTGGCCCACGACGAGGGCCCGCGGCGCGGCACCTCGCTGGAGAAGATGGCCCAACTCCCGACGCTGGTCGAGGACGGACGCCTCACCGCCGCGGTGGCCAGCCAGATCAGTGATGGTGCCGCGGCGCTGCTCATCGCGTCGGAGCGGGCGGTGGCTGAGCACGGCCTCAACCCGCGGGCCCGTATCCACCATGTCAGCGTGCGGGGCGACGACCCGATTTTCATGCTCACCGGACCCATCGCCGCCACGGCCTACGCCCTGGAGCGGACCGGCATGTCCATCGACGACATCGACCTGTTCGAGTGCAACGAGGCGTTCGCCTGTGTGCCGCTGGCCTGGATGGGCGAGCACGGGGTGCCCCATGAGAAGGTCAACGTGAACGGCGGGGCCATCGCCCTCGGTCATCCCCTCGGATGTTCGGGGGCCAAACTGATGACCACCCTGGTCCACGAACTCGAACGCACCGGCGGCCGCTTCGGACTCCAGACCATGTGCGAGGGTGGCGGTCAAGCCAACGTCACCATCATCGAGCGCCTCTAGTCGCCGTCGGTCTGGTCGACGAGGGCGTCGACCAGCCCCCACGACACCGCGGTGGCCGCGTCGACCACCTCGCCGGAAAGGCACCAGCCCACCGTGCGTTGCCGGCCGATGCGTCGAGGCACGCTGACCGTGCCGCCGGCCCCGGGGATCAGGCCCATCGACACCTCGGGCAGGCCGAACCGGGCGTCGGCGGTGGCTTCGACCCGGTGGGCGAAGGCCGCCAACTCGACCCCGGCACCGATCGCCGCACCGTGGACCCGCACGGTCAACCGGTGGGCCAGCCGGTCCAGCCAGGGGGCGGCGTTGGCCGTCGAACGGATCACGTGGCCGGTGGCCGGGTCGGGCACGGTGCCGAATTCGGCCGGGTCGCCGCCGGCGCAGAATGATGGGCCGGTGGCGTCGATGAGGATCGGCCGGTCGTCACCGTCCACGGCCAGCCCTCGGAGGGCGTCGACGAGGGCGTCGCGCATGGCAGCCGTCCAGAGGTTGTGGAGTCGGGGCCGGTTGAGGGTGAGGCGCACCCCGTCGGCCCCGGCGGCGACGAGCACCGGCGGGGTCGGATCGTCGGGCCGGGTGCGGCGACCCCGAGCGTCGAGCCAGCGCCGATGTTCCGGCCCGGCCTGCAGGGTGCCGTACGCGGCCGATTCGAGCAGCAGTCCCGAGGCGGTGTCGGCGACAGGTCCCCGGCGGAGCACCTGGCACAGGCTGAGGGCGGCCTGTGGATGTTCGGTCACCGTGGCGGCCATGGCGTTGGCCGTTGCGGCGGAGGGAGTCACGGTGTCGAATCCCGGTGCGGGTTCCGTCGTCACCCCGACCGACACGACGGGCAGGCGGCTCAGCGCGTCGGTGGCCGGGCCGCCGAGGAGGTGGGCATCGTCCACGATCACCACCGGGGTGCCCCGTCCCGCACCGATGTCGAGGTCGGCGGTCGGGGACGACAGGTGACGGTCGGCGTCGGCGGCCGACCAGAACGGGATGTCCATGGGGGGAGTCTGGCCGAACACCGGTCGGCTCAGGGGCCGGGGTCGCCAAGGTGTCCCAGCCGCCGGCGCAACACGCGGCGGAGCAGCTTGCCGGTCTCGTTGTAGGGCAACTCGTCGACGAACTCGACGTGGTCGGGGGTGCGGTTCGACCGAAGCCGGCTCCGCACCAGGTCGCGGAGCTGCTCGCCGGTCGGCGCTTCGGGGCCCGGTGCGACGACGGCGGCCACGATGCGTTCGCCCCATTCGACGTCGGGGAGGCCGATGGCCGCCGCGTCGACGACACCCGGATGGCGGTGCAGTACGGCCTCGATGTCTCCCGGCGAGATGTTCTGGCCACCCTTGACGATCACGTCGTCGATCCGTCCGACGACGTGCAGGAATCCGTCGGCGTCGAGGCGCCCGCCGTCGTTGGTCGGGAACCATCCGTCGGCCGTGAGCCGGGAGCCCTGATCGCGGTATTCGCCCGACACCTGCTCGCCCCGGACCCAGATGTCGCCCAACGTGTCGACGGGTACCTCTTCGCCCCGGTCGTCACGGATCGACACCTCGACGGTGGGCAGCGGGCGCCCGGCCGATCCAAGGCGGGCCCGGATCTCCGGGTCATCGCTGGCCACGGCCTCGCGGTGGTCCTCGGGTCCCAGGAGGGCGACGGTGGACGAGGTCTCGGTGAGGCCGTAGGCGTTGACGAAGCCGACCTCGGGCAGCAGGTGCAGGGCCCGCTCGATGACCGGCTGGGGCATGCGGCCCCCGCCGTAGGAAAGGGCCCGGAGGCTGGGCAGGCCGGGACCGTCGGGCCCTTCGTCGTCGAGGTGGTCGACGATGCGGGCCAGCATGGTGGGCACGACCATGGCGCTGGTGATCGATTCGGCGCGGACGGTGGCTACCCAGGCCGCGGGGTCGAAGGCGTCCATGAACACGATGCGGCGCCCGGCGTAGACGTTGGACAGCACGGCGGCCAGACCGGCCACGTGGTAGGGCGGCACGCAGATCAGGGCCGCCTCGTCCTCGCCGGCCCCCATGAACTCGACCGATCCCAGGATGTACGAGGTCAGGTGGCGGTGCCGCAGCACCGCGGCCTTGGGCGCCCCGGTGGTGCCACTGGTGAACAACAACACGGCCACGGCGTCGCCGTCGTACCCCCAGTCCGATGCCGGACCGTGCCGGCCGGACGGGTCGGCCACCCGGTCGAGGAAGACGTGACGGTCGAACAGGTCGGCGGGCCCGGCCGGGGCCAGCCGGTCCTCGGAACCCGGTTCGACGACCACGGCGGCCGGTGCGATCCGCCCGAGCAGGGCACCCAGCTCGTCGTCGGGAAGCCTGAAGTTGAGGGGCACGAACGGTCGGTCGGCCCAGGCGGCGCCGAACAGGGCGACCGGGAGGGCGTGGGACGACGTGTCGACCATGGCCAGGTGGTCGGCGTCACCGTCGCGGAGGAGCCGGGCGGTCGCATTGGCGAGCTCGAACAGACGTCGGTACGTGATGCCGCCGTCGCGGGTTCCAACGGCCGTCCGGTCACCGAACCCGGATGCCGCCATGTCGAGCAGCATCATCAGGTTCATGGTGGCGGGGGGGGGTCAGTCGGACGCGGGAAGGGGCTTGGTGGCCTTGATGTCGAGGGCGGAGCCGCCGATGGCCAGCGAGCCGTCGCCGGGCTTGGTGCACAGCATCTCGACGGTTTCGTCGGCGTCGACGTAGCGCTTTCCCAACTGGGTGCCGTCGGCGGCCGCGGGATCGGGCGCCCCGGTCGGTGCCCCGCCGGGTGCGACCATGGCCGCGCCGCCGCAGGTGAGGTCCACGTCGGTGCCGGGACCCTTCACCACGATGACCTCGGTGGTGCAGACCCTGCTGGCCCAGCGACTTCCTGGCGTGAGTGCGGCCATGCTGTGTCTCCTCCTCGGGTAGCGACCCGGAGGATGCGGGTTCCGGTCGCTGTCGTTGCTGTCGACGATCTTCGGCCATCATGGCCCTGATCGGCCAGTCCGGCCGTGTGGATGTCCAGGTATGGAGGCGAGGTGCCGGTGTGCCGTTGACCGGTTTGGTCGCCCGCCTGCGGTCGGCGACCGACGGGCGACTCGACGAGGCGGCCGAGGCCGAGGCGTGGGCCGCCTCAGGGGCCATGGCCCTCACCGGGTCACCCGACGGTCCACCGCGGCCGGTCCAGCCGTCGGTCACCGCCGGGCTGCGGGCCGCGGCAGGGGCCGTGGCGGCGGCCGGTGGCCCTGAGGTCGACGGACCGGCCCTGCTCGGCGAGCGGGCGGCCATCGCCCGACTGGGTCGGCGCGGTCCGGTGTCGGTCGGTGGGCACGCCCATCTCCTCAGTGCCGCCGACACGGTGGTCTGCCTGAACCTGGCCCGACCGGAGGATGTGGCGGCGGTGCCGGCGTGGTTGGCCTGTGATCTGGATCCCACCGACTGGTCGGCGGTGCGCCGTTCGGTGGCCGTCCGGACCGGCCGGTGGTTGGCCGAACGGGCCGATCTGCTCGGCTTGCCCGTCGGGGTGCCCGGTTCGTCGCCCGACGGCCCGTTGTCATGGGCCCCCGGTGACCGGCGATCGGCGACCTCGCGGCCACCGGTGGTCGTCGAGTTGGGTTCGCTGTGGGCCGCCCCGTTGTGTGGTGATCTGATGCGCCGGTCGGGGTGCCGGGTCGTCAAGGTGGAGAGCCGTCATCGCCCCGACGGAGCCCGGCGGGGTCCGGGGGCGTTCTTCGAGTTGCTCAACGGCGGTAAGGAGCACGTGGTGGTCGATCCGACGACCCACGCCGGCCGGGCCGAGCTGGCGGCGCTCGTGGCGATGGCCGACGTGGTCGTCGAGGCCAGCCGTCCCCGGGCTCTGGCCCAACTGGGGGTCGACGCCGACGAGATGGCAGCTGCCGGGACGGTCTGGGTGTCGATCACCGGCTACGGCCGTGAGGGGCCGCGCTCTGGGGGTGTGGCGTTCGGCGACGACGCCGCGGTGTCGGGCGGTCTGGTGCTGGCCGGCCCGGACGCCTTCGTGGCCGACGCGGTGGCCGACCCGGCGTCGGGCCTGGTGGCGGCGGCCGCCGCCCTCACCGCCCTGGGTGGGAGTCGCGGGGGGATGATTGACGTGGCCATGGCCGGGGTGGCCCGGTGGCTGACCGGTGGCCTCCGGGCGCCGACCGGCTCGGATGGTGGTCGCCCGCTGACGGTCGTCGAACCCCGTCACCGTCCCGTCGCGAGAATATCCGGCCCCTCCCGGTCGTCCTGACGGTCCGTCAGGTGTACGGTGGCCGTGTGCCGGACGACACGACCGAACCTGGACCGGGGGGCCCCGACGTGGACATGCGTGCCGCCGACGGCCGCATCCCCGGGTCGCGGGGTCTGGCGACCCGCCAACGACTCCTGGATGCCACCGAATCCGAACTGGAGACCACCGGCTACCGCGACCTCAAGGTGGTCGAGATCGCCCGGGGGGCGGGAACGTCACCTGCCACCTTCTACCAGTACTTCCCCAGCGCCGAGGCGGCCGTGCTCGTGTTGGCCGCCGAGCTCACCGAGGCCTGGCACGCCGATCTGGAGCACCTGATCACCAACCGCGACTGGGCCGACTATCCCGACAACTCGTCGCGGGTCGTGGTCGACGGTTTCATCGAGTTCTGGACCCGCCACAAGGCCATCCTCAAGGTGCTGGACCTGGCGTCGATGGAGGGCGACTACCGGTTCCGGGACTTGCGGACCTGGCTGCTCAACGGTGCCACCCTTGCCCTCATCGACGTGGCCGAAACCCACGGCCAACGACGCGGCGACCCCAAGGCCGTCGCCGCGGTCCTCATCGCCATGCTGGCCCACGTGGCCAACCACCGGCCGGGCCTCGAACGCTGGGGTGTCGACCACGACGCATTGGTCGACACCATGGCCGGCATCATCGGCCGGACGCTCATCGGCTGACTCGGTCACCCGGCCGCGACGGTCGACCGGGCGAGCGGCACCGAGCCACCGCTACCCTTCGTCCGGTGACCCCCCGAGTTCGCTTCGCCCCCTCACCGACCGGCTACCTCCACGTCGGCAGCGCCCGCACGGCCCTGTTCAACTGGCTGTACGCACGGTCGACCGGTGGCACCTACGTGCTGCGCATCGAGGACACCGACGCCGAGCGCAACCGGGCCGACCTGACCGACGACCTGCTGGCCGAGTTGCGTTGGCTGGGTCTCGACTGGGACGAGGGTCCACACCACCAATCCGAACGCCGCGACCGCCACCGGGAGGTCGTCGAGGACCTACTGGCCCGCGACCTGGCCTACCTGTGCGACGCCGACAACCGCCCGGTCGACGGCGATCACCTGGTCGACGGGATGGCCGTGCGGTTCCGCATGCCGGCCGCAACCACCGTGGCCTTCGACGACATCGTGCGCGGTCAGGTGTCCTTCGCCACCGACGACCTCGAGGACTTCGTGATCTGGCGGTCCAACGGCACGCCCATGTTCCTCCTGGCCAACGCGGTCGACGACGCCGACATGGGGATCACCCACGCGATCAGGGGTGAGGACCTCCTGTCGGGTGTCCCCAAGGTGTTACTCCTGCTCGACGCCATCGGGGCGCCTCACCCCGTGTACGCCCATCTCCCGCTGCTGGTCAACGAGCAGCGCAAGAAGCTCTCCAAGCGCCGCGACGACGTCTCGATCGCCGACTACCGGAATCGTGGGTACCTGCCCGAGGCCATGGTCAACTATCTGGCCCTCCTGGGCTGGGGTCCGCCCGACGATGTCGAGATCCGGCCGCTTGACGAGATCGTCAGGTTGTTCCGGATCGAGGACGTCAACAAGGCGGCGGCCTTCTTCGACGTGAAGAAGCTCGAACACGTCAACGCCACCCATCTGCGGGGATTGTCCAGAGGCGAGTTCCTGGAGCGGGTCGAGCCCTGGATCGCCGATGGTGCGGCGCCGTGGCCCGCCGATCGGTTCGACGCCGACCTGCTGTCGGTCATGGTCGACCTGGTGCAGGAGAAGCTGCGCACTCTGGCCGACCTGCCCCGCTTCGTCGACTTCCTGTTCCTCGACGAGCCCGATGTCGACGCCGACTCGTGGGATCGCACCATGGTGCGGGGTCCGTCGGCCGCCGAGATGCTCGACGGTGCGGCCGCGGCGCTGGCCGGGTGCCCATGGACCACCGAGGCGGTCAAGGACGCGGTCGCCGAGGTGGGTGAGGGCCTGGGGCTCAAGCTCGGCAAGGCCCAGGCACCCGTCCGGGTGGCGGTGACCGGGCGGACCGTCGGCCCACCGCTGTTCGAGACGATGGCCGAGTGCATGCAGCGCCAGGTGGTGCTGGACCGCATCGGCCGGGCGCGGGCGCGCCTCTAGAGGGGTGGCGATGCCGGGGACGGGCCGTAGCGCAGGCCAGACCATGGTGCGCGTCCTGTTGCGGTGGGGTCCGGTACTGGCCCTGTGGCTGGCCGCGCTGGCCGTGCTCTACCTGGGCATCACCTACGTGCAGGTGTGGATCGCGTCGGGGGCCGATGAAGCCCGGGAGGGGGCCGACGCCGCCGTGGTGCTCGGTGCCGCCCAGTACGACGGCGAGCCGTCCCCGGTGCTGGCCGCCCGCCTCGACCGGGCCTTCGAGCTCTACGACGCCGAGCTGGTGGCGGTCATCGTCACCACCGGGTCCAACCAGCCCGGCGACCGCTTCACCCAGGGCTTCGCGGGCTACGACTATCTGCGCTCCAAGGGTGTGCCGGATGAGCATCTGGTGGTCATCACCGACGGCAACAGCACCTACGAGGAGTTGGCGGCCACGGCACGGCAGGCGTCGAGGTTCGGCATCGACACCGTGTTGTTGGTGTCGGACCCTTACCATTCGTTCCGCCTCCGCGAGATCGCCACCGAGGTGGGTCTCGATGCCCGGGTGGCGCCGACCACGGGCTCGTCGGGGTTCGCCCGCCTGGCCCGCGAATCGGTGGCCGTCGGGCTGGGTCGGGTGCTGGGGTACCGCCGCATCGACAACTGGTGGTGAGCCGGTGGCGACCGGAGCGGATGCCCCGGGGAGCCAGGTCGCGTCGAATAGGTGAACCGTTACGCTGTCCGGGCCCTGACGGGTCCACCTTCGGGGGTGGTGTAATTGGCAACACAGCTGGTTCTGGTCCAGTCGTTGGGGGTTCGAGTCCTCCCCCCCGAGCGAGAGGCGGTGCCTTTGGCCGTCGCTACACTGTCGCTTCGCCAGCGGCCGCCCATCGGGTGGTCGGGGGCGCAGGCCCCGTTCGTCTAGAGGCCTAGGACGCCAGGTTCTCAACCTGGTAGCACGGGTTCGAATCCCGTACGGGGTACCAACCACGAGCCGACCCGCGAGGGTCGGCTCGGTCGCGTCCGGGGCGGGGGGTCGGCCGGTCAGCCCGCCAGGTGGCGGAGGTGGCCGGTCTCGTTGGCGCTGCGGAGGGTGCGCAGGCCGCTGGACGATGCGGTGACCCGCATGATGCCGCAGTAGTCGTGGCGGACGGCCAGAGGGTCGTCGTGGCCCAGCAGGACCTGGAGGTACACCCCCATCACCATGCCGTGGCAGTACACGGCCACGGTGCGTCCCCGGTTGTTGGCGATCACCGTGTCAAAGCCCCGCTGGATCCGGTCCCGGAATCCGGTGTAGTCCCCGTCGAACACCGACTCCGGGTCGGCGAGGAACTGCTGGACGACAGGGTGGTCGAGGCCCATCTCCTCGGCGGGCGTGTAGGACGTCCGGCTGCGGTCCGACTCCTCGAGGTCGACGAGCGTCTCGATGGTGAGGCCGATTCGCTCGGCGAGGGGGGCAGCCGTCTCGATGGCCCGACGCATCGTGGAGGCGACGATGTGGTCGATCGGCTCGGCGGCGAGCAGGTCAGCGGTCGCCGCGGCCTGCGCTTGACCGGTCGGCGACAGCGGAGGGTCGGCGGGAGTTGCTCCGGGGGGTTCGGAGACCGGTCGGGCATGACGCACGATGACCAGGTCCATGGCTGCCGAGCCTATGGGCTGGCCGTCCGTTCTTCGGCAGCCGGGGCGAGGTCGGTACTAGGATCGCCTCACGGGCGGGTCGCCCGAGGTCGCCTGTCTTGTCGGCGGTGCGGGAGATCCGAAAGAACGAATCGGCGCCCAAGGGGGTCCCGCATCGAGTTCCCGCCGACTCCGGGACGCTCGCGTCGATTCCAGGTCGGCCCTCGGTTCCCGCCACCGGGGGCCGACCGTTTTTCCAGGCCGGTTGTGCCGCCCAGCGTGGTCAGCCGGCGAGGAGGGCGCAGGCGATGATGAGGAGCAGGCCGCTCGAAACTCGGATCAGTTGGCGGCGTCCGGTGTCGGAGAGTCGGCGTCCGATGCTGCCGGGCGTCCGGCGCTTCACCGTTGAACTCGACGCTGACACCGTGGGACGCCCGATCGACGCCCTCGTGGATATCCGGCTGCCGGCCGACCAGCCGTTCTCGGGAATCGACGACCACCTGGTCGCCCGACCCGAGGTGGTCGACGCCATCCACCTGACCGGCCGCTTCGCTTACCAACTGCGGCTGCGATGCGCCTCGATCGACGATCTGGACGTGATCCTGCGGGACTTCAAGGAGCGGCTGGGTGTGGCCGAGACCTCGACCCGGGTGGTGTTGAGCTCGGTGGCCGGGTTCCCCCACCAACCGGCACCAGTGGGCTGACGGACGTCAGGCCGTGACCGAAGGCGATGGCTCCCTGCGTATCCAGAACACCAGGGTGGCGATCGACGCCAACGGGATCAACACGAACGGGTCGGCCAGGTGCCACCAGGCACCAGGATCAAGCACGTCGTTCAGGGCCAGATTGCGCACCTTGGTGGTCTCCGGTGCCGGGTCGCCGACGATCGAGCTGATGACGGCCGGAAACACCTCGAGGAATACGACGCCGGCGGCGACCGCCCCCGCGAACCGGGGGACGACGGCTGCCCGAGGGGCGTGGACGCCGTCGGGACGGACGGCCAGCGCCCCGGCCCGATACAGCGACCTGAGGGCAACCAACACCAAGACCGTCGCCATGGCGTTGACCGAGAAGTGCCACCACACCCGGTGGCTCGAGAGCTCGGTGCCGCTCCACTGGCCGAACAGGGTGGACGCGCCCCACGGCGTGCCCCCGATGAACAAGGTGAGGGTGAGCACGACATGCTCGACCACGTGGAGGCCCTGGAAGATGAGGGTGCCCCGTATGGACGAGCTGCGTACCCCGGCCATGACGGCCAGGACGGTCATGGCGATCACACCGGTGAAGAAGATGCCGTTGCCGATGAGATGGAGCAACTCACCGCCCCTCGGTGTGGCCGCACCCTGCCCTGGCCAGATCTGGCACCAGTAGGCGAGGCCGTCGAGGCCGGTCTTGGCCCACGGCGTGAGCCATGGCTTCTCGGTGGGGTTGGCGACCCAGTACCCCAATTGCAGCCCGTGCTCGAGGACGTGGAACAACTGGAACCCAACCGCTCCGAACACCACCCCGGTGAGCACGGTGCGACGCCGTTCGCCCCGGGCCCTTAGGCCTGCGACCAGGGCACCTAGCACCCCGATCATGAGGGTCAGCAGGGCGAGTCCGGACAGCGGGCTGGGGTCGCTCCAGTTTACGGGGTACTCCGGTCGTCGGGCATTCGTATGTCGTCGGGCATTCGTATGTCGTCGGGCATTCGTATGTCGTCGGGCATTCGTATGTCGTCGGGCATTCGTATGTCGTCGGGCATTCGTA
>CAZPGL010000013.1:28122-49243 GCA_964586175.1 uncultured Microthrixaceae bacterium | reverse complement strand
GCTTCGAATGGCGGGAACCGGGCTGTTCGATGTGCCTGGCCATGAACCCCGACAAGCTGACGGCCGGCGAACGCTGCGCCAGCACCTCCAACCGCAACTTCGAGGGCCGCCAGGGCCGGGGCGGACGCACCCACCTGGTCTCGCCGGCCGTCGCCGCCGCCACCGCCATCGCCGGCCGGTTCGCCACGCCGGCCGACCTCGACTGAGCCCAGGGAGCAGATTCCGCATGGATGCCGTACAGATCGTGTCGGGCACCGGGGTGCCGCTGCGCCGCTCCGACGTCGACACCGACCAGATCATCCCCAGCGACTGGCTCAAGCGGGTGGAGCGCACCGGCTTCGAGCAGGGCCTGTTCTCCGAGTGGCGCGACGACCGGAACTTCGTGCTCAACGACGAGCGCTACCGCGATGCCGTCGTACTCGTCGCTGGACCCAACTTCGGCACCGGGTCCTCCCGCGAGCACGCCGTGTGGGCCATCCAGCAGTACGGCTTCCAGGCCGTGGTGTCACCCCGGTTCGCCGACATCTTCCGCAACAACTGCACCAAGAACGGCCTGGTCCCGGTGCAGGTGCCCGACGACGTGGGGGCGGCCCTCCTCGACGCGGTCGAGGCCGACCCCGATTTGGTCATCACCGTCGACGTGGCCGCCGGCACCCTCGAGGCCCCCGACGCCGGCATCACCTGTGGGTTCCCACTGGATCCGTCCACCCGGAAGCGGTTTCTCGAAGGCCTTGACGACATCGGCATCACGATGCGCAACGACGGGGCGATCGACGACTACGAGGCCGACCGGCCCGGGTGGCTGCCGACCACGTCCTCGTAACCCGGCGATTTTTCAGCACAGGTCGGGAACCGGACGCTCCGGCAACGACGTCTCAACCGTCGTACCATCAAGCACGGAGGCACCATCCCCATGAATCCGCTGCGCCGCACCCTGGCTCGCATCTTCACCATCACGCTGCTTACCAGCCTGGCCGCCACGGCCTGCGGCAGCACGACCCCGTCCGGGGTGTCCGGCACCACCACCACCTCCCCACCGGATGCCCCCGACACGACGGTGGTCGTCGACCTCGACGGGGTCGTCCTCGTGTCGGCCCTAGTCCCGTTCACGGCGTGTGAAGACCTGTTGACCCATCTCCAAGCCGAGGCCATGGCCCGGGTCGGCCCCTACGGGCTGGACGGAGGCGGCTGGTACGGCCCGGTGTGGCCCCAAAACGTCGACCTGCGGACCGACATGGTCGAGGAAGCGGACATGGCTCCGACAGCCGGCATGACCGCCTACTCGTCGGCCGCAGGCGATGGGGCGACCATGGAGGAGGGCGTCGACTATTCGGGCACCAACGTCCAGGAGCTCGGCATCGACGAACCCGACCTCATCAAGACCGACGGGCATCGCATTCTGATCGTCGAAGACGGCACCCTTCATTTCGTCGACGTGTCAGGCGACGTGGCCGTCCTCACCGACTCGATCCGCCTCGATGGCCACTGGAGTTCGGACATCATCGTCGACGGCGACCGGGCCTTCGTCCTGGCGTCCACCGAATCGTCCTACGGCCGGTACGACGACGGCGACGAAGCCGACGTGTCGACCGAAGAATCCGTCGAGGACTCCCCGGCGTTCTCCAGTCTCGTTCCCGACGGCTACTGGAAGCAGTTGACCAGCGTCATCGAGATCGACCTCGCCGATCCGTCGAACCTGACGGTGGCCAACACCCTCACCGTTGAAGGCCGCTACGTCAGTGCCCGGGTCGTCGACGACGCCCTGCGGGTCGTGGTCACCAACCCCATGGACCAGCTGCCCTTCGTGTATCCGCAGAACGAGGCCGGCGAGGAACGGGCCGAACAGTTCAACCGTGAGATCATCGCTGAGACCACCGTCGGGGACTGGCTGCCGTCGTACGTGCACGAAACCGCCGACGGCACGGTCACCGAGGGCCTGGTCGCCGACTGCCCAGCGGTCCACCACCCCACCGAGTTCGCCGGCTTCTCCACCCTGACCGTGCTGACCGTCGGCACCGGTTCGACCCTCGGCACCCCCGAAGCCACGTCGGTGCTGGCCGACGGCCAGACGGTCTACGCCGGCGGCACCAACCTGTACGTCGCCACGACGAAGTACGTGGACCCGGTCGACGACGAGGACGTCTGGGCGGAATGGGACCGCGACTACGCCACCTCGATCCACCGGTTCGACGTGAGCGACCCGGCGTCCACCGCCTACGTGGCTTCGGGCGCCGTCCCCGGTCACCTGCTGAACCAGTTCTCGATGTCCGAACACGACGGGCACCTGCGGGTCGCCTCCACCCTCGGCGGACCGTGGGGCTTCCGCGACGACGCCGAGTCGCTGGTGACCGTGCTGGCCGTCGACGGCGACGAGCTGGCCCAGGTCGGTCAGGTCGGCGACATGGGGAAGGGCGAACAGATCTTCGCCGTGCGCTTCGTGGGCGACGTCGCCTACGTGGTCACCTTCCGCCAGACCGACCCCTTCTACACCGTCGACCTGAGCGACCCCACGAACCCGGTGGTGCGCGGCGAACTCAAGATCACCGGCTACAGCGGCTACCTGCACCCGATCTCCGACGACCTCGTTCTCGGGGTCGGCCAGGAAGCCACCGAGGAAGGCCGCACAACCGGCGTCAAGGTCACCCTGTTCGACGTGTCCGACCTGGACAACCCGGTCGACGTGGCCACCTGGGACCCGGCCGGCGGCGGCTCGAGCAGCGTCGAATGGGACCACCGGGCATTTCTCTGGTGGGAGCCCGAGAACCTGGCCGTCATCCCGTTCAACGACTGGTCCTCGGACTCCAGGGGTGCCGTCGCCCTGCGCATCGACAACGGCACCCTCACCGAGGTGGGTCGCATCGACCACGAGGACGACGACGGGAGCGAACCGGTTCCCCCGTGTCCGCTGGTGGACCTCGAGGAGTACGGCTCTGTCCTCGAGGACATCGAGATGATGTGGGGCGAGACTCCGACGATGATCCTGTGCGACGCCGACGGCCCGTACCCCGAGATGGACGGCTACTGGTGCGAGGTGGCCAGCGAGCAGGACATCGAGTACTACGGCGAGGAGTTCGGCCTCGACGCCGTCGAGCTTCCGGAAGGCAAGAGCATCGGCATCTGCTTCCCTGACGACTGGGACTGGGTGCCGCCCATCGAGCGCACCCTGGTCATCGGCGACGACCTCTGGTCATACAGCCAGGGCCGGTTGCAGGCCAACTCCCTGGCCGACCTGGTCCGCCTCCAGGTGGTTGAGTTCTAGGAGACGCCATCGTGTCGCCCCGCCGGTCGACCGGCGGGGCGGTCGTGGTCAGATCAGCCGGCCGGGACGGTCGACGGCGTGCGGGTTCTCACCGGACTCCCGGATGCGGGCGATCTTGTTGAGGGCCCCGATGAACGCCCGGGCCGAGGCCTCAACCACGTCGGTGGACAGGCCTCGCCCCGACACAATGACGCCGTCGGCGCTCTCGAAGGTGAGCGACACGTCGGCCAGGGCGTCCACCCCGCCGGTCACCGAGGTGACGTTGTAGTCGGTCATCCGTCCCTCGGCCCCGGTGGCCGTCTTGATCGCCGTGCATGAGGCGTCGACCATGCCGTCGCCCTCGCACGACACCGACACCTCCTCGCCGTCGACCCGCATCACCAGGTCGGCCGACGGCGTGCTCACGCTGCCGCCGCGCACGTCGAGGCTCACGAACTCGTAGGCGTGGGCGACGCTGCCACCGATCTCCTCGATGGCCAGGGCCTCGAGGTCGGCGTCGCTGAGCTGCACCTTGCGGTCGGCCAGCTCCTTGAACCGGGTGAACGCCGCGTTGAGTGCGTCGCCCTGGATGTCGTGACCCAGCTTCTGCAGGGCGTCGCGGAAGGCAGCCCGACCGGAATGCTTGCCCAACACCAGTTGGCTCTCGCCCTGCCCGACGGCCGTCGGATCCATGATCTCGTAGGTGGTGCGCTCCTTGAGCACGCCGTGCTGATGGATGCCGGACTCGTGGGCGAAGGCGTTGCGGCCCACCACCGCCTTGTTGTACTGCACCGGGTAACCGGTGAGGCGGCTCACGATGCGGCTCGACCGGGCCAACTCCTCGGTGCGGATGTCGACGTCGACATCGGTGTAGATGTCGGGTCGGGTCCTGATGGCCATGACGATCTCCTCCATGGCCGCGTTGCCAGCCCGCTCACCGATGCCGTTGATGGTACATTCGACCTGGCGGGCCCCGGCGTCGACGGCGGCCAGCGAGTTGGCCACGGCCAGGCCGAGGTCGTTGTGACAGTGGGTGCTGATCACGTAGTCGCCGTGCACCCGCTCCCGGATGGCCGCGATGCGCCCCGCCCATTCGGCCGGGGTGGCGAACCCGACGGTGTCGGGGATGTTGAGGGTGCCGGCGCCGCTGTCCACCGCGGCCTGGAGCACGTCGCACATGAAGTCGAATTCCGAGCGGGACGCATCCTCGGGGCTGAACTCGACGTCGTCGGTGTACTCGCGGGCCCGCGACACCGCGGAGGCCGCTTCGGCCAGTACCTGTTCGGGACTCATCCGCAGCTTGTACTCCATGTGGGTGGGGCTGGTGGCGATGAAGGTGTGGATGCGCCGCTTCTCGGCCGGCTCGATGGCCTCCCAACACCGGTCGATGTCCTTGTGGGCCGTCCGGGACAGCCCGCAGATGACCGGGCCTTCGATCGACGAGGCGATGGCGTGCACGGCGTCGAAGTCGCCCTGGCTGGCGATCGGGAACCCGGCCTCCAGGTAGTCCACCCCGAGTCGGGCCAGGTGCTCGGCGATCTCGAGCTTCTCCCCCACGTCGAGGGAGATGCCCGGCGACTGCTCGCCGTCGCGCAGGGTGGTGTCGAAGATGACGACCCGGTCCTTGGTGGTGGTCTGGTTCATGGTCGGCTCCCGATGGGGGTCGGATGGCGGTCGGTCGGTGGTCGATGGGCGGAAAAACGGAAGAACCTCCCGGCCACTCGGGCGCAGGAGGTTCGGGCGAACGCGATATGTGGGCGTTCGCCCTAGGTCAGCAGCAGGAGGTCGAAGGTCTGTCGCATCGACGTCAGTGTAGGCCGCGGGACCCGGGGGTGCGCAACCCCGCCAGCCGGTGAGGCCGACTCCGACCAGATCCAGGGTGTGAACCGACGCGATCCCGGGGCGCGACCGCAGGTCGTCGACGACGGCCGTCGGGGTCGCGCGCCCCCGGGCCACGTTGACGAACCGTAGTTCGGGCTTGGCCACGGCCAGCAGGTCGGCGTCGATGAGCCCGATGGTCTCGGGCGTCCGGGCCAGGTGCAGGGTGAGGAAGTCGGCCCGGGCACCAGGTCGGGCAGGTCGAGCATCTCGATGCGCAGGCGGCGGGCCCGTTCCTCGGCGACGTACGGGTCGTGGGCGACGATGCGCATGCCGAAGGCGGCAGCCCGTTCGGCGACCATGCGGCCGATGCGGCCCAACCCGACGATGCCCAGCGTCTTGTCGGCCAGCTCCACGCCCTTCCAGGTCGAGCGGTTCCATTCGCCGGCGACCAGGTCGCCGTGGGCCTGAGGGATGTTGCGGGCCTGGGCCAGCAGCAGGGCCATGGTGTGTTCGGCGGCCGACACCGAGTTGGACAGCGGTGCGTTGACCACCATGACGCCGCGACGGGTGGCCGCCCGGACATCGACGTTGTCGAGGCCGATCCCGGCCCGGCCCACCACCACCAGCCCCTCGACGGCGTCGAGGACCTCGGCGGTGACCTGGGTGGCCGATCGGATGATGAGTGCCGACGCACCGTCCAAGGCGGCGACCAGCCCGTCGGCGTCGAGGCCCGACCTGACATCGACCTCGTGCCCGGCCGCGTGTAGAAGGTCGAGGCCTGTCTCGGCGATCTCCTCGGTGACCAGAACCCGCGCCATGGATCCATCGGGGCGATGGCCGGCACCCGACACAAGCTGGTTGCGTGCGACGTCCGGCTCAGCGCTCGATGTTGAGGGCTGGAACGGCGTCGTCGGGGGTGAACCCGAACCGGTCGGCGAAGAACGCCAGCTCGGCCTCAAGGGCCCGGACCTGGTTGTCGGCCTTCCGGAAGCCGTGTCCCTCGTCGTCGAACTCGATGAGGGCGAAGGGCACCGACCGGGCTCGCAGGGCGTCGGCCATGAGATGGGCCTGGTTGGGCGGCACGACGCGGTCCAGCGATCCCTGGAGGAGGAGCATCGGCGTGTCGAGGCGGTCGACGTGCTCGATCGGCGACCGTTCCCGGTAGACGTCGGCCGCCTCCGGCCATGGGCCGACCAGGCGGTCGAGATAGCGGGCCTCGAACTTGTGGGTGTCGGTGGCCAGGGCCGCCAGGTCGGCCACGCCGTAACGGCTGGCCCCGACGGTGAACACGTCATGGAAGGTGAGGGCGGCCAGCACGGTGAATCCGCCGGCGCTGCCCCCCTTGATCGCCAGACGCCGGCCGTCGACCTCCCCGTGTCCGACAAGGTGTTGGGCCACGGCCACACAGTCCTCGACGTCGGCCACCCCCCACTCCCCGTGGAGGCGGTGCCGGTAGGCGCGGCCGTAGCCCGTGGAGCCGCGGTAGTTGACGTCAGCCACGGCCACGCCGCGGCTGGTCCAGTAGGCGATGGACAGCTGGATCTGGGTTCTCGCCGCCCCGGTCGGCCCACCGTGGGCGAGGACCAGCAACGGTGGACGTTCGCCGTCGAGCGGCCGGTGGTCGGGATTGGTGGCCGGATAGACGAGGGCGTGGGCGACCTCGCCGTCACCCGTCGGGAACTCGACGGCGCGGGGTTTGGGAAGCCACGGCTCCAGATGGGCGAGGCTGCGGGGCGACGACCGGACGGCCACCGCATCGCCGAGGGTGACCACCCGGGGCTCCTCGGTGTACGCGGCGGTCACGGCGGCTACCCCCGCGCCGACCCGGCGGACGGCGCTGATGGCCGTGGCCTCCAGCGGCCGCTCGGTCGTCGAGCCGTCCGGATGCAGCACGGCCAGCCGGTCGATGCCGCCCTCGTGTCGGACGAACCAGACGTCGTCGTCCACGAAGGCGTACCGCGACGACCCGAACACCCACTGGGGGGTGGCAATCTCGAACGGCCCGGCGGTGCGCTGGACCAGCTGGTCGCCCTCCAGTCGGTGCAGATGCCACCAACCGTCCCGGTCGGTGACCACGTGGAGGCGGCCCCGGTCGTCCCACTCGGGTTGGAAGAACGATTCGCCATCGCCGGCCGCCTTCGCCGCTCCGATGAGCCGACCGTCACCCAGTTCGGCGATCCACAATTCCGTGTCGTCCCACGGCATGTTCGGGTGGTCCCATTGGATCCAGGCCAGGCGGCGGCCATCCGGCGACACCCGGGGGGAGGCCACGAAGTCGGGACCCGACACCAGGGTGCGGACCTCGAGCGAACCGTCGAGGGCCACCGCCACCAGTTCGTTGGCCGGTTCGTCGGATCCCGGGTCGTGCCGCTCAGCCACACACACGTACCAGACGCCGTCCGGGGTCGGGCGTCCGTCGGCGAAGCGCCACGACCCACCGTCGGTTGGCGAAGGGGTGAGCGCAACGTCGTCACCGTCGGGGGTGCGCCGGTGGAGCCGCTGGTCGGCGAACTCGCTGTGGACCAGGTCGCCGTCGACCACCCACCAGGCGCCACCGCCGTACTCGTGCACCATGGTGCGGACGTTGCCGTCGGCCGGGGTGACGTCCACGCCGTCACAGACGACCACGGTGCGGCCGCCCTCCGACGGGCGGCTCTCGGACCACCACATGGCATCGCCGTCGACCACCACCTCGGCCGGGGTGGCGACCCCGGCGACGAGCGATGCCGCGGTGATGGGCGACGACCAGGCGCCGCACGGCGTCGGCTCGCTCAACGCTCCCAACCCAGGATGTCGGCCATCGGGCGGGTCACCTCCGTGAGCGGTCGGCGACGTGGAAAGGGTCTCGCGTGGTCGCCAACCTAGCCGTCCCGTTGTTGGCCGTGCGACGGCCCCCGACGGCGGTCAGGCGTCGAGCAGGTCGGCGATGCGGCCGATGCCCTCGCCGAGGTCATCGTCGCCGAGGGCGAAGGACAGCCGCGCGTATCCCGGCGTCCCGAAGGCCTCGCCGGGCACGATGGCCACCTTGGCCTCGTCGAGGATGATCCCGGCCAGGTCCGACGTGGAGCCCACGGTGTGCCCGGCGACCTGTCGACCGATGAAGGCCGTCAGGTCGGGGTAGGCGTAGAAGGCGCCCTGGGGCTCGCACATCTCGACCCCGTCGATGGCCCGCAGCATGGTGCTCATGGTGCGACGGCGGCGGTCGAAGGCCGCCCGCATCTCGGCCACCGTGTCGAGGCCGCCCTCCACCGCGGCGAGGGCGGCCTGCTGGGCGACGTTCGACACGTTGCTCGTGGCGTGGGACTGCAGGTTGGTGGCCGCCTTGATGACGTCGTCGGGGCCGATCAACCAGCCGACCCGCCAGCCGGTCATGGCGTACGTCTTGGCCACGCCGTTGACGATCAGGCAGGTGTCGGCCAACTCGGGCACCAGGGCCCGGATCGAATGGTGCTCGTGGCCGTCGTAGGTCAGGTGCTCGTAGATCTCGTCGGCGATCACCCAGATGCCGTGTTCGACGCACCAGCGGCCAATGGCCTCGATGTCCTCAGCCGGGTACACGGCGCCCGTCGGGTTGGAGGGCGATACGAACATGAGGGCCTTGGTGCGGCTGGTGCGGGCCGCCTCGAGCTGGTCGACGGTGACCCGGAAGCCCGAGGCGGTGTCGGTGGCCAGCGGCACAGCCACGCCGCCGGCCAGGGCGATGGACTCGGGGTAGGTGGTCCAGTACGGCGCCGGCAACAGCACCTCGTCACCCGGGTCGAGCAGGGCGGCACAGGCGTTGAACACCGCGTGCTTGCCGCCGTTGGTGATGAGGATCTGCGATGCCGACGGGCGCCAGCGTGAGTCGCGCTCGGTCTTGTCGACCAGGGCCTCCTTGAGCGCCGGCAACCCGCCGGCCGGCGTGTAGCGGTGGGACGCCGGGTTGCGACAGGCCTCGACGGCGGCGTCGACGATGTGCTGGGGCGTGGGGAAGTCGGGTTCGCCGGCACCGAACCCGATGACTGGCTCGCCGGCGGCCCGGAGGGCCTTGGCCTTGGCGTCCACGGCCATGGTGGCTGATTCGGCGATGGCACCGATGCGTCGGGACACTCGGGATGCGGTCATGGGGCTCCGGTCGGGGACGTCGTGAGGGCCAATACTGCCAGCCCCACTGCGGTTTGCCGACCTGGTATCCGGGTGATCCAGGTCACGGAGACACCGCCGTCCGAGCCGTCGGCTCGGGAGCCTCCTGGCGGCGGGACAGGCCGCGCTGTAGGCCGTTCACGAGGGCCGTCCGCAGGTCGCGGGGGTCGATCAACTCGTCGAACCCGAGGTTCGAGGCGCTGCGGTAGGCGGCGCTCATCTCGGCGTCCCGCAAGGCAGCGGCCTGGTCGTCGTCGGCACCGACGGCGCGGCTGGAGCCCTTGGACCCCATGGCCCCGAGAATCACACCCGGGAAGGCGTAGGAGATGGTCTGCTTGTCGAACGAAACCATCGACATGGCCAGCGAACCGAAACCGAACGCCTTGCGCAGGGTGACCTGCAGCTTCACTGTCCGGGCCTGGGTCTGGGCGGCGAACATCCGGGCCCCGGCCCGGAGGATGCCGGCCCGTTCCGAGGCGGATCCGGCCAACATCCCCGGGTTGTCGGCGAGGAACACGAGGGGCAGGTGGAACGAGTCGGCCACCTGGATGAAGTGGGCGGCCTTGTCGGCGGCCGCGGTGTCGATGGCTCCGGCCATGACCTTCGGCTGGTTGGCGACCACGGCGACCGGCTCGCCTCCCAGGTGGGCGAGGGCGCACACGATGGACGGGCCGTAGCCGGGTTGGACGACGAAGTAGCGGCCGTCGTCGACCAGCGCCGCGACCAGGCCGTGCATGTCGTAACCCCTGGTGTTGGCCTTGGGCACGATGTCGAGCACCTCGGGCATGGCCCGCGGCCCCGTGTCGGCACCCTCCCGGCGTGGCGGATAGCTCCAGGCGCTGGACGGGAAGTAGGCCAGATAGCGGCGGATGTCGGCGAGCAGGGCGACATCGTCGTCGGCCACGTTGTGGATCAGCCCGCTGGCCACTGCGACCTCGGGCCCGCCCAGGTCCTCTTTGGACACGTCCTCGCCGAGCGCCTCACGGACCACCGGGGGGCCGGCGGTGAACACCGCGGCCTGCCGGGTCATGACCGCGAAGTCCGACATGGGAGCGATCAGCGCCCCGTGACCGGCCGATGCCCCCATGATCCCGGTGACGATCGGGACGCGGCCGGACAGCCGGGCCTGCTGGATGAGGTCGGTGGGGGCCCGGCCGCCCTTTGGCTCGTCGGGCAGCGGCGGCCGATGGCCGGCTCCCTCCAACAGCATCACCAGTGGCACCCGGTCGAGTTCGGCCAGTTCGGCGATGCGGTAACGCTTGGCCGTCGACCCGGCACCGATGGATCCGCCCAGCACGGTGAAGTCCTCGGCGCCGACCATCACCGGACGACCGTCGATGGTGCCCGAACCGGCGATCACCCCGTCAGCCGGGACGGAGCCGACCAGGCTGCCGATCTCGACGAACGATCCCGGGTCGAGGAGGTGGTCGATGCGGGCCCGGGCGTCCAGCTTGCCGCCGGCCCGATGGCGGGCCACCTTGTCGTCCCCACCCATCGCCCGGGCCGCCTGCTTCCTCCGGGTCAGGTCGTCGAGCAGCGGCGCCCAGTCGTCGAGCGGGTCCTGGGGTGTGTCCGGGCCGTCCATGGTGGGTCAGTATCCCCGATGCCTACCGCGACCGGCGAGACCGGTCAGTCGCACGCCTCGAGATACGGCGCCAGGTAGTCCCGGGCCAGCTCGCCGCCGGCCTCGAATTCGAGGCCCCGGTACACCGCACAGGCCTGCATGCGGAGCCGGTCCAGCCCGCAGCCCAACTCGATGGCCCGGGCCTGGAAGTCGGCGGTGCGCATCAGCCGGTCGACGGGGGCGAACGGCTGCTCGGGATTGGCGGCCTCCAGCTCGGCGAGGGTCTGGCCCTCCAACCGTTCGAGCACCAGTTCGGCGACGGCCCGGCCGGCCTCGACCAACTCGGTGCAGCTTTCGGCCCGGGCCGGGTCGGTCACCGACCGTGACGAGCATCCGGTGGCCACCGCCACCAGGACGGCGGCCACCGCCCACCATCGCGTCGCCTGCTCCACGCCTCGACCCATCAGTGGATGATGAGGGCCACGGCCAGGAAGTGGAGGCCGACGGCGGTGGTGACCAGCACATGCCACACCTCGTGGTACCCGAACACGGTCGGCCACGGGTCGGGCCAGCGCGCCCCCAGCATGAGCGCCCCCCCGCTGTACAGCAGGCCCTCGGCGACGATGAGGGCCAGCTCCGGGGCGGCCAGCGACCGCAGCAGGTCGGGGGCCACCACGATCGGCACCCATCCCAGGGCCAGGAACAGGCTGTTCATGAGCCCTTTGGGCGGGTGGAACGGCAACACCCGGAGCGCCACGCCGATGCCGGCACCGATCCACACCGCCCACAGCATCAGGGTGGCCGAGCGGCCCTCCAGCCCGCTGATCGCGACTGGGGTGGCGCTGGCCGCGATGAGCACGAAGATGGCCGCGTGGTCGAGGCGGAACAGCACCTCCCACAGCGGAATGTGCCACTGGCGCAGGTGCACGATGCCGCTGGCCAGGAACATGAGAAACGCTCCGGCGACGAACACCGCGGCGCCGACCCGGTCGGCTCCCGCCGGGGCCGAAGCGACGAGCACCACCCCGGCCACCACCGAACACGGCACCGCCACCCGATGGATCCGCCCCCGCCAGCGGGGCCGGGGGCGGGACATGGCCCGTTGCACCGACGGCGACACGCCGGCCGGAACTGCCGGGTGGGGTTCTGGTGCATCCACGCCGGTCACGCTAGTCAGTGACCGGTCGGCTCAGGTGACGGCCCGCAGCCCCGCGGCGGCGGCCATGGCGGCCACGACCACGACCACGAACGGGGCACGCCGCCAGACGGCGACCGCCCCGACTCCCACGCCGACCAACCGGGCGTCGACCACGAGGGTCTGGCCGTCGGCCAACGCCATCAGGGCGACGATGCCGGCGAACATGGCCGCCGGGAGCAGGGTGGTGGCTGCGGCCAGCCGGTCGGTCAACCGGTCGCCGACGACGACTCCGACCAGTTTGCAGAGGTAGGCCCCGGCGGAAAGCACGAGGATGGCGGTCCAACTCATCGCTCCGCCTTCCGTCGCCGGTACCACAGGCCGGGCCCGACGGCGGTGGCCGCCAGCAGCAGCGGCACGCCGGCCGGCGTGAGCGGCACCGCCGCGACGGTCACCGCGGCCCCGAACAGCGCCGTCACCCGGCCCGGCCCGGTGCGCAGGTGGGGCACCAGCAGGGCCACGAAGGCGGCGGGAAAGGCGGCGTCGAGCCCCCATGCCGCCGGGTCGTCGAGGGCTCCGCCGGTCAGCACGCCGATGACCGTGCCGGCGTTCCACAAGGTGAACAGGCAGATGCCGGTGAACCAGAAGGCGTCACGGGCGGCGGCCGGGTCATCCTGGGCGGTGGCCATCGCCGTGGTCTCATCGATCACGAACTGGGCGGCCAGGGCCCGCCGGGCACCGGTCCGGGGCAGTAGCGGCGCGACGAGCGGCCCGTAGAGGGTGTTGCGGGCGGCCAGCAGGAGGGCGCTGCCGACGGCGGCCACCGGGTTTCCCCCACCGTCGAGCACCGACACCACGGCGAACTGCGAGGCGCCGGTGAAGGTGAGCACCGACAGGGCGGAGGCCTGGGCGATGGAGAGCCCGGCGCTCTGGGCGAACACGCCGAAGGTGATGCCAATGAGGCCGGTGGCGGCGGCCAACACGAACGCGTCCCGGCGGTGCGGGACCCCGCTGACGAGGCCGGCCATGTTCAGATGGCCAGCCGTTGGACGAGGGTGGTGATCAGACCGTCCAATTCCGCGGCGCAGGCGTCGAAGTCCGGTTGCTCGCCGCCGGCCGGATCGACGACCTCCTCCCAGGGTTCGACGACGACACCGGCCAGCCCGAGGGCGGCCACCCGCTCCCCGAGGGGACCCCGGTCACCGAGGTCGCGCACCAGCCGGGGAAGGGAGGCCGTGCGGTCGGCCGCCGCCGGATGGTGCCGCCGGATCCAGTCGACATGCGACGGCTCCATGACCACGATCAGGTCGCAGGTTTCGTGGTCGGTGCCGAACTGGCGGCTGCGGTGGTCGGGGTCGGCCAGCCCGTGGTCGGCCAGCGCCTGCCGGGTCCGCCGGCTCATCGGCTGGCCTTCCACCACCAGCGTGCCGGCCCCGACGGCCCGATAGCCGGGTGCCCGGTCGGCGAACATCGCCCGGGCCATGACCGACCGGGCGGCGTTGCCGGTGCACACGAAGCACACCGTCGGTCGGCTGGTCACGTTCCCAACCGTTGCAGGTCGACGCCGATGAAAAGGGCCTCGGCCTCGGCGGTGACCGTGCCACCCGCCCGGCATAGGGCGCGGGCGGTGAGCCGTCGGCCCCGCTGGTGGTCCACCCAGGCCTCGAACTCCAGATCGGTGTCGATGGGGGTGGGCCGGCGGTAGCGCACCGTGAGCCGGCCGGTGACCGACGCCGGGGCCCCAGCCAGAGCCAGGGTGCCGCCGAGCAGGTCGTCGAACAGTCCGGCGACCAGGCCACCGTGCACGCTCCTGGGCGGACCCTCGCGGCTGCGGTCGAGGCGGACCGCGCCGACCACGATCGGCGTACCGTCATCCCGGGTGGCCGTGGCCACGGTGAGCGGCGGGGCGAGGGGGTTGGCGGCACCGCGGTACAGCGAATGTTCGCGGTGCTCCTCGGTCAGCCGGCGTCGGGTGGCCTCGTCGACGTCCCCGTCGACCTCGTACCAGCGCACCCGGGGGGCGCCGTCGAGGGCGGCCCGGGCCTCGGCGACGAGGCGGGTCGCCCGGTCCAGCGCGTCGGCGGTCGCGTCGGCGGCATGCAGATCGGCGGTCAGGGCCCGAACCTCGTCGGCGAGGCGTCGTGCCGTGTCGCGGGCGGCGTCGCTCGGGGTCGGGACCATGCTCGGATGTCTACCGGAGCCGCTCGCCGTTCGGCGGATCAGACCCGGGCGGCCAGAGCAGCAGCGAGGCGGCGGCGGTGCAGCCCGGCGTCGCCCCAGGTGGCGCTGAGCGCCCAGCCCCGCTTCAGCCACAACTGCAGGTCGTGCTCGACGGTGTACCCGATGGCACCGTGGCACTGCAGCGCCGAACGGCACGCCAGGTCGACGGCGTCGGACGCCGCGGCCTTGGCCATCGACACCTGGGCCGACACGGTGACCTCGTCGGGGCTCTCTCCGTGGTCAAGCGCCCAGGCCGCGGTGTGCACGAGCGGCTCGGCGAACTCGAGGGCGATGGCCACGTTCGAGCAGTGGTGCTTGACGGCCTGGTTGACGCCGACCGGTCGACCGAATTGGACCCGTTCGGCCACGTAGTCGACGGTCAGGTCGAGAAGGCGCCGGCCCACGCCGACGGCCTGGGCGGCCGCAGCCAGGGCACCCCGGTCGAGGACCTCGTCGACGGCGGACGGGTCGGCGGTCACCAGGGTGTCCGGCGACGGGGTCCAGCCGACGGCGGCCAGGCTCCGGTTGGGGTCGATGCCTGCCACCGGTTCGACCGTCAGGTCGGCGGCGGGCACGGCGTGGACGGCACCGTCGACACACAGCACGGCCAGGTCGGCGTGCTCGGCGGCGACGACGAACCGATCGGTGGGGGCTCCGGCGGTCAACACGGCAGAGCCCTCGGCGGCCCGGGCCAGCCACTCGTCGTTCAACGCCGTCGAACCGTGGGCGGCGAGGACGGGGACGGCCACCGCCGTGTGTTCGGCCACCGGCTCGGGGCAGGCGGCCCGGCCCAGCTCGGCGAGCAGGAGCACGAGGTCGACGGCACCCATGCCGAGGCCGCCGTTCGCCTCGGGGGCGGTCAGGCCCACCACACCGGTGCCGGCCAGGGTGGCCCACAGCCCGTCGATGCGGCCGTCGACGGCCGCCCGGACGGCGGCCGGCGTGCACTCGTTGTCGAGGATGTCCCGGGCGGTGTCCCGGAACAGCAACTGGTCGTCGGTGAAGGTGGCGTGCATTCCTCGCCCCTACTTCCTCGGGAGGCCGAGCACCCGCTCGGCGATGATGTTGCGCTGGATCTCGTTGGTGCCGGCGTAGATCGGACCCGACAGGGCGAACAGGTACCCCGACATCCAGTCGCCGGTCAGCTCGCCGGCCGAGCCGAACAGCCGGAGTGCCGTGGCGTGGAGTTCGACGTCGAGTTCCGACCAGAAGACCTTCATCATCGAGGCCGCCGAACCGAGCTCGCCGCCGGCCTGGAGGCGGGCCGCGGTGGCGTAGGTCTGCCAGCGGTAGGCGCAGGCGTTGGTCCACGCCCGGGCCACCTGGTCGACGAGCAGCGGGTCGACGGCTTCTCCGGCGGCATCTCCGGCAGCCAGGTCCCGGCACAGGCTGGCCAGGCGGTCGGCGGCGGCGAGGAACCGTCCGGGGGCCCGCAGGTTGAGCCCCCGCTCGCTGGAGGTGGTGGCCATGGCCACGTTCCAGCCCTGCCCCTCTTCGCCCAACAGGTTGGCGGCCGGCACCCGGCAGTCGGTGAAGAACAGTTCGGCGAACGCCGGCTCGCCGTCGAGACGTCCGACGGGGCGGCGTTCGAGGCCCGGGCTGTCGGCCGGCACCAGCAGGTACGACAGGCCCCGGTGCCGTTCGGCCGTCGGGTCGGTACGCACGATGCAGAACAGCCAGTCGGCCCAGGCGCCGCGGGAGCACCAGGTCTTCTGTCCGTTCAACACGAAATGGTCGTCGTCCCGCTCGGCTCGGGTGGCGATGGCCGCCAGGTCGCTGCCGGCGTCGGGTTCGGACCAGCCCTGGGCCCAGATCTCGGCGCCGGAGGCCATGGCCGGCAGGAAGCGGTCCTGTTGTTCGGGGGTGCCGAAGGCGAACAGGGTCGGGGCCAGCAGCGAGATGCCGTTGGTGTTGACCCGACCCGGTGCCCCTGACCGGTAGTACTCCTCTTCGAAGATCAGCCACTCGATGAGGCCGACGTCGCGCCCGCCGTAGCGTTCCGGCCAGGCGACCACCGACCAGCCGGCGTCGTGGAGGACGCCTTCCCACACCCGATGGGCCTCGAAGCCCTCGGGGGTGTCCATCGGCGGAAGCGGCTCGGCGGGGATGTGGGCGGCCAGCCAGCTCCGGATCTCGTCGCGGAACGCCAGTTGGGCGTCGGTGAACCGCAGGTCCATCTCAGTCACCGACCCGGTCGAGGGCCGCCTCGGCCTCGGCCACGGTCCGGGAGACGAGTTCGGCACAGCTCGGCAGTTCGTCGATGGCCCCGACCCCCTGGCCGGTGGGCAGGATGCCGACCTCGGGATGCCCGTCGGCCATGGTGGCCTTGGTGAGCATCGGCGCGTTGGCGGCCATGATCATCTGACCCCAGCCGAGGCCTTGGGCCCTGCGCATGCGCAACCCGTCGGCCACCAGCGCCCGGAGCGACATGCCGGTCAGGCGACGGAACCTCATGGCGTTGGCCACGGCCCGGGGCAGACGGGTGAGACGGGCCCGTTCGAGGCGGGCGACCACGTCGGTGGCGATGACCCGCTGGGGCATGCCGTCGATGGCGGTGGTGACGACAGTGCCGTTGGACGGGGTGGCCAGGTACACGGCCTTGACCGCGTCGGGCACCTCGCTGTCGGTGGTGAGCAGGAACCGGGTGCCCATGGCGATGCCGTCGGCGCCCCAGGCCAGGGCGGCGGCCAGACCTCGGCCGTCGACGAAGCCGCCGGCGGCGATGACCGGGATGTCGACGGCGTCGAGCACCTGCGGGATCAGCACCGACGTCGGGATAACCCCGGTGTGGCCTCCGCCTTCGGCGCCCTGGGCGATGACCGCGTCGACGCCCCATTCGGCGACTTTCTCGGCGTGGCGACGGGCCCCGATGGTGGGGATGACGACCAGGCCGGCGTCCTTGAGCCGTTCGACGGTGGCCTGGCCCGGCGCCTGGGCGAACGACGCCACCTTGACCTCGGCGGCGATGAGATGGTCGATGCGGGCGTCGATGTCGGCGGCGTCGGCCCGCAGGTTCACCCCGAAGGGAGCGTCGGTGGCCGACCGCACCTCGTCGATGGCGGCAACCATCTGGTCGAAGGTCATGGGGACGGCGGCGATGACGCCGAGACCGCCGGCGTTGGCGGTGGCCGCGGTGAGCCGGGCCCCCGACACCCAACCCATGCCGGTCTGGACGATTGGCACCCGGACCCCGACGAGGTCGCAGAACCGGGTGTGGAGCCGATCGGTCACCGGGGTCAGCCGCCGAACTCGGCCTTGCGGAGCCCTGTGGGGTCAATGACCTCGCGGATGAGCCGCAGTTCTTCGTCGGTTGGGAGCCGGGAGTCGGGCACGTTGTCGGGCAGGATCAGCTCGAAGCCGGTGGCCTCGACGACCTGGTCGACGGTGACCCCGGGGTGGACCGACACCAGCTGCATGCGCTGGGCGTCGTTGGCGAAGTCGAACACGCCGAGGTTGGACACCACACGGCGGATCTCGTGGTTGGCCCGGATGAACCCGGAGTGGCCCGCCACCCGGTCGTAGCCGGGACCGGACACGACGTCGACCTCGGGCACGAAGGACCGGGTGGAGTGGTTGGGCACCCAGTAGGTGGTGGCGTGGTTGACCAGGTTGCCCGGGGCGCCCCGCAGCCCGAGGAGCTGGGCCTTGGGCCGGCGCCAGTCGCCGATGGCGGCCAGGTTCTGGTTGCCGGCGGCGTCGATCTGGCTGGCACCCATGACGACGTGGCGGCGGCCCGACCACACGATGTCGAACACGTCTCGATAGGGCATCCAGGCTTCGACGACCCGCTCGGCGTCGGGGTCGCCGACCGGCAGGATGTTGGCGGCCAGCACCGACACGGCGTCGGTCATGACCATGTCGGGCTCGAAGGTGGCCCGGGCCAGGCGGCCGCCGATGATCGGGGTGGTGCCGATGGGGTTGCAGAGGATCTCGCCGTCGCCCCGGAAGGCTTCGGCGACAGCGACGGCGCAGATCTCGTCGATGGCCGCCGGGGCGGTGGAATCGGTCGGGCTCATGACGCGTCCTCGTCGACGGCGGCCAGGTAGGCCTGGTGGCTGGGGGCCTCGAGGTAGCGGGCCCGGAAGGCGTCCCAGGCCTCGGGGTCGCGGGCGGTGGCGGCGTAGCGCCGCTGGAAGGCCTCGTCCCGCTCGTAGTCGGGCGGGCATTCGGTGAAGTGGGCACCCCGTGGGGCTTCGACGACCCCGTCGACGAAGAGGCGGGGGATCTTCAGCGTGTGGAAGGTGCCGTGGTCGAGCAGGTCCTCGGTGGGCACGATGCGTTCGCAGCTCATGTACGTCTTGTCGGCGGCCTTGGCGAACAGGTCGTCGAAGTAGAGGTCGGGGCCCAGGAACTGCCCGTTGCCGGCGGCGTCGGCCCGGTTCATGTGGATCAGGGAGGCGTCGAGTTGAAACGCCGGGATGGCGACCAACTCTTCGGCGTCGTCGTAGGGCGACTGCACGGTGCGCAGGTCGGGGTTCATGGTCAGCATGTCGCTGCCCAGGCCAGCCCGGGTCGGGTAGAACGGCACCCGGTGGGCGGCGGCCAGCAACCCGAGGTAGAACGCCCCTTCGTCGAACTCGGCGAACTCGACGGTGGCGTTCTGGCGGGCCACCCTGAAGTGGGGTTCGAGGGGGATGGAGTCGAGGGACACGAAGCCGTAGACCACCTTGCGGGCCTTGCCGGTGGCGCACAGCACCCCGATGTCGGGGCCGCCGTAGCTGACGATGGTCAGGTCGGTGAGGTCGCTGCGGACGATGGCCCGCACCAGGGACATGGGCTTGCGTCGGGAGCCCCAGCCACCGATGCCGATGGTCATGCCGCTCTCCAACTGGTCGACGACCTCGTCGTCGGTCATGCGTTTGTCAGGCATGGGACCTGACGGTAGGTCAGAAACGGCGCTGAGGCCACTCCTGACGCACCGTCAGATTCATGACGTTCGTCACCCCGCCCCGTCCGGGCCGTCGCACCACGCCTCCCCGGGTCGGGCCGGATAGCGTGCCCCCGTGGACCCTGCCACCGCCCTCGACTTCACCGGCCGTGTCGCCATCGTCACCGGCGGCACCAAGGGCCTGGGCCGGGTCATCGCCGGTACCTTCCTCGACGCGGGGGCCGAGGTCGTGATCTGCGCCCGCAACGCCCCCGAGGCCCCGGTCGCCTCGGCCGACGGCGCCCGGACGGCGGTGTTCGTGGAGGCCGACGTCCGCGACCCCGACCAGGTGGGTGCGGTGGTCGCCACCGCCGTCGACCGCTTCGGCCGCCTCGACGTGCTGGTAAACAACGCCGGCGGTGCTCCGCCGGCCGATTCGGCCACCGTCTCCCCCCGGTTCAACGACAAGATCGTCGCCTTGAACCTGGTCGCTCCGATGACGTTCAGCCAGGCCGCCCACCGGGTCATGGCCGACCAGGCCGACGGCGGGGTGATCCTCAACATCGCCTCGGTCAGCGGCACCCGGCCCAACCCGCAGGGCGTGGCCTACGGCGCAGCCAAGGCCGGGCTGATCAACATGGGACGTACCCTGGCCCACGAGTGGGGTCCGGCCGTGCGGGTCGTCACCGTGACCGTGGGCATGATCGTCACCGACGACGCCGACTCCGTGTACGGCGATGCCGCGGTGCGCGACGCCGTCGGCGATCTGTTGGCGATGGGCCGCATGGGTGAGCCGAGGGACGTGGCCGACATGTGCCTGGTGCTGGCGTCACCGCTGGCCCGCTGGGTTACCGGCACCGAGGTGGCCATCCATGGCGGCGACGAGGGACCCGGCTACCTCGACGTCCTCGACCGGGCCTGAGTCGGGCCGCACGGTGCGGCCATGAGCCACTCCCCCGCCGGGTCGCTGGCCGACCGGCTGCCCCCTGAGGCGCTGTACGTGATGGGCGCCCTCTCGCAGTACTGCGGGGCGGCGATCGCCGTGGTGTTGTTCGACCACATGGCCGCCGGCACGGTGGCATGGCTGCGGGTGCTGGGCGCCGGCCTGATCGTCACCGCCGTCCGCCGGGCCTGGCGCCGGGGCTGGACCCGTTCGATGCTGGCCACGGCCGGCCTGTTCGGTGCCGCTCTGGCCAGCATGAACCTGACCTTCTACCTGGCCCTGGACCGTCTCCCGATGGGGACCGCGGTGGCCATCGAGTTCATCGGACCGATCGCCGTGGCCGCTTGGGCCGCCCGTTCGGCGCGCGCCGTCCGGTCGCTGCTGCTGGCCACGCTCGGCGTGCTGTTGCTGGCTGGCACCTCGATGGACGGCGCCGAAGCCCTGGGCGTGTTCTGGGTGCTGTGCGCCGGTGTCCTGTGGGGGGTCTACATCCTGCTCGGTGGCCGGGTGGCCCGGTCGGGGGCGTCGATCGACGGGCTGGGGGTCGGGATGCTGCTCGGCGCGCTGCTGATCGCCCCGTTCGGTGCGGGTGGTCTGGGTCCGGCATTCGACAAGCCGTGGTTGGTGGTGCTGGTGGTTGGTACGAGTGTGTTGTCCAACGCCATCCCGTACGGCATCGACCAGGTCGTGATGGCCCGACTGCCGTCGGATCGGGTGGCCCTGCTCATGACCATCCTGCCGGCCACTGCGGTCGTGATCGGTCTCGTTGCTCTCGGGCAGGTACCGGAACCAGTCGAGCTGGCCGGCATCGGGCTGGTGATGGTGGCCCTGGCCCTGCGCGATCGAACGGGTGAGCGACCAACCTGACCTCCCGACTTCCGGATCTGGGGACAGACCCCAGATCCGTTGTCGGTCGTGGATCGGGGGCGTCCGCCGCGGATCAGCGACTAGCGGCCTGGGTCCTCCCCCATCTCGATGAGCGCGTCGCGCACCGCCTGACGGAGCCGCCGGGCGATGTCCGGCGAAAGATGGCCAACCAGACCCTGGCCGGGGCGCCCAACCTCCTCGACGGTGAGCAGCACCCGGGGCTGGGCGTCGCCATAGTCGTCGCTGATGGCGATCGCCCATGAGATGGGCGAGAGCTCGTCGTCCTCGTAGTCCGGCGGATAATCGGCGGCGTCGAACGGGTAATCGTCGATGGAGCGGCGCAT
>CAZPGL010000013.1:0-28022 GCA_964586175.1 uncultured Microthrixaceae bacterium | reverse complement strand
GCCGGTGCCCGCAGCGGTCGGTGGAACGGCACGACGAAGACCGAATGCGGGATCCACCAGTGAGCGCCCCGTCGTTTCCCGTGAACCTGGACCTGGCCGGACGACCCGCCCTTGTGGTCGGCGCCGGACCGGTCGCCGCACGCAAGGTGGCCGCCCTCACCGCGGCCGGCGCCCGCGTCTCGGTCGTGGCCCCGGAGGCCGTCGACGACATCGTCACCGCCGCCGACCGCGGCACCATCCGCTGGCACGAGCGCACCTACCGTCGCGGCGAGGTCGCCTCGTACCGATTGGCCGTGGCCGCCACCGGCGAGCCGGCCGTCGACGGGCAGGTCTACTGGGACGCCGAGGCGGCCGGGGTGTGGTGCAATGCCGCCGACGACCCGGCCAACTGCTCGTTCACCCTGCCCGCGGTGTCCCGCCAGGGCGACCTGCAGATCGCCGTGTCCACCAACGGCCGCAGCCCTGCCGTGGCTGCCTGGCTGCGCCGCACCCTCGACGACCAGATTGGCCCTGAGCACGCCACCCTGCTGACCCTGGCCGCCGACGTCCGGGCCGAACTGCGCGACACCGCCGGCTCCAGCGAGTCCGACGGTTGGGCCCGGGCCATCGACGACGACCTGCTCGACCTTCTCCGCGCCGGCGACACCGACGCGGCCTGGCATCGGCTGCGCGCCGCGGTCGGGCTGACCGAACCGGCCGAAGAGGCGGTGGCGTCATGACCGTGTTCCTCGTCGGTGCCGGACCAGGCGACCCGGAACTGTTGACTGTGCGGGCCGCCCGCCTGCTGGGCCAGGCCGATGTGGTCGTCCACGACCGCCTGCTCGATCCGACGGTCTTCGACCTGGTGGCGCCGTGGGCTGAGCTGATCGACGTCGGCAAGCGCCCCGGGGCACCGACCGACGCCCAGGCCCGAATCCACGACGTGCTCATCGACGCCGCCGGCCGGGCCGACACCGTGGTCCGCCTCAAGGGCGGCGACCCGTTCGTGTTCGGTCGGGGCGGCGAGGAGGCTCAGGCGCTGCGGGCCGCCGGCATCGACGTCCAGGTCGTGCCGGGCATCTCGTCGGCCATCGCCGCACCAGGCGCCGCCGGTATTCCGGTCACCATGCGGGGCCACGCCAGCGGCTTCACCGTGATCACCGGTCACCAGGACCCGGCCACCACCCAGGGCATCGACTGGGAGGCCGCGGCCCGGCTCGGCACCACCCTCATCGTGCTGATGGGCGCCTCCCGGTCCGGCGGCATCGCCCAACACCTCCTCGACGCCGGCATGGCCCCCGACACCCCGGTGGCCACCGTCGAGTCCGCCACCACCGCCCACCAGCGGGTGCACCGGGTCACCCTGGCCGAGCTGCCCGGCACGCCGGTGCGTTCGCCGGCGGTACTCGTCATCGGCTCGGTGGCCGACCTCGAGGTCACTGACACCGCGCTCCACGATCTCGTCCACCAGTTCGCCGACGACCACGGAGGTCCGTCATGGCCCAACTGACCAGTCCCCTCGACGTCACTCCCATCGATCCCGAGATGGCCGCCGACATCACCAAGTTCGAGGAGATGCTGGCCGGCTACCAGGCCGGCCGCATCCCCGAGGACGTGTTCCGGGTGTTCCGGCTGAACAACGGCATCTACGGTCAGCGCCAGGGTGGCACCAACCAGATGGTGCGGGTCAAGGTGCCCTACGGTGCCATCACCGCCGAGCAGCTCGACCTGCTCGGCTCACTCGTCGAGTCCCACAGCCGAGGCTGGGGCCACATCACGACCCGCCAGAACATCCAGTTCCATTTCGTCGAATTGACCGATGTGCCCGACGTGCTCCGTCTCTTGGCGTCGGTGGGCCTCACGTCCCGCGAGGCGTGCGGCGACACGGTCCGCAACGTGCAGGGCTGCCATCTGGCCGGTGCGTGCCCATACGAGGTGCTCGACGTCAGCGCCTGGGCCGAGGCCGCCCACCGGCATTTCCTGCGCAACCCGCTGGGCCAGCGCCTGCCCCGGAAGTTCAAGATCAACTTCTCGGGCTGCGACACCGACTGCGGCCAGGCCATGTTCAACGACGTCGGCGTGATCGCCGCCAGCCGCCGGTTCGACGACGGCAGCGTCGAACACGGGTTCCGGGTGTTCGTGGCCGGCGGCCTCGGCACCACGCCGTTCGCCGCGCTGGCCCTCGAGGACTTCACCGCCCGCGAGGACCTGCTCCCCACCATCGAGTCGGTGCTGCGGGTGTTCGAGCAGACCGGCAACCGCGACAACAAGCTGCGGGCCCGCATGAAATGGGTCGTCGACCAGCTCGGCATCGACGAGGTGCGGCGGCGGGTGTTCGCCACTCGCAAGCTGCTGCCGGCCTCGGCCACCTGGCCGGGCGGCGTTCCCGAGATCGTCGACGAGTGGGGTGACGCTCCCGCCGGCCGGGCCAGCGACGTCGAACCGTCCCTCATCGGCCACGGGGTGCCGGTCACCCTCGGGGCGAAGACGGCCTACGACCGCTGGGCCGAAGCCAACGTGGTGCGCGGCGCGGCCAACGGCACGGTGTCGGCATACGCCTGGTGCGAGTTGGGCGACGTCACCGGCGACCAGTTCAGGGCCCTGGCCGGCATGGTCCGCGAGTTCGGGGTCGACGTGCGGGTCACCAACCGGCAGAATTTCGTGCTCCGCGGCCTCACCGACGCTCAGCTCCCCGACCTGTTCGAGCGGCTCGAGGCGGCAGGCATGGCCCTTCCGGGTGCCGAGTTGTCCCGGGACGTCGTGGCCTGCCCGGGCGCCGACACCTGCAACCTGGCCGTCACCCAGAGCCGGGGACTGGCCAAGGCCATCGGCGACGCCCTCGACGAGGCCGGCCTGGCCGAGGTCGGCGGGGTACGCATGAACATCTCGGGCTGCACCAACAGTTGCGGCCAGCACCACACGGCCGACATCGGCTTCTTCGGTGCCGAGCGACGGGCCCACGGCCAGCCGGCCCCCGGCTACCAGATGCTATTGGGGGGCTACGTCGGCCAGGAGCAGATCCACTTCGGCCAGAAGGCCCTGCGGCTGCCGGCCAAGAACGCGCCGGAGGCCACGGTGCGGGTCGTTCGCCGGTTCGCCGGCGAGCGCACGGCCGGCGAGTCGTTCCGGTCGTGGCTCGACCGGTCTGGAGGGGTCAAGGAGGTGGCCGCCGAGCTCAAGGAGCTCGACCAGTTCCCGCTGCCCGATGAGTCGCCCGCCCACTACGTCGACTTCGACGAGACCGGCCCGTACGTCGCCGAGATCGGCGACTCGGAGTGCGCCACCTGAGCCCGACACCAGATTCCCCTCAGCAGCGGCCGCCTGATCGGGCGGCCGCTGTCGCGTTGGGGTAAGGATGACCCCATGGCCATTCGGCATGTGACTGAGGACGCTCCGACCGTCGGGGCCGTCGAACAGATCTCGCCGCTGGTGCGCCGGGTCGTGGCGGCCAACCCGTCGGTGTTCACCTACCACGGCACCGGCACCTACCTGGTCGGGCCGCCGGAGGGCGGCGACGTCACCATCGTCGATCCGGGACCGGCCGACGACGACCATGTGGCCGCCCTGCTGGCCGCCGTCGACGGCCAGACGGTGACCCGGGTGCTCGTCACCCACACCCATCCCGACCATTCGCCGGCCACCGCGGCGGTCGTGGACGCCACCGGGGCCACCACGTTCGGGTTCGGACCGCACCCCGAGGCGGCCATCCGGGCCCACGAGGAGCGGGTGGCCAAGGCTCTGGCCGCCGGCGAGGAACCCGAGGCCGACGACGGCGAGGGGGGCGGTGACACCGACTTCGTGCCGGACATCGCCGTGGTCGACGGCGACACCATCGAGGGCGATGGCGCCACGTTCGAGTGCCTGCACACGCCGGGCCACATCTCGAACCACGTGTGCTTCGCCTTCGCCGAGGAGGCCACCCTGTTCAGCGGCGACCACGTGATGGGCTGGTCGACCACGGTGATCCCGGCGCCCGACGGCGACATGAACGACTACCTGGCCAACCTGCGCCGGCTGACGAGCCGCACTGAGGTGCGCTACCGGCCCACCCACGGGCCATCCGTCGAGGATCCCGTGTCGTACGTGTCGGCGCTGGTCGCCCACCGTGAAGACCGGGAGCGCCAGATCCTGAACGCTCTGGCCGCTGGACCCCGCACCATTGAAGCGGTGGTGGCCGACCTCTACGTAGGTCTCGACGAGCGGCTCCTGAAACCCGCAGCAGCGTCGGTGTACTCACACCTCGTCGCGCTGGAACGCATCGACCGGGTGGTCGTCGAGGGTGCTGAGCCCTTCACCGGCGAGTGGGGCCTGACCTGAGCTGCCCTACGGGTGCTGGCTGGAGACGCTGACGACCTCGCCGGTCATGTACGACGACAGGTCGCTGGCCAGGAACACCATCACGTTGGCCACCTCCCAGGGCTCGGCGGCCCGGCCGAAGGCCTCCTGGGCGGCCAGCCCGTCCAGCAGCTCCTGGCTGCTGGTCTTGGCGAGGAACGGGTGCATGGCCAGGCTGGGGGCCACGCAGTTGACCCGGACCCCCGACTCGGCGGCCTCCATGGCCGCGCATCGGGTGAGGGCCATGACGCCGGCCTTGGCTGCCGCGTAGTGGGTCTGGCCGGTCTGGGCCCGCCAACCGACCACCGAAGCGTTGTTGACGACGGCGCCGGAACCGGCGGCGGTCATGAGCCGCAGGGCGGCCCGGGTGCAGCGCATGGCACCGGTGAGGGTGATGTCGAGCACCCGGTGCCATTCATCGTCGGCCATGTCGACCAGCGCCGTCTCACCGCCCAGCCCGGCGTTGTTGATGAGCACGTCGACCCGGCCGTGGGCCTCGACGGCGGCGTCGAACAGGGCCTGCACGTCGTCCTCGACCGTCACGTCGCAGCGAATCGCGACCGGTGCGGCCCCGGCGATGGCCCCGAGGGCCTCGGCCGCCTCGGCCAGACGGCGCTCGTGGATGTCGGACACCACCACTGTGGCCCCCTCCTCGACGCAGCGTCTGGCGGCGGCGAACCCGATGCCGGCCCCGGCCGCCGCGGTGACGACCACGACCTTGCCGTCGAGCAGGCCCCGACCTGGCGGGTACGGCGGTGCGTCGTCGGTGCCCACCCTCAGCTCGCGGCCTCTTCGGCGGCCTTGCGCTCGGCCATCTCCTTCATGCGCCGCTCGAGGTCGGCGAACATCGGCATCTCCTCGTCCTTGATGGTGACGGGAAGTTTGTCAGCGATCTCGTCGACGGTGAAGGACTCGCCGTCGGCGGCCCACATGTGGCGGATCTCGACGGGCTGGTTCCACACGGCGATGCGCTTGCCGGTGATGGTGTAGATCTGGGCCGTGATGTCGCGGGCGGCGTCGGACAGCAGATAGACAGCCAGCGGCGCCACGTCCTCGGGGCCACCGGCCTCCATTTCGAACGGTACGTTCTCGGACATGCGGGTCATGGCCGCCGGGGCGATGCAGTTGGCGTTGATGCCGTACCGCTTGAGCCCGAACGCCGCGCTGCGGGTCAGCGACACGATGCCGCCCTTGGCCGCCGCGTAGTTGGCCTGGGCCGTTGAGGCCACGAACGCCCCCGACGTGAACCCGATGAGGCTGCCGCCGGTCTCCTGCTTGCGCATGACCGCCGAGGCGGCCCGGTAGAGGCTGAAGTGGCCCTTCAGGTGGACCCGGACGACGTCGTCGAACTCGTCTTCACTCATGTTGAACAACATGCGCTCGCGCACGATGCCGGCCACGCACACGACGCCGTCGATGCTGCCCCACGTCTCGACCGCGGTGTCGACGATGCGCTGGCCCACGGCCATGTCGGACACGTCTCCGGCCACGGCCACGGCCTGACCGCCCGCCGCTTGGATCTCGGCCACGACGGCGTCAGCAACCTCGCTGGACGGGTCGGCACCGGTCAGGTCGACGCCGTAGTCGGCGACGACGACGTTGGCCCCTTCGGCGGCACAGGCCAGGGCGGTGGCCCGGCCGATGCCGTTACCGCCACCGGTGACGGCGATGGTCTTGCCTGCGAGATGTCCGGCCACGGGTGCTCCTGTGCTGGGGCGGCCGTCAGGTTTCTGACGGCGCGTCAGATAGTGGCCTGCACCCTACCGGCCCACCGGGCCCGCACGGTCCCCCGCACGCCCGCCTCAGCGCGGCGGCACCATTCCGCCGTCGACGGTGACGCACTGCCCCGTGAGGTAGCTGCCGGCGTCCGACGCCATGAACAACACCGCGCCGACCATCTCGTCGGGGTCGGCCAAGCGGCCCATGCGGCTGGCCTTGGTCATCGACGCCACCCCGGCTTCGCCGGTGTTGCGCACCATCGTCGTGTCGACCGTTCCCGGGGCCAGGGCATTGACCCGGATACCCCGACCCACCAACTCGGCGGCCATCGACCGGGTGAAGCTGAGCAGCGCCGTCTTCCCCGCCCCGTACAGCGACGTGCCCGGCGACGGGATGAACGCACCGGCCGAAATGACGTTCACCACCGACGCGTGCTCCGACTGGTCGAGCCACGGCAGGCAGGCCTGCACCAGCAGCACCGGACCGCGCACGTTGACGGCGAACGACTTCTCGAAGCCGCCGACCGTGATGGCGCCGAGCGGTTCGGCCAGCGGGTTGGCGGCGTTGTTGACCACGATGTCGATACCGCCGAACGTCTCGGCGGTCGTGGCAGCGAGACGCTCGATGTCGTCGGGGTCGCCCATGTGGGCCGGCACGGCGAGCGCCGAACCCCCGTCGGCGGCGATGGCTGCCGCTGCTGCCTCGCAGGCGTCGGCCTTCCGGCTCGACACCACGACGTTGGCTCCCTGGGCGGCGAACGCGGTGGCCACGGCCAAGCCGATCCCCCGGCTGCCACCGGTCACGATGGCCACCCGGCCGGTCAGGTCGTGCAGGGCAGCGATGTCGTCGCGATTCATACGGGACTCCCGGTCTCGGAGATCCGGTCGAAGGGTACGACCTCGGCCACCAGGGGTTCGACATCTCCCTCGGGCAGGAAGAACCGGAAGAACAGGGTGCCGAACCCCCGGCCCTCGGTGTCGATCCAGTTGGGCACCCCGGGGTCGGCGTGGGCGACGACCATGCGGAAGCGGCCGTCGTCCTCGAGGGTTGTGTCGGCCCGGTTGCGGCTGACTGGCCGGTTCACGTAGTCGAGGGCCTGCTGGAACCGGTTCCAGGCGCACACGTTGGCGAACCGGCAGTCAGGCCAGCGTCCGGTGACGACCAGGGCCTCGTCGGGCCCGAGCAGCCATCGGGCCAGCGAGTAGTGGGCGTCGACAGCGGCCAGGGCCATGTCGCCCGGCGGCTGGGGTACGGGGAACTCGTTGGGCACCTGCCCCACCCAGGACGGCCGAGCCGCCCGGGTGGCCGGGTTCGGCCCGTCGACGGTCTTGCCCCGAACGTGGGTGGCCACCCGGTCGATGGCCGCCGCCACCTCGGCGTCACCCCAGCGGGGTGGTGGCCCGTCCGGAGGATCGAGGTTCTCGATGGCCAGTGGGATGTGCATGTCGGCCGCAGCCGCCGACCCGGGCCACTCGAAGTAGTGGCGGGTCGTGATGCGCCCGGCGTCGGCCGGAAGGTCCAACCAGTTCCGCTGGCGGGGTTCGCCGCCCAGGTGGATCTCGTAGTCGCCGTCGTCGGTCACGTCGATCACCGTGTCGTTGAGCACCCCGGCGGTCCGGTCAGGGTAGGCACCGTCGTCGGCTCCGGCTTCGACGGAGAACGCCGTGTAGACGGCCCCGGCGAGGTTGCCGGTGACGCGGTAGGTCCGGTCGCCTCGGACCGGCGCCTCGAAATACCAGGCGTCCGGGTTGTCGCCGCTGAACTTGCGGGTCGGCGACACGATGCGCCGCCACACCGGTCGTTCGGGATCGAACTCGGCGTGGCTGTACAGCGCCGACTGCAGAACGTGGGCGATGACCCGGTGGGCTTCAGCGACATCGTCCTCGCCGGTGACCAGCCATTCTTCGCCGGCGTACCGATCGCCGGCCTCGGCCAGCACGTCGAGCAGCCCGGCCCAGGCCCTGCGTGTCTCGGACATGGCTCCTCCTTCGTCGATCCCCTGAGTGTGGCCCAGCGGCCGGTCCACTCCCCAACCGGACCGCCCCCTACGCTCGGGGGCGTGCTGACCGACCGCAAGATCCTCGTCACCGGGTTGACCGGCCAGATCGGCCACCCGGTGGCCCGCCATCTGGCAAGAGACAACGAGGTGTGGGGCGCGGCGCGCTTCACGGCCGACGGCAGCCGGGAACGGGCCGAGGCCATCGGGGTGCGCCCTGTGGTGGCCGACCTGGCGTCCGGCGACCTGTCGGCCATACCCGACGACGTCACCCACGTCGTGCACTTCGCTGCCTGGCAGGGTCCGGCCCCTGACTGGAACCGGGCGGTGCGGGCCAACGCCGAAGCCACCGGCCTGCTGTTGGCCCACTGCCGGCGGGCCGAGTCGGCGCTGGTCGCCTCCACCAACTCGGTGTACCGCCCCCATCCCGACCCCTGGCATCACTACACGGAAACGGACCCGCCGGGGGATCCGACGGCCCCTCACAGCCCGACCTACGCCATGTCCAAGAACGGCCAGGAAGCGGTGGCCCGCACCATGGCCCGGGTGCTGGACCTGCCGGTCACCATCGCCCGCATCAACGCCAGTTACGGACCGAACGGCGGGTTGCCCGCATACCACGCCGACTGGATGGCCGCTGGTCAGCCGGTGCGTTTGCGAGCCCCGGCCCCGTCACCGTACAACCCGATCCACGAGGACGATCTGGCCGCCCAGGTGGCGCCGCTGCTCGACGCGGCGTCGATACCGGCCACCGTCGTCAACTGGTGTGGCGACGACACGGTGACCGCCGAGGAGTGGTGCGCCCTGTTCGGCGACCGACTCGGGACGGTCCCCGAGTTCGTCTACGACGAGTTGCCCGGTAGTCAACCTGGTGGGGCCGCCGATCCGACCAGGAGGCTGGCCCTCACCGGACCCTGCACCGTGGGCTGGCGGGACGGCATGACCGCCATGGTCGACCACCGCCACCCCTGCTGAACCCGACCACCGCACAAGATGGCGGGCATGGGACCCTGATCGATCCAGATCCGGTTGCCGGGGTCGTCGCTGCGACGGCGACCTGGCCGGAGGCGGCGGGGTCAACGACTGGCCGGCGTGGGGGTGCCGACCCCCTTGAGGACCGCAGCGGGTGGGGCTCAGGCCGACGTCCAGGCGCACGGCAGATGCTTGATGCCGTTGATGAAGTTGGAACGCAGCCGGTCCGGAGAGGCGGTGGCGTGGATGTCCGGCATGCGGGTCAACAACTCGCGGAACATGACGTCGATCTGCCGACGCGCCAGGTGGGCGCCGAGACAGAAATGGGGGCCGGGCCCGCCGAACCCGACATGCGGATTGGGGTCGCGGGTGAGGTCGAACCGATGCGGATCGTCGAACACCGCTTCGTCACGGTTCGCGGACCCGTAGAACAACACCACCTTGTCGCCGGCGGAGAACTCGCGGTCACCGAGCACGACACCGTCAGCGGTGACGGTGCGGCGGAAGTGAATCACCGGGCTGGCCATACGCACGATCTCGTCGACGGCTGTCGGCGTGACACCGTCCAGATCGTCCAGCCAGCGTTCCCGCTGGTCGGGGTGGGCACTCAGATGATGGAGCCCCCAGGTGATCGAGTTGCGGGTGGTCTCGTTGCCGGCGACACACAACAGCACGAAGAACGACGCCAACTCGTCGGCGGTGAGCCGTTCCCCGTCGACCTCGGCGTTGACCAATGCGGTCGTAAGGTCGCTTCCGTCGCCGCCGCGTCGCAGTTCGGCGGTGTCATGGAGGATGGCGGCCAGACCGGCCCCGGCGGAAAGGAACGCAGCCAGAGGGTCGTCGCCTTCCGGCACGTACTCGGGGTCGCCTTGGCTGACGATGACGTTCGACAAGTCGAACACCTCGTCGTGCCGGTCGGGTTCGATGCCCATCATCTCGCAGATGATCACCAAGGGCAGTCGTGACGACACCTCGAGCACGAAGTCGCACGACCCACGGTCGATCACCCGGTCGACGATGCCGGTGGCGGTCCGCCGGATGTCGTCATCGAGGCCGCGCATCATCCGCGGGGTGAAACCGGCCGAGACGACCTTGCGCAGCCGGGCGTGCCGAGGGTCGTCCATGCTGATCATCGAGCCGAAGAACTCGTTGAACTCGCGAGGCAGATCGGGAATGTTGACGCCGTAACCGGAACAGAACGACGCTGCGTTGCGGCTGGCTTCGATGACGTCGGCGTGCCGGGTCACCGCCCAGTAGCCGGGGCCGGCGGTCAGAAACTCGGTGCCGGTTTCATCGAAGAACCGGATCGGATCGTCGCGGCGTAGCGTGGCGAACGCTTCCTCGCGATCCTCCAAAGGCAGGGCCCAGAAGCCTTCGACATCGGACAGATCGATCTCGTCGAGTCGCATACCGGTAACGGTACGACGGCCACCCGAAGCGTGTGACATCCGGTGCCAGCGCTACCGTCGCGCCATGAGCGAGGACACCATTCGGAGCCTGACCGACCGCATCGCCGTCGAAGATCTCCTGACCCGTTACGCGACAGCGGTCGACGGCCGGGACTGGAATCTGCTGCGCACCGTTTTCACGCCTGACGCCCGCATCGACTACAGCAGCGCCGGCGGTGTCGCCGGATCGGTCGACGAAGCCGTCGCCTTTCTCGACACGTCGCTGGCCGACTACGAGATGACCCAACACATGGTGACCAACGTGGCCGCCGACATCGACGGCGACCGGGCGCAGGTGACGGCCATGCTGCACAACCCGATGCGCCGAGCCGGCGGCGACGTGTGGTTCTGCGGCGGGTGGTACGACCACTCCCTGGTGCGCACCGACGGCGGATGGCGCAGCGAACGACTGGTGTTCCGGGCCGCCTGGTTCGACGGCCTGCCGTCCTGACCGACCGGTTCAGTCGGGGCGCCGGGACGGGTTCCGGCCGGCGTTGAGGTCCTCGTAGCGCCGGTTGGCGACAGGCAGGCTGGCGGCGTGGGTGAGGATCCAGAATCGGTCCTCACGCACCGCGGCGACCACAGCGGCGGCGGCCTCGTCGGGCCCGATGCCGGTGGCGTGCAGCGCCTCAGTCAGCGGTGCCACCAGGGCGTCGTGGGCGTCGTCCACCTCCACCCAGTCGGGACGCAGCCGGGCCACGTCGAAGATGTTGGTCCGCACGAACTCGGGGCACAGGCAAGACACCCCGACCCCGGTGTCCTGCAGCTCTCGGTACAGCGCCTCGGACAGCCCCACCACACCGTGTTTGGTGGCGCTGTACATGCCCAACAGCTCATGGGTCATCAGCCCGGCCTGCGAGGCGGTGTTGACGATGTGGCCCTCGCCCTGGGCGACCATGCGGGGGGCGAACGTCGTCACCCCGTAGGCCACCGACAGCAGGTTGACCCCGACCGTCCACTGCCACTCCTTGGGCGTGGTGGCCAGCATGGGGCCAGTCGGCCCGACCCCTGCGTTGTTGCACAGCACGTGGGTCGCCCCGAAGTGCTCGTCGGTCGCCTCGGCCAGCGCCTGGATTGCGGCCGGGTCGGTGACGTCGCAGAGCACGCCCAGCGTCGACGCTCCCCCCGCTTCCAGCCGGGTCGCCTCCCGGGCCAGGGCCTCCTCGTCCACATCGGCCAGCACCACCGACATGCCCTCGGCGATGAACGCCTCTGCCATCGCCAGGCCGATGCCGCTGGCCGCCCCGGTCACCACGGCCACCTTGCCCTGCAGATCGTCCATGTCAACTCCCCATCTCCTGTTCGGACCCGACAACTAGCACACCGACTTCCTTCCATTGCCACCGGTCGGAGTACGGTCCGCCCCATGGCAGGTCCACTCGACGGCATACGCATCGTCGACCTGTCGGTGGCCATCACCGGACCACTGGCCGCCGGCATGCTCGTCGACCAGGGTGCCGATTGCGTCAAGATCGAACAGCCGGGCATCGGCGACCTGGTGCGCTGGATCGGCTCCTCGGTGGCCGGCATCTCGGCCATGTTCCAGATTGCCAACCGGGGCAAGCGCTCGGTCGTGCTGGACCTCGGCGACCCTGACGGCAAGGCCATCGCCGGCGAGCTGCTGGCCTCCGCCGACGTGGTCGTCCAGAACTACCGGCCCGGGGTGGCCGAGCGCCTGGGGGTGGCCTACGCCGACGTGGCCGCCGTCAACCCCGACGTGGTCTACGCCGACCTGACCGGGTTCGGGCCGACCGGCCCCTACAGCCACCGCCGGGTGTACGACACGGCGATCCAGGCCGTGTCGGGCCTGGCCGCCAACCAGACCGGCCGCTACGACGACAAGCCGGTGTTTCTGCGCCAGTTGGTGGCCGACAAGCTCACCGCCTACACGGCCTGTCAGGCCATCACCGCGGCGCTGTTGGCACGTGAGCGAGGCGCCGGCGGCCAGCACCTCGAGCTGGCCATGCTCGACGCCTGCATCGCCTTCCTGTTCGTCGACGGCGCCGACCACGAGGTCATGCTCGACGGCGACCACTCGGGGCCCCAGTCGGTGGCGGCCAACAACACGGCGATCGTGCTCTCCGACGGCTTCCTCGCCGTGGCCGCCCCCAACGACAGCGAGTTCCACGGGTTCGCCCGGTCGTTCGGGGTGGACACCTCCGACCCCGACCTGGCCCGCATCGTCGACCGGCAGCGCAACCGCGACAAGACCATGGCCGTCCACGCCGAGATCCGGAAGCGGGCCCAGCGGTACACGGTGGCCGAGGCCGAGGCGAACCTCGAGGCCAACCAGGTGCCGTTCGGGGTGATCCTCGACGTCGAGATGGTGGCCGCCGACCCCCAGGTGGTGGCCAACGCCCTGCTCCACGAGCACGACCACCCCACGGCCGGGCGGGTACGCCAGCACCGGGTGCCCACTCGTTTCCACGGCACGCCGGCCGAGATCCGGGAACCGTCGGCTCCCTCCCACGGCCAGCACACCGACGAGGTCCTGGCCGAGTTGGGCCACGGCGACCGGATCGACGCCCTGCGGGCCACAGGGGTGATCGCGTGAACGGGGACGACGGCGCCGGTGGAAACAGTGAGCACCGCCGGTACGACGCGTGGGCCAGGCATCACGCCGAGCACGGCGCCACTGAGCTGATCCCGGCGGCCACCGTTGTGGTGCTGCGTGACACCGCCGATGGCATCGAGGTGCTGATGCTGCGCAAGAACTCCAAGATCGCCTTCGGCGGCATGTGGGTGTTCCCGGGAGGCCGCGTCGACGACACCGACATGGTGACCGGCGATGACGGTGCCCCCGACGAGTTGGCCACCGCGGCGGCCGCCGCCGTCCGCGAGGCCGCCGAAGAAGCCGACCTGGCCGTCGACCCAGACGCCTTGGTCTGGTTCTCCCACTGGGTGCCGCCCCCCATCACCCCGAAACGGTTCTCGACGTTCTTCTTCGCCACCCGGGTCGCCTCCGGACCCGACGGGGACGTCGCCGTCGATGACGGGGAGATCACCGAACACGCCTGGATGGGCCCGGCGGAAGCCATGGCGCGTCGGGACCACGGCGAGATCGAGTTGGCTGCTCCAACCTGGATGACCCTCGACCTGCTCGGCGGGTTCATGTCGGTCGACGACGCCCTGAACACCCTCGACGCCACCGAGCCCCGCTTCTACGAGACCCACATGGCCCGCACCGAGGAGGGGCCGGTGGCGCTGTGGGAGGGCGACGCCGGCTACGCCACGACCGACGCCTCGGTGCCCGGTGCCCGACACCGGCTCACCATGCTGTCTGGCCGCTACGTGCTCGAATGGTCGGCGTCAGCGTGAACGGCCCATCGGTCACCCCGGTCGTGACGGGGCTCACCGAGGCGGAAGTCGCCGAACGGGTCGCCGATGGGCGGGTCAACGACGTACCCGACGCCCCGGTGCGCAGCACCGGCGAGATCCTGCGGGCCAACGTGCTCACTCCGGTCAACGCCATCATGGGGTCGCTGCTGGTGCTCATCCTCGTGGCCGGCTTCCCCGGCGACGCCCTGTTCGCCGGGGTCATCGTGTCCAACAGCGTCATCGGCGTGGTCCAGGAACTCCGGGCCCGCAAGACGCTCAACGCCCTGGCCGTGCTGTCGGCCCCCCGGGCCAGGGTCGTCCGCGACGGCCATGACGCCGAGATCTCCGTGTCGGGTGTGGTCGCCGACGACGTGCTGGCCCTGCGGCCCGGCGACCAGGTCGTGGTCGACGGCGACGTGATCGACGGGATCGGCCTCGAGCTTGACGAATCGCTGCTCACCGGCGAAGCCGACCCCGTCGAGAAGGCCGACGGCGACCCGGTGCTGTCGGGCAGCTTCGTGTCGGCCGGTTCAGGGCACATGCGGGCCACCCGGATCGGGGCGGACAGCTACGCCGCCTCGCTGGCCGAGGAGGCCCGGGCGTTCAAGCTGGCCGACAGCGAGTTGCGGGCCGGCGTGAACCGCATCCTGCGTTGGCTGACCGCCATCATCCCGCCGGCGTCACTGCTGCTGTGGCTGCGCCTGCTGGCCGAGGAGGACGAATGGCCCGAGGCCCTCCGGGGGACCGTCGCCGCCGCGGTGGCCATGGTGCCCGACGGCCTCGTGCTGCTGACCAGCCTGTCGTTCATCGTCGGAGTCATCGCCCTGGCCCGGCGCCAGGCCCTGGCCAAGGAACTGGCGTCGGTCGAGCTGCTGGCCCGGGTCGACGTGCTGTGCCTGGACAAGACGGGCACCATCACCACCGGCGAGATCGCCTACGCCGGCGTCGAGGCATTGGGCGACGACGACCCGAGCGGGGCGTTGGGCGCCATGGCCGCCTCGGACCCCAACCCCAACGCCACCCTGGCCGCCGTGGCCTCAGTCCACCCCGACCCCGGCTGGACGACGGTCGAGGTGCTGCCCTTCTCGTCGGCCCGCAAGTGGGCGGCCACCGACTTCGGCAACCGGGGCGTGCTGCACCTCGGCGCGCCCGACATCCTGCTCCCCGACGACCCGGACCTCCGGGACCGGGTGGCCGGGCACGCCACCGAGGGTCGCCGGGTGCTGGCCCTGACCCGCAGCGACGCCGCCGACCTCGAGACCCTGCCCGACCATCGCACCCCGGTGGCCCTGGTGCTGCTGGAGGACACCGTCAAGGACGATGCCCCCGAGATCCTCGACTGGTTCGTGACCCAGGGGGTGACCTGCAAGGTGATCTCCGGCGACCATCCGGCGACGGTTGCCGCGGTGGCCCGACGGGCCGGCATCCCCGACGCCGACCACGGCTCCGACGCCCGAGAGCTCCCAACCGATCCCGACGAGCTGGCCGAGGTGGTCGACACCCGGGCGGTGTTCGGACGGGTCACCCCCCACCAGAAACGGGCCATGGTGGGCGCCCTGCAGTCCCGAGGCCACACGGTGGCCATGACCGGCGACGGTGTCAACGACGTGCTGGCCCTCAAGGACGCCGACATGGGCATCGCCATGGGGTCGGGCAGCTCGGCCACCCGGGCCGTGGCCCAGTTGGTGCTCCTCGACGACCGGTTCGCCACCCTGCCGCGGGTGGTGGCCGAGGGCCGGCGGGTCATCAACAACATCGAGCGGGTGGCCAACCTGTTCATCACCAAGGCCACCTACGCCGTGCTGTTGACCGCCCTGGTGGGTCTGCTGGGCAGCCCGTTCCCGTTCCTGCCCAAACAGCTCACGCTCATCGGCTCGATGTCGATCGGCATCCCGGGGTTCTTCCTCGCCCTGGCTCCCGAAACGGCCCTGGTGCGCCCCGGGTTCCTCGACCGGGTGCTGCGTTTCTCGTTGCCGGCCGGGGTGGCGGCCGGGGTCGCCACCTTCGTGGCCTACGAGGTCGTCCGGGCCGGCGACTCCACCCTCGATGAGGCCCGCACCGCGGCCACCATGACCCTTCTCCTCGTCGGCCTAGCCATCCTCGTCACCATCAGCCGCCCGATCCGGCCGTGGAAGTTGGGTCTGGCCGCCGCCATGGGGTTGTCCTACATCGCCGTCATGGCCACCACCGCGGGCCGCGACTACTTCGAGTTGGACCCGCCGGAAGGATCGGCCTGGGCCGTCATGGCGATCTGTGCCGCCGTCGGCTCGCTCGCCGTGGCGCTGGTCCCCCGCTTGGTGGGCCGGCGGTCCGGCTAGCGTTGCCGCTGGCAGCATCGGACTTCTCCGACGGTGGAGGACCACCATGGCAGACGAAGACCACGGGCTCTACGCCACGGCGCTGGCCCAGTTCAACCGGGGCGCCGACCTGATCGATCTACCCGGCGACCTGCGGGCCATCCTGTCGCAACCCAAGAACGAGATCATCGTCAACTTCCCGGTGCGGATGGACGACGGCCGCTTCGAGGTGTTCCGGGGCTACCGCATCCAGCACAACAACCTTCTCGGCCCGTACAAGGGCGGCGTGCGGTTCCATCCGATGGTGAACCTCGACGAGGTCAAGGCCTTGGCGTCGTGGATGACCTGGAAGTCGGCCCTGTGCGACATCCCGTTCGGGGGTGCCAAGGGCGGCATCTCGTTCGATCCCCGGTCGTGCAGCCACGACGAGCTCGAACGGGTGGTGCGGCGGTTCACCCACAGCCTGTCGACCAACATCGGGCCCGACCACGACATCCCGGCCCCCGACCTGGGCAGCAACGCCCAGGCCATGGTCTGGATGATGGACACCTACGCCAACTCCACCGGCGCCGCCGAACGCCAGAACGTGAAGCGCATCGTCACCGGCAAGACCCTCGAGACCGGGGGTAGCCCGGGCCGGGAGAAGGCCACCGGTCAGGGCGTGGTGTTCTGCCTCCAGCACTGGGCCGATGAAGTGGGGTTCGACCTCCAAGGGGCGACCGCGGCCATCCAGGGTTGGGGCAACGTGGGCAGCGCCACCGGGCGCATCTTCCAGGTGCACGGCGGCAAGGTGGTGGCGGTGGCAGACCACGCCGGCGCCATCGTCGACGAGGACGGCATCGACGCCTTCGACCTCACCGACTGGGCGCGCGAGCACGGCTCCGTGTCGGGTTACCCGCACGCCGGTTGGGTCGACGACGAGGACTTCTGGTCGGTGGACGTGGACGTGCTGGTCCCGGCGGCGCTGGAGAACCAGATCACCGCTCAGAACGCCGGCACGGTCTCCGCCAAGGTCATCGTCGAAGCGGCCAACGGCCCCACCACCCTCGATGCCGAGACGATGTTGGCCGACCGGGGCGTCGACATCCTGCCCGACATCCTCGTCAACGCCGGCGGCGTGATCGTGTCGTACTTCGAATGGTTGCAGAACCGTTCGGCGCAGCGGTGGGACATCACCGACGTCGACCACCGGCTGCGGGAGATCATGTGGTCGGCATGCGACGCCGTGGTCGCCCTGCGCGAGGAACTTGAGGTGTCGTCGCGGCGCGACGCCGCGTACGCCGTGGCCCTGCAACGCCTGCAGACGGTGTACGGCCAGCGCGGCATCTTCCCGTAGGCCCGCCTCCCGGCCGATTGCTACGGTCGGCGGGCATGGACGAGTCGGCCACGCCCCACACCGTGTTGTGCGGCCGAGGGGATGCGGCCACCGGCCTGGCCACCGCCCTGACCGGCCTCGGTCACCGGGTGAGCGTCACCGACCCCGGTGATCCGACCATCGACGCTCCGGCCGACATGGCCGTGTTCGTGCCCGTCGTGCCATCGGCCGGGCCGACGCCGCTCGTCGACCTGGCGACCGCCGACTGGGCGGCGGCCGCCGAGGCGCCGATGCGGGCTGCCCTGGCCTTCGCTCGGGCCTGCCGTCCGTTCGTCGGCCGCGGATCGGTCTTCGTCGCCGTGGTCCCGACGTCGGCCATGGGGGGTGCGGCGGGCTTCGCCGCCACCGCCACGGCGGCCGAGGGTCTGCGTTCGCTGACCAAGGGCATCGCCAAGCAGTGGGGGTCGGACGGGGTACGGGCCAACACGGTGGCCGTCGACCCCGGCCTGTTGCTGGGGGACGCGGCGGGTGCGGCCATGGCCGCCGACTCGAGTCTCGCCGATGCGGCCCTGACCGGCTCGGGTGATCCGTTCGCCGACGTGGCCGGGGTGCTCGACACCCTCACCGCACCCGGCGCCAGGTTCGTGACCGGTTCGACGATCACCGCCGACGGCGGGGTCTGGATGGCGCCGTGACCGGGCTACTGGACGGCCGGGTGGTGCTGATCACCGGGGGTGGTGCCGGCATCGGCCTGGGCATGGCCACCGCGGTGGCCGAGCACGGTGCTGCGGTGGTGCTGGCCGCCCGACGCCTGGAGAACGGCGAGCCGGCGGCCGCCGCGCTGCGGGATGCGGGCCACGACGCCGTGTGCCTCCGGTGCGACGTCACCGTCCGGGAGGACCTCGAGGCCGCGGTGGCCGGCACGGTCGACCGCTTCGGCCGCCTGGACTGCTGCATCCACAACGCGGTGGGCGGTGCGAGCCGCCCGGTCGCCGTCGAGGACGTGGAGCCCCACCTGATCGACGACCTGATGGCCACGACAGTCCGGGCCTCGTTCGACCTGGCGCAGGTGGCGCACCCCCATCTGGTGGCGACGGCCGGTTCCTTCGTGATGATGACGTCGGCCGCCGGCATGGAGGGCAGCCCAAACGTGCCGGCCTACGCCATGGTCAAGGCGTCGCAGCGGGCGCTGGCCAAGAGCCTGGCCGGCGAGTGGGGGTCGTCGGGGGTGCGGGTGAACTGCATCGCGCCGATCGCCATGACCCCCGCCATGGCGTCCGCATTCCGGGCCAACCCGGACCTGGAGTCCCGGCTGGCGGCGCGCACGCCGCTCGGGCGGATCGGCGACCCGGCGGCCGACATCGGCCCGGTGGCGGTGTTCCTCGCTTCGGACCTGTCGCGATTCGTGACCGGCCAGACCGTCGTCGCCGACGGCGGCGGGTTCCTCGGCCTCTAGCGGGCGAGCCCGCTCAGCCGGCTTCGGCCAGCGCGGCGGCGGCCCGCTGGGCGGCCACCTGGCGGCGGCCGATGATCGGGGTGGTGGGTGCGAACCCGGCGGTGGCCCGTTCGGACTCTGATTCGCCGCCCCAGTACCCCAGCTCCCGGTTGTCCCGGGCGTAGGACTTGCACGGTTCAGCGACCTGGCAGGCGGCGCACAGTTCGCGGGCCTTGGCCTCGCGACGCACCCGTGCCTCGGGGCGCTCGGCGAACGGAGCGAAGAACAACTCGCTCTTGCCCCGGCACATGCCGTGGTCGACCCAGCTCATCGTCGGCAAGTCGGCGGACAGGCTCACCGCTGCCTCTGACGTGATTGGTGACATTGCAGGTGTCTCCTTGCCGGAACCGCCCCACAGGTCGGCTCCCTCGTCCAGCGCCGTCGATCGTAGGAAACGCCCGCCGCCGGGTACAGGGTTCTGCGATGATTGTTAGAGAACCTATCTATCTCTGAACATGATGGAGTTGTCCACAGCAGATACCTCTACACGATGACTAACCGGTAGTAACAAGCCGGTCGGCCGGGCCTCACGGACCGGCGACCACCCCGCGGTCGACGAGGTCGCCGATCTCGGCGGACCCGAGCCCCAGGTCGTCGGCCAGGATCTGCTCGGTGTGCTCACCCAGACCGGGAGCGGTGGCGGCACCGCGGTCGACGCCCACCGCACCGCCGAACACCAGGGCCGACCCCGGCACCAGGTGGCGGCCCACGCCGGGCTGGTCAAGTTCGGCGAACAGCGGGTTGGCCGTCGAGCACCGGGGGTCCTCGGCCAGCATCTGGGTCACGGTGCGGTACGGGCCCCAGCACACCCCCTCGGCGTCGAGGGCTGCCGCCGCCTCGGCCAGCGTCCGCTGAGCGAACCACGGGGCGAACACCTCGCCCAACGCGTCCCGGGCGTCGAACCGGGCACCCTCGTCGCCGAAGTCGACGCCCAGCCGCTCGGCCAGCGCCCCCACCTCCCCCGCCGTGCCGGTGGCCGTCTGCAGCCCCCGCCACTGCTTGGGACTGATCGCCACGACCATCACCCGGCGACCGTCTCCGGTCGGGAAGTCCCGGCCGTAGGCCCCGTAGAGGTCGTTGCCAAGCCGGGCCCGTTCGGTGCCCAGCACCTCGGCCTCGGCCAGGTTCCCGAGCATGGCCACCGTGGCCAGGGCCACGTCGGCCAGGGCGAGGGTGACCGTCTGCCCCTCGCCGGTCCGGGTGCGGTGGCGGTCGGCAGCCAGCAGGCCGACGGCGGCCATCTGCCCGCACATGAGGTCCCATGCCGGCACCACGTTGTTGACCGGCCGAGGGTCGTCGGAGTGTCCGGTGATCGACGGATACCCGACGGCGCAGTTGACCGTGTAGTCGACGGCCGTCGTGCCGTCGTGGCTGCCGGTGACGGCCACCGTGATCAGGTCGGCCCGTCGGGCCCGCAACTGGTCGTCGGCCATCCAGCCCACGGCCGGGAAGTTGGTGAGGAAATTGCCGGCCCGCCCGATGAGCTCAGCCAGCAACTCCTGGGCGGCCGGGTCCCGCAGGTTGACGGCCAGCGACCGCTTGCCCTTGTTGAGCCCGTTCCAGTACAGGCTGACCCCGTCCGGGGTGAGCGGCCATCGCTGATGGTCGATGCCGCCGCCGATGGCGTCGAACCGGATGACGTCGGCCCCCAACTGGGCGAGGGTCATGCCGCCCGACGGCGCGGCCACGAACGCCGATCCCTCCACGACCTGGAGGCCGTCGAGGGGCCGGTTCATCGACTCAGCCGAGGGCGGCGATGTCGGCCAGCAGGTCGTCGGCGTGCTCGTCCAGGGTCTTCGACGCGTTGAGGTCGTAGGCCTTGGCGATGGTGCCGTCGGGGGCGATCAGGTAGGTGATGCGCTGCGGCAGGGCGGCGAACGGATGGTCGGGGTCCCGCTCGACCTCGTAGGCCCGCCCCATCACCCGGTCGGGGTCGCTCACCAGGGCGTACGGGAACCCCTGGTCGTCGGCGAACGCCTTCTGCTCCTCAACGGTGTCGAAGCTGGCGCCGACGATCACCGCGCCGGCGGCGCTGAACTCGGGGGCTCGATCACGGAGCCCCCCTCCTTGGATCGTTCAACCGGGGGTCGACGCCTTCGGATACCACCAGAGGGCCACCCACGACCCGGCCAGGTCGTCCAGCGTGATCGTGTCGCCGTTCTGGTCGGGCGCCGAGAACGCCGGCGCCGTCGATCCTGGTTCGAGCATGGTCTCTCCGTTCGTCGAGTGGCTCGCGGGCTCCGACCGTAGTCGTCGCCCAGCCGACCGAGGGTGTCCGCTCAGGCCATCCAGTTGACGGCCTGGATCTCGCTGTAGGCCTCGAGGCCCCACACGCCGCGGTCCCGACCGACACCCGACATCTTGAAGCCGCCGAACGGGGCCTCCATGTGGGGCTGCACACAGTTGAGGGCCACGTTGCCGGTGCGCAGACGCTGACCGATGGCGTAGGCCCGGGCGGTGTCGCCGGCGTACACGTACGAGAACAGCCCGTAGTCGGAGTCGTTGGCCATGGCCACCGCCTCGTCGTCGCCGTCATGGGGAACGACGACGACCACCGGGCCGAACGCCTCCTCGCGCACGCAGTGCATGTCCGTCGTGCAGTCCGCCAGCAGGGTCGGGGCCACGAAGTAGCCCTGGCGGTCGGGACGCTCACCGCCGACGACCAGGGTGGCGCCGTCGTCGACCCCGCGCTGGATGAACGCCTCGACGCTGTCCCGTTGACGTTCCGAGACGAGCGGGCCGACGATGGTGTCGCGTTCGGTGGCGTCGCCCACCTTGAGCATCCCGGAGACGGCCTTGAGGGTCTCGACCGTCTGGTCGTAGATGCTGCGATGGCAGATCACCCGGGTAGGGGCCGTGCAGATCTGACCGCTGTGGAAACCCCAGACGGTGGCGATGCCGCCGACGGCGGCGTTCACGTCGGCGTCCTCGGTCATGACCATGGCGCCCTTGCCGCCCAACTCCATGAGTACCCGGGTCATGGTGGCGGCACCGTTGGCGTAGATGGCCGCCCCGACCGGCGACGATCCGGTGAACGACACCATGTTCACGTCCGGCGAGGCGACCAGAGCAGCCGGCACGTCGGGGCCCGACGAGGTGAGGATGTTGACCACGCCGGGCGGGAAGCCGGCGTCGACGATGGCCTGTCCGAGCAGCAGGATGCCCAGCGGGTCCTGGGGGGCGGGCTTGATGATGCACGTGTTGCCCATGGCCAACGCCGGTGCGATCTTGCCGGCCACGTTGGTGAGCGGGAAGTTGTACGGGGTGATGCAGGCCACGACGCCGACCGGTTGGCGGTGCACGACGGCGCCGACCAGCCCCGCGGGACCCAGGGCCGACTTCCCCTGCGGGAACGGCTTCTCGGTGACGGTGAGGTCGCGGGGGTGGGCGTAGTACTGGAAGCGGCTGGTGAACCCGCCGGCCACCTGCATGGTCTCGGCGACGGTGATCGTCGAACCGGTCTCGGCCTGCACCAGGGGGGCCCAGCCGGCGGCCCGTTCGGCCAGGATGTCACCCAGTCGGCCGATCAGGGCGCAGCGTTCCACCATCGGGGTGGCCGCCCATCCGACCAGCGCAGCGGTCGACGACGCCACGGCGGCATCGGCGTCGGCGACGACCGCCTCAGGGGCGTGCCCGATCACCGCCGTGGTGTTCGGGTCGACGATCTCATAGGTTCCCGCCGGGGTCACCCACGCTCCGTCGATGAGGAGCTTCCACTCGTGCTGGGGGTCGATGCCGGTCATCGTTCTCCTGGGGAGGTTCTCCTGAGGGCAGGGCCGATCTGATGGACCGTCAGATCGTACCTCGCTGCCCCGTTCGGCCCCCCACCGAGCCGGTGACTACGGTCGGCACCGAAGAGTTCGAGGAGGACCATGCTGGACACGATAATTCGCGGTGGCTGGGTGATCGACGGCACCGGCACCGAACGGCAGCGGGCCGACATCGGCATCGCCGACGGTCGGGTCACCGACATCGGCATCGACCTGGACGACGCCCGACGCACCATCGACGCCGATGGCCGAATCGTCACCCCTGGGTTCATCGACGTCCACACCCACCTCGATGCCCAGCCATTCTGGGATGGAACCCTCAGCCCTTCACCCCTGCACGGGATCACGTCGGTCATCGGCGGCAACTGCGGCTTCACGATCGCCCCTCTCACCGACGATCCGGCCGACGGTGAGTACCTCATGCGCATGCTGGCCCGTGTCGAGGGCATGCCCCTCGAATCGCTCCAGGAGGGTGTCCCATGGAACTGGCGCACCACGGCCGAGTACCTCGACGCCGTCGAACCCCACCTGGCTGTCAACGCCGGATACAAGGTCGGACACTCGGCGCTCCGTCGGGTCGTCATGGGCGAAGCGTGCACCGAACGCGAGGCCACCGCCGTCGAGTTGGACGCCATGTGCGCCCTGCTGCGCGACGGCCTGCGGGCCGGCGCCCTCGGGTTCTCGTCGTCGTGGTCCCGCACCCACAACGACGCCGACGGCCACATGGTTCCCAGCCGCTACGCCAGCCGGGACGAACTCCTGGCCCTCAGCGCGGTGGTCGGCGAATTCCCCGGCACCGGCCTCGAGTTCCTCCCGATGGCCGGCGCCCACGAGGACTGGGCCATCGAGCTGATGACCGACATGTCTCTGGCTGCCGGTGGGCGCCAACTCAACTGGAACGTGTTGACCGTCAGCGCCGCCAACATCGACGATGCCCGCCACCGCCTGCGGGGCGGCACCCACGCCGCCGAACGGGGCGGCAAGGTCGTGGCCCTCACCGTGCCGGCCACGTTCGGCCTGCGCATGTCGTTCGCCAGCGGATTCATTCTCGACGCCCTCCCCGGCTGGGAAGAAGCCATGCTGTTGCCCCTCGAGGACAAGAAGGCGCTCCTCGCCGACCCGGGGCAACGCCGCCGTCTCGCCGAGTCAGCCCGCCAGGACAGCCCGTTCCGCGGCATCGCCAACTGGGACACCCAGATCATCTTCGACACGCTGGCCCCCGAGAACGACGGGTTCGCCGGGCGTACCGTCGGTGACGTGGCCGCCGAGATGGGCCTCGACCCGTTCGACGCCCTTGTCGAGATCTCCCTCGCTGATGGTCTGCGCACCTCGTTCGGCCGCGACGATCCGGAACAGACCCGGGCCGACTGGGAGGCCCGACTGGAGATCTGGCGCGACGACCGGGCTGTCATCGGCGCCTCCGACGCCGGCGCCCATCTCGACATGTTCGGCACCTTCAACTTCGCCACCCGGCTCATCGAAGGCGCTGTTCGCGACCACGGTCTCATGCCCCTCGAGGAAGCGGTGGCCATGCTCACCTCGTCGCAAGCCGACCTGTACGGCATGGTCGACCGGGGCCGGATCGCCGTCGGCGGCCACGCCGACCTGGTGATCCTCGACGAGGACACCATCGGCTCCGACCCGCTGTCGCTGCGGGCCGACCTGCCGGGCGGCGCCACCCGCCTCTACGCCGGGGCGACCGGCATCGACGAAGTGCTGTGTGGCGGGGTGACGGTGGTGGCCGACGGCGAGTTCACCGACGACCGGCCAGGGCGGGTGCTGCGCAGCGGCACCGACACCCGCTGACCGGCGGGATCGCCCGACCCGTGCCTCCTCACCGTTCCTTCTTCCTCGACGCCGACCTCGACGACTACGTCCAGGTCCACTCCCCGCCGATCGACGACGTCCAACGCTCGCTGATCGACGCCACCAGCGCCCTGGGCCCCTGGTCCCGCATGCAGGTGGCCCCCGACCAGGCCGCCTTCCTGGCCATGCTGGTCGCCGCCGTCCGCCCGGCCTTCGCCGTCGAGGTCGGCACCTTCACCGGCTTCTCGTCGCTGGCGATCGCCCGGGCCCTCCCGGACGGCGGCCGACTGCTGTGCTGCGACGTCTCCGAGGAGTGGACCGGCATCGCCCGCACCCACTGGGCCATGGCCAGCGTCGATGACCGCATCGACCTGGTGATCGCACCGGCCACCACCACCCTCGCCGCCCTCCCCGACGACCGGGTGGTGGACTTCGCCTTCATCGACGCCGACAAGACCGGCTACCTCGACTACTACGAGGCCCTGGTGCCCCGGCTGTCGCCCCACGGTCTCATCGCCATCGACAACGTGCTGTGGTCAGGCCGGGTCGTCGACCCGGACGCCGACGACGCCGACACCAAGGCCCTGCGAACCCTCAACGACCGGATCATGGCCGACGACCGGGTCACGTCGGTGCTGTTGAGCGTGGGCGACGGCGTGAACCTGGTCCGCCGGGTCTGAGCCCGCTTTCCGACCCGACCGGCGCTCCGGGTAGGCTGCCCATTACCGGCTGGTAACCACCGGACCACCAGACTCGAGGAGACCTCCCCCATGGCTGAAGCCGTCATCGTCGCCACCGCTCGCACCCCCATCGGCCGAGCCGGCAAGGGCAGCCTCGTCGACGCCCGGCCCGACGACCTGTCGGCGTTCATCGTTGACGACGTCCTCGGCAAGCTCCCGTCCCTGCCCCGCGAGCAGGTCGAGGACGTCATCTGGGGCACCGCCCAGCCCGGCGGCGAACAGGGCTACAACCTGGCCCGGGTCGTCAGCCTGCTGGCCGGCCTCGACGCCCCCGGCGTCACCGTCAACCGCTACTGCTCGTCGTCGCTGCAGACCATCCGCATGGCCGCCCACGCCATCAAGGCCGACGAGGGCGACGTGTTCGTCGCCGGCGGCGTCGACTGCGTCAGCCGCTTCCAGTTCGGCGCGGCCGACACCGGCCCCCACAACCCCGAGTTCGCCGACGCCGAGGCCCGCACCGCCGGCCGCACCGGCGAGGGCACCGACACCTGGCAGGCCCCGGCCGGCCTGCCCGACATCTACATCGCCATGGGCCAGACCGCCGAGAACGTCGCCCAACACAAGGGCGTGTCCCGGCAGGCGCAGGACGAGTGGGGTGTCGCCTCCCAGAACCGGGCCGAAGCCGCCCAGGCCCGCGGCTACTTCGAGCGGGAGATCAGCCCCTACACCCTCCCCGACGGCACCGTCGTCAGCCAGGACGACGGCATCAGGGCCGGCGTCACCTACGAGAAGGTGTCGCAGCTCGGTCCTGTGTTCCGCCCCGACGGCACCGTCACCGCGGCCAACGCCTGCCCCTTGAACGACGGCGCCGCCGCCGTGGTCGTCATGAGCGACACCCGGGCCGCCGAGCTCGGCATCACCCCCCTGGCCCGCATCGTGTCCTCGGGCGTGTCGGCCCTCAACCCCGAGATCATGGGCCTCGGCCCCATCGACGCCATCAACCAGGCCCTTGGCCGGGCCGGCAAGACCGCCGCCGACATCGACCGCTTCGAGATCAACGAGGCCTTCGCCGCCCAGGTGCTGCCCTCGGCCGACGAGGTCGGCATCGACCTCGACAAGCTCAACGTCAACGGCGGGGCCATCGCCCTGGGCCATCCGTTCGGCATGACCGGGGCCCGCATCATGACCACCCTCCTCAACGGCCTCGAAGACGGCGACGAGGAATGGGGCGTCGAATCCATGTGCGTCGGTGGCGGGCAGGGCATGGCGATGGTCGTCCAGCGCCTCAGCTGACGCGGTTGGTCTGACCGGTCGCTGTGTCGGGGCGTCTGCTCGCTCCGGCTGGCACAAGGTCGCTGCGCTGACGCCCCGACACAGCGACCTCATAGCGGCACTTTGCTTCGGCACTGGGCTGGGCTGAAGAAGGGCTAGCGGGTGGTGCTGGCACCCTGGCACCCCAACCCACCTGGTCGGCCGCTTCGGCACTGGAGTGGGCTGAGAGGGCGGGCCAGCGACGGGACGGCTACGCCCCCCCCCCGGCCCGCGCTCGTGACCGGGGCCCGTCCCCTGTCAAGAGGTCGGGCTCAGGCGGTCAGTTCGGGCCAGAGTCTGGCTGTCGTACCGCCGAGGAACCGTTCGGCCTGGTCGTCCGACAGGGCAGCCGCCGCGTCGTGGGCCATCAGCACCTTCGCCGCGTAGGTGCCCTCGTGCTGGGGGTGGTCGCTGCCCCAACACACGTGATCGGCACCCACGGCGGCCACCAGGCGGGCCACCGTGCCCGCCGGATCGGACAAGCCGGCCAGCACATGGCTGGTCATCTTCACCACCAGGTCGCCCCGATCAGCCAACCGGGTGAGGGCCACCAGGCCATTGGCCTCCAGATCGACGAACCCACAGTGGTCCAGCACCACCGGGGCGCGGTCGGCCACCTGGTCGAGAAGGCGGCCCACGGCGTCCAGGCCCTCGGGCAGCACACAGCACGCCATCCGCAAACCGGCATCCAGGCAGGCGTCGACCACCTCGTCGAACCCCGGTGCCCCAAGCCAGGCCGGACCGGCAGGCGGGATGTCGAAGAACCGGACCCCGCCGGCTCCGCGGTCGGCCCAACCGGCCAGGACCGCCGACCGGTCGGGCGCCGTCTGGTCGACCACCACCTGTGCAGCGAACCGTGGATCCACGACCGCAGCGTCCACGCAGTAGAAGTTGTCGAACCCGTAGGCCCCCACCGGCTGGACCAGCACCCCGCCGGCCACCCCGGCCGCGGCCAGGTCACCGGCCAGGTCGGCCACCGACGCCGGGCGCGCCGTCACCCAAGAATCGCCGGGAAGGCCCGCCGGGGCCAGAGGATACGCGTCGCCGTCGGGAGCGACGGCGTGCAGGTGGGCGTCGAGGAGCAGGGTCAGCCCTGGCCGCCCGAGGCGTCCTGGACCGACACCTTGCCGGCGCTGATCCACGGCATCATGGCCCGCAGCTCGGCGCCGACCTTCTCGATGCGGTGCTCGTGGCCCGCAGCCTCGAGGCGATGGAAGTTCTCGCGGCCGCCGTGGGCCTCGGCCACCCACTCCTCGGCGAACTGGCCCGACTGGATCTCGGACAGCACGGTCTGCATGGTTTCACGCACCCGGTCGTCGATGACCCGCGGGCCACGGGACAGGTCGCCGTACTCGGCGGTGTCCGAAACCGAGTAGCGCATGCCGCCGATGCCCTGCTCGTACATGAGGTCCACGATCAGCTTCAGCTCGTGCAGGCACTCGAAGTAGCAGATCTCCGGCTGGTAGCCGGCGTCGACCAGGGTGTCGAAGGCGCTGCGGACGAGCTCGGTCATACCGCCGCACAGCACCACCTGCTCGCCGAACAGGTCGGTCTCGCACTCCTCGGTGAACGTGGTCTCGA
>CAZPGL010000012.1:42756-49382 GCA_964586175.1 uncultured Microthrixaceae bacterium | reverse complement strand
GTGTCGGCATCACCGGGGAACCGCCACGCCGGGCCGTACACGCTCACCGACGCCACCGGCCCACCATCAGAAACACCACCCGCCGGGCCGCACACCACGGCGGCCACACCGTTTATCTCGGTGTCGAACTCGCCCAACGTCCACGCCGCCCCCGTGCGCCGCACCTCCCCGACCCGTTGACGCAACCCCACCAGCGTCGTCACCGTCGCCGGCGTGAACTCCTCGAGCCCGTCCGCGGCGTAGACGGCCACCGCCTCGTCCGACCACGACCCCATGAACGCCTGCCCGGCGGCGATGGTGTGCATCGGGAACCGTCGCCCCGTCCAGTCGGTGACCTGCACCGGCCCCGGGGCCGGCACCTGGTCGACGTACACCCCGTCCCGCCCGTCGGGCACCGCCAACCCGGCGCACTCGCCCAACCGGTCGGCCAGCTCCAACAGGTGCGGCCGGGCCGTCTCCCGCAGCGACGCCGGAGCCACCTGCGCCCCGGCCAACGCCACCAGCCCCGCCCCGATCACGAACCGCCCAGCCTCGTCCACCCGCTCCACCATGCCCTGCTCGGCCAACGACGCCAGGATCCGCGAGCACACCGACTTGGCCAGCCCGGTGCCGCGGGCCACCTCCGACACCCCCACCGAGCCCACGCCACCGCCACCGCCAGAACCGCCACCCGCCGCCACCACCCGCAACACGGCGACCGTTCGCTCCACAGCCTGCATGCTGCTAGCCTAGTACACCAGTCACCGGAACGTTCCATTCAATGGAACACCGGCCACCACAGCCCCACGAATCACCCCGGGAGCCCCCATGCGCAACGACGCGCAATGCGTGATCATCGGAGGCGGCGTCATGGGCGTCGGCCTCCTCTACCACCTCGCCCACGAAGGCTGGACCGACACCGTCCTCGTTGAAAAAGGCGAACTCACCTCCGGTTCCACGTGGCACGCCGCCGGGCTCATCCCCAACTTCATCGGCAGCCTCAACATGGCCAAAGTCCACCAGGACGCCATCGACCTCTACCAGGCCCTCGAAGCCGAGACCGGCATGGCCACCGGCTGGCACGGCTGCGGCGCCGTCCGCCTCGCCGTCGACGCCGAACAGGCCGAGTGGTACAAGTACGTCCAAGGCGTCCTCGACGTCATCGGCGTCGAATCACACCTCATCGGCCACGAGGAGATCCGCCGCCTCGCCCCGGTCATCGAAAACCTCGACGACGTCGTCCTCGGCTTCCACACCCCCCACGACGGCTGGGCCGACCCCACCGGCACCACCAACGCCATGGCCGCCGGCGCCCGCCAACTCGGCGCCGAGATCGCCCGCCACACCCTCGTCACCGACGTCAACCCGCTGCCCGACGGCCGCTGGCAGGTCGTCACCGACAAGGGCGACATCACCTGCGACCACGTCGTCAACGCCGCCGGCCACTACGGCCCCCAGGTCGGCGCCATGGTCGGCCTCGACGTGCCCATCGTGTCGATGATCCACCAGTACCTCGTCACCGAACCGGTGCGCATCCTCCAGGACACCGCCCACGAGATGCCGGTCATCCGCGACCCCCACAGCTCCTGCTACTACCGCCAGGAGATCGACGGCCTCCTCGTCGGCCCCTACGAACGAGCCGACGCCGTCACCTACGGCACCGACGGCATCGACTGGAACCTCCACTTCCACCTCACCCCACCCGACCACGACGTGTTGATGCCATGGCTCGAACGAGCCGCCGAACGCATGCCGATCTTCGGCGAGAAGGGCATCAAGCAGACCATCAGCGGCCCCATCACCCACACCCCCGATGGCGGCTTCCTCATGGGCCCGGCCCCCGGCCTGCGCAACTACTGGATGTGCGTCGGCGCCTCCATCGGCATCACCCAGGGCCCGGGCGCCGGCAAGTACCTCGCCCAGTGGATGGTGCACGGCCAGACCGAGATCAACGTGCGCGAAATGGACCCCCGCCGGTTCGGCCCCTGGGCCACCCTCGACTACACCATCGACAAGTCCATCGACGAGTACCACGAGATGTACCAGGTGCGCATGCCCGGCGAATACCGCCCCGCCGGCCGCCCCATGACCCGCACCCCCATCGCCGACCGCCTCGACGCCCGCGACCCCGCCCCCCAGTGGCAGGACGTGTGGGGCTGGGAACGCCCCCGCTACTACGGCGAACCCGAGGCCTACTCGTGGCGACGCTCCAACGCCCACGACATCGTCGCCGCCGAGGTCGCCGGCGTGCGGGAACGGGTCGGCATCGCCGACCTGTCGGCCTTCGCCAAGATCGGCGTCGTCGGCGCCGACGCCGCCAACCTGCTCGGCCGCCTCTCGGCCAACAAGCTGCCCACCCGCCACGGCGGCACCCGCCTCTGCCACTTCCTCACCGACCAGGGCGGCATCGAAGGCGAGATGACCGTCACCCGCATGGCCGACGACCGCTTCTACTGCAACTCGGCCATCGCCGGCACCACCCACGACATCGACTGGCTCCAACAGCACGTCGAACCCGGCGAAGACGTCACCGTCGACAACCGGACCGACCAGATGGGCATCCTCGGCGTCACCGGCCCCGCGGCCCGCGACGTGCTCGCCGCCTGCACCGACGCCGACCTGTCAAACGACGCCTTCCCGTGGCTCACCGCCCGCCAGATCGACGTGGCCGGCGTCGGCTGCATCGCCCTGCGGGTCAGCTACGTCGGCGAACTCGGCTGGGAACTCCACCACCCCATCAAGCAGATGCCCGAGCTCTACGACGCCCTCGTCGCCGCCGGCGAACCCCACGGCATGGTCCACTTCGGGGCCTACGCCATGAACGTCATGCGCCTCGAGAAGGGCTACAAGGCGTGGGGCGGCGAACTCACCACCGAGATCACCCCTGTCGAAGCCCGCCTCGACCGGTTCATCGACCTCGACTCGGGCCGCGACTTCGTCGGCCGCGACGCCGTGCTGGCCCGCCAAGCCACGGCCGGCGACGACGGCTCCGGCCTTTCCATGGTGCTCGTCTACGCCGAGGTCGACGCCACCGACTCCGACGTGCGGGGCAACGAACCCTGCTTCCCACCCGGCAGCCCCGACGGCACCCCATCGATGGGCGTCACCACCGGAGGCTGCTGGTCACACACGACCGGCCGCAGCATCTGCTTCGCCTACGTCGCCCCCGAACACGCCGCCCCCGGCGCCACGTTCGAGATCCGGCTGTTCAACCAGCGCCATACCGCCACCGTGCTGGCTGAACCGGTCCACGACCCGGCCAACGACCGCCTCCGGGCCTGAGGGGGGCAAGCCACCATGACCGACCAGGCCACCCCCAAGAGGCAGGCCCGGGCTGGCGGGCGGGCCGCCCGGGTCGCCGCCCGCCAAGCCGGCCTCGCCGACGACGAAAAGGCCGTCCGCCCCGGCATGGCCGGGGGGCGGTACCAGCCGCTCACCGAATCCGAATGCCGCACCGTCTACGACACCGCCCTCACCCTGCTCGACGAGTTCGGCATCGGCGGACCCATCCCCGAGTTCATCGACGTCGTCGTCCCGGCCGGCGGCTGGCTCGACGACGACGGGCGCCTCCACTTCCCCCGCAACCTCGTCGAGGACGCCATCGACATGGCCGCCAAGTCGTTCACCTGGTACGGCCTCGACGACGACCGGTCAATCGAGGTCGGCGGCGACCGGGTCCATTTCGGCACCGCGGGCGCCGCGGTGTCGGTCTACGACCACGAGACCCGCAAGCACCGGCCGTCCGACCTGCAGGACATCTACGACGTGGCCCGCCTCGTCGACACCCTCGAACACGTGCACTTCCACGTCCGCACCCTCGTCGCCCGCGACATGGTCGAAGCCCGCCACCTCGACGTCAACACCGCCTACGCCCTCGCCATGGGCACCACCAAGCCCATCGGCACGTCGTTCTTCCAACCCGAACACGTCCACGAGGTCGTCGACCTGTACGACGAGCTGCTCGGCGGCCGGCCCGGCGCCTTCGCCGAACGGCCATTCTGCGTGGCGAACAACACGTTCGTCGTGCCGCCCCTGCGCTACGCCGAGGACGCCGTCCGCTCGATGGTCGCCCAGGTGCGCACCGGTATGCCCATCAACCTGCTGTCGGCCGGGCAGGCCGGCGCCACCTCCCCGGCCGCCCTCGCCGGGTCACTGGCCCAGGCCCTCGCCGAATGCCTCTCCGCACTCACCTGCGTGAACCTCCTCAACCCCGGGCACCCGTGCGTCATGGGGCTGTGGCCGTTCGTGTCCGACCTGCGCACCGGCGCCATGACCGGCGGCTCCGGCGAGGAGGCGGTCCTCAACGCCGCCGCGGCCCAGGTCGCCAACTCGCTGGGCCTGCCGTCCGGGGTGGCCGCCGGCATGGCCGACTCCAAGATGCCCGACAACCAGGCCGGCCACGAAAAAGGCCTCACCGTCGCCCTGGCCGGCCACGCCGGTGCCAACCTCGTCTACGAATCGGCCGGCATGCTGGCCAGCCTGCTGGCCTGCTCGTACGAGGCCCTCGTCATCGACAACGACATGCTGGGCGCCGTCAACCGGACGGTCCGCGGCATCGAGGTCACGCCGGACAAGCTGTCGCTGGAGACCATCCGGTCGGTCATCCACGGCGACGGCCACTTCCTCGGCCAGGACCAGACCCTGTCGATCATGCAATCCGAGTACATCTACCCGGAGGTCGGCGACCGGCTCAGCCCCGACGACTGGTTCGACGCCGGCGCCACCTCGGTCGACGAACGGGCCCGGATACGGGTCGCCGAGGTGCTGTCCACCCACTTCCCGACCCACGTGACGCCCGAGACCGACGCCCGGATGCGGGACAAGTTCGACATCCGCCTCCCCGTCGAGGAGCTCACCCGCTCCAGCCGCTGGGGGTAGCAGGGCGGGCGGGGCGGCCCGTCTGTGACGCCCGCCGACGACCGTGCCAGCATCGGGCATGGCCAGCCCCACCGACCCGACCCCGAGTCTTCCCCGCGGCCTGCCGTTCGAAACACCCACGCTGGTGCCGTACGTCGAGGGATCGGGGCCCCGCAACGCCGTGGTGGTGCTGCTCGACAGCCTGAACCGGCGCATGCTCGGCAGCTACGGCGGCGACGAGTTCGACACCCCCAACCTCGACCGACTGGCCGCCCGGTCGCTGCGCTTCGACCGGCACCACTCGGCGTCGTTGCCGTGCATGCCGGCCCGCCACGACATCCTCTGCGGCGCCTGGGACTTCCTGTGGCGGCCGTGGGGCAGCATCGAAATCTGGGAATCCAACATCGCACGCGAGATGCGCATGCACGGCGTGGCCACCGGCATCATCTCCGACCACCCACACCTGTTCGAGACCGGCGGCGAGAACTACCACACCGACTTCGGCATGTGGGAGTACGTGCGGGGCCACGAGGGCGACGCCTGGCGGCTGCGGGACGACCCCAGCTGGGTCGGCACACCCGCCCTGCCGGCAGCCACCGGCATGTTCCACCGCGGCTACGACACCTCCCGCACCTACTTCCGGGAGGAGGCCGACTACCCCGGCCCCCGCACCATGTCCGCCACCGCCGACTGGCTGGACCGCAACGCCGGCCCGGCCGGGGCCCGCCACCACGACCGGTTCTTCCTGTTCGTCGACGAGTTCGACCCCCACGAGCCGTTCGACACCCCCGAACCGTGGGCCTACCGGTACCACGACCAACGTGACGAGCCGCTCACGATCTGGCCGCCGTACGCCGTCGACGCCATCACCAAGGGCGTCCTCACCGAACGCCAGGCCGCCCAGGTGCGAGCCAACTACGGCGCCAAGCTCTCCATGATCGACCACTGGTTCGGCCGGGTACTCGACGCCTTCAACCGCCACGACCTGTGGGACGACACCGCCCTCATCGTCACCACCGACCACGGGCACTACCTCGGCGAGCGCGACGACACGTTCGGCAAGCCGATGACCCCCGTCTACAACCTGCTCGGCCACATCCCGCTGCTGGTGGCCTGGCCCGGGGTCGAGCCGGGGCACCGGGACGCCCTCACCACCAACGTCGACGTGCACGCCACCCTCGTTGACCTGTTCGGCCTCGAGATCGAGCACCGCACCCACGGGGAGTCGCTGCGGGACGTCATCGAGGGGTCGGCGGCATCTGCCCGTGACCATCTACTGCAGGGCTACTACGGGCGCCAGGTCAACGTCATCGACGCCGGCGGCAAGTACCTGCGTGGCGCCGAAGGCGAGGTGCGCGACCTCAGCATCTGGTCGAACCGATGGTCGACCATGCCGATCCACGTGTTCCCGAAGGCCGGCCTACCTCGCCCCGACGGACGGGCCCGACTCGACACCATGCCGGGCAGCGACGTGCCGGTCATCCGCCAACCGGTCACCGTCGACGACCTCGCCGGCGGCGCCCTGTTCTGGGCCGGCCGCGGGGAGCCCGGCACCTCGTCGCTGTACGACGCCGACGACGAGGCCGAGTCCGAGGACCTGATCGGCACCGCCCGGGTCGCCGACTACGAGGACCTGCTCCGCCACGCCCTTGAGCAGGTCGAGGCCCCCAGCGAACAGTTCGCCCGCCTCGGCCTCACCTGACCCCCTCAACCTGCAGGAAGGGGACAGGCCCCATCCTGCAGGTTTGGTCAGTCGGGGTCCGACGGGCCACCCACGAACACGCCGGCGG
>CAZPGL010000012.1:0-42656 GCA_964586175.1 uncultured Microthrixaceae bacterium | reverse complement strand
TCCTGCAGGTTTGGTCAGTCGGGGTCCGACGGGCCACCCACGAACACGCCGGCGGGACCCGTCGGGTCGACCACCTCGGCCAGACCAGGCCACGTCCACGGCACCACGACCTCCGGTGCTCCTGCCACCCCGGCCGCCACCTGGTAGTGGTCGAACACCACCAACAGGCCGGCCTTCGTCACCACCATGTGGGCGAAGTTCTCGACCACCGGAACGAACCCCTCGTCCCACACCGTCTCGGCACCCAACTGCTCACGCAGCAACGTCTCCGTCGCCTCGGCCACCACTGGCAGGAACACCGCCGGATCCGGCGACGCGAACACCGCCGCCGGCTCGACCACCAGACCCGACGCCAGATCCACCATCACCGTGTCAACCCACACCTGCACGCTGGCCGCCCCCGCCCACTCGATCGTGCCCAAGAACACCACTCCGAGCAACCGGCCGTCGTCATGCACGACCGACCCTTCGCCCTGCAGAACGCTCGCACCGCCCAACGCCCCCACGCCGTCGCCGCCCCCCTCTTCACCCATCATCTCCGCCAGATCACCGGCGAACCCCAGATACCGGCGATCAGCCACCGCCTGCAGCGCACCATTCACCGCGAAGTCGGCACCCGTCCCCGATACCTGCGGAAACACCAGCTCGTACGACCCGGCGTCAGCCACCACACCCGACAGGCTCGTCAGCGACGTCTTCGTCGGGCCTGGAGCACCATCGGGATCCCGCGACCAATCGGTCGTCGGGTCGGACGCGTCGGATCCACCGGGCTGGCCATCCGGGTCCTCATTTGGCTTCGTCGACCCCGGAGCGGTATCGGACGATTCCGGCACGACGACCAACACGTCCAAAGTGTCCGCCGGACCACGTCCCTCCATGTCACGCCCCGACATGTCGGCACACGCCGACCCCGCAACGACGAGCACCGCGGCACACCACCCCCACACCACTGACCGAGCACGCCGCGTCACCCGACGCAGCGTAGCCACCGGCCCCTCTGCCCGAGGCTCGCCCCGCTCTATGCTCACGCCATGGCCGGATTCCGGAATCGCCGCAAGAAGCAGGCCGGCAAGACACGCAGCGCACCCGCGCCGTCAACCGTCCGACCCGCCGACGGCGCGCCGATCGCCGACCAGATGCTGCTCGACCTGGCCACCGGCCTCCGCGACCTCGACGAACGCGTCGCAGCCCTCGAGCACAAGTTCGACGCCCTGGGGACCGACGCCGCCGCCGACGACGGCGACGGGGTCATGGAACTACGTCTCCACACGGCCCGCCTGTCCGCCGAACTCACCCGGGTCAGCGTCGAACTCCAGGGTCAGATCGCCGAGTTGGCCGGAGGTCGTACCAGAGACACCGCCGACCACCCGACCGAACCACCCACCCTCGCCGGCGACGAGACGTTCGAGGACCTGAGCGCCGACTCGCCGGCCCGCGCCCCCGGCCCGACACCGGGCCAGCACCGCCTCCGCGGCTGGCAGCCCACCGACTAGCCCGAACCAGCAGGCCCCCCAGGCGACCCGCCCCAGGGGCTAGCCCGCAGCGTCGGCCAAAGCGCCCACCAACTCCTGGATCCGAGCCTGGAGGCGTCCGAACTCGGCCCAGTCAGGCGGCGACGCGGACAGGGCCTGTGCCGCCGCCACCTGCGCCGCCTCGATCTCGGCCACCAACCCGGCCACCTCCGTGGGCAACGGCTCGGCCGGCTCACCCGGCTCGGCCGGCTCACTCGGCTCGGCAGGCTCGGGCTCGGGCTCGGGCTCAGCGGGAGCATCGGACGTCGAACCGCCGAACACCGGGGCCAGGTCGGTGCCGGTCAGCTCCTCAAGCGCCTCCTGGAGCGAATCGGCCATCACGACCTGCTCGCCGACCGACACGATGACCCGCTCCAACTCGGGCACCGTCGAATCACCCTCGGCCTGGACGAACAACGGCCGCACATACAAGATCGAATTCTCGATCGGCACCAGCAGCAGCTCGCCGAACAACACGTTGGACCCCCGCTGGCTCAACAGGGTCTGCAGGCTGGCCACGTCGTCGTCGTTGCGGATGCGCTCCTCGGCCAGCGCCGGGCCATCGAAGTTGGACGTCGGCGGCCGGTACACCACGAACTCGTCGGCATGCTCGCCGTCGCTGCGACCCACCACGTAGGCCGCCAGCTCCTTGCGGGCGTCGTCGTCGTCGAGGGGCACGTACGCCCGCAGGATCACGAACTCGGCACCGTCGCCATCGGGCAACTCGACCATCGTGCGGTACGGCGCCATGCGCACGTCGCGGCTGCCGACCCGGAGGCCCTGCTCGTCGAACACCGCCAGGTTGGCGGCGCCCTCACCGGTACGACCCGGATCCTGGGACACCGCCCACTCCGACGCCCGCTGGTAGAAGTTCTCGGTGTCGTCGACGTGGTAGGCGCCCCACAACTCGGACTGGATCCGGAACAGGTCCTCGGCGTAGCGCAGATGCTCGACCAGCTCGGCCGGCATCGCCGACGCCGGAGCGAACAACTCGTCGAACGCCGACTGGTACGCAGCAATGATCGGATCGGTCTCGTCGACCACGTAGAACGTGACCTCACCGGAGAAGGCGTCAACGACCGCCTTGACCGAGTTGCGGACGTAGTTGAAGCCGTGCCGGAGGCCGCTGTCGCTGGACAGCCCGCTCACCGACGCCCGCTGCGCGTACGGGTACCGGTCGGTGGTGGTGTAGCCGTCGATCACGTACACGACGCCACCGTCGAGCAGCACCGGATACGGGTCGGCGTCGAAGTGGAGGAACGGGGCCAGCTTCTCGACCCGGTCGCGCACGTCGCGCACGTAGATGACCCGTGAATCGTCGGTGATGAAGTTCGAGATCAGCGGCTCGAGCTGCCCGAACCGCAGTGCGAACGCCGCCTTGCGCAGCATCGACCCCATGCCGACACCGCCCTCCCCGCCGATGTCGGCGTACCGGACGGCCTGGGTCTCCTGGTTCTCGTCGGTGTAGTCGACCTCGTCGCGGCTGGCCCCCACGACCGCATAACCGCCAAGCCCCTCACCCACGTACAACTGCGGGCGGTCAAGGACCAGGTCGACCGACGGATCCACGGCGACGGGCAGGTCGCCGATCAGGAACTCGGGATCGCCCGACGACCGCACCCGGCTCACCGGGGCCATCACCGCGCCGTACCCGTGGGTGAACGCCACGTGCTGGCTCTCCCACGACCGGGTCTCGTTGAGGTCCAGCTCACGGGTGCCGAGCACCACCTGGGTGACCTCGCCGTCGACGACGTAGCGGTCGGAATCCAACTCGCGGCTGAACCGGTAGAACTCGCGTTCGCCCTGCAACCGGTCGAACGTGCCCTGCACGATCAGGGGATCGAGGATGCGGATGTTGCGCACCGTCGGCCCGTTGGCCAGCAGATCGGCCCCGCTGATCTGATTGTCGAAGTCGTCGATCTGGACCTCGATCGCATCATCCAGCCCGAACGCGACACGGGTGGCGTCGATGTTGCGGGCGATGTACGGCGCTTCCTTGTCGGACTCCGCCGGCTCGACCCGCAGGCTCTGGATGACCGCCGGATAGATGTTGCCCATGCCCAGGGCCACGAACGCCCACAGGCCGACGGCCAGCGCCGGCAGCACCCAACCCCGCCGCCGGATATTGACCAGCAGCAGCAGCACCGCGAACAACGAGATCAGGATGAGCAGGTTGATGGCCGGCAGCTGCGCCTTGACATCGGTGTAGGTGGCGCCGTGGACCGCCCCGCGGGTCGAGGTGGTGAGCTCGAACCGGGCCAGCCAGTAGTCGGCCGCCTTGACGAGGGCGATCAGGCCGAGCAGCACCGACAGGTGGGCCTTGACCCGGGGATGCACCCGTTCGCCGACCGTCTGAAGGCGGATGCCGCCGTTCACGTAGTGGGCGATGGCCGTGACGACGAGCACCACGATCAGGCTGGTGAACAGCCATCCGATGGCGAAGCTCAGGAACGGCAGCTTGAACACGTAGAAGCCGACGTCCCGATCGAACTGTGCGTCCGCCACTCCGAAGTCGCCGCCGTTGGTGAAGAGCAGCCACTCCTGCCAGCGGCCCGACACGCCGAACCCGGCCATAAGGGCGAACAAGACGGACGGGACGAGACGCACCAGCCAACGCCGTCGGCCGATCATGTCGTGGAACCGTCCCAGCAGATCCTCTTCGGGGCCCGGCGGGCGGATGGCCGGGGCCAGCCGGTCGGCGACCGTCAGGTTGCCGAACAGGAGCACGAAGAACACGGCGGTGAACAGGACCACCAGCAGCACCTGGGCGCCCAACACCGAGGTGAACACCTGGTCGTGACCCAGCTGATCGAACCACAGGTAGTCGGTGTAGAAGCCGGCCAGCCCCCGCAGGGACAACATCCCGAACATGGCAACGAGAGCCACCACCACGAGGATCCCCCGCAGGCGCCGGGAACCGCCCTGCCCACGCCCGCGGCCACCCCGGCCGCCGCGTCCCGGGAAGCGGCTCACGCCCGGCGGGCCCGAACCGGGCCCCCGGCCCTGCCCGGCACCTGGGCCGCCTGGGCCACCTGGGCCCGCGCCCTCGCCGAAGTCCGGGTCGGGCTGCTGATCCTCGGGTCGCATGCGGCGAGCCTATCCAGCCCGGCCCTGACCGGATCACCCGGTGCGGACCGGTTTAATCCGTGGCCGAAAACTCGAGTTCGAGTGCGTTCCCCCCGACCTCGGCGAGCACGGCCAGCGCGTCGTCCAACGTGTCGACACCGGCGACCCGCATGTCGCCGGCCCGACGCTGCGCCGCCGCCAACTCCACGTTGGGCACGATGAACACGTCGATGCCGGCCCGCCGGGCCGCGATGGTCTTCTGCTCGATCCCGCCGATCGGGCCGACCGCACCCGACAACGAGATGGTTCCGGTCGTCGCCACGTCCAGACCACCGGTGAGCTCACCCGGGGTCACCAGGTCCAGCACCGCCAACGTGAGGGCCAGACCCGCCGAGTTGCCGCCCACCCCACCGGTCTCGACCACCACGTCGAACGGCATGCCCGGCGTGTCCTCCCACCGGGTCTGCGGTCTGATCCCCAGGAACCCGGCCGTCGGGTCATCCTCCCGGGCGCTGAGCGTCACCGTCACCAACCGCCGGCGGGCCGCATCGGGCGTCGCCGTGTCATGGACCGTCGAGCGAACCGCGTCCTCGACCTCGAACTCCACGACGGACCCCGGCGGGTAGGCCCGGATGATCGCCACCAACTCCTCGGTGGTGTCGACGGTGACGCCGTCGATGGCCCGGATCACGTCGTCGGTGGTGAGCAGTCCCTCGGCGGGACCCTCAACCGTCACCATGCCCACCCCGGTCGCCACGAACGGGTCGAACCCCAGGTGCTGCAACGCCACCGCAACCGCCGTCGACTTCGAAACCTGCATCAGCTCCAGGTTGAACTCGCGGTTCTCGTCCCGACCCCGATCACCGAGCACGGCGTCCTCGCCGAGCACCAGGATCGAGTCGTCGAGGGTGCCCTGGATGAACTCCCACACGTTGACCGTCGAATCCTGACGCACCGTCGTGAAGTGCACCTCGCCGACCGGGGTGAACTCCGGGCTGCCGGTCACGGTGATCCTGGTCGACAGCTCGTTGACCGAACCCGGCGAGAAGGCGAAGTACGGCAGACGCACGAACGTCATGGCCAGCACGGCGGCGACCACCAGCACAACCAGACCGGTCCACCACGGGTGACGGCCCACCATCCGACGGGCCGCGTCGACCCGGCCACCGGGTTCACCGCCGGGCGACGGGTCGCCGGACCCGGCACCCTGCGCTGCGACGGCACCCTCCGGCACGGGCATTACCATGCCCGGTGTCGTGTCTTCACCTCTGCTCACGTACGTGCCCGTCCTGGTCGTCCTGGTCGGCCTGGTCGGCCTGGTCGGCCTAGTCGGCCTGGTTGGCCCAGCGCGCCAACAGCTACGACCCCAGCCTGCCACGGCACACCCCGGGTTCCGGCGCGCTGTCGTCGGGGCATCGCGCCGCAGGCCGGTGATCCCGACCATCCACCACGTCCGCCGCACCTGGCTGCCGCCCGGCGGCGACACCGAGATGGCCGTCGCACGAGGATGGAACATCGCCTCGCTCACCGGCATCTGGTTCCAGCCACCGCGCAAGGTGCTCACCGGCAAACGGGCCCGCATCCGCTGGTGGCACCGTCTGCGGTCGCTGGCGGTGCTGGTCACCATCGTCGCCGTCGGCGGTATCGCCATCGCCACCGCCCTCGGGGTCACCTTCTTCGCCGCCGGCTTCCTGCTGGAGCAGGCCATCGGCTGACCGGTCCGCCGGCCCGCCCGCCCCAGGTGTCCTGTGCCCGGTCGCCACGAACATCCTGACCCGCCACCCGACGCCGCCGTGGCCGCCCGTCGGCGCGGCGCGGTCCTCGCCGCCGAGCCACAAGCCGCGCTGGACGCCCTCACCGATCCCGCCGGCATCGTCCGCGCCGCCGCCCTGTCGGCCGCCCACCGGCTCGGGGTGCTCGATGCCGACCGGTTCCAGGCCGGCCTCACCGACCCCGACCCGGCCGTGCGGGGACGGGCCCTCGAGATCGCCGGTCGAACCGGAACCGACCCGGCCCCGGCCGACCTGGTAACCGCCCTGCTCGACGACCCCGACCCCAGCGTCGTCGAGACCGCCTGCTGGGCCATCGGAGAACTCGCTGCGGGCCGGAACGCCCCACCCGGCCTGACCCGGGTGGCCACCGACCACGACGACCCCCTGTGCCGAGAGGCGGCCGTGGCGGCACTCGGCGCCATCGGGCATCCCGACGGGCTAGCGGCGATCATGACCGGGTTGGACGACAAGCCGGCGGTGCGCCGGCGCTCCACCTTGGCCCTGGCCCCGTTCCTCCACGGCCCCGACGGTCAGATCGAGGCAGTCGCCTCGGCGTTGACCCGCATGCTCGACGACCGCGACCGCCAGGTCCGGCAGGCCGCCGAGGACCTGCTGGGCCGGTAGGCCCGCCGGCCGGCCTTCGCTACCGGCGTGACTCCATGAACATGGCCCGCATCGCCTCGAAGGATTCGATGCACTGGCCGGCACCCATGACCACGCACTCCATCGGCTCACGGACATGGGACACCGGCACCCCGGTCTCCTCGGCCAGGCGGGTGTCGAAACCCCGCAGCAGGCTGCCGCCGCCGACCAGGTGCAGCCCCTGGAGCAGCAGATCCTGCGCCAACTCCGGTGGCGCCTGGGCCAGACAGGTCACCACCGACTCGATGATGGCCGCCACCGGTTCGTCGATGGCCTGACGGATCTCCACCGGAGTGAGGATCACCGTCTTGGGCAGGCCGCTCATCAGCTCACGGCCCCGCACCTCGGCCCGCATCTCGTCCGGGGTCGGGGCGGCCGACCCGATGGTGAGCTTGATCTCCTCGGCGGTCCGCTCGCCGATCGCCAGCCCGTATTCACGCCGGATGTAGGCCTGGATGGCGGCGTCGATGTCGAACGACCCGATCCGCACCGCCTCGAGCGCCACCACCCCGCCGAGCGACAGCATCGCCGACTCGGAGGTGCCGCCGCCAATGTCGACGACCAGGTTGCCGACCGGTTCGCTGATCGGCAGGTTGGCGCCGATGGCCGCGGCCAACGGCTGCTCGATCAACTGGGCGTCGGCCGCCCCAGACCGTCGGGCCGCCTCAGTGACGGCCCGACGCTCGACGGCGGTGATGGCCGACGGCACACAGATCAACACCTTGGGCCGGTTGAAGCGACTCACCCCCACCCGCTCCAGCAGCAGGCGCACCATGCGCTGGGTGACGTCGAAGTCGGTGATGGCACCCTTGCGCAGCGGCCGCACGGCGACGATGTGCGACGGCGTGCGGCCGATCATCTCCCACGCCTCCTTGCCCATGGCCAGCACCTCGCCGTTGCGCTGATTGAGGGCGATCACCGACGGCTCGGCCAGGACCACTCCCTCACCGCGCGTGTACACGAGCGTGTTGGCGGTACCGAGGTCGATGGCCAGGTCACGCGCCACGGTCAGTCGCGTTCACCAGGGTCGCCAGGATCTGCAGGCCCGACTGGGCCGGCCTCGTCGCGCAGCATCCGGAACCCTGAGGTCTCCGGGTGCCCGCCGTGGGGACGGACCGCCGGAGAACCGGGCCGGGTCGAGCCCTGTTGGAGGCTGCGCAACGTGTTGCGGAACTCGTTGTGGTCGGTCGAGACCCGCTTGGGGCGGCTGAACAACCACACCAGCAACGACCCGAGAACGGCGAGCGCACCCGCCCCGGCCAGGAACAGCACCGACGAGCTCACGCGCCCCGCCCCCGGGCCGGAAGATCCACGACGTGCTGGGCGTCGACACCCCAATGGTCGCCGCCGTCCCAGGTTTCACGCTTCCAGATGGGCACGGCGGCCTTCAGGGTGTCGATGCAGAACCGGGCCGCGTCGAAGGCGTCGGCCCGATGCGGTGACGACACCGCGACCACGACCGCGGCATCTCCGATCGCCAGCCGGCCGGTTCGGTGCACGAGGGCGATGCGCCCCACCGCTGGCCAGCGGGTCCGCGCCTCGGCGGCGACCGCCTCGAGCCGGGGCACCGCCTGCTCCTCATAGGCCTCGTACTCGAGGGAGGTCACGTTGGTGCGTCCTTCGGCATGGTCACGGGCGTTGCCGCTGAACACGACGACCGCGCCGCAGTCGGGACGACCGGCCCAAACGGTCACCTCGGCAACCGGCAGCGGACCGGCGGCCAGACCCACCCAGCTGTCGCCCGTCGACGGCGCGACGGCATCGGCGGCTGGGTCCCGGGAGTCCTGACCTGACATGCCGGCAATGGTACGAGGCGGGGACGGACGAACTGCGCCGGGCACGCGGCTACCTGCGCCGGAAGCTGCGCACCATCCACCCGAGCCCGGTGACCACCAGCGCCACAGCGCCGCCCGCCGCGGCCAACGAGAGCTGCTGGCGGCGCTTGGCGTTGAGCCGGTCGGTCGCCCGAGGCTCGTAGCCGGCGACGTAGGCCTCCTCGTTGGAATGGGCGGGCGTCCACCCCATGGCCCGGAGGCGGTCGTTGGCGATCACCCACGGATACACCGTGTAGGGCACCACGGTCGGAGGCGCGTCGGTCAGACCGAGCCGCCAGCGGACATCGGCCGCCAACCCGGCCAGCGGGCCAGGCAGTCGCAGCCGGGGTGCCGGCCCCCCCAGTTCGGCCATGAGCGGTGCCGGGATCCAGCCGTCGGGGGCCACGTTGACCGGCCCGTCCACCGGCTCGCCGACCACGCGCACGACGGCCTCGGCCAGGTCATGGGCGTGGAGGAACTGCCCCATCCGATCACCTTCCTCGGCCCGGATGGCCGCCGCCGATTCGAGGATGCGGGCCAACCCACCCGGGCGCTCCTCTGCGACGGTGACCGCGGGGCGCAGCAGGGTGGCCCGACGGGGCGACCCGCTGGCCGTGCCGTCAGCCGCCCAGCCGCGGGCCAGCTCCTCGAGGGCGGCCCGGTGCTCGGCGAAGCGGAACCCGGGGCTGGGTCGCACCTCGGCGTCCTCGGTGAGCGGCACCGGGTTGTCGGGCCAGGCCCCGTAGACCATGGCCGACGACCGGATCACCAGATGCCCGACGCCGACGTCGGCCGCCGCGGCGACCAGACGGTCGGCGACCGCCAACGTGTCCTGTCCGGGATCGGCGACCACGTCCTTGGCCCGCACGCCGGACGCCAGATGCACGACGGTGTCGTAGCCGTCGAGCAGGGCCCGCAGATCGGCCACGGCCAGGTCGACGGTGGTCAGGGTCACCCCGGCCGCCGGCGCCACCCCGGGTCGACGGTCGAGACCCAGCACCTCATGGCCCTGTTCGGCCAATCGGGCGCATACCTGACGGCCCACCGCCCCCGTCGAGCCGGTGACGACGACGCGAGGACGACCGCTGCTCATCGTGTCCCCCGGCCGGCGGGAGGCTTGCGGCCCTTCATCACCCTACGATGCCCTCGTGAGCGGCGATCTGCCACCCGACCAGGACCCACCCGACCCGTTCGACCTGCACGGGCTCGGCGGGCTTGGCGGGCTTGGCGGGCTGTTCCAGAATCTGGGGGGCGGCTCGGCCAAGCAACTGGCCATGGGCATCGCTGGCGAGGGCCGTTCCGAACCCAACGTCGACCCCATGGTGCGCATGGAGTACGAGCAGCTGGCCCGGGTCGCCCAGTTGCAGGTCGAGAACCACACCGGCCTGCTGGTGAGCCGATCCGGCCCGTTGGTCATCGAACCGCTCACCCGGGCCGGTTGGGCCGGACGCAGCGTCGACGCCTTCGAGCCACTCCTCGACCAGATGACGAGGTCGCTGCACGACGGGATCCCGGGCGAGGTGAATCTCGACGACCTCGACCCGGACACCGCAGCTCGGATGCCGTGGCTCGAAGGCATGCTCTCGGCCATGGCGCCGATGATGGCGGGCATCACCACCGGCACGATGGTCGGCCGTCTGGCGGTTCGCAGCCTCGGCAGTTACGACCTGCCGATCCCCCGCACTGACCAACAACTGCTGGTCGTGGCCCCCAACGTCGAGGCGTTCGCCGCCGAGTGGAGCCTGCCCGTCGACGATCTGCGGCTCTGGGTGTGCCTGCACGAGGCCGTCCACCATGCCCTGTTCGGCATCCCCCACGTCCGCGAGGCCGTCACCGACCTGCTGCGTCGCCACGCCGGGGGATTCCGCAGCGACCCGGCAGCCCTCGAGGACAGCCTGGGCCGGGATCTCAGCGACCTGTTCGAGAACCTCGACCCGGCAGCCGGACCCGAGGTGCTGGCCGACCTGCAGCGCATGCTCGACCCCGACACCGTGCTGGGCGCGGTGCGATCGCCCGAGCAGGAAGCGCTGCTCCCACATCTCGAGGCGCTCGTCGCCGCCATCGTCGGCTACGTCGACCACGTCATGGACTCCATCGGGGCCACGCTCATCGGCAACTACCCGATGGTCACCGAGGCCATGCGCCGTCGCCGGGTCGAGACCAGCGAGGCCGACCGTTTCGTCGAGCGGATCCTCGGCCTCGACCTCACCCAACAGCAGGTCGACCGAGGGTCGGCGTTCGTGGCCGGCATTGTCGAACGGGCCGGCACCGACGGGCTGGGCCGGCTCTGGGAGGAGGCCCGGTTCCTCCCCACGCCCAGCGAGATCGACGCTCCCGGCCTCTGGCTGGCCCGCATCGACCTCCCTGAAGCCTGACCAACGCCCCGTCCGGCCCCAACCTGCAGGAAGGGGCCTGTCCCCTTCCTGCAGGTTTTCGGCGGTGTCAGGTTCCCCGTGGCGGGTCGCCGTTCGTGTCGTCGCGCGACCAGAAGGGCAGCTGGCCGTCGGGGCGGTCAGGGGTGGTCGGGGTGGCGGCCCGGCGGGCCGCCCGGGTCCCGATCAGGTAGGACACCCACGCGAACGCCAGGCCGCCGGCCACCACCGCGTACCCCAGCTCGACCGGCAGGGGCACGACCACCGGTATGAACGCTCCCACGGCCCACATCAGTTGGAAGCGGGCCTCGAACCCGGCGAACGAACGCCCGTGGTTGGCATCGGGGGCATCGCGCTGCACCAGCGAATCGAACGCCAACTTGCCGCTGCCGGCAGTGGCCGCCACGACCGCCGAAAGGATCACCGCCCCAAGCACCGGGCCGACGAACGTGGCCGTCACCCCGCCCAACATCGCCACGAAGAGCACCCGGATCAGCAAATGCTCCTCGACCATCCGGCGACGCAACCTCGGCGCCAGCTGGGCCCCCAACAACGCCCCGCAACCCGCAGCGACCATCACCACACCGAAGTGCCACGCCGGCGCACCCGGCGAGCCGAAGATGTCCTGACCCCGGCCCAGCCCCGCGGCCGCACCGGCGGCCCGGCCCACACCCTCCAACGACAGCCCTTCCTCGCCACCCCGGAACTCGAAGGCCAGCAGGAAGGTGAGGAAACCCACCGAGGCCCGGAGCAGCGCCATCGCCGAAGCAGCCAGCAGGATGCCACCCGACCGCAGATCGGCCCGCTCGCCGGCGGTGGCCGGCGCCACGGCCACCGCCACCTTCGGCAACTGGGTCGCGTACCCGAGGGTCACGATGAACCCGACGACGGCGACCCACGGTGGCGCCGTCGGCCCGACGAGCAGGGCCAGACCCCCGATGCCGGCCCCCACCATGCTGGATACAGCACTCAACAGGGTCAACTTCGAATTGGCCTCGACCAACTCCAACTCGGACCGCACCAGGTTGGGAACCACGGCGCTCTTGGCCACCGAATAGCTCTTCTGCAGGATCAGGAACCCGAACGCCTCGGGGAACAACAGCAGCCCGTCGATGTGCCGGGTCATCAGATAGGCCAGCACGACCCGGCCGGCCACCGTCAGCCAGATCATCCCCCGGCGACCACCTCGGGCCCGGTCGATCAACGGTCCGATCAACGGTGTCACCACGGCGAACGGGGCGATCGTCAACACCAGGTACAGCGCCACCCGCCAACGGGCCGCCGACGGGTCGATGGAAAAGAAGATGGAGCCGGCCAGGGCCACCGCCACCATCGCGTCGGACATGGCCCCCATGCCGTGTACCCGGGCCAGCCGGGTGAACGGTGAAACGTACGGACGGGCCCCGGCAGGCGGCGACGACGGGCGCTCGTCCGCGTTCACGCTGGACCCTTCATGCCCGGATGCCCCCGGTACCTCGTGCTCACACGCTGCAGACTACGTCCCGTCGTCCACGGGCCACCGTTGCGACTCCCGGGCCCGTCAGCAGCGGCCGACACTCCACGAGGCGACAGGCAACTCGACCTCCACGGCCGCGGTGGGGGTGATCTGGGTGACGGTGGCGAACCCGTCCCGCAGCAGCGCCGAATCGCTGCCGGCCGGCATCGGGCTGTCCTCGTCGGACGGATCGGTTGGCAACAAGTCGATGTCGATGCCGGTGGCGTCCCGACCGACGATGGTGGTACGCACCCCGCCCACGGGAGCCAGGCCACACTGTTCGAGCCCCCGCACCTCGGCCAGCCCCACATTGGGCACGTTCAGGTTCAGCAGGGTCGACGGCGGCGCGGTGACCAGCCAGCGCAGCAGCGGCTCGGCCACCGCAGTAGCGGTCGGCCACCGCCACTCGGGGATGCCGCCTCCCGCCTCGCGCCCGTCGCCAAGGCTGACGGCCAGACCGGACCGCTGGAACTTGGCGCCCACCAGCACCGCGGCGACCGTCCCCGAATGCAGGGTGGAGCGCCCAGTATTGGGCCCCCTGTTGACTCCCGACACGACGAGGTGGGGTGGGTCGCCGAAGCCGCCGAGCATGGCCAGCATCACGATGAGCGCCGGCGGGGCACCCACCCCCGACGCCTCGACCCCGTCGAGTCCAGGCAGCATCACCGACTCGACGGCCACCCGGTCGGGGTCGTCGAGGGGCCCCAGGGCCGCCGAGGCGCCGCTCCAGTCGATGGCCGGAGCTGCCACCACCGGCACCATCCCGGCGTCTCGTACCAGGCCGGCCAAGGCGGCCAGACCGGGCGCGTCGATGCCGTCGTCGTTGGTGACCAGGACCCGCCGCACGACCGAGGAGCGTCCGCTCAGGTACGAGTCTCGTCGGACTCGTCGAAGTAGTCGAGCCGGTCGACCGGCATGACCACCGCCGACACGACGTTCAGCGAATGGGCAGTGACCCGCTTCAAGAACCGGTACAACAGCGCCCGGGGCACCGCGGTGAGGGCCGGCTCGGTCGAACGGATGAGCTCGTTGATGCGGTCGTCGAACTCGCGGCGCAGTTCGTCCCCCCGGTCGATGTATGCCCGGGCCCGATCCTCGTCGCGGACGGTGAGAATCTCGCCCATCAGGGCGATGCGGGACGAGATCTCGTCACGGTAGGCCAGCAGCTGCTCGATGTCGGGGGCGTCGGCGAACGACACCCCCTCCTCGGACAGATCGTAGATGTTCTTGTTGTAGTCGCCGATGCGTTCGAGGTCCTTGACCATGTTCATGAACACCAGCACTTCGGGGGCGTCGGCGCCGCCGTGCACCGAGGCATGGACGACCAGCTCACGGCGGATCTCCATCTCCATACGGTTGATCTGGCGGTCGGTGCGCCGCACCTCGTCACCGACGTTCGCTGCGGCGCCGGAGGTCACGGCGTTCATGGCCAGGTCGAAGGTGTGTCGTGCATCGGCCACCATGCGCTGCACCTGGGCGTCGATGTGCTCGAGGCCGCCCTCTTCGGGCTTACGGAAGAAACTCATGACCATGGTGTGGACTCCTGGTCGGGAAACGGGCAGGGAAACAGGGGGACCGGGCCGGTCGTCGTCACGATCATCGCAGGATCAGGACCACGAGGAGAGGGATCACCGCGAACATGACCACCGTGTAGGCAACGGCCACCGACCGGCGCTCGGCGGTGATCTCGGCCAGCCCGGTGGCCAGCCGCAACGGGATACTCCGCAGCGTCTGCAGCGGGTAGAAGACGACGATGCCGCTGATGTTGAACAGAGTGTGGACGATGGCGACGGTGACGGCGGCCGGGCTGCCCGTGGCGAGCGACGCCAGCAGCGCGGTGACCGTGGTACCGACGTTGGCCCCCAGGGTCACCGGGTAGATGTTCTGCAGGGTGAGCACCCCGGACGCGGCCAGCGGCACCATCACCGAGGTCGTGATCGACGACGACTGCACCGAGATGGTGATGATGGCGCCGAGCACGATGGCCACGATCCCCGACCCGGCGCCCAGCGCCTTGTTGATGGCCGCCTCGACCCGGTCGGCGACCAGCAGCCGCATGTTCCTGGTGATGAACGCCAGGGCCACGAAGATGCACACGAGGCCGATGGCGATCATCAGGCCGCCCTTGACGTCGCCGTGGGCGCCGAGGCCGCTGAGCGCCTCCTTGACCCAGGTGGCCGGCAACTTCACCGCGGCCTTCAACGGGCTCTTGAAGTCGCTGCCCCCGCTGCCGATGACCCGCTCGGTGATCCAGGTGGCCGACTCCGAGAGGTAGCCCGTGGCGAGCTCGATCGGCAGGAAGATCGCGACGGCCAGGATGTTGAAGAAGTCGTGCACCGTCGCCGCGGCGAAGGCCCGCTTGAACTCGAGGTCGCGCCGGACGTGACCCAGCGACGCCAGGGTGTTGGTGACCGTGGTCCCAAGGTTGGCACCCATGATCATCGGCACTGCGTCGCTGGTGCTGACCACCCCGCTGGCCACCAGGCCGACGATGACCGACGTCGACACCGACGACGACTGCACGAGCACCGTGGCCAGCAGGCCGACGAACAGGCCGCCGATCGGGTTGGACACCCCCTCGAACAGGCCGTCGACGAGATCCTTGCCCAGGCTCTTGAAGCCGCCGCCCAACAATTCGACCCCGGTGAGGAACAAGTACAGCAGGACCAGAACCAATAGCGCCCGGACCGGTGTCGGAATGGCGCGCTGATCGGATGAACCAACAGGTGTCGGTGCAGTCACCGATGCTCCAGAAGGCGTCGACAGGGGCGAACGCCCGACAATGTAGCAACCACCGGACGGCTACCGGACGGCTACCGGACGGCCAGCCAGGCCCGCAACAGTTCGACGTCGCGATCCCAGGTGAGCAACCGGCACGCTTTCTTCGGCGACAGCCAGACGACCTCGTCGACCTCGTCGTTCGGAGTGAACGACCCCGACCGCACGGTCATCTCCCAGTAGTCGACCCGCTTGGGGCGGCCCCGCCCGTCGCGGTACCGCACCGTCCCGACCTTGTCACCCAGCCGGCACCGGTAGCCGGTCTCCTCGCGGACCTCGCGGCGGGCCGTGTGCTTCAACGACTCGCCCGGATCCCGCTTGCCCTTCGGCAGGCTCCAGTCGTCGTGGTCCGGCCGGTGTACCAGTAGGACCTGGATGCGGTCGTCGTCGTCCCCGCCGCCGGGCCGGGGTCTGATCACCACGCCGCCGGCCGCTCTGATGACCTCGCTCACTCGGTTTCGCACCGGACCCGGGCCAGGTCCATCAGGTGGTCGTGGGTGGCCAAGCCGCGGGCACCGACGGTGCGGGTCCAGACCCCGTCGCCGTCGAGGTCCCACGCCAGACGGTCGTCGGCCAACGCCGTGTCGAGCACCTCATCGAGGCGGGCCACCAGGCCGGGGTCGTCGATCCCGACCATGGCCTCGACCCGCCGGTTCAGGTTGCGGTCCATGAGGTCGGCCGATCCGATCAGGCATCGGGGACGGCCCGGACCGGCCCCGTTGGCGAACCGGAAGATCCGCGAATGCTCCAGGTACCGGCCGACCACCGATCGCACCCGGATCCGGTCGGACAGCCCGGGCACCCCGGGGCGCAGACAGCAGATGCCCCGCACGATCAGGTCGATGTCGACCCCGGCCCGGGAGGCGTCATACAGCAGGTCGATCATCTCGGCGTCGACCAGGCTGTTCATCTTCATGACGATGTGGCCCCGGTCGGCCCGCATCTCCCCCTCGATCAGATCGCACAGGCCGCGGCGGAGATGATCGGGGGCGACCAGCAGCCGCCGATACTCGTTGTCGCGGCCGTACCCGGTGAGCCGGTTGAACAACTGGGCCATGTCCTCGCCCACGTCGGGATCACACGTCAGCAGGCTGAGGTCCTCGTAGATCCGGGCCGTGCGGTCGTTGTAATTGCCGGTGCCGACGTGGCAGTACCGTCGCAGACCGCTCGGCTCCTGGCGGATGATCATGCAGCACTTTGTGTGGGTCTTGAGCCCCACCAGCCCGTAGGTGACGTGGACGCCGTGGCGCTCCAGCACCCGGGCCCACTCGATGTTGGTCTCCTCGTCGAAGCGGGCCTTGAGCTCGATGAGCACCGCCACCTGCTTGCCGGCGTCGGCGGCCTGGGCCAGCGAGGCGACGATCGGTGAATCGCCGGACACCCGGTAGAGGGTGATCTTGATGGCCAGCACGTCCGGATCGACGGCGGCACCGTGCAACAGCTCGACCATCGACCGGCCGAACGACGAGTACGGGTGGTGCAACAGCACGTCGCCCCGTCGCATCGCCGCGAACACGTCGACGTCGCCATCCTCGGTGCACAGGGCCGGCTCGGTGATCCCCGGCCACGGCTCTGTCTGGAGTTCCGGGCGGTCCAGGCCGGCGATCTGATGGAGCCCCGCGGCGGCCAGCACGCCTCGGCACTCGATGACGCCGTGCTCGTCGAGGTCGAGCTCACGCAAGAGCAGCGCCTGGACCTGCGGGTCGACTCCGGCCGCCACCTCGAGGCGCACGGCCCGGCCGAACCGGCGACGACGGACCTCGGACTCGACGGCGGCGAGCAGGTCCTCGGCCTCGTCCTCGTCGACGCTCAGGTCGGCGTTGCGGGTCACCCGGAACACGTGGTGGCCGGTGACCTCGAGGCCGACGAAGAGTTCGTCGAGATGGGCGGCGATGATCTCCTCGACCAGCACCCACCGGCCATTGCCGACGTCGACGAACCGGTCGAGGTTCGGCGGCACCTTGACCCGGGCGAACAGCCGTCGCCCGTCGGCCGGGTCGTGGAGGGTGACGGCCAGGTTCAGCGACCGGTCGGAGATGTACGGGAACGGGTGCCCGGGGTCGACGGCCAGCGGGGTCAACACCGGCAGCACGGCCCGACGGAACTCCTCGGTGGCCGCGTCCCGGGTCGGAGCGTCGAGTTCGTCCCACCCGATGAGGTGCACACCGGCCTCGGCCAACTCGGGTATCAGGGTGCCGGCCACCAGGTCGTCCAGTTCGACACCCAGGCGGGACATGACGTCGCGGATCGTGGCCAGCTGTTCGCCGGCCGTGCGACCGTCGACGGCCCGGCCACCCAGGCCCGAGGCTTCGAGGTCATGCAGCCCCGACACCCGGATCTGGACGAACTCGTCGAGGTTGTCGGCGAAGATGGCCGCGAACCGCACCCGCTCGAGCAGGGGCCGCTCCCGGTCACGGGCCAGCTGCAGCACCCGGGCATTGAACGCCAGCCAGGAGAGTTCGCGGTTCAGATAGTCGGTGGGGTTGTCGTCGAAGCCGCCGACGCACACTGAGGTGCCGGGCGCGTCCATACCCGGGGCGGGGCTGCCGTCGGGCAGTGGGCCCTGCACGGGCTCTCGCGGTTCGGTCACCGTCACCCCACCAGTCTGCTGGGTCGAGCGCCCCGATCGCCACCGGGCCCGACCGGGCCGGTTTCTCGCCGTCTTTACCGCCATTTTCGCCCTTCGCTGGCATAACTGGTTCCATGACACTGCTGAACACCACGTGGATGGCCGAAGGGCGTTGTGCCGACGCCTCGCCCGACACCTTCTTCCCCAGCGACGGCCTGGGCGTCATGGCCGCCAAGTTGATCTGCGCCGACTGCCCGGTGGCCGCCTCGTGCCTCGAGTACGCCCTCCACCACCGGGTCGAGCACGGCGTCTGGGGCGGCTGTTCCGAACGCCAGCGCCGGCGGATCCTCAAGGAGCGCCGGCTCACCGCCGGCCGGCGTCAGACCACGGCGGCCTGACACCCACTGGATTCCCCGATCCGCCACGATCCCCCCACCCCCGTCGGGTCCTCCCCTCCGGACCCGGCGGGCAGGGGCGCGCCGTGGTTGGCCTCCGGTTACTCTTCGGGCTCGTCGTAGCCCAAATCCCAACTGATCAGCACGTTCTCGCGTTCGGCATCGCGGTTGATGCGTTCGCGGTTGCGGCGGAACTGCGGGTCGTGGGGCGGCAGCAGCATCAGGCGGGCGTTGATTCGATCGCGGAACGACTCGATCAGCTCACGGTCGCCGAACGACGAACGAACGTCCCAATGGGGGGCCACGGGACCCAGGTACACGATCTTCACGTCGCCCACCGGCGGCTGGGGCTCGAGGTCGTCCATGATGTCGGTCATTGCCCTGTGCTCCTGGGATGGCGTGGATACTCGGGAGCTGACGGGAAATGCGGCCCGACAGCGGGGAACAGCCCGGCAAGCCTAGCCAGACCCGACCGCCGCCAGACCCGCCAGCGAGACGGCTACTCCTCCGAGTCTTCGGCTTCGGCCGCGCCTTCGGCCATGCCCTTCTGGAGTTCCTTCTGGGCCCGGCCCAGGTTGCGGGCCAACTTGGGCAGCTGGCTGCCGCCGAACAGCACCAGGGCGATGACGGCCACGATGATCAGCTCGTTGCTGGACAGAAAGGCCAGGATGGCGGAGGAAATGCTCATGGGCCGAGGCTAGCGCACCGGGCCGGTTCGTCCCGTTCGGGAGTGCCGGTCCAGCCGGGCCGGCCAGATCAGGCCGATTCAGCTGCCGCGGCGGCTGCGGCCCGCTCGAGGGCCCGCTGGCGGCGGATGCGTCGACGCTCCCGCTCGCTCATACCACCCCAAATGCCGAACTTCTCACCGTTCTGCAGGGCGAACTCGAGACAGTCGGCCCGCACGACGCAACTGCGGCAGACCTCCTTTGCCTCCCGGGTGCTGGCCCCCCGCTCGGGGAAGAACAGGTCGGGATCCACCCCGAGGCAGTTGGAAGACTCCTGCCACGACGTGTCGAGGTCCGGCTTCGCGTAGATCCCCATCTGAGCCCCTTGGCTTGCTGGCTTGCCTGCTGGTCCGATTCAGAGTTCCAACTCTGTAATTACAGCAGTGTAGTTCCCCAAATTCAAGGGGAAATGGCCAAAAGCAGGGGAATTCTGCTGAACCCGCCCGGGACCGCTCAGCGACCGGTACGCAGGAGGCGACGCTGTTCGACGAAGTCGGCGAGGACGTAGTCGCCGAGATCCCGGTTGGTCGTGAAAAAGGCCCGTCCCCCGTTCATCCGGGTGACCTGCTCGATGAACCGGGTCAGATACGGCGTGGCATCCAGCATGAACACGTTGATGCGGATGTCGTCCCTCGTGCAGCGTCCCACCTCCCGCAGCGTGCGGTCGATGGTCTCCTGGCTGGGCGGGTAGTTGAACACCGGGTAGCCGGCCTCGGTGATGTGGGCCGTGGGCTCGCCGTCGGTGACCATGATGATCTGCCTCGTCCCCCCCTTCCCGGCCAGCATGCGGCGGGCCAGCACCAGGCCGTGCTGCATGTTGGTGCCGTACACGTAGTCCCACGACACCTCCGGGATGCGCTCCGGACGGATCTCCCGGGCCAACTCCGAGAACGTCACCACCCCCAGGTAGTCGCGGGGGTACTGGCTGGAGATCAGCGAGTGCAGGGCCATGGCCACCTTCTTGGCCGGCACGAAGTTGTCGCGCATCGGCATCGACAGTGACAGGTCCAGCATCAGCACCGTCGACGCCCGCACCAGATGCTCGGTGCGTTCGATCTCGAAATCGTCCGGGGTGAGGTCCACGGGGACACCGCCGCCGGTGCGCCGGATGGCGTTGCGGATGGTGCGCTCGATGTGGATGTCGAACGGGTCGCCGAACTCGTAGGGCTTGGTCGTGAACTCCCGTTCGTGCCCGACGCCGGTGTTCTCCATCTCGTGGCGGCCTGCCCGATCGCGCAGCAGCCTCCGGTACACGTCGCCCAGCGCCTGCTGGCCGAGCCGCCGGATGGCCCGGGGCGTCAGGGTCAGACGCCCCTCGTCGTTGTCGACGAGGCCGGCCTCCTCGAGCATGCGGGCCATCCGGGACAACCGCTCAAGGCTCTCGGCCGACTCGTCTCCCAGCAGGTCCCGGACCCGGTCGGGGTCGACCTCGGCCAGAGCGCCCGGGCTGGTGGCACCTCGCAGCATCTGCTCCAGCTGGTCAATGTCGGCCAGGTCCTCGAACATGTCCATGGCCTCGGCCAGACCCAGGGGATCCTGGCCCGAGAACTCCCGGGCCTGCTCCCACCCCATCTGGGGAAACGCCTCGCGCAGGTTCTGACCCAGCTGGTCCATCTGCCAGCGCAGGTCCATATCGCCCAACAGCTGGTCGGACAGCTCCTGGAGTTGGGCCCGCTGCTCCGGGGTCATCGAGTTGAGCATCTGCTGCATGGCCGCCATGCGTTGGGCCATGACCTCCAACAGCTCGTCGAGAGTGCGGGGGTTCTCCGGGAAGAAGTCGCCGAAGCGCTCCATGAACCCGTCGAAATCGGGTTCGATGCCCGCCTGACGCTGCTCGAGCATGTGGTTCAGTTCGCTCAACATGTCCTTCATGCGGGCCATGTCCTCAGGCGACAGGTTCTGGGCCGCCCCGGTCATCTGGTCGACGGCCTGCTGCATCAGTTGGTGGCGCAACCGCTCGACCAACTCGTCGAAACGGGCCTGCGCCTCGGCCGACGTGAAGTCGTAATCCTGGAGGCCCCGCATCCGGCCGGCGAGGTTCTCGTGTTCCAACAGGTCCAGTTGATCGCGGCGAGTCTGCGCCGACCCGGTGGACTCAGGGTCGCCGCGCTCGTCCAGCCGGTCGAGCGACCCCCGCTCGGTGTCGACCACGTCTCGCAACGCCTGGTCGATCTCGTCGTACACCCCGCCCAGGTCGTGCTGTTCGAGCCGCTCCCGTCGCTGATCGCGGAGACGCTCGAGCATCTCCCGCAGCCCCTGGATGCGCTGCCCGTCGACCTCCATGCCCTGATGGAGCAGCCGCCGCAACGCCGCTTCGGGATCGCCGTGCTCGACCAGCTCGTCGCCCATGGCGGCCAGCAGGGCGTCGGCGTCCAGGTCGAAGCCGGTCTGGGTGCCGTCCCAGCGGGAGTAGACGGCCCGGGTCGGGGACCGCATCCGACGGCGACGGCGACGGCGGCTCAGGCGCATGGTGGAGAAGTTAGCCGTGGGCCGGCCAGGCAGGCCCGCCCGGCCCGGTTCTCCGCCGGCGCCCGACCGGGCGTAGCGTCGGGAACCCGAACCGCCATCACCGGGAGCTTCCACCATGCCCATCAACCCTGACGCCGCCGGTTCGGTCGGCGAACCGTCCGAATTCTCCTGGACCTCCAAGGACAGCCTGCTCTACGCCCTCGGGGTCGGGGCCGGGGTCTCGGACCCCACCGGCTTCGAGCTGGAGTTCACGACCGAGAACTCGAACGGCATCGACCAGGCGGCCCTGCCCACCCAGGTGGTGGTCATGGGAGGCGGCCGCACCCCCGGGTTCGGCGACTTCAACCCGGTGTTCCTGCTCCACGCCGAGCAGTACATCACCCTGCATCAGCCGCTTCCCGCGGCCGGCACCGCGGTGGCCACCGGCCGGGTCGGTCCCATCTACGACAAGGGCAAGGCGGCGTTGGTCTACCTCGAAAGTGACGTGGCCGACACCGAAGGCAACCCGCTGTGGTCCACCCGGTCCGGGTTGTTCATCGGCGGCGAGGGCGGCTGGGGCGGCGACCGGGGTCCGGCCAACGACTGGACCCAGCCCGACCGGCCGGCCGACGCGGTCGTCGAGTACCCGACCCGTACCGACCAGGCGCTGCTCTACCGCCTCAACGGCGACCGCAACCCGCTGCACTCCGACCCCTCGTTCGCTGCGGCCGCCGGCTTCGACACGCCCATCCTCCACGGGCTGTGCACCTACGGGTTCACCGGGCGGGCCCTGCTCCACGCGGCCTGCGGATCCGACACCGCCCGCTTCGGCGGCATGGGCGGACGCTTCAAGTCGCCGGTCATGCCCGGCGAAACCCTGGCGGTCCATCTGTGGTTCACCGACGGTCCGGCGGGCGCCGAATCGGACACCGACGTGCTCTTCCAGACCCGGGTCGGCGACCGGGTGGTGTTCGACAACGGGGTCATGACCCGCCGGTGAGCCTGGCTCATCGCCGACGCCCCACCCGATGACCGACGGACCCGCTCCCGGGGCCCCCGACGGGTTCCGGTGGGGGGTCACGGCGTCGTCGGTATCGGCCGAAGGGGTCGCTCCGGCCGCCGACTGGGCGAGTTGGGAGAACGACGGCCGCGTCCCCCGCTCCGGCGACGGCGCCGGGTTCTCCAGCGACCACGTCGCCGACCTGGCGTTGGCGGCCACCCTCGGGTTCACCGACGTGCGCATCACCGTCGAATGGGCCCGGCTGGAACCCCGACCGGGCAGCGTCGACACCGACACCGCCGACCACTACCGGGCGGTGCTGACCGCCGCGGTGGCTGCCGGCCTCCGACCGTGGGTCACCCTGCACCACACGACCCTGCCCGGGTGGTTCGCCGACGACGAACGGGGCTTCGTCGACGCCGGCTCCCGGGGCCGGTTCTGGGCCCGCCACGTCGACCGCTCGGCCGAGATGTTCGACGACCTGGCCCACGGCTGGGTCCCCATCGAGGATCCCGTGGGATGGGCGCTGCGCGGCCACCTGCTCGGCAGCCGACCGCCCGGACGACGCGACCCGGAAGCCACCCGCGCCGCGGTGGAGGGCGCCGTGGAGGCCACATTCGAGGCATGGCGGCTCCTCCGCAGCGGGCGCCAACCGGTGTTGGCCGTCCTCGGGCTGCCAACCGTGTTCACCCATCGCCCGTCCGACGATGATCCGGGCGGGCCCGACGCCCACCGGGCCGAGGCCCGGCTCTGGGACCGGGTGCTGTGGGACACCTGGACGGCGGCCCTGGCCGACGGTGCCCTGTCGTTGCCGTGGAATGCCCGCCAGGCCCGACCCGAGTGGGCCGGTGCCTTCGACCTGATCGGCGTGGCCCACGAACATCCGGTGGCCGTCGACCGCCACGGGGCCTTCCATCCATACCCGGCCGACGGGCGGACGGACGGCAGCGGGTTCAGCCCGGTGCCCGACGAGCTGGGCGAGGCGCTCCGCCGCCTCCACGACGCGTTGCCCGACCGCGAGCTGATCGTCGCCTCGACCGGGCTGGCCACCGACGACGACGACTGGCGGGACGAGATCGTCGACCGCACCGTCGACCAGGTGATGGCCGCGATCGACGACGGCCTACCCGTCACCGGGTGGTTCCACGACTCGCTGCTCGACGGCTACGAGTGGACCCGGGGGTTCGCCACCCCCCGCGGCCTCGTGACCCGGCAGCGGGCGCTCAAACAGAGTGGCCGGCACCTGAGCGAGCGCATCACCGGACGGCCACCGCCTGCCTCGCTGAGCTGACCCCGTCCTACCCGCGGGCCTGGTAGCGGGCCCTCGCCCCTGAGGCGTGCTTGTTGAGCCGCTTCGACAGGTGCAGGCCCTCGAGCACCAGCTCGACCGCACTGGCCGTCATCGCCGCGTCCCGGTGCTCTTCGCCGTCGAGCAGGGCGTCGACGGCCGGGCCCAACGCCGGCACCTGCTCGACCATCGCCGCGTAGTCGGCGGCGCCCACGTCCTCGCCGGTGGACATCCCGTCGACGGCCGGCCCCTCCTCGTCGAAGGCCTCGACGATGGCCCGATGAGCGTCGGTCGGCACCTGCAGACGGAACACGTCGAGGACGGCGGCCGACACGATCCGGCCGAGGATCTCGCCGTCACGGTCGTCGTCGAAACTGTCGATCTCGACCTTGCCGGCCGTCGCCGCCGCCAGAGCGTCGAGGTCGGAGATGCGGGGCACGGCCACCGATTCGTCGGCCCGCAGGGCGCGGCGCACCGCGGCCGCCGTCATGGCCTCGTGGTTGGCCACGCTCAACCGCACGGACACCCCCGACCGCTGGTTGAGGTGCGGGCTCCGCCGAGCCTCGTGGCTGATCGTGGCGACGATGCGGCTCATGAACTCGGGCACCGCCACCTCGAGGTCGTCGACCTCGGGAACCGTGGCCTCCTGATCGACGATGTCCATCTCGATCTCGGGATCGAGGGGATAGTGGGTGCGGATCTGGGACCCGAACCGGTCCTTGAGCGGGGTGATGATGCGACCCCGGTTGGTGTAGTCCTCGGGGTTGGCCGAGGCGAAGAGCACAAGATCCAGCGGCAGCCGGATCTTGTGGCCCCGGATCTGGACGTCACGCTCCTCGAGCACGTTGAGCAGGCCGACCTGGATGCGTTCGGACAGGTCCGGCAGCTCGTTGATGGCGAAGATCCCGCGGTTGGTGCGGGGCACCAGGCCGTAGTGGAGGGTCAGCTCGTCGGACAGGTACCGGCCCTCGGCCACCTTGATCGGATCGACCTCCCCGATCAGGTCGGCGATCGACGTATCGGGGGTGGCCAACTTCTCGCCATACCGGTCGCCGCGGTGCACCCACGCCAACGGGGTGTCGTCGCCGTTTTCGGCCACCAGCGCCCGGGCGTGGCTGGACACCGGATGGTACGGATCGTCGTTGATCTCCGAACCGGCGACGATGGGCATCCATTCGTCCAGCAGGCCGGTGAGGCCACGGATCATGCGGGTCTTGGCCTGACCCCGCTCGCCCAGGAAGATGACGTCGTGCCCGGCCAGCAGGGCGTTCTCGAGCTGGGGGGTGACGGTGTCCTCGAAGCCCAGCACCGTCGGGAACAACGGCTTGCCGCTGCGGATCCGGGCTACCGCGTTGCGTCGCAGTTCGTCCTTGACCGGCACGGATTCCCAGCCGACCGCCTTGAGCTCGCCAAGGGTGGTGGGTCGGGTCATGGCGGCACCCTAGCCACCGGCCGCTGTGCGGCTCTCAACGGACGCACAACTCGTGAGGAGGTGGCACGGGTGCCTGCCCCCTCCTCCGGAGTGGGGTCTGTCCCCAAGTCCGGAAGTCTGCCCGTACCCGGTCTCGACGCACCCCGCTAGCGTCGCGGGCGATGGAACTGCCCGGCCCGTGGGTCGCCCGACCTGCCGACGACGCCCTGCGCCGCACTTTCCCCCTCGACGACCTGGACGACTCGTCGTGGGCCGAGGTGCCGGTGCCCGGCCACTGGCAGAGCACCGACGCCTTCGCCGACGAGGACGGTCCGCTCCTCTATCGCACCCGCTTCACCAGCCAGACCCCAGCCGAAGGCCGCCGCACCTGGCTCGAACTTGACGGCCTCTTCTACCAGGGCGACGTCTGGCTGGACGGCTCCTACCTCGACGCCACCGAGGGTTACTTCTTCACCCACGCCCTCGAGATCACCGACGCCGTACAGCAGCGGGACGACCATCTGCTGGCCGTCGAGGTCACCTGTCCGCCCCGCGTCCGGGCCGGTAGCGCTACCACCCCGGACGAACAGCGCACCCTGACCGGCACCACCCAGGAGGCCGGCAACCCCGGCGGCATCTGGCGACCCGTCCGGCTCAGGGAAACCGGCCCGGTGCCGATCCGCCACGTCCGGATCGTGTGCACCGACGCCAACCCCACCGTCGCCACCCTGGCCCTGCGGGCCGTCGTCCACACCGACCAACCGCGGTCGGTCGTGTTCCACACCACGGTCCTCGGCGTCGACCACCGCCACCAACAGCCGCTGGCCGCCGGGGAGAACCGGGTCGAATGGTCGATCCGGGTGCCCCGACCGCCGCTCTGGTGGCCCGCCGAGCTGGGTGAACAGCCGCTGTTCAACGTGACCCTCACCGTCACCACCGAGAACTCCGAGGTCAGTGACCGCATCAGCCGGCGCATCGGGTTCCGGTCGGTGCGCATGCGGGACCACATCTGGCACATCAACGGCGAACGGCTCTTCCTGCGCGGCGTGCACGTCGCCCCGCTCGACCGCGACCTGGCGTCGGTGACCCCCACCGCGGCAGCCGCCGACGTCCGGCGGGCCGTCGACGCCGGCCTCAACCTCCTCCGGGTCACCGGCCACGTCTCCCACCCGGCCCTCTACGACGCCGCCGACGAAGCCGGGCTGCTCATCTGGCAGGACCTTCCGCTGCAGGGCGGCTACCACCGGTCGGTACGCGGCCAAGCCATGCGCCAGGCCCGCGAGATGGTCGATGCCCTCGGCCACCACCCGTCCGTCGCCCTCTGGTGCGGCCACGACGACCCCGAGCCGGTCGACACCACCCGGGCCGTCCCCCACCTGCTCGACCACCAGAAGCCGACGTGGACCCGATCGGTGCTGGACGTGTCGGTCCGGCGGGCCATCGAACGCCAGGACCCCTCCCGACCGGTACTGGCCAACGCCGGGGTGCTGCCCAGCCTGCCCCGTCCCGCCGACGCCAACAGCCACCTCCGGTTCGGCTGGTACAGCGGCCAGGCCACCGACCTGGCCGACTTCATCGACCGGTTCCCCCGGGCCGGGCGCTTCGTGTCGACCTTCGGCTCCCAGTCGGTGCCCGATGGGGCCGACGACGACCTGGGCCTCACCGACACCCGCTGGCCGCTGCTCGACTGGGACCGGCTGGCCGACCGGCACGGTGCCGAGGTCGATGTCCTGCTGCGCCGCTTCCCCCCCGAGGTGTACCCCGATCTCGACACGTGGGCCGAAGCCACCCGGGAACACCAGGCCCACGTCTGTCGCATCCAGATCGAGGCGCTGCGGCGCCGCAAGTACCACCCGACCGGCGGGTTCGCCCTCGACGGCCTGGTCGACGGTGCACCGGCGGTGAGCGGCGCCCTGTTCGACCACCTACGACGACCCAAGCCGGCGCTGGCCGCGGTCGCCGCAGCATGTGCCCCGACCATCGTGGTCGCCGACCCCCTACCCGGGCTCCTCACCCCCGGCCGCACCGTCGTCTCCGACGTGACGGTCGTCCACGACGGGCGCACCCCCCTCGAAGCCGCCCGTGTCACCGCCGACCTCGACGTCGCCGGCGAAACCCTCACCTGGGCGTGGGAAGGCCGGATCGACGCCGACCACGCCGTCCACGTGGGCCGGATCGAATGGCCGCTCGGCCAGGCCACGGGCCCCGTCGTTCTCCGCCTGGAGCTCTCGGCCATCGGCGCCGACCAGACCGCGGTCACCGCGACCAACACCTACGCGGCGATGATCGACGACTGAAACCACCGGCGGCACGGGTGGCCCCCGGGTCCGTCTGCCGCTAGCGTCGAACCGACATTCGGCATCGGCCGAACACCCGGCCAACGTTGCCCGGACCACCCGCCCATCCGTCCCCCCGAAGGCAACACCCCATGCCGCAGACCACCAGCGAGCGGTACCGCGTCTCCCCCATCCGGCGACGCGGCCGTGCGTGGCCGTTCCCGCTGAACCTCTACCAGACCGCCGTCGGCCGCAAGTGGGTCATGGCCGTCACCGGGCTCGGGCTCATCGGCTTCGTGATCGTCCACATGATCGGCAACCTGCACGTGTACGAGGGCCCGGCCCGCATGCACGAATACGCCGAGACCCTGCGAACCCTCGGCGGCGGCCTCGTGCCGCGGGGCGCCGTGCTGTGGCTGATGCGCCTCGGGCTGCTCGGCATGTTCGTGCTCCACCTGCACTCGGCGATCACCCTGTCCCGCATGTCGCAGGCTGCCGACAGCAAATACCAGGGGGGCCGCGACCACGTGGCCGCCACCTACGCCAGCCGCACCATGCGCTGGACCGGCCCGATCATCGCCCTCTACCTCTTCTACCACCTGGCCGATCTCACCTGGGGCTGGTGGCTGGGCGATGACTTCGTGCCCGGCGACCCGTACCACAACGTGGCCGAATCGCTGGCCAGCCTGCCGGTGGCCATCCTCTACGTAGTCGCCAACATCGCCCTGGCCTGGCACATCTTCCACGGCGCCTGGTCGATGTTCCAGAGCCTCGGCGTCAACAACCCACGGTTCAACCACCTGCGCCGGGGCCTGGCCACGGCCATCGCCGCGGTGATCCTGGTCGGCAACCTGTCGTTCCCGATCCTGACCCAGGCCGGCCTCATCGACGAGGACAACCGGGTGTGCCCGGCCGACGAGTACGCCGGACCCGACTGCCTGATGCTGCAGCTCGAGGACCACTGAGCACGAGGGACGACGCGAACCATGAGCACCATCCTCGACTCCAAGATCCCCGAGGGGCCGCTGGCCGACAAATGGGAGAACCACAAGTTCTCCATGAAGCTGGTCAACCCCAACAACAAGCGCAAGTTCGACGTGATCGTGGTCGGCACCGGCCTGGCCGGCGCCTCGGCCGCCGCGTCGCTCGGCGAGCTGGGCTACCGGGTCAAGGCCTTCACCTTCCACGACAGCCCCCGCCGCGCCCACAGCATCGCCGCCCAGGGCGGCATCAACGCGGCCAAGAACTACCCCAACGACGGCGACTCGATCCACCGGCTGTTCTACGACACGGTCAAGGGCGGCGACTACCGATCCCGGGAGGCCAACGTCCACCGCCTGGCCGAGGTGTCGGTGAACATCATCGACCAGGCCACCGCCCAGGGCGTGCCGTTCGCCCGCGACTACGGCGGCCTGCTGGACAACCGTTCGTTCGGCGGCGCCCAGGTGTCCCGCACGTTCTACGCCCGGGGCCAGACCGGCCAGCAGCTGCTCATCGGCGCCTACTCGGCCCTCATGCGCCAGGTGGCCGCCGGCACCGTCGAGTTGCACAGCCGCTCCGAACTGCTCGACGTGGTGAAGAAGGACGGGCGGGCGTGCGGCATCGTGACCCGCGACCTGCTGTCCGGCGAGGTCACCCCGCACTCGGCGCACGCCGTGGTGCTGGCCACCGGCGGCTACGGCAACGTCTACTTCCTGTCCACCAACGCCATGATGTGCAACGTCACCGCAGCGTGGCGGGCCCACAAGAAGGGCGCCTTCTTCGCCAACCCCTGCTACACGCAGATCCACCCGACCTGCATCCCGGTGAGCGACGACTTCCAGTCGAAGTTGACCCTGATGTCGGAGTCGCTGCGCAACGACGGCCGCATCTGGGTGCCCGACGCCCACGACGACGCCCGTGCGGCGGCCGACATCCCCGAGGCCGAACGCGACTACTACCTGGAGCGCAAGTACCCGGCCTTCGGCAACCTGGTGCCCCGTGACGTGGCGTCCCGTAACGCCAAGACGGTGTGCGACGAGGGCCGGGGCGTGGGGCCGCTGAAGAACGGCGTGTTCCTGGACTTCCAGGCGGCCATCGCCCGCGACGGCGTGGACGCCATCTCGGCCAAGTACGGGAACCTGTTCGACATGTACCACCGGATCACCGGTGAGAACCCGTACGAGCAGCCCATGCGGATCTACCCGGCCATCCACTACACGATGGGTGGCCTCTGGGTGGACTACCACCTGATGACCACCGTGCCCGGCCTGTACTCGGTGGGCGAGGCCAACTTCTCCGACCACGGCGCCAACCGGCTGGGCGCCAGCGCCCTCATGCAGGGCCTGGCCGACGGCTACTTCGTGCTGCCGTACACCATCGGCGACGATCTGGCCGGCCAGCTGGGCAACGCCGCCGTCCCCACCGACGATCCGGTGTTCACCGCCGCGGTGGCCGGCGTCGAGGACGAGACCAAGCGCTGGCTGTCGATCAACGGCACCCGCTCGGTCGACCACTACCACCGCGAGCTGGGCAACATCGTGTGGGACAACATCGGCATGGGCCGCACCCGGGCCGGGCTCGAGAAGGCCCTGTCCGAGATCCCCGCCCTGCGGGACGAGTTCCACAAGAACGTGCGGGTGCTGGGCAGCGCCGACACCCTCAACCAGTCACTGGAGAAGGCCGGCCGGGTGGCCGACTTCTTCGACCTGGCCGAGCTGATGGCCCGCGACGCCCTCGAGCGGGAGGAGTCGTGCGGCGGCCACTTCCGGGAGGAGCACCAGACCCCGGAGGGCGAAGCCCAGCGGGACGACGAGAACTTCTCCCACGTGGCGGCCTGGGAGTGGAACGGCACCGGGACGGCCCAGACCCGTCACCGGGAGGAACTCACCTTCGAGAACGTGGCGCTGTCGCAGCGCTCCTACAAGTAGGGGATCGACGATGTCCGGAAGCCACGGCGAACACATCTCGGTCAACCTGAAGGTCTGGCGCCAGGACGGCCCCGACGACCCGGGGCGCTTCGAGACCCACCAGCAGACCATCAGCACCGACGCCTCGTTCCTCGAGATGCTGGACCTGCTCAACGAGGAGCTCAACGACCGCGGCGACGAGCCGGTGGCCTGCGAGTCCGACTGCCGTGAGGGCATCTGCGGCACGTGTGGGGTGATGATCAACGGCCGGGCCCACGGCCCCCAGGCCGCCACCGCCACGTGTCAGCTGCACATGCGGGAGTTCGCTGACGGCGACGAGATCGTCGTCGAGCCGTTCCGGGCCGCCGGCTTCCCGGTCGTGCGCGACCTGGTGGTCGACCGCTCACCGCTTGACCGCATCATCGAGGCCGGCGGGTTCATCAGCGTCAACGCCGGCGCGGCCTCCGACGCCAACCTCACCCCGGTACCCAAGGAGGCCGCCGACACGGCGTTCGACGCCGCGGCGTGCATCGGCTGCGGCGCATGTGTCGCCGCCTGCCCGAACTCGGCGGCCCAGCTGTTCACATCGGCCAAGATCGGCCACCTCGGGCTGTTGCCCCAGGGCCAGGCCGAACGCTGGAACCGCACCGAGGCCATGGTCGAGACCATGGAGGAGTTCTTCGGCGCCTGCACCAACCACGGTGAGTGCTCCGAGGCCTGCCCCAAGGAAATCAGCCTCGACTTCATCGCCTTCATGAACCGTGACTACATGAAGGCCAAGGTCAAGAACCGCTCCCTCGCCGGCCAGCACTGACCCGGCCCGGTCCCGAAGCGCAACACGGGCCTGCCCCCGCGTCCCACATTGCGTGATCCCCGACCCGGGACACGGGACGGTTGACACTGGCAGGGGATCGCGCGACGGTGAACGTGCCGCTCCGTCGATGAAGCGGGGTGGTGATCGACACGACCCGTATCCGCGAGCGATGGGAGGGTTGACGTGCGATCCGACCGGTTCGAGGGAACGTGTCGAGCCCCGCCTGACGGGTGAGCCATGGGCACCCCGGCCGAGCCGGTCCCCTCACGCTCTCGCGACCGAAGCCCTGCTGGGCCACGGAGAACGTTGACGCGAGACGACCCGGTCCGGGGCCCATCAGAGGCGGCGCCTTCCCTGGTCCGTTCCCACCGGGACCCCACACGGGAGGGCGCCGTTTCGCGTCGTGGACCCGGTCGACCAGACCGCGGGGCCTACCGGGCGAGATGGGCGAGCAGACGGGGCAGCAACTCGACCAGGCCTGCGTCGGGCATTTCGTGACCCAGACCCTCGACCAGCCACAGGTCGGCGTCGGGGATGCCGTCGACGAGGGCGAGGGCGTGGTCGACGGGGAACACCGGGTCCGCGGTGCCGTGCACCACGAGCGTCGGCACGGCGATGTCGCCCAATCGGTCGAGCCGTGACGGTGACGACGCCACGGCGGGTCCGTGGCCGGTCTCGGGGAACCAGCACCGGGTGACCTCGGCGTCGGCGGCGAGCACGGCCGCCTCCTCGTCGAACGGGTAGCGGCTACCGGCGAAAAGCCGGTCCAACTCCACGACCCACGCCACCTTCTCGGTGTGGTCGGACGGCGGCGGCGAGAACAAGCGGTCGGCCATCCGGTCGATCAGCCAGTCCTCGGCCGATGGCAGCCGCTCGTCCCCCAGCCCCGGCGACGAGCACAACAACGTCAGCGAACGCACCCGGTCGTGGTGATCGAGCGCCATCACCTGGCCGACCATGCCCCCCATGGAGCGGCCGACGATGCGCGCCGTGTCGATGCCGTGCTCGTCGAGCACCCGGCAGGCGTCGTCGGCCAGGTCAGCCAGCGTGTAGCCGACCGACGACGGCACCTTGTCCGACAACCCGGTGTCCCGGGTGTCGAACCGGACCACCCGGTGCCCGGCGGCGACCAGGGGATCGATGAGGGCCGGCGTCCAACGGGTGCAGTGGGCGTCAGCGCCCGACAGCAACAGCACCGTCGGGCCGTCGACGGGCCCGAAGGACTCGGAGAACAACGCCGGCTGGTCGCCGGCCTGAGGATGGTCGTCCACGCCGGCGCAGCGTAACCCCACGCCCGGTGCCCTCCGCTAGCGTCGGCCCGGTGCAGCACACCGCCGACGAACACCAGGTCCACCGGCACCCGGTGAAGGTCCGCTTCTACGAGCTCGACCCGTATGGCCACCTCAACCACTCGGTGTACGTCCAGCTTTTCGAGACGGGGCGCATCGAGTTGCTCGACGAGGTCGGCCTCGGCCTCCACGACCTCGAGGAACAGGGCTACCGCTTCGTGGTGAGCCGCATCGCGACCCGATTCCTGTCGTCGGCCACCGGCGGCGACCGACTGGTCATCGAGACCGAGGTCGCCGAGATGCGGCGGGCGTCGTCGCTCTGGCATCAGCGCCTGTTGCGGGGTGACGAGGTGCTGGCCTCCCAGGAGGTGACCGCCGCCGTCACCAACACCGACGGGCGTCCCGTCCGAGCCCCCGACATGATCGCCGAGGCGCTGGCCCCCTTCACCCGGACCGACCCCTGATGCCCGCCGGCAGGGCGCTGGCCGTGCGCCTCGGGCAGGGCGCGCTCATGGGAGCAGCCAACACGGTGCCCGGGGTTTCGGGCGGCACCCTCGCCCTCATGTTCGGCATCTACGAACGGCTCATCGCCGCCCTGCGCGACGGTGCACGAGCACTCGGCCGCTTCGCCCGGGGCGACGTGTCCGGCGGCCTGCACCGGCTGCGATCCGTCGAATGGTCGCTGCTCGTGCCGCTGGCCGTCGGCGCTTTCGTCGTCGTGGTCGCCCTGGCCGGCGTGCTCGAGTCGGCGCTCGAGGACCATCCCGAGGGCATGGCCGGGCTGTTCCTCGGCCTTGTCGTCGCATCCATCGTCGTGTCCTGGCGCCTCGTGCCCCGCTGGGACGCTCCACGGGTCGGCATCGCCGCGGCGGTGGGCGCCGGCCTGTTCGCCGCTCTGGGTTGGCAAGCCGGCCCGGTCGCCGACCCGTCGCCGCTCCTGTTGTTCGCCGCAGGAGCCGTGGCCATCTGCGCCATGATCCTCCCCGGCCTGTCGGGCTCGTTCCTGCTCCTGATGATCGGCATGTACGAGGCCGTCCTCCATGTCATCGACGACCGGCTGATCGGTGACGCCGTGATCTTCGGCATCGGCGCCGTGCTGGGTCTGGCCGCCTTCGCGTCGATGCTCGACCGCCTGCTGCACCGCCACCACGACACCGTGCTGGCCGTGCTGATCGGCCTGATGCTCGGTTCGCTGCGGGTCCTGTGGCCATGGCCCAACGGCGTCGGCGTCATCGGCGACACCGCCGACGAATCGGTTTCGGGCACCGGCCTGGACTGGCCGCCCGCCGGGGATCTGGTCGGGCCGGGCCTGCTGGCTGTCGCCGCCTTCCTGGTCGTGCTGGTCGTGGACCGCCTGGCCCGGGTCAGGGCTCCGGCTGGTTGACCTCAAGCCAGGCATGACCCCGGCGGCCATCGGTGGCCGTCACCGCCACCAGAGCGCGGGGGAACCTGCTGTGCCGCCCATCGTCGGGGTGAACGAGGAGCACCGGCGCCCACCCGACGGGTTCGTAGCTCAGCCGCAGGTCGCCGATGTCCAGCCGGCCGCCAGTGGGGATGCCCTCCGGCCCCGGATCGTGTGCGCCGGCGATCCCGTACTCGGCCTCCAGCCCCTCCCGCGGCCCGATCGGCTTCGACCGATAGCCGATGCCGCCGTCCCGTCCGTCGACGGACACGGCATGGAACCGCTCACCGTCCTCGAGGCGGCCCGAACACCACGTCCAGCCGTCGGCCCACCAGTCCCGCACGCCCCACGAGTGGTCCCGCTGGCCCCAACCATCGAGTTCGATACGCCGGTCGCCGACCAGCACCTCGCCGGTCACCCGACACGGGATCTCGTAGCGGGTGGTCACGCCGTAGTGAAAGCCCCCCGACCCGCCAGGCAGATCGGTCTCCCAGCCCAGATCGACCCCGACCGGGGTGCGGTCGCCGCGGATGGCGGCTGGGTCCGCCGCGTAGGCGTCGGCCGGGTCGTCGATCGCCACCCCGAACGCCTCGACCCCGACGCCGAAGTGGGTCAGCGGCTCCTCGACGATCAGGTCGGCCCACAGGGCGGGCGCCCGGATCTCCAGCGACGGATCGGCCGGAATCGGAGCCTCGTGGTCGACCACCAGCACCGTCGGCCGGTTGGCGTCGACCAGGCAACACCAGAACCACGACACGCCCAGACCCGGGTACATGCCCAGTCGGACATAACCGCCGGTGCGTCCCTCGGGATCGAACCAATCCAGGTAGATCGACTCGTTCCACAGCCGTTCCGGCCCCGGCGGGTGCCGGCGTTCGTCGGCCGGGGCGGCCTGCGGCACGGTGTTCAGGCCCCGCCGACCCCGGGCGGGCCATCGGGATAGAGCGCGTAGAGGTCGACGGCCGGATCCCGGGGAGGTGCCTCGACATCGGCGGTGACCAGCGGGTAGATCTCGGCCGGTGTGTCGCGCGGGCACGTCCAGTCGATGTCGTCGGCGACGCCGGCGATCTGGGCGAACGGCCGCAGGAAGGTGAAGTACACGTAGGCCCCGGCGGCGATGATGTCGTCGCGGTCCATGGCGGCGATGCCGCGGTAGTGCCGCTTCTGGGCCGCCTTGGCGGCCGCGGCGGCCCACGTGAACTCGGCGTCGGCGACCGGCACCAGCTCGCCATCGACCGTGGTGAACAGGGCGAACCCCGACAGGTGGTCGAGGTAGTCCTCGGGTTCGGCCACCGTCGTGCCGAAGTCGTTGACCTCGATCGCCACCCCGGCGTCGATCACCAGAACCGCGGTGAGGTTGTCGAACGGGACATCGGCAGCCACACCGGACCAGGCGAAGTCGCTGGCCCCCATCCGGTAGTAGTCGCGCACGATCATCGACCGCCCGTCGGGCAGTGGGTAGGGCCCGGTGTCGCCGTGGCCGACCCTGGTGTCGAAGTACAGCAGGAACAGGTGGTTGATCAGGGTGGCGTTGGCCGACCGGATCACGGCCCGGCGGTCCGCGTCGACCGGGGTGACGGCGGCCTGCAGCCGCTCGAGGGTCGCGTCGTCGAGGACGCGGATGCGGTTGCCGTCGTCAGCGGCGTGGAGGGTGCCGCCCCGATAGGCCCGGGACACCCGCTCCCAGAAGTCGAGCACCGTGTGGGTGCGCTCGACGGTGTCGACCGACGGGTCGATCATCGCCATCACGCTGCGCCCGACGAGGAAGAAGTTGGCCACCCCCCACAAGAACACCGAGTCGGCCTGGCAGTTCGGCCGGCGGGCCCGTCGACCGATCTCCTCGGGTTCCATGGCCGCGGCGATGGTGTCGACGGCGTCGGGATACCGGAAGAACGCCTCGAGGCACGACACCACGACGTACTGCTGAACGGGGATGAGCTGTGACGCATACGAGGTGCGGGCCAGGACCAGCGGCCCCGACACCCGGTTGATCTCGGCCAGCAGGCCGTTCACCCGGGCCGTCGGGTCGCCAGCCGGGTCACTCACCCGGTCACCAGCCGGACCACGCCGTCGGCGCCGGTACCGTCGAGTTCGACCTCGGTGCCGTCGGCTGGCTCATCGTCCGGCCCAACAACCAGCACGGCGGCGATCACCCCAGGGATCTGGAACTCCCGGCTGATGATGCCGATGTGACTGCGGATCGTGCCGCCGGTGCACACCACCCCGGCCAACTCGTCGAAGATGGGGGCCAGGAAGGTGGCCCCGGCGTCCCGGATGACCGCCACCACCCCCTCGGCACCGGTGTCCATCAGGTCGAGGACGTCAGCCGGCCCCTCCAGCCGCCGCCACACCCCGCGGGTCGGCCCGTAGTCGAAGGTCTTCTGCCCAGTGCCGATGACGCTCACGGAGCGTGACCGTACCCGGCGGGCGGGCAGCCGCCCGGATCGGCCCGCCTAGGCTGCGCCAGTGCCCGAGTTCCTGTCCGACGCCTGGATCGCCGCCCTCAACGAAGCGGTGTCGGCCCACGCCGGCCTGACCGCGGCGACCGCCGACGTCCATCTCACGCTCGGCTATCGCATCGACGACGGTCCGTCGTGGCACGTGGCCGTCGCCGCCGGCCGCGTACGGGTCGGTTCGGGCACCGCCGACGACGAGCAGGTGTGGTTCACCACCGACCGGACCACCGCCGAACGGCTCACGTCAGGCGGCGTCGACCCCCTGGAGGCGGTGATCGCCGGCGACCTGACCATCGGAGGCGACCCCCGGGTGCTGGTCGCCCACCGCGAGGTGCTGACCGGCCTCGGTGACGTCTTCGCCGCGGCCCGGGGGTAGGACGGACTAGATCAGGCCGAGGCCCCGGACCATGTCGCGTTCGTCGGCCAGCTCGGCCACCGAAGCGTCGATGCGGGCCCGGGAGAACTCGTCCAGCTCCAGGCCCTGCACGATCGACCACGCACCGTCGGCACAGGTGGTGGGGAAGCCGCACAGCAGGCCTTCGGGGACGCCGTAGCTGCCGTCGGACGGCACACCCATCGACACCCAGTCACCGTCGTCGGTGCCCAGCACCCAATCGTGGACGTGGTCGATGGCCGCATTGGCCGCCGAGGCAGCGCTGGACGCGCCTCGGGCCTCGATGATGGCCGCACCGCGCTGCTGGACGGTCGGGATGAATTCGCCCTCCAGCCACGCCTCGTCATCGATGGTCGCCGCCGCGGAACCGCCGCCGACCCGGCAGTGGAACAGGTCTGGGTACTGGGTGGCCGAGTGGTTGCCCCAGATGGTCATGCGGGTCACGTCGGTGACCGGCACACCCAGCTTCTGGGCGGCCTGGGTACGGGCCCGGTTGTGATCGAGGCGCATCATGGCCGTGAACCGCTCGTCGGGTACGTCGGGGGCGTTGTTCATGGCGATCAGACAGTTGGTGTTGGCCGGATTGCCGACCACCAGCACCTTGAGGTCGTCGGCGGCGTGGGCGTTGAGGGCCGCCCCCTGCACCGTGAAGATGGCCCCGTTGGCTTCGAGCAGATCCTGGCGCTCCATGCCCTTGGTGCGGGGACGCGAACCGACGAGCATGGCCACCGCGGCACCGTCGAACGCCGTGTCGGGATCGTCGGTGAGCACCATCGAGTCGAGCAGCGGGAACGCACAGTCGTCGAGCTCCATGGCCACGCCCTCGAGAGCACCCATGGCCGGCGGGATCTCCAGGAGGTGGAGGCGCACCGGCTGGTCGGGGCCGAGCAGCTGGCCGCTGGCGATGCGGAACACGAGGCTGTAACCGATCTGGCCGGCGGCGCCGGTCACGGCGACGTTCACGGGGCTGGTACTCACGGGGGCTCCTCGTTTGGCGACGGGCCGAGGCTACCGACCGTCCCCGTGCGCCGCCCCACCGCGCCGACGTGACCTCGGGCTCATCGTCACCGGCCGCCGTAAACCGGCGACGAGTGACGCGAAGCCTGTCCCCCGATCACTTGGGGGGGGAGGAAGACCTCGACGGGGCGGGCGAAGTGAGCCAGGAACGAGGCCGGCAGCACTGGGCGGTTGCCGTCCTCGGACAGCACCTGGCTGGCGTAACAGGCGATGCCGGCCTGCTTGCGGGCCAGCGTCGCGGCGTCGAACCGGTGGGCGAAGGCGCCATCGAGGGGCATGGCCGGAGACGCAGGGTCGTCCCAATTCCATGACCAGATCGGCACGCCCACCACCGGCACGCCGGCGGCCGCCCCGGCCCGTCGGGCCGCCACGGCGCAGGCGTCGTGGTCGGGATGCCCGTCGCCGTCCCTCGGCGCCACGCACGTTGCAGCGCCGACCAACAGCGGCGTCAACCGCTCGACCAGCTCATCGAGACGTCCGGCCAGCCCGCCGTCGGGCAACGACAGCCGCACCCGTTCGGCTCGGATCCCTGCCGCCTCGTAGGCCGCCGCCGACTCCACGGTCCGGCGATCCGCCAACCCGGCCCGGCCGGCAGCATTCAGGTAGGGATGCGACCACTCGCCGTCGGTGGCGGCCACCACGGTGACCCCCGTGCCGGCATCGGACGCCGCGGCCAACGTCGCCCCGGTCGCCAACAGCTCGTCATCGGGATGCGGGGCGACCAGCACCAGCCGTCCGGGCGGCGGCCACACGGTCGGCGGATCGGGCAAGACGTCGACCGTGGCGTCCCACTCGACGGCCCGGCGCCCGGCCATCGGGTCGATCCGAGCTCCGCCATCGGTCATGACCGGGTGTTCCCGATCCACGAGGCGTACAGGCCGGCGTACACGCCGTCGCCGCGGGCCAGGTCCTCGTGGGAGCCCTGCTCCACGATGCGGCCCCGGTCGAACACCAGCACCAGGTCGGAACGCTCGGCGGTGGAGAGCCGGTGAGCCACGCTGACCGTCGTCCGCCCGCGGGCCAGATTTTCCAGAGCCTGTTCCAGGGCCGTCTCCGTCTCGGGGTCGACGGCCGACGTGGCCTCGTCGAGGATGAGCAGCCCCGGATCGGCCACCTGGGCCCGGGCCAGGGCCACCAGCTGACGCTCGCCGACCGACAGCGACTCGCCACGCTCACCCACCCGGGTGTCGATGCCGTCGGCGAGGCTGGCGACCCACGGCCCCAACCCCAGGGCGTCGACAGCGGCAGCCACGTCGTCGCCGGTGGCGTCGGGTCGCCCGAAACGGATGTTGTCCCCGACCGTGGTGTCGAACAAGAAGCCGTCCTGGGGCACCATGCGGATGGCCCGCCGCCGCTCATCGCCCGTCAGGTCCCGCAGGTCAACGCCGCCGACCGACAGCCGACCGGCCGTCGGATCGGCCAGCCGGGCCATCAGCTTGGCGAACGTCGTCTTGCCCGACCCGGTCTCGCCGACCACAGCCACCGACGTGCCCGGCGGGATGTCGACGTCGATGCCGTGCAGCACCCGGTCACCGCCCCGATACCCGAACTCGACGGCCTCGGCCCGGACGGCCAGCGCCCCGCCGGCCAGCACCGGCCCGGCATCGGGCTCGACGATCTCGACGGGCGTGTCGAGCACGTCGAGGATCTTCCACCAGCCGGCCAGCGCAGTCTGGGTCTGGTCCAGCACCTCGCCCAGTTCGGTGATCGGCGCCAGCAGCAGGTTGATGAGGAATACGAAGGCGATCAGCTCACCCGACGTGACCCCCCAGCCCGGCCCCCACCACACCCCGGCACCGACCACGGTCGCCACGGCCATCACCCCGAAGATGTCGGTGAGGGGCATGAACAACGAGAAGAACCTGGCCGCCTTCATCTGCTGGCGGTACTGCGCACCGATGGCCCGGTGGATGCGCCCCCGGATGGCCTCGCGGTAGCCGTAGGCCCGGATGGGCTCGACGCCGAGCACCGACTCGGAGACGATCTCGAAGGTCTCCGACACCCGGGTCCGCAACCGGTCGTAGGCCCGCAGTTGGCGGCGCTGCATGGCCCGCAGCATCGGCAGCAGCGGCAGGTACACCAGCACCGTCACCAGGGTCAGCTGCCACGAGTACAGGGCCATGACGGTCAACACCCCGACGACCTGGATGGAGTCGATGATCCAGGCGATGGCCCCCCACTGGGCGAACTTGGTCAGGGTCTCGACGTCGCTGGTGACCCGGGCGGTCAACGCCCCCTTCCGGGACGCCGTGTGCTCGGCAAGGCTCAGCCGGTGCAGGTGGGCGAACGCCCGGACCCGCAAGCCCATCAGCACGTTCTCGGCGGTTCGGGCCAGGCGGTAGTAGGTGGCCCGGCCGAGGAAGATGCTGCCCACGACCAGGGTGGCGGCCACCGCGGCGAAGCCGGCCACCAGCCCCATACGGATCCCGTCCTCGGCGAACCCGCGGTCCAGGATGAACTGGATGGCCAGCGGCACCAACAGCTTGCCGCCGGCCACGGCCAGGGCCATGAAGGCGGTCAGGCCGATCCCGGCCCGTAGCTCCGGCGAGGCGGCCACACCCCGGCGCAGCACCGTGAGGGCACCGGCCTCGTCGATGTCGTGCAGCCCACGTGCGTCGACGACCTCGGGTTCGCCCGGAGGGCCGACCACGTCGTGGCCGTCGAGCACCGTCACGTCCCCGCCTCCTCGTAGGCCCGGGCCAGGGCGGCGTAGGCCGGCACGCCCAGAAGCTCGTCGTGGGTTCCTTCGGCGGCGATGCGCCCGCCATCGAGGAACAGCACCCGGTCGGCCAGGCGGATGGTGGCCAGCCGGTGGGCGATGATCAGCAGGGTGCGGCCCCGGTGGGCCCGCAGGTTCTCGAGGATGGCCGCCTCGATGGTGGGGTCGACGGCCGACGTGGCATCGTCGAGCACCATGACCCGGGGTCGGCGCAACAGAGCCCGGGCGATGGCCAGCCGCTGGCGCTGCCCGCCCGACAGGGTGACTCCCCGTTCACCGACCACCGTGTCGAGCCCCTGGGGCAGGTCGGCGACGAAGCCATCGGCCTCCACGACCCGCAGCAGCCGCTGAATCTCGCCGTCGGGCACTTCGCGGTCGAGGAGCAGGTTCTGGCGGATGGTGTCGGCGAACAGGAACGACTCCTGGAACACCGGCACCACCACTTGACCGACCCCATCGGGGCCGAGGGCGACGGTGTCGATGTCGCCGACGAGAACCCGACCGGCCGTCGCGGGCTCGAGGCCGGCCAGCAGGGTCACCGCGGTGCTCTTGCCCGATCCGGTGGCCCCGACGAGAGCCACGGTCTCGCCGGCCGCCATCCGGAACGACAGCCCGTCGAGCACCGCCGGGGCGCCGGCCCCCGAGTCACCGGGCGGGTACCGGAAGCCGACGTCATCGAACTCGACGGTCACCGGCTCGACGACCTCGGGTACATCGGCCGGCCGGGCCTCGGGATGGACGGCCAGCACACCGTTGATCCGGTCCTTGGCCACCACCGACGCCGGCATCGACTGGAACAGGAACCCCAGGATCTCCATGGGCAGGCTCAGGATGCTGAACAGGGCCATGGCCCGGACCATCTCGCCGATCGTGACCGCGTTGCGGTCGACCAGCATCGTGCCGACGAACAACAGCACGATGATCCCCAGGTTGGGTAGCGAATAGATCACCGGGGCGAAGTCGGCCCGGCGGCGCCCGACCTCGATCCGCTCCCGACGCAGGTCGTCCGCGGCGGCCGCCAACCGGGCGACCTCCTGATCCTCGCGGCCGAGGGTCTTGACCACCAGCACCCCGTCCAGGCTCTCGTGGGCGATGGCCGACACCCGGCCCACGTCCTCCTGGGCCCGAGCCGACGGCGCCTCAACGGCGTTGGTGTACGTGCGGTTCAAGACGGCCAGGGTCGGGAAGAGCAGCACGGCGACCAGGGCGAACAGGGGGTGGACGACGAGCAGGCTGATGAGCGACACGGCGACCAGGGCCACCACCGACATCGAGAAGGCCAGCGGCATCAACACCGCCGAAGCGACCTCCACGTCGTTGTCGGCGTGGGCCAGCAGCTCACCGGCCGGCCGGGCCCGGTGGAAGGCCACGGGCACGTCGAGGTAGCGGTCGGTGATGTCCAGTCGCCAGGTCCGCTGGGTGCGGGCTACGGCCATCATGTTGAACCACCGCCTGGCCATGATGGCGGTACCGCGGATCAACCCGATGACCACCAGGGCGACCATGCCGCCGACGATGGCCGACCCGTCGACACCGGCCCCGTCGAGACCCGGCACGATCACCTCGTCGGTGACCCGGCCGATGACGACGGTGAACCCGACGACCGCCACCGCGAACACGTTGGCCCCCGAGATACCCAGGATGTGGGGCACCGGGTGGGCCCGGAACGACCCTCGGACGAGCCGCCAGCCGCGGCGGAACACGCTCTGCGTGCCGGGAACGGGGCGTGGTGAACTGCTCAGAGGGCGGGTACTCAGAGACGGTCGACGATGGCCGACGCGAACTCCGAACAGGAGACCTCGGTGGCACCGTCCATCAGCCGGGCGAAGTCGTAGGTCACGACCTTGTCGGCGATGGCCGACTCGAGAGCGGTCACGATGTCGGCGGCCGCTTCCCGCCAGCCGATGTGTTCGAACATGAGCACCCCGGACAGGAGCACCGACGACGGGTTGACCTTGTCGAGCCCGGCGTACTTGGGGGCCGTGCCGTGGGTGGCTTCGAAGATGCCATGGCCGGTGACGTAGTTGGCGTTGCCGCCGGGGGCGATGCCGATACCGCCGACCTGGGCGGCCAGGGCGTCGGACAGGTAGTCGCCGTTCAGGTTCATGGTGGCGA
>CAZPGL010000011.1:11755-53064 GCA_964586175.1 uncultured Microthrixaceae bacterium | reverse complement strand
AGGCGCTCCATGCGCTCCTCGTACTCGACGCCCTCCATCTTGAGCCGGTTCACCAGCTCGGTCTTCAACCGGTTCACCTGGGCGGCCAGCACGACCGACGGGTTCTCCAGGACCGACTCGACGACCGACAGCACGTCGAGGGCGTGCTCCTCGGGGGTGGCCTCGGGGTTCTCGAGGTCGGGCAGCACCTCGAGGGCGAACAGGGACAGCGGCTGATGCAGGGCGAAGTCGTCCTGGAGGTCGACGCCGATGCGTACCAGGCGACCGTCGGCGTCGGGGGTGTCGAGCTCGACGATGATGCCGGCATCGCGTAGTGACCGGTAAACGCCGATGGCCCGCCGGATGTGGCGCCGCTGGCGGGTGCGGGGCTCGTGGTTGTCGACGAGCAGGCGCCGCAGGTCGGCGCCCCCGTCGCCGGGACGGGACAGGACGTTGAGCACCATCTGGTGGGTGACGTCGAAGCTGGAGTCCAGCGGTTCGGGTGCGCCTGACACCAGCTTGTCGAACGTCTCCTCGTTCCAGTGGGCGTAGCCCCGGTCGGGCGGCTTCTTCTTCACCAGCTTCTTGCGCTTGCCGGGGTCGGCGGCCACCTTGGCCTCGGCCCGCCGGTTCTCGATCCAGTGCATCGGCGCCTGGGCCCACACGTGCCCTTCGTCGTCGAAGCCCCGCCGCCCGGCCCGCCCGGCCACCTGGGCGAACTCCCGGTTGGTGAGGATGCGGGTCGAGGTGCCGTCGTACTTGCACAACTGGGTGAACAGCACGGTGCGGATCGGCACGTTGACGCCGACGCCGAGGGTGTCGGTACCGCAGATCAGCTTGAGCAGCCCGGCCTGGGCCAGCTTCTCGACCAGGAGCCGGTAGCGGGGGAGCAGCCCGGCGTGGTGCAGCCCGATGCCGTGGCCGATGAACCGGCGCAGGTCCTTGCCGATCGGCGTATCGAACCGGAACCCGGCCACCTCGGCACGGATGGCCGCCTTCTCGTCCTTGGTGACGACATCGAGGCTGCACAGGTCCTGGGCCTTCTCGGCGGCCGCCTGCTGGGTGAAGTGGACGATGTAGATCGGTGCCCGGTCGGTGGTGACCAGCTCGTCGATCGACTCGTGGAGCGGGGTCTCCCGGAATTCGAAGTTCAGCGGCACCGGCCGCTCGGTTCCGGCCACGGTGACGACGGGCCGCCCGGTGCGGGCCTCGAGATCAGCCTCGAAACGTCCCGTGGGGCCGAGGGTGGCCGACATCAACAGGAACTGGACGTGGGGCAGCTCGAGCAGCGGGACCTGCCAGGCCCAGCCCCGCTGGGGGTCGGCGTAGAAGTGGAACTCGTCGGCCACCACCAACCCGACGTCGGTGGCCTCCCCATCCCGAAGGGCCCGGTGGGCCAGGATCTCCGCCGTGCAGGCGATGATCGGGGCGTCGGGGTTGACCGCGGCATCGCCGGTGACCATGCCGACGTTGTCGGCGCCGAAATCCCGGGTCAGGGCGAAGAACTTCTCGGACACCAGGGCCTTGATGGGGGCGGTGTAGACGCTGCGCTGGCCCCGGGCCAGGGCCGCGGCGTGGGCCGCGGTGGCCACCAACGACTTCCCGGAACCGGTCGGGGTGGCCAGGATCACGTGGTTCCCGGCCAGCAGCTCGAGGACGGCCTCCTCCTGGGCCGGGTACAGCTCGAGGCCCTGGTCGGCGGTCCAGCCGACGAACCCTTCGAGCAGCTCGTCGGGGTCAGCGTCGCCCCCGCGGGTGTCGGGCAGCCGGTCGAGGAGCAGGCTCATGCCCGGTCGGCCGCGGGACGGGAGGCCAACCCGAACCGCTCGGCCAGCAGCTCGTAGGACCGCACCCGGGCGTCGTGGTCGTGGCAGATGGTGACCACCATGAGTTCCTCGGCCCCGAAGCGCTCGACCATCTCGTCGAGTCGGTCGCCGACGGTGGCCGGCGAGCCGTTGGTGATGGACCGGCGCCCAGGTTGCACGGCCAGCGGGGCGGCCGGGGGAGCGTCGACCCCGGTGGGGCCCGACGACGGGATGGGACCCCGCAGTCCAGCGGCCCGCCAGGCCCGGACGGCGGCGACGATCTCAGCCGCCTCGGCGTCGGTGTCGGCACACACCGCCGAGGCGCACACCAGCACCCGGGGTTCGGGGCACCGGTCCGACGGCTGGAAGGCGTCCCGGTAGGCGGCCACCGTGTCGGCGCCGTCGACCTGGGCGATGAAGTCGGCCCACCCCAGCGGCAGCCCCAGGTGGGCGGCGATGGCCGCCGAGTCGGGGCTCGACGCCAACACCCAGATCTCGGGCGGCTCGTCGGGCCGCGGCGTGGCCCGGGTGCCTTGGATGGGCGAATGGGCGGGCAGGGTGTCATCGACGAGATGCACCAACTCGGCCAGCTGGCTCGGGTAGTACTCGAGGCCCAACCGGGTGCCGCCGCGGGCCAGGGCGGCCGCCGTCAGGTGGTCGGACCCCGGGGCCCGGCCGACCCCCAGGTCGATGCGGCCCGGATGCAGGCTGGCCAGCACGCAGAACGACTCGGCCACCTTCAGCGGGGCGTAGTGGGTGAGCATGACGCCACCCGATCCGACCCGCAGGTGGTCGGTGGCCGCGGCCAGCGACCCGATGAACACCTCGGGGCTGGAGCCGGCCAGCCCGTCCATGCCGTGGTGCTCGGCCACCCAGTACCGGTGGTAGCCCATCCGGTCGGCATGGCGGGCCAGGTCGACCGAGTTGCGCAGGGCGTCGCCGGGTGTGGACCCCTCGGGTACCGGCGACTGGTCGAGGACCGACAGGCGCACGGCCGTCATGGCGAGGGCCGGACCAGGGCGGCCCGCAGATCATCGATCACCGGATGGAACGTACAACCGGACAGGTGGTCGTTGACCATGCCCATGGCCTGCATGAAGGCATACACGGTGGTGGGGCCGACGAACGACCAGCCCCGGCGCTTGAGATCCTTCGACAGCGCCGCCGACTCGAGTGTCGAGGCCGGGATGCCGCCAGCGTCGGTGCGGGTCGGCCCGTCGGGCTCCCAGGACCACAGGTAGGCGGCCAGCGAACCGAACTCGTCGGCCAGCTCGAGGGCCCGCGCCGCGTTGTTGACCGTCGATTCGATCTTGCCCCGGTGCCGGACGATGCCGGCGTCGCCGAGCAGCCGTTCGACGTCGGCCGGGCCGAACCGGGCCACGGCCGTCGGGTCGAAGCCGGCGAAAGCGGCCCGGAAGGCCTCCCGTTTCCTCAGGATGGTCAGCCATGACAGCCCGGCCTGGAACCCTTCGAGGCACAGTTTTTCGAACAGGCGGGTGTCATCGACGACCGGCCGACCCCATTCGTCGTCGTGGTACGCGAGATAGGCGGCGTGGTCGCCGGGCCACCCGCAGCGGGTCTTCCCGTCGGTGCCGACGATCGTGTGGTCGGTCACCGCCGCCACCGGCTTGGAGCGCTCATGGGGCCCGACAGTACGCTCCGGCATCGGAACCGACCTTCCCCAGCCATCAGAGAGGCCCACCCATGATCGTCATCGCCGGCACCATCACCATGGATCCTGACAAGGTGGATGACGCGTTGGCGGCCATCGTGCCGTTGATGGACGGCACCCATGCCGAGGACGGTTGCATCGACTACGTGCTGAGCGCCGACCCGAAGACGCCGGGCCTCATCCGGATCTTCGAGAAGTGGGAGAGCGACGAGGCGTTGAAGGGCCACATGCGGGCCCCCCACATGGCCGAGTTCCAGGGGAAGATCGGCGGGTTCGGGGTGACCGGCATGTCCGTCGAACGCTACGACGGTGCCACCGTCACCAAGATGTTCTGACCCTGAGTCCGCCGGTCAGATCGGTACGTCGCCGCCCACCGGCAGGCCGTCGACGATCTGGTCGAGGTACTCGGCCAACCCCCAGCCGGTGTGACCGTCGCAGGTGTAGCGGGTCAGCCCCTCAGTGATCCGGGTGTGGAGCACGTCGCCGTCCGGGGTGGTGCGGCGGTTGCGGAGCGGGATCGACGACACCACCTCGCCGGTCACCTCGTAGGTGCGGTGGTCGGTGCGGACCGTGGCCCGCAGGCCTGTCGGGTACCAGTCGTCGTCCCAGTCGGTGTCGATGGTCGCCTCGCGGATGAGGTGGTACTCGTCGCCGTCGAGGACCATGCCGCCCTGGCGGGTGGTCACCCCGTCGGCGCTGATGACCGAGATCATCATTGCGAAGTCGTCGGCAAAGGCCAGGGGCAGCCAGCGGTACCACGAGATGGCCTGCCAGTAGCGGGCCCCCCACGACTTGTCCCGCAGGCCCAGCCCGTCGATCCGGTGCTCGACGCCGTCGACGGTGATGGTGCCGGAGGTCGCCACGTGCTGCTCGTAGTGGGCCTTGGAGAACGACCGCTCGGCTTCCTGGGCTGGTTCCTCGCCGGTGACGGCGTCGACGGTGCGGCCGCCGAACATGGGCGACACGCCGCGGAAGTCGAGGTCGACGGTGCATGGCACCCGGGGGTTCGAGGCGAATGCCGTCTTGGGGTCGGCCATCTGGGCCGGTTCGGCGAGCAGCAGCAGCGACCCCGAGTACCGCACCCGCAGCCGCTCGAACGGCTTGACCACCTCGATGGTCAGGCCGCCGGCGTCGAACACCTCGTTGGTCTCGATGGCCGGGCGCTTGAACATGAACCCGACCCGGCCGTCGGGCAGGTACACGCACACCGTCATCTCGGCGTACCCCTCGTTGACCCGGTTGCCCATGCGGAACCAGGCACCGACGCCGGTGCGGTGGTCGACGGTGTTGAAGTACATCGACTCGTTGAAGTTGCCGACGTCGCCGGCGTCGTGGTTGTACTCGTCCTCCGGCTCGAGGACCAGGCGGAGCTTCGCGGGTTCGCTCATGTCTCCATGGTGCCCGTCCGACGGGCACCGACGCCCAACCGGTGGAACACTGGGGGCATGCATCGTCTGGCCGCCGTCGTGTTCGTGGCTCTCGGGGCCGCGGCGTGTGGAGGGTCCGACGAGCTGCCGGAGGCCGCCGCATCCTCGACCACCGAGGCCGCGGTGACGGTGACCACCGAGGCGTCCACCGCCACCGAGGCCGCGGTGACGGTGACCACGGAGGCGTCCACCGCCACCGAGGCGGTGTCGACCGCGGAGGCACCCACAACCACCGAGCCGCCTGCCGTCACCGGTGCTGCAGCCACCTTCTCGGCCGAACACCTGTTGGTCGGGGCGGGCGCGCGCTTCGACTCGGCCGACGACCCTGAGTTCGTGGCTGCCGACCAGGCCACCTGGGTCGAACCCGACGACGTGGTGCTGGGGGTCCTGCAGGGCGGCGAGGCGGTGGCCTTCCCGATCGACCAGATGTCGTACCACCACATCGCCAACACGTCGGTGGCCGGCGAGCCGTACCTCGTCACCTATTGAGTGATCTGTTCCAGCGGGGTCGGTTTCGATCCCGTCATCGACGGTCACCGCTATCAGTTCGACGTGGCCGGGCTTTACGACGGCCTGTTCGTCATGAAGGACCGGACCACGGGCTCGATCTGGACCCACTTCGACGGCACGATCCTGACCGGGCCGCTGGCCGGCACCGGCACGGCGCTGGCCATCCAGCCGCTGTTCCACCGCCGCTGGAAGGACTGGGTGGCCGAACATCCCGACACCCTGGTCATGGCGTGGAACGACGCCTATGCCGACAGTTATTGGAACACCCGGCCCGGTGAGCCGGGCCTCGGCCGGCAGTTCCTGGACACCATCCGGTCGCTCGATGACCGGCTCCCGGAAAACGAGCTGGTGCTGGGCGTCGACACCGGCACCGGCTCGCGGGCCTACGTGCTGTCGGACGACGGGGGCCTGGTTGTCATGGCAGACGAGGTGGGCGGGGTGCCGATCGTCGTGGTCATGGAGCCCGACTCGGTGTTCGGGATCGCCTTCGCCGCCACCCTCGACGGCGAGGTGCTGGTCTTCGACACCGACGACGCCTTCGTGGACGCATCGGGCACCGCGTGGAACCTCGACGGGTCCAGCGACGATGGCCGACAGCTGACCTTCGTGACCTCGTTCGTCACCGAGTGGTACGGCTGGGCCGCCTACCACCCCGACACCGATATCGCCGGGTCCTGACAAGGACCCAAGAGGACCAGACATGCAGCGTCGGGGACAGGTCCCACCGTTGCATGTTGGGGTCAGGGGGCGGCCCGCAGGTCCTTCGCCACGTCGGCCCAGCGGTCCAGCACCTCGGGATCCTTCCGCCACTGGTCGATGGCCGTGTAGGTCATGACCCGCAGGTTCGGGGCCACACCCCGGTAGCGGTCGGCCAGCACACCGCCCAACGCCGACCACGAGGCGCTCACCGAATAGTGGTCGAGTACGTCGTCGCTGACGCAGGCCGCCATGCCGCCCAGGTCGCCCTGCTTCTGCAGGTCGTGCAGCCGTTCGGAGAGGCCGTCGAACCCGTGGTGCTCGAACACCGGGCTGTACGTGCGGGTCGAGCCGTAGAAGGCGATCATCATGCGGGCGTGCTCGCGGGAGGCGGCGATCTCGGCGTCGGTGTCGCCCACCGCGGTCATCACCGGGCACACCAGGGTCACGTCGTCGAGACTGCGGCCGGTGGAGGCCGCCCCCTCGACCAGGCCCGGCACCTGTACGTCGGCCACGTACCCGGGGGAGTGGAACGGGTGGATGTGGATGCCGTCGCACACCGCGCCGGCCATGCGGGTCATCCACGGCAGCACGGCCGACACGTAGAGCGGCGGGTCGTCGACGCCGATGGCCCCCGGCGACCACTGGCCGGGCAGCAGCGAGAAGTCGTAGTGGTCGCCGTGGAACGCCAGCTTCTCCTCGCCCCGGAAGGCCCGGAAGATGGCCTTCAAGGCCAGCACGTACTCCTTCATGCGGGGGCCCGGCGGCGCGTAGTCGCTGCTGTACCGGCGTTCAACGTGGGCCTTGACCTGGGTGCCCAACCCGAGGACGAAACGGCCGCCGGTGGCCTCAGCCAGCTCCCACGCCACCTTGGCCGTCACCATCGGGCTGCGGGGGAAGGCCACGGCCACCGCGGTGCCGATGCCGATGCGCTCGGTGGACAGGGCGGCCGCCGTGCACGACAGGTAGGCCGTCCGGCCGCTCTCGGTGAACCACACCGCACCCAGCCCGGCATCCTCTGCGGCCCGGGCCAGCTCCTGGACCCGTTCGAGAGGCATGGCCATGGCCATCATGTCGAGTTCTCGTCCCACGAGGCCGACGGTAACCGATCTCGGAAATTGTGGCCCGACCGGCGGTGACAGGGGCCATGGAAGGCGTGTAGGTTCCACCGCCATGGACCTCAAGCAGATCACAAGCGTGGCGGACATCATCCTCACCGGAGCGGCCGAGAAACCCGATGCCGAGATGATCGTCCTCGGCGACGAACGCATCACCTGGCAGGAGATGAAGGACCGATCCAGCCGGGTCGCCAACGCCCTGCGGGCCGCCGGCATCGGCAACCAGGACCGCATCGCCTACCTCGACAAGAACGGCGTCGAGTACTTCGAGCTGGCGTTCGGCTGCGGGTTGATCAACGCGGTCACCGTCGCCGTCAACTGGCGGCTCGCCCCACCCGAGATGGCGTACATCATCAACGACGCCGAAGCCCGGGTGCTGGTCATCCACGAGGAACTCGCGGAACAACTGGCCGCCATGGAAGCCGACCTCGCCCACACCGAGACGATCATCGTCATCGGCGACCACGACCGTCACACGTCGTACGTCGCCTGGCGGGACGCCCACGGCACCGATACCGAGGTCGCCGAGTCGGGCCCCGACGACGTGTCGATGCAGTTGTACACGTCGGGTACCACGGGCCTGCCGAAGGGCGCCATGCTCACCAACGGCAACTTCATGGCCCTGTTCCAGAACACCGAATGGCAGATGGACGACGACAGCCGGAACATGGTGGTCATGCCGCTGTTCCACATCGCCGGCAGCGGCTGGGCCCTGTACGGCATGGGCGCCGGTGCCACATCCATCATGATGCGCGAATTCGATCCGGTCGCCGGCCTGGCCCTCATCGAGGCCGAGGCGGCCACCCACGCCATCTTCGTGCCCGCAGTTCTGCAGTTCTTCCTGATGGTGCCCAGCGACGGCATCGACCTGTCGTCGATGCAGCTCATCGCCTACGGGGCATCGCCCATCACCGAGGACGTGCTCGTCAAGTCGATGGAGCAGTTCGGCTGCCAGTACATGCAGATCTACGGCCTCACCGAGACCACCGGCGGGGTCACCCAGCTCGACCCCGACGAGCACGACCCGGGCGGCCCCAACCAGCACCTGCTGCGGTCGGCCGGCAAGCCGCTGCCCGGCATCACCCTCAAGATCATCGACCCCGACACCGGCGAGACGCTGCCCGACGGCGAGGTCGGCGAGGTGTGGATCCACTCGCCGGCCAACATGCTGGGCTACTGGAACATGCCCGAGGAGACAGCCAAGGCGATGCCGGGCGACGGGTGGTTCCGGTCCGGGGACGCCGCCTACATGGTCGACGGCTATCTCTACATCCACGACCGGGTCAAGGACATGATCATCTCCGGCGGCGAGAACGTGTACCCGGCCGAGATCGAGAACGTCCTGATGCGCCACGAGGGCATCGCCGACGTCGGCGTCATCGGGGTGCCCGACGAGAAGTGGGGCGAGGTCGGCAAGGCCGTCGTAGTCCCGGTGCCCGACTCGGGAATCACCGAGGCGGAGATCATCGCCTTCGCCCGCGAGAACCTGGCCCACTTCAAGTGCCCGACCTCCGTCGACTTCGTCGAGGCCATTCCCCGCAACCCGTCGGGCAAGATCCTGAAGCGCGAGCTGCGCGAGCCCTACTGGGAAGGCCACGACCGCCGGGTCGGCTGAGCCGGCCCGCGTTGGGGGGCGGTGAGCGGCCCCGTCTAGGGTCGCCGTCCATGGAACTACGCGTGGACGGAAAAGTCGCCATCGTCACAGGTGGCTCGAGGGGGATCGGCCGGGGCATCGCCTTGGCTCTGGCCGGGGCCGGCGCCAAGGTGATGATCACCAGCCGAAAGGCCGAGTCGTGCGAGGAGGCGGTGGCCGAGATCACCGCGGCCGGCGGCGAGGCGGCCTACGTGGCCGGCCACGTAGGCAAGGCCGACGACATCCAGCGGGTCGTCGACGGCACGCTCGACACCTTCGGGGCCGTCGACATCCTCGTCAACAACGCGGCCACCAACCCGTACGCGGGGCCCACCATCGACATCGACCTGCCCCGTTGGGAGAAGACCTTCGAGGTCAACGTCACCGCGCCCCTCGCCTGGACCCAGGCCTGTCACAAGGCGTGGATGGCCGAGCACGGCGGCAACGTCATCAACATCTCGTCGGTTGGCGCCTTCCGCACCAACGTGATCCTCGGCGTGTACGACATCACCAAGTCGGCCCTCATCCACCTCACCCAGCAGCTGGCCTCCGAGGTCGGTCCCGGGGTCCGGATCAACGCCATCTGCCCCGGCCTCGTCAAGACCGACTTCGCCCGGGCCCTGTGGGCCGACGGGCGGGGCGACCAGGTCGCCGAGGCCTACCCGCTCAAGCGACTCGGCGAGCCGGAGGACATCGGCAACCTGGCCCTGTTCCTGGCATCCGACGCCTCGAGTTGGATCACCGGCCAGGCGTTCGTCGCCGACGGTGGCCAACTGGTGAGCATCGCCCAGCTGGGCTGACCGGACGACCGGAGAACGGGCCGTGGAGCTGGTCATGACCGGTACGGGCAGTCCGCTGCCCGACGCCGACCGGGCCGGGCCGTCGCAGCTGGTGCTGGCCGCCGGCCGGGAGTTCCTGATCGACTGCGGACGGGGCGCCCTCATGCGGCTGGCCGCCGCGGGGAGCGGTCCGCAGGCCGTCGAGCGGCTGCTGCTCACCCACCTGCACAGCGACCACGTCACCGACGTCAACGACCTGGTGACCACTCGATGGGTCGGCGGCTTCCCGCCCCGACCACTGCCGGTCATCGGGCCGCCGGGCACGGTCCGGTTCGTGGCCGACACCCTCGCCATGCTGGAGGCCGACGTCGGCTGGCGGATCGCCCACCACGACGACCTCACCGACGGGCCCGAGGTGCCGGTCGACGAGACCGACGGCGGGGTGGTGTTCGACGACGGCACGGTGCGGATCGTGGCCCGGCCCACGGAACACAAGCCGGTCCACCCGACCGTCGGCTATCGGATCGAGGCCGACGGGGCGGCGGTGGTGCTGGCCGGGGACACCGTGCCCTGCGACGGCCTCGACGCCCTGTGTGCCGGCGCCGACGTGTACGTCCAGACGGTGGTCCGGGACGACGTCATCTCCGGCGTGCCGATCCAGCGGTTGGTCGACGTGCTCGACTACCACTCGACGGTGGCTGACGCTGCCCGCACCGCGGCCCGGGCCGGGGTGGGCACGCTGGTGCTCAACCACTGTGTGCCGGCACCGCCGCCGGGTGGCGAGGCCGAGTGGATCGCCATGGCCGCCGAGCACTTCGACGGTGAGATCCTGCTGCCGGCCGACCTGGACCGCATCCCCGTCAGCTGAACCCGCCGGCGGGGCCGTTGGGGCCGGTCAGACGTCGAGTTGGCCGCCCAGTTCCTCGGTGGCCTCGATGAACTCCTCGATCATGTCGATCACCACCTGCCCGGCCGGCCGGCTGCGGTTCATGGTTCCGACGATCTGGCCGACGAAATAGGTGGCCAACTGCTCGGCACCGGAACCTTCGTGGTGGGCGCTCCGGTTGATGCGTTGGAGGGCTTGGCCGGTCAGCACCGGTTGCAGTGGCATGCCCAGCGGGTCGGGTGTGTCGTTCCGGTCCCACTCCTCGGTCCAGGCGGTGCGCAGCATGCGGGCCGGCTTGCCGGTGATCGACCGGGACCGCAGCGTGTCGCTGGATCCGGCGTCGAGCATCTTCTGTTTGACCACCGGATGGGTTTCCGCTTCCTCGGTGGTGAGCCACACCGACCCGCACCACACGCCGGCCGCCCCGAGGGCCATGGCTGCCGCCATCTGCCGGCCCCGACCGATACCGCCGGCGCCCAGCACCGGTACCGGGGCGACGGCGTCGACGATCTCAGGCACCAGGACCATGGTGCCGACCTCGCCGGTGTGGCCGCCGGCCTCCGCCCCCTGGGCGATGATCAGGTCGACGCCGGCGTTGACGTGCCGTTCGGCGTGGGTCCGGCTGCCCGCCAGGGCCGCCACCTTGACCCCGGCCTCGTGGCATCGGGAGATCATGTCGGGCGGCGGCGGGCCGAGGGCGTTGGCGACCAGGGCCGGCCGGTGGGCGAGGGTGATGTCGAGCTGCCGGTTGGCCCGGTTGGCTGAGAACGGGGCGTCGCCGGGCCGTCCCGCCCAGCCGCTCGAGATGTCGGCGTCGTCGGGCACGTCGTAACGGTCGAGCATCTCGGCGACGAACCGGCGGTGCTCGTCGGGGATGAGCCCGGCCAGGTCGGCCGTCTTGAGTCCGCCCTGGTCGTCGCCGGCGTATCTGGCCGGCACGATGAGGTCGACGCCGTAGGGGCGGTCGCCGATCTCGGCTTCGATCCAGTCCAGGTCGGTCTCGAGGGCCTCGTCGCCGTGGGCGACCGCGCCGAGCACGCCCATGCCGCCGGCCTTGGACACCGCGGCGACCACGTCGCGACAGTGGGTGAAGGCGAAGATCGGGAACTCGATACCGAACATCTCGGTGGCGGGCGTGCGCATCTCAGTCTCGCCTTTCGGAGTCCGGCGGTTCAGACGGCGACCAGGCCGTCGGGGTCGAGCTCGCCCGACCGGCCGACGTGCTCGTCGACGGTCATGGCGTGGAGGACGGTGGCGTCGGTGGTGGTGCCCCACACCCGGGCGTCGCCGGGCGTGCGCAGGGCGACCAGAGCGTGCTCGGGAGCGCCGTCCCGGTCGTGGACGACCGAATAGCCCTCGATGGTGGCCGTCCCGGTGAAGCCCGGGTCGGCCGTCCGCGGCGGCTGTGTCTCAGCCTCGGCCTGGCAGTCCTGGCGCAGGAACCCGGCCGCCGGCGGCTCGGTGCCGTACACCCCGAAGGCGTGCTTGGTGACGTAGCCCCCGTTGGCGTGGACGAACCCCCAGCCGGGGTCGTCACGTAGCCGCTGCACCATCGCGGCGATGGCCTGGCCGCTGTAGTTGTTGAGGGGCGCTCCGGCGAAGGTGAGGCCGCCGGTGACGGTGAGCGGCCGGTCGTGGGCGATGCCGAGCTCCGCCGAACTGATCTGGACCGCCGACGGGAAGCACGAGTACAGATCGAGGTGGGCCACGTCATCGATACCGACGCCCGCCATCTCCAGTGCCCGGCGGCCGGCCACCCGGACGGCCGGCGACGAGTGCAGGTCGGCCCGCTCGGTGATGAGCGGTGGGTCGTAGGCCGTGGTGGCGGCGTGGAGGAACACCCACCGGTCGCGGGGAACGCCGAGGGCGGCGGCCCGTTCGGCCGACACGATGAGCACCGCCGACGCCTGGTCGACGGTGTTGTTGGCGTTCATGCAGCGGGTGTACGGGAACCCGATCATGCGGTTGCCGTCGTCGGTGCCGGCGATCTGGGCCGCGGTGCGCGGTGTGCGGTCTACAGCGTGCGGGTTGTCGACAGCCACCGTGTTGAACCCGGCCCACAGTTCGCCCAGCCGCGCCCGGTGCTCGGGGATCGTTTCGCCTCGGGCGTATCGGAGCGCTGTCTCGAACACCGGGTACACGGTGGTCGGGGCCAGCACGCCACGTTCGCGTTCATGCTCAGAACTCATCTCGAGTTCCTCACCGAACCGTTCAGCGGCTTCCAGCCCCAGGTCGTGGTCGCGGCGCGGTTCGACGCCGAGCCGTTTGGCCCGGATACGTGACCGGTTGGCTTCACCGCCGAGCACCGCTGCGGCCTCGAGGCGGCCGGCGGCGATCTCGTCGGCCAGATGTGACAGCAGGGCCTGGGGGGTGTGGCCGGAGAAGCCGGTGAGCAGGGTGCGGGCCGCATCGGCGCCGACGCGGTCGGCGACCTGGCGGGCCGGATCGGTGTACCGCCACAGGCCGCCGACCACGGCGACGACATCGAGTCCGGTCGGGCAGTCGGCCGCCCCGGCGTCAATGGCCGCCGACCGAAGGGCGTCGACCATCAATTCGAGGGCGGTACGGGCGATCGTCGGGTCGTCGGTGCGGTCCGTGACCTGTGCGGCGCCGATGATCACCGGCGTCCGGGGATCGGGTGTGTGGCGGTTCACGCTGACGAGCATGCCCCACCCGGTGGTTGGCGGCCTATGCGGCCGGTCTAGGTTCGCCCGTGGAGAAGGAGGAGCCGTGGCCGACTGGAACCGTGACACAACCACCGACGAGGTGCTGGCCGGCATCGACCTCAGCGGGCGTCGGATCGTGGTTACGGGAACCTCGGCCGGGTTGGGCGAGGAGACTGCCCGTGCGCTGGCCGCGGCCGGAGCGTCGGTCACCATGGCGGCCCGCGACGACGCCAAGAACGCATCGGCTGAGGCCCGGATCCGAGGAACCCACCCGGATGTCGATGTGGAACGGCGGGTGTTGGACCTGGCGTCGACGGCCTCGATCCGCCGGTTTGCCGATGGTTTCCTCAGCGATCACGACCGCCTCGACGTGTTGATCAACAACGCGGGGGTCATGTGTACGCCGTACGGCACCACCGTCGACGGATTCGAGCAGCAGTTCGGGATCAACCATCTTGGGCATTTCCTGCTCACCGGGCTGCTGCTGCCTGCCCTCGAAGCGTCTGCGCCTTCCCGTGTGGTGTGCCTGTCGTCGGGTGCCCACGGCATCTGCGGGGTGGATCTTGACGATCCCCTGTTCGAGCATCGTCCCTACGAGGGCTGGCAGGCATACGGCCAGTCCAAGTCGGCCAACGCCCTGTTCGCCCGCGAGTTCGACCGCCGGTATGCGTCGTCCGGCGTCCACGCCTTCGCCGTGCATCCCGGCGTGATCATGACCGAGCTCTCCCGGCACCTCACCGGCGACGACTACGAGCGTCTGAAGGCCCGCCGGAGGGTGCAGATCAGCGAAGCCGTCGACACGACGGGGTTGACGCCCAAGACGGTCGAGGCCGGGGCGGCCACGTCGGTGTGGGCGGCCACCGCGCCTGAGTTGGACGCCCACGGCGGCACCTACCTCGGCGACTGCCAGTTGGGGGTGTCCGAAGGAGAGCCGGGAAGCGGTCCGGGAGGCCGGGGGATTTCGCCGTGGATCACCGATGACGAGATGGCCGCAAGCCTGTGGGTGCTGAGCGAGTCTCTGGTGGGGGAGTTCGGCGGAGCCTGACCGGCCGTTAGGCGTGCCTTACAGATACTGGTTCGCTCCGCCTAGACTCTGGGCATGGTCTACGAAGCTCCGGAGTACCACCCGGCGTTCGAGGAGTACTGCGAAACCATTTTCGAGTTGGTTGAAGACGACTTGGACGTCATCCAGGCTCGGATCGCTGAACGACTCGAGGTCAGTCGTCCGGCAGTGTCCGAGATGATCAAGCGCCTGGAGGCTGAAGGTCTGGTCTCCATCGACCGCGGCGGTATCCGGTTGAGCAGCGAAGGTCAGGAGTTGGCCACTTCGGTCGTGAGGCGGCACCGTCTGGCCGAGCGCTTCCTCACCGACATGCTGGGCCTGTCCTGGACGGACGCCCACCATGAAGCCGGCAAGTGGGAGCACGTGATCTCACCAGTCGTCGAGACGGCCCTCAACCAACTGCTCGGAGAGCCGACTACCTGCCCGCACGGCAACCCGATTCCCGGGAGCGCCTATAGCGAGCCAGACACCAGGCATCTCGCCGAGATCGGGGTCGGTGACGGGTTCACGATCCACCGAATCACCGAGGAGCTCGAGTTCGAGACGGGGATGCTCGAGTTCCTCGAGTCGGCCGCCTTGATTCCCGGTAACCGGGGTGAGGTCACCGCAGTGTCCCCCGATGGCACGGTCACCGTGGAGGTGAAGGGCAGTCATGTGGGGGTCGGTCGGTTCGCCGCCGAACGAATCCAGGTGATCTGACCGGAGTCGAATCGCTGCTGAGCCGGGTTTCAGGCCAGGTGGTCAGCGCGCCGCACCACGAGCAGCCAGGTCAACAGGGCGCTGATGGCCACCAGTATGAGGGCCAGGATGGCCATCTCGGGGAGGAACAGGGCCTCGTAGGTGTTCCAGATCTCGACGGCCAGGGTCCGGAATCCGATGGGGGACACCAGAAGGGTCGCTGGCAGTTCCTTCATCGTCGACAGCATCACCAGCCCACCTCCGGCGGCCAGACCTGGAACCATGAGCGGGAGGTCGATGGTGGCGAATCGTCGCACGCGATTGGCGCCGAGGAGGCGGGCGGCGTCGTCCATGCGCCGCGGCACCGCATTGACGGCAACCTGGGTGGTCCGGAGGGCCTGAGCGCCGAAGTGGACGACGTAGGCGAAGACCAGAATCGGCAGGGTGCCGATCAGAAACTCGAATGGCGAGGCGTGCAGCGTCCAGAAGATGAGCGACAGGGCGACGACCAGGCCGGGTATGGCGAACCCGGCGACGACGACGGCATTCACGACTCCGCCGGTTCGGGTTCGATGTCGGGCCAGGAGGTAGGCGACCGGCAGCATGACGGCCAGGGCAGCCATGGCGGCCACGATGCTGATCCACACCGTGTTCCAAGTGGAGTTGATCACGTCGGACCAGTCGAGTCGCAGCGGTGTGGTCCCTCGTCGGGACCGCAACCAGCCGAACAGCCCCCAGTCGGCCAGCGAAACGGCAGGGGCGATCAGGGCCAACCCGGCCACGCCGCTGACCATGGCCACGGCGGCCGCTTTCCAACGGCCCAGAGGAACCCGGAGGGACTGTCGGTCGCTCATCACCAGGGTGCGGTCGCGGCGTCGAGCCACCGTGCGTTCAGCGGCAACGACGACGAACGCCAAGACCAGCAGCACCAAGGCAAGGGTGAAGGAGCGGTCCTGGTCGAACAATCGGGTCCGGAAGATGGTCTGGGTCAGGGTTTCGAACCGCATCAGGTGCACGGCACCGAAGTCGCTGACCGTGTAGAGGAAGACCAGCAGGGATCCGGCGGCGATCGAAGAGCCGAGTTGGGGTAGAACCACGCGGCGGAACACGGTGCGGGGCCGGTCGCCCAGCAGGCGGGCGTTCTCCTCCAGCGACCCGGGGAGTGCGGTCAGGCGGGCGGCAACCGGCAGGTAGACGTACGGATAGGTGAACAGGCTGAGCACCAGCCACGATCCGACGAGTCCGTGGAGTCGGAGATCCAGGTCGATGCCGACAATGCCGGCCAGGTCGTGGATGACCCCGCCCGGCGACATGCCCGACAGGAAGGCTGCTGCGCCGACAAAGCTGGGGTAGACGAGAGGCAGGGGTACGAGTATGAGCCACAGCCTGCGTAGCGGCAGGTCGGTTCGGGTGGTGAGCCAGGCCAGGCTCGTGCCGAGCACCGCGGTCGTCATCGACACGAGGACGGCCAGTTGCACAGTCCGCCAGAGGGGGTCGAGTGTTCGATGTGAGGTGAGCAGGTCCAGGTGGTCGATGTCGGAGGTGATGGCCCGCCAGGCCACGTACCCGCTGGGGACGGCAAATGCCGCCGCCACCAGCAGGGCGACGGCCAGCAGAACCGATGGAGGCCGGCCGGCGCGCATCCTGTGGCCAGGCCCGGTCATCGTCGGCGGGTTCGCCGACCGGGTTCTCACCGGGGTCTCACTGGTCGAGAACCCCGCTGGCCTCGATGATTTCGATGGTGCGGGTGAACTCGGCGGCCACGTCGTCCATGTCGATCGCTCCGACGGTGTCGACGGGAATCGGCGGCAGGGCGGCGTTCGGAGACACGTCGACGGCCAACGGGTATTCGTAGACCGTCTCGGTCAGGTAGTTCTGCTGTTCCGCGCTGAGCAGGTAGGCGACCAGTTGCTGGCCGAGGTCCTGGTTGTCGCTCTGGGCCACCACGGCGGCGGTGGCGATGATCATCAGGCCGCCGTCGTCTCCCGGTGCGAAGCCGTGGTTCGCCGAACGTTGAGCGTCGCCATTGGTCGCCACTTTCTGGAAGTTGTAGTAGTGGTTGACGAGGCCGAATTGGATCTCGTTGCGACCCACGGCTTCCACGATGGCGCCATTCTTGGGGTAGAAGCGAGAGTTGTTGGCGACCATGTCCTCCAGCCACTGGATGGCGACGTCGTCGCCGTTGCGGAGACGGAACACGGTGAACCAGTCCTGGAACGACGAGTTGCTGCCGGGGATGGCGACCCGGCCTTCGTACTCAGGGCCGGTGAGATCGAACACCGAGTCTGGTAGGTCGGTCTCGTCGGTTTCGTCGGTGTTGTAAACGAGGACACGGCCCCGGCCGGCGAAGCCGACCCAGCGGCCCTCGGGTGAGCGATGGTCGATCGACACCCGGTCGAGTACCTCGCTGGAGAGTTCGCTCAGCATGCCCAGGTCGTCGAGGTAGCCGACGGGGCCGGGGCTGCGGGAGAGGAACACGTCGGCTGTGGTCTTGTCGCCTTCGGCGGACAGTACGAGAGCCAGGTCGTTGGACGATCCGTATCGGACATCGAGGTCGACACCGGTCGCGGTTTCGAAGGTCTCGAAGATCGGTCCGACCAGCTTCTCGCTACGTCCCGAGTACACGGTGATCGAACGATCGCTGTCGTCGCTGCCACAGGATGTGAGGCCGGCGATCAGGCCGACGCTCAGGAGCGCGCTGGTGACCAGGGAATGGATCTGAAAGGGCATGTGGGCTTTTCGTTCGAGGAGAGTCAACGGGTGTAAAGGGAACCTAACAACATCTGTGTGGTGATCACACCTCGAAGGCCACCGCATTCGATCCGACATATGTCACGCCGACCTGGTCACCGCGATGGTGGGTCGAGGTGGCGTGGGTGCGGACGCGGACCGACGTCCTGTCTTCGAACCGAAGATGAGCCATGGCGTCATGGCCGTAGTACTCGATCAACTCGACGACGGCGTCCTCGCCGTCGACGATGGCCAGGTCTTCAGGCCGGACCAGCACCTGGACAGCCCCTTCGGTGGCCGTGGCCAGCGGCACCACGCCGACCGGGGTGACGCAGCCACCATCATGCGCGACGCTGGCGAACAAGTTGGCGTCGCCGACGAAGGTGGCGACCCACGGGTTGGCTGGCCGGCGGTAGAGGTCGTCGGGGGTTCCGATCTGAGCCATGCGGCCCTCGTGGAGCACGGCCACCCGGTCGCCGAGCACGAATGCCTCCTCCTGGTCGTGGGTGACGAACACCGTCGTGATCCCCAGATCGGCCAACAACCGGTGGATCTCGGTTCGGACGCTGACCCTGAGTGCCGTGTCGAGACCGGAAAACGGCTCATCGAGCAGCAACATGGTGGGCTGTGGAGCCAGCGCCCGAGCCACGGCCACCCGCTGCTGCTGGCCGCCCGACAGCGTGCCTGGCATTCGGTCGGCCAGCTTCCCCAGGCCCACGAGTTCAAGCGTCTCATCCACCCGGGTGGAACGACGATCGGCGAGAGGCAACCCGTAGGCGACGTTTCGACGCACCGTGAGGTGAGGGAACAGGGCCCCATCCTGAAAGACCATGCCGATGCGGCGGCGCTCCGGACTCACCGACGTCCGGTGGTCGGTGAGGGTCCGACCACCGAGGCGGATGGAGCCGGTCCGGGGCCGGTCCAGCCCGGCAATGCTGCGAAGAAGGGTGGTCTTGCCACAACCCGATGGGCCGAGGAGCGCAAGAATCTCTCCGGAGGCGACGTCGAGACTCACGTCGTCGAGTACGAGGTGGTCGTTGTAGGCGAACGACACTCCGTCGACCTCGAGCCCCGTCGTCGGGTCGTCGTCCGCCGGAGAGGCCGGCGCAGACCTGAAAATGTTCACCACACCTAACAGGCTAGAGGTGGTTGGCCTTCCATGCCAAAGGGGTGACCCTGGGCTGGCTACCGTGCCGTCAATGACCGACGTCGCCATCGGCTGGGCCGGCCTGGCCGCCTCCCTGTTGCTGGTCGCCGTGGTGGCCGGCATCTCGTTGGGCCGCCGATTGGGCCTGGAACGGGATCTCCTGGTCGCCACGGCACGGGCCGTGGGCCAACTGGTGCTGGCCGGCTGGGCCCTGACCCTGCTTTTCGACGACGACGTGTCGATCCTGTGGGCCTGGGCCTGGGTGGCGGCCATGGTGCCGGCGGCCGCCCTGGTGGCTCGGCGACGCGAGCCTCGGCTGCCCGGTCTGGCCGTCACCACGGCGGTCGGCTACACGGCGGGTCTCGGGGTGTCGCTGGCTGTGGTGTTCGGCTTCGGTTTGCTGCCCCACGACGCCCGGGTGCTGGTGCCCATCGCCGGCATGGTGGTCGGCAACTCGTTGCGGGTGGTGGTCGTGGCGGCCACCCGGTTGGTCGACGCCTTCGCCGAGCGCCGCGGTGAGGTCGAAGCCATGCTGGCCCTCGGGTTCGACCGTCACCGGGCCGTCCGTGAACTCACGGCCGACACGCTGCGCCTGGCCCTGCGCCCCCAGATCGAGACGACCCGCTCGGTGGGCATGGTGTTCCTGCCCGGGGCGTTGACCGGCATGATCCTGGCCGGGGTCGACCCGCTTGACGCCGCCCTCGTCCAGGCGGCCATCCTGTTCCTGATCCTCGGGTCGGCCGCGGTGACCGGTCTGGTCGTGGTGCTGGCCGGGGCCCGCCGCTTCGTGACCTCCGACCAGCGGTTCATCCGGCCCGACGGCCGCTGACCGTCATTCGATCTCCCACCGTTCCCAGGTCTCCAGCCAGCGGATCGCCTCGTCCTTGTCGAGAGAGGCGGACATCCTGTAGCTGTCGCCTTCCGACAGCCACCGAGCGACGTACTCGCCGTCGACGCCGGTGATCGGCTCACCGTCGAATGAGGAGACAGTGAGCAGTTGCAACGTCTGTGGGCCGAGGTCGCTGGAGAATTCGACGTGGACCCGGATCTCCTCCGAGACGGACCAGCCGTTGACCATGACGCGGACCGTGGCGACCGGTCCATCAGGAGCAGCGGTTGGAAGCCAGAGCGGCACGACCCGACTCTTGATGACCGGCGGTGTCTCGTCCGTCGCCCACGGTCCATGGTCTGCATGGGTGTAGAGGGCGCCAGGCGGGAGCGTCGTATCCGGTGAGTCGTCAGTGCCCGAGTTCCCGGCGCCGACCAGGTGCCGCGTTCGGTCCATGTCCGCTCTCGATTGTCGATGGGAGCGACCGATCTGGCAGGTCGAGGTCAGGGCCGCCCGGGGGCGAACGGGGGCCGGACCCCGAGCACGCCCAGCAACTCCAAGGCTCCGCCGACCGACAGGCCGACCACGTTGTCGTGGTCACCGGCCACCTCGGTGACGAACGCCGCCCCGCCGCCCTGGATGGCGTAGGCCCCGGCCTTGTCCATCGGCTCACCGGACACCACGTAGGCGGCGATCTCATCGTCGGCGAGGTCGCGGAACGTCACTGCGGTGGACAGCGACGCCGACGCCTCGTTGGCGCCGACCCGGGCGGCCAGCCCGCCGACCACGGTGTGGCTGCGGCCCGACAGCCGGCGCAGCATGGTCGCCGCCTCGTCGGCGTCGACTGGCTTTCCCAGGATGTCGTCGTCGACCACCACCACCGTGTCGGCGGCCAGGCCGATCTCGCCGGGGCCGACCACGGCCCGCAACTTGTCGACGGCCAGCCGGGTCACCAGCATCGTGGGGGTTTCGTTGGGCAGGATCGACTCGTCGACGTCGGGCACCCGCACCTCGGGTTCGATGCCCCGGGCCCGCAACAGGTCCAGCCGTCGGGGCGACCCCGAGGCCAGGATCAGACGGGGCCGGTCAGCCACCGGACACCAGCACCTCGGCCTCGGCAGGAGGCGGGGTGGCGTCGTCGGGGTCGTCCAGCCAGCCCTCGGGCAGCACCACCCGCTTCGGGCCGTTGCGGTGGCTGCGGGGGATACGCAGCGAGTCGGGCTCCAGGGTCAGGGCATGGTCGAGGCCGGCCAGCCGGTCCGCCAGGTCGGCGACCGAGTCGATGGTCTGCAGGTCCCGGCGGGCCGCCGGCCCGGTGGCGTAGCCCTTCAGGTACCAGGCGGTGTGCTTGCGGAAGTCCTTGATGCCGTGGGGTCCGGCCCAGTCGACGAGGAGGGTGGCGTGGCGCAGCATGGTGGCCGTTACCTCAGCCAGGTTCGGCGGGTCGGCCGGCTCGGTGCCACCGGAGCCCGGGGTCGGCCCGAACACCGCAGCCAGATCGCCGAACAGCCACGGCCGGCCCAGACAACCCCGGCCGACGACCACGCCGTCACATCCGGTGGCCCGCATGAGCCGCAGGGCGTCCCACGGTTCCCACACGTCGCCGTTGCCGAAGACCGGAATCGACGTCACGGCCTCCTTGAGGGCGGCCACCGCAGACCAGTCGGCCTGGCCTGAGTAGAGCTGTTCGGCGGTGCGGGCGTGCAGGGCCACCGAGGCGGCGCCCAGGTCCTCGGCGATGCGGCCGGTGTCGAGGAACGTGCGGTGGCCGTCGTCGGTGCCGATGCGGAACTTGACCGTCACCGGCACGTCGTCCGCAGCGTCCACCGCGGCGCCGACGATGGCCGCCAGCAGGCGGGGCTTGAGCGGAATGGCCGCCCCGCCGCCCTTCCGGGTCACCTTTGGCATCGGGCAGCCGAAGTTGAGGTCGACGTGGTCGACGCGGTCGCCGTCGACGAGCAGACGCACCGCCCGGTCGACGCTGTGCGGATCGGTGCCGTACAACTGGATGCTGCGGGGGGTCTCGTCGGGGGCGAAGTGGCTGCGGTGGTGGGCTTTCAGGTGGCCGTCGGCCAGGCCCCGGGCGGTGATCATCTCGCTGACGTAGAGGCCGGCGCCGTGCTCCCGGCACAGGGTGCGGAACGGGGCGTTGGTGACTCCGGCCATCGGCGCCAACACGACGGGCGGCCACACCTCGATAGGCCCGATACGCGGCGCGGCGAACTCACCTGGTGCGGCGACGGGGACGTCGGCGTTGATGGCGGTGCGCAGGCCCATCCCCCCAGGCTACGGGGGCGGAGGCGGTGCGGCCTTTCCGTGCTCAGCGGGCCAAGCGGAAGCCCTGGTGGCCGGTGGTGCTGTCCGGGGTGGTGGCTGACCGGGCGCCCACCCGGTAACGGTGGCAGTACGAGTCGTGGCACAGGAACGACCCGCCCTTGACCACCCGGTGGGTACCGAACGCCGGCCCCGGCGGGTCGACCAGCGGCCGTTCGCCGGGGTGGGTGGTGGTGAACCAGTCGGTGCACCATTCCCACACGTTGCCCGAGCAGTTGTGGAGCCCGAAGCCGTTGGGGGCGAAGGCGCCGACCGGACAGGTGCCGGCCCAACCGTCCTCGGCGGTGTCCTCGGTGGGGAAGGTGCCGGTCCAGATGTTGCACCGGTGCCCGCCGTCGACCACCAGGTCGTCACCCCAGGGAAGGCGGGCCCCCTCGAGGCCGCCGCGGGCCGCATGCTCCCATTCGGCCTCGGTCGGCAGCCGGGCCCCGGCCCAGGTCGCGAAGGCGGCGGCGTCGAACCACGAGACGTGCACCACCGGGTGGTCGTCCCGGCCGGCCAGCGAGGAGTCGGGCCCCTCGGGGTGCCGCCAGTCGGCGCTGAACACCTGGCGCCACCACTCGGCGCCGACCACACCGCGGGTCTCGGCGAAGTCATCGGGCAGGTGGCCGGCGAACACGAATGACCAGCCCTCGGCCTCGGCGGTGGTGGTGTGGCCGGTGGCCTCCACGAACGCCGCGAATTCGTCGTTGGTGACCGTCGTGGCCGAGATCGAGTACGGCGACAGCTCGACGGTGCGCACCGGGCCCTCGCCGTCGCCGGGGTATGTCCACGGATCGTCGGTGCCCATGGCGAACGTGGCCCCGGGCAGGTCGACGAGACGGGCCAGGGGGTCGACGGTCATGACAGTCCGGCGGTGAACTCCCGGATGGCCAACGCGCACTCGGCGGCGGCCTTCACGTGGACCATGTGGCCCTGGTCGGGGACGACCACCGTGTCCCGGACGTCGAGGGTCTTCTCGAAAAGGGCGGCCGAGGCGGCGAAGCGTCTGTCCCGCTCGCCGAGCAGCACCAGCACCGGGCAGGTGATCTCGGCCAGCCGGTCGATGACCACGCTGTCGACGTGCATGGAGATGGCCTCGACCCCGGGGGCTTGGTCCAGGTTCACGGCCGCGGCCTGCACTGACTCGTTCCACTGTTCACGGGCCTCGGCCTTGCGGAAGCCGGGGCCGGTGGCGACCAGCACCAGGCCGGCCACGTCGTCGGGGTGGTCGATGGTGTGGGCCAGGGACAGGTAGCCGCCCAGGCTGTGGCCGACCAGCACCGCCGGCCGGCCGGTGGCGTCGAGTACCGCCGACAGGTCGCCCAGGGCGTGCTGGCGGGTGTAGTTGCCGGGCGGCGGCGCGTCGCTGGCCCCGTGGCCCCGCAGGTCCCAGGTGGTGACGGCGTGGTCGGCGGCCAGGTCGTCGGCCATGGCCGTCCACACGGCCGAGTCGTTCGCCCAGCCGGTGGTGCACACCAGCCGTCGGCCCTCCCCCCGGAGAGAGCAGGCGATGGTCACGCCGTCGGGTGCGGTGACGGTGCTCATCGCAGTGGTCCGAAGAAGGCCCGGACGTCGTCCACGAGCACGTCGGGGCGCTCCAGGGCGGCGAAGTGACCGCCCCGGTCGTGGTCGGCCCAGAAGGTCACGTTGTGGGTGGCCTCCACCCAGCGGCGGCGGGCCGTGAACAGCTCCGCGGGGAACGTCGACACCCCGAGGGGCACGTCGTTGGCGCCCCCGAGGTTGCGGTCGCCGCCCTTCATCGTCTCGTAGTACATGCGGGTCGACGAGTTGATGGTGCCGGTGAACCAGTAGACGCTCACGTTGGTCAGCAGGCGGTCCCTGTCGACGACGGTCAGCGGGTCACCGTCGTGGTCGATCCAGCCGTGGAACTTCTCGCCGATCCACGACAGCAGGCCGGCCGGCGAGTCGTTGAGGCCGGTGCCGAGGGTCTGGGGGCGGGTCTCCTGGATCCGGAAGTACCCGTTGTCCTCGGCCAGGTACCAGGCGCCGCGGTCCAGGTGCCGCTGTTCCAGCGGCGTGATGTCGTCGAAGTCGTCGTCGTTGCCGGGAGGTCCGGCGGCCATCATGTTGACGTGGCAGCCGACCACGTGGTCGGGGTCGAGGAAGGCCATGTGGCGGGAGATCATCGACCCCCAGTCGCCACCCTGCACCCCGTAGCGGTCGTAGCCGAGCCGGGCCGCCATGGCGGCGAAGGCCGCCGCGGTGCGGGCCACGCCCCAGCCGCGGTCGGCGGTCGGACCCGACCAGCCGTAGCCGGGCAGCGACGGGGCGACGACGTGGAAGGCGTCGGCGGCGTCGCCCCCGTGGGCCGTGGGGTCGGTGAGCGGCCCGATCACGTCGAGGAACTCGACTACCGAACCGGGCCATCCGTGGCTGAGGACCAGCGGCAGGGCGTCCTCGTGCGGGGAGCGCTGGTGGATGGCGTGGATGCACTGGCCGTCGATCTCGGTGACGACGTGGTCGAGCGAGTTCAGTTCGGCCTCGGCGACCCGCCAGTCGTAGCTGTCAGCCCAGTAGGTGGCCAGGGCCTGCAGCCAGTCCCGGTCACAGCCGTAGTCCCATCCGGAACCGGGGATCTGGTCGGGCCAGCGGGTGGCGGCCAGGCGGCGCCGGAGGTCGTTGATGGCCTCGTCGTCCACGTGGACGGTGAACGGGCGGATCTCGGACACGCAGCGGCTCCCGGTGGTTGATGGGCGGTGCCGACGACCGTACCGGCCGACCCCGGCGCCCCGGGAGTCCGGCGGGTACGTTCGCGGCCATGGAACTCGACGGTGCACGGGTGTTGATCACGGGCGGCTCGCGGGGGATCGGAGCGGCCTACGCCTCGGCTTTCGCCGACCGGGGGGCCGAGGTGGTGGTGGCCGCCCGGTCGGGGGACGACCTGGCCGCGGTGGCCGACCGGGCCGGTGGTCACGCCGTCGTCGCCGATCTGACCGACCCGGCGGTCGTCGACACGTTCATCGCCGAGGTCGAAGCGGCCCACGGTCCGGTCGATGTGCTGGTCAACAACGCCGGCATCGAGACCACCGACCCGGTGGCCGTCGTCGACCCGGCGATGGCCCGTGCCGCGGTACGCCTCAACCTCGAGACCCCGATCCTGCTGACCCGCCAGGCTCTGCCCGGCATGCTCGAACGGGGCCGCGGTGCGCTGGTGTTCACCTCGTCGCTGGCCGGCACCGCCGGGTTCCCCGGGATGGGCCCCTACTGCGCCACCAAGTCCGGGCTCAACAACTTCGCCGCCTCCCTCCGGGCCGAACTCAAGGGCACGCCGATCCGCACCACCCTCGTCGCCCCCGGGCCGGTCGACACCCGCATGTGGGACGCGGTGGCCGACAGCTCGGCCAGCATGGACCGGGTGGTGCGGCGGTTCGAACGTCTCCAGCTGATCCCCAAGGTCAGCCCCGAGAAGCTGGCGGCCCGGGTCGTGGCGGCCACCGAGGCGGGACGCCGCCACGTCCGTCACCCGCGGCGGTTGTCGCTCAACTTCTGGCTCGGAGAATCCCCGCGCCGCATCACCGAGTGGACCCTGGCCGGGGTGAAGTTCGACCCCCGGGACCGCCGGGGCTGAATCGCGGCTCAGGCGTGTTCGGCCAACTCGCGGAGGCGGCCCAACACCTTGGCCGGGTCGCCACCCACCGGGGTGACGTTCAGCGACGTGACCCCGGCCGCCTTGTAGGCGGCCAGGCGGTCGACCACGTAGGCCTCGTCGCCGCACAGGGTGGTGTGCTCGATCAGCTCGGCGGGGAGTAGCCCGGCCGCCTCGTCCTTGCGGCCGTCGAGGTAGGCGTCCTGGACGGCAGTGGCCTCGTCGGCGAAGCCGTAGTCGCGGCACACGTCGTTGTAGAAGTTCTTGCCCCGGGCGCCCATGCCGCCGATGTACAGGGCGGCCATCGGTCGGGCGAAGTCCCGGTACCCGGCGGCGTCGTCGCCGATGGCCACCAGGCCGCCGGCCACCACATCGAAGTCGCCCTGGTCGGGATCCCGGCGGGCCAGCCCGGCGGCCACCGCGTCGCCCCACACCCGGTCCATGCGCTCCGGGTACACCAGGAACGGCAGCCAGCCCTGGGTGGTGGCCGCCGTCTCCTCGACGCTCTTCGCACCCAGGGCGGCGATGTAGATCGGGATGTCGGACCGGACCGGGTGGTTGATGATCTTGAGCGGCTTGCCCAGTCCGGTGCCCTGGTCGGCGGGCAGGGGCAGGGTGAACACCCGGCCGTCGTGTTCGAGGCGCTCCCGTCGCCAGGCCATGCGGCAGATGCTGATGATCTCCTTCATGCGGGTCAGCGGCAGTTCGTAGGGGACACCGTGGAACCCCTCGATCACCTGTGGGCCCGACGCGCCGAGGCCGAGCACGAACCGGCCCTCCGACAGGGCGTCGAGGCCGGCCGCCGTCTGGGCCAGCAGGGCCGGGGTGCGGCTGTACGTGTTCAGGATGCCGCTGGCCAACTCCACCGTCTCGGTGCCGGCGGCCAGGTAGCCGAGCAGGCTGACGGCGTCGAAGCCGTAGGCCTCGGGGATCCAGATGCGGTCGACGCCGGCCGCTTCGAGTTCGCGGGCCTGGGCCACGGCGGTGCGGGGGTCGGTGGCGTAGTTGAGCAGGGTGGTGATGCGCATGACCACATCTTCTCAGGGGCGGTCCGCCCCCGGGGAGTCGGCCGGTCATCGGTCACAGGGATTCCGGCGGGACCGGTCACCTCACCTACCATCGACGCCGTGGCCCCGCCTGACGCACCGATGGAGTTGGCGGCCGGCTTCGCTCCCGTCGACGCCGACGACTGGGCCGAGTCGGCCATCGCCTCGCTGCGCGGGCGGCCCCTCGGCTCGCTGACCACGGTGACCGCCGAACGGCTGCGGATCGCTCCGGTGTACGGCCCTGACCCGGTGGCCGACCGGGCCGGCCGGCCGGGTGTCGGCTCCCACACCCGGGGGGTGACGCCCACCGCATCGGGCACCTGGGACGTGCGGGCCCTGGTCGCCGACGCCGACATCGCGGCGGCCAACGCCACCATCCTCGATGAACTCCAGCGCGGATCCACGTCGGTGTTGATCGACCGGACCGCTGTGGGTGTCACGTCAGCCGCCGACCTCGACGCCGCCCTCGACGGGGTGCACCTGCAGATGGCTGCCGTCGCGTTGATGCCGGGGCCTGACGGAGAACACGCCGCCCGTTGGCTGCTCGACCTGTGGGACGACCGGGGCACCCCGGCCGCCGAACGGGCTGGTGCCCTCGGATTGGACCCGATCGGGGTGGCGGCCCGCCACGGCGGCGGGATCGACCTGGCCGGGCTGGCCGGGCTCGTCGACGCCACCGCCGATGCACCACTCGTTCACGCCATCACCGTCGACGGCACCGTGTGGTCTGACGGCGGTGCCGGGCCGGCAACCGAGATCGCCTACACCACGGCAACCGGCGTGGCCTACCTCCGGGCCCTGACCGATGCCGGCTGTCCGCTGGACCGGGCCCTCGCCGCCCTCACCTTCACCCTGTCGGCCGACGCCGACCAGTTCGCCACCATGGCCAAGTTCCGGGCCGCCCGCCGGGTCTGGGCCCGGGTGGCCGAGGCCTGCGGCGCCCCGGAGGAGGCCAGGGCCCAGCACCAGACGGCGGTCACCTCGGCGGCCATGCTCAGCCGCCGCGACCCGTGGGTCAACCTGCTGCGGTCCGCGGTGGCCGGGTTCGCGGCCGGCGTGGCCGGGGCCCAGGCGGTCACCGTGCGAGCGTTCGACTCGGCCATCGGCCGCAGCGACGAGTTCGGCCGGCGCACGGCCCGCAACACCCAGCTGCTGCTGCTCGAGGAGTCGGGCCTGGCCCGGGTCGTCGACCCGGCCGGCGGCTCGGGGTACGTCGAGGACCTCACCGACCAGATGGCCGGCGAGGCGTGGCGGCGGTTCCAGGCCGTCGACGACCGGGGCATGGTCGACGCCCTGGCCTCCGGCTGGATCGCCGGCGAGCTGCGGGGCGCGTGGGCCGGCCGGGAGGCCCGGCTGGCCGTGCGGTCCGAGCCGCTCACTGGGATCACCGAGTTCCCCGACCTCGACGCCGAGCCGGTCGAGCGCCCGGCCGGCCCGGCCCCGACGGCCGGACCGGTGCCGCTGCGCCGGCTGGCCGAGCCATTCGAGGACCTACGGGATCGGGCCGACGCCGCGGCTGCCCCGCCGGTCGTGCACCTGGTCGCCCTTGGGCCGTTGGCCGAGCATTCGGCCCGGGCCGCCTTCGCCACCAACCTGTTCGCGGTCGGCGGCCTCCGGGTCGACGACGACCCCGGGGCACCGCTGGCCGTCGTCTGCGGCACCGACTCCCGCTACGTCGCCGAAGCGGTCGACGCCGTGGCGGCCCTCAAGGCCACCGGCGTGCGCCGGGTCTACCTGGCCGGCCGGCCCGGCGACCACGAGGACGCCTGGCGGGCCGCCGGGGTCGACGAGTTCATCCACGCCGGCTGCGACGTGCTCGACGTGCTGGGTCGGGCCCTCGACGAGGCCCTCGACGGATACGAGGAGGCGTGATGATCCCCGACTTCTCCACCATCGACCTGGGCGACCAGGTGGCCGGCGCCCCCGATCTTCCCGAGGCAGCCACCTTCGCCACCCCGGAGGGGATCGACGTGGCCGCCTTGTCCACCTCGGCCGACGTGGCCGGCCTCGACTTCCTCGAGACGTGGCCCGGGTTCGCGCCGTACCTGCGGGGCCCCTACCCGACGATGTACGTCAACCAGCCGTGGACCATCCGCCAGTACGCCGGGTACTCCACCGCCGAGGAGTCCAACGACTTCTACCGCCGCAACCTGGCCGCCGGCCAGAAGGGCCTATCGGTGGCCTTCGACCTGGCTACCCACCGGGGCTACGACAGCGACCACCCGCGGGTCTCCGGCGACGTCGGCATGGCCGGCGTGGCCATCGACTCGATCCACGACATGCGCACCCTGTTCGACGGCATCCCCCTCGACCAGATGACGGTGTCGATGACCATGAACGGGGCCGTGCTGCCCATCCTGGCCCTCTACATCGTGGCCGGGGAGGAGCAGGGCGTGGCCCCCCGCCAGCTGGCCGGGACCATCCAGAACGACATTCTCAAGGAGTTCATGGTCCGGAACACCTACATCTACCCGCCGGGCCCGTCGATGCGGATCGTGTCCGACATCTTCGCCTACACCAGCGCCGAGATGCCGAGATTCAACTCCATCTCCATCTCCGGCTACCACATGCAGGAGGCCGGGGCCACCGCCGACCTGGAGCTGGCCTACACCCTGGCCGACGGCGTCGAGTACGTGCGGGCCGGGGTGGCCGCCGGGCTGGACGTCGACGCCTTCGCCCCCCGGCTGAGCTTCTTTTGGGCCATCGGCATGGACTTCTTCATGGAGGTGGCCAAGCTGCGGGCCGCCCGCCTGCTGTGGGCCCGGCTCATGGACCAGTTCTCGCCGACCGACCCGAAGTCGTCGTCGCTGCGCACTCACAGCCAGACCTCGGGCTGGAGCCTCACCGCCCAAGACGTCTACAACAACGTGGTCCGAACGTGCGTCGAGGCCATGGCCGCCACCCAGGGCCACACCCAGTCGTTGCACACCAACGGCCTCGACGAGGCCCTGGCCCTGCCCACCGACTTCTCGGCCCGCATCGCCCGCAACACCCAACTGTTCCTGCAACAGGAGAGCGGCACCTGCCGGGTGGCCGACCCGTGGGGCGGCAGCTACCACGTCGAACGCCTCACCCACGACCTGGCTGCCCGGGCCTGGGACCACATCACCGAGGTCGAGCAGAGCGGCGGCATGGCGTCGGCCATTGAGGCCGGCATCCCGAAGCTGCGGATCGAGGAAGCGGCGGCCCGCACCCAGGCCCGCATCGACTCGGGCCGCCAGACGGTGGTCGGGGTCAACCGCTACCGCCTGGACGACGAGGACCCCATCGCCGTGCGGTCAATCGACAATGCCAAGGTCCGGGCCGACCAGATCGCCAAGCTGGACCGCCTACGGGCCGAACGCGACGACGACGCCTGCACGGCGGCCCTGGCCGCCCTCACCCGGTGCGCCGACACCGGCGACGGCAACCTGCTGGCTATGGCCGTCGACGCCGCCCGGCAGCGGGCTACGGTCGGCGAGATCAGCGACGCCTTGGAAGCCGTCTACGGGCGTCACGTCGCGGAGGTGCGCACCATCTCGGGAGTGTTCGGATCGGAGGTCGGGGACAGCGACGTGGTTGCCGCGGCCCGACGGTCGGTGGACGACTTCGCCTCCGGCCACGGGCGCCGCCCCCGGGTGCTGGTCGCCAAGATCGGCCAGGACGGCCACGACCGGGGCCAGAAGGTGATCGCCACCGCCTTCGCCGACCTGGGCTTCGACGTCGACATCGGGCCCCTGTTCTCCACTCCGGCCGAGGTGGCCCGTCAGGCCGTTGAGAACGACGTCCACGTCGTCGGCGTCTCAACCATGACCGCCGGCCACCTCACCCTGGTGCCCGAGCTGCGCGACGCCCTGGCTGCCGAGGGCCGCGACGACATCGTCATCGCCGTCGGCGGGGTGATCCCGCCGGCCGACCACGACGCCCTGCGCGACGCCGGCGCGGCGGCCATCTTCCCGCCGGGCACCGTCGTCGCCGAAGCGGCCGTCGAACTGCTCGAGACCCTGACGTGACCCCGCCCCCGGTGGACCCGGCCGATCTGGCCGCTGGGGTGCTCGCCGGCGAGCGGGCGGCCATCGGGCGGGCCATCACCCTGGTCGAATCGACGGCGGTCGCCGACCGGCCGGTGGCCCGGGAGCTGCTGGCCACCCTGGCCCCCCACGCCGGCGGTGCCCACCGGGTCGGCATCACCGGGGTCCCCGGCGTGGGCAAGTCGACATTCATCGAGGCGCTGGGCACCCGACTGACCGGAGCAGGCCATCGGGTGGCCGTGCAAGCTGTCGACCCGACGAGCACGGTCAGTGGAGGCTCGATCCTCGGCGACAAGACCCGGATGTCCCGGCTGGCAAACGATCCGGCGGCCTTCGTGCGGCCTTCACCCAGCGCCGGAACACTGGGTGGTGTCACCGGCACGACCCGCGAGGCGCTGGTCGTGCTGGAGGCCGCCGGCTACGACGTGGTGCTCGTCGAGACGGTTGGCATCGGGCAGTCCGAGACGGTGGTTGCCGGCATGGTCGACGTGTTCCTCGTGCTGATGCTGCCCGGGGCCGGCGACGAACTCCAGGGCATCAAGAAGGGCGTGTTGGAGCTGGCCGACCTGATCGCCGTGAACAAGGCCGACGGCGACAACCTGCCGGCGGCCCGGGCCGCGGCCCGCGACTACTCGGCGGCCCTCCGGCTCACCCAGCGGGCCAGCGAGCACTGGACCCCGACGGTGTCGCTGGTGAGCGGCCTGACCGGCGACGGCCTCGACAACCTGTGGTCCGCCATCGGCGACCACCGGGCGGCGCTCACCGCATCCGGGGAGTGGGACGAGCGCCGCCGCCGCCAGCGCCTGGCCTGGATGTGGGCCACCGTCGAACACCGGGTTCTGTCCGACCTGCGGGCCGACCCGGCGGTGGCTGGCGTGCTGGCCGACGTGGAGGCCGAGGTGCTCGACGGCACCATCACCCCGGGGGCCGCGGCCGAGCGGTTGTTGGACGCCCGCCGAGGGACGGTCGCCTGACCGGTTCGAAGAGGGCCTAGAAGTCCTCGTCGAAGGCCACGTCACCCTCGACGCCCACCTGGTAGGCGGCGACGGTGCGCTCGAAGAAGTTGGTCAGCTCCTGCACGTCCTGGAGCTCCATGAAGCCGAACGGGTTCTTCGACCCGTACTGCTTGGGCAGCCCCAGCTGCATGAGCCGCTGGTCGGCCACGAACTGCAGGTACTCACGGGTGTCGGCGGTGGACATGCCGGGCACGCCCTGGCCGAGCAGGTCCTCGGCGAACTGGTACTCGCACTCGACGGCCTCATCGATCATCTCGACGATCCGGGCCTTCAGGTCCTCGTCGAACAACTCGGGTGACTCGGCCCGCACCGTGTTGACGACCTCGAGGGCGAAGTTCATGTGGCACGACTCGTCGCGGAACACCCAGTTGGTGCCGGCGGCCAGCCCGTTGAGGAAGCCCTTCGAGCGCAGGAAGTACACGTAGGCGAAGGCGGCGAAGAAGAACAGTCCTTCGATACAGGTGGCGAAGCAGATGAGGTTCAACAGGAAGGTCTTGCGCTTCTCGGGGGTGTCGAGCTCGTCGAGCCGGTTCACCGAAGCGATCCACTTGAAGCAGAACTCGCCTTTCTTGCGGATGGACGGGATGTTGTGGATCGCCGCGAAGGCTTCGGCCCGCTCGTTGTGGTCGGGGATGTAGTTGTCGAGCAGCGTCAGGTAGAACTGGACGTGCAGCGCCTCTTCGTAGAGTTGGCGCGACAGGTACATCCGGGCTTCGGGAGCGTTGATGTGCTTGTAGAGGTTCAACACCAGGTTGTTGGCCACGATCGAGTCGCCGGTGGCGAAGAAGGCGACCAGGCGGTTCACCAGGTGCTTCTCGGCCGGGGCCAGCTTGCGGTCGAGGTCGGGGATGTCGTCGGAGAAGTCGATCTCCTCGACGGTCCAGGTGTTCTTGATGGCGTCGCGGTACATGTCGTAGAAGACCGGGTACCGCATCGGCCGCAGGGTCAGGTCGAAGCCCGGATCCAGAATGTCGCCCCGGCCGGCGGTCGGTGCCGCCTGCGGCGGAAGCTGCGGCTCGGGAAGAGCGTCGGCGAAGGCGGAGGCGTCGGTGAGGGCCATCAGTCACACGCCTCGCACGCCTCGGGGTTCTCCAACGAGCAGGCCACGGCCTCGGCGTCGGTGAACGTCTTGACCTCAGCCGTCTCGCCGGCCGGCCCACCACCCGGTCCGCCGGAAGACCCCCCGGCGGTGGTCTTGTTGATGCGGGTGGCCGGTCGTGACCGCAGGTAGTACGTGGTCTTGAGCCCGGCTTTCCAGGCGTGGAGGTACATGGAGCTGAGCTTGCCGATGGTCGGTGACTCCATGAACAGGTTCAGCGACTGGCTCTGGTCGATGTAGGCGCCGCGGTCGGCGGCCATGTCGATCAGCGACCGCATCGGGATCTCCCAGGCGGTGCGGTAGATCTCCTTCAGGTCGTCGGGCATGCCCTCGACGTCCTGGATGGAGCCCTCGGCGGTCTTGACGGCATTGGCCATGGCCTCATTCCACAGGCCCCGTGCCTGGAGTTCGCGCACCAGGTAGCGGTTGATCTGGAGGAACTCGCCGGAGAGGGTCTCGCGCTTGAACATGTTGGAGACCTGGGGCTCGATGCACTCGTAGCATCCGGCGATGGAGGCGATGGTGGCCGTCGGGGCGATGGCGATCATCAGCGAGTTGCGCAGGCCGTGCTCGTCGATGCGGTCCCGAAGGGTCTGCCACCGGTCCACGTCGGTGGGCTGGACGCCCCACAGGTCGAACTGAAGGTCGCCCCGGGCAGCCCGGGTGATGGCGAAGTTGTCGTGAGGCCCGGCCGTCTCGGCCAGTTGGGTCGACGCCCACAGGGCGCTGAAGTAGATCTCCTCGGAGATGCGGGCCGACAGGGTGCGGGCCTCCGGCGAGTCGAAGGCCACGCCCATCTTGAAGAACACGTCTTGGAGGCCCATGAGGCCCATGCCGACCGGCCGCCACGCCGAGTTGGAGAACGACGCCTCGGCGGTCGGGTAGTAGTTGATGTCGATGACCCGGTCGAGGAACGGCACCGCGGTGCGGACCACCTCGCCCAGGCGGTCGAAGTCGAACGCCCCGTCGACGACGAGGGCACCCAGGTTCACGGACCCCAGGTTGCAGACCGCGGTCTCGTCCTGGTCGGTGACCTCGAGGATCTCGGTGCACAGGTTCGACAGGTGTACGACCCGGCCCGGCTCGCCGGTCTGGTTGCACTTGGTGTTGGAGGCGTCCTTGAACGTCATCCAGCCGTTGCCGGTCTGGGCCAGGGACCGCATCATGCGGCTGTAGAGCTCCCGGGCCGGGACCTGACGCTCGTAGATCCCCTCTTCCTCGGCCTTCAGGTAGGCGGTACGGAACTCGTCGCCGTACAGGTCGGTGAGGTGGGGGACCTTCTTGGGGTCGAACAGCGACCACACCCAGTCCTTTTCGACCCGCTCCATGAACACGTCGGGGATCCAGTTGGCGAGGTTCAGGTTGTGGGTGCGGCGCTGGTGGTCGCCGGTGTTCTCCTTGAGGTCGAGGAAGTCCTCGATGTCGGCGTGCCACGACTCGAGGTACACACACGCTGCGCCCTTGCGGCGCCCGCCCTGGTTGACGGCGGCCACCGACGAGTCGAGGGTCTTGAGCCAGGGCACGATGCCGTTGGAGAGCCCGTTGGTGCCCCGGATGAGCGAGCCCTTGGCCCGGATGCGGTGCCACGCCACGCCGATGCCGCCGGCGAACTTCGAGAGCTGGGCGATGTCGGTGTAGCGCTTGTAGATGCCGTCGAGGCTGTCCTCGGGCGAGTCCAGCAGATAGCAGGACGACATCTGGGGGTGTGAGGTGCCCGAGTTGAACAGGGTGGGGCTGGACGGCAGATACTCGAGTGAGGAGATCAGCCGGTAGAAGCGGATGGCCTCGTCGGGGCAGGTGGACAGGCCGCAGGCCACCCGCAGGAAGAAGTACTGCGGGGTCTCGACGACCTTGCGGGTTTCGGGGTGGCGGAGCAGGTAGCGGTCGTAGACGGTGCGCAGGCCGAAGAACTCGAACAGGTGGTCACGCTCGTGTTCGACGGTGTCGTTCAGCTTGCGGGCGTTGGTGGCGACGAACTCGGCCACCTCGTCGCCGATGAGGCCCTGCTCGAGGCCGGCGTGGATGGACTGGGAGAACGAGTGGAGGTCCTGGTTGCGGACCTCCTTGTCGATGACGGTGGCCAGCAGGCGGGCGGCCAGGCGGGAGTAGTTGGGCTCCTCGCCGATGAACGACGAGGCGGTGCGGATGGAGAGCTCGTCGAGTTCTTCGGTGGTGGCGCCGTCGCACAGCCCGGAGATGGTGCGGGTAGCCACCCGCAGCGGGTCGACGCCCGACAGGCCTTCGGCACAGCGCTCGACGGCCCGCACGATCTTGTTGACGTCGACCGGTTCGTGGTCGCCGTTGCGCTTGCGGACCATCATCTGCGTTGTGGTCTGCGGGGTCGAGGTCGCGCCGGTCGCGGCGTCGACGCGGTCTTCGGTGAGCGCCATGTGTGGTCCCTTCGCCTGGTGTGCGGCTGTTCCCGACCGGGGGTGTGCCGCGTGTTGCCTGTTGTGCCTGCTTCCTGTGCCCCGGGAGACACGTCACCCCGCCGTCGGCCTGACGAGCGGTCGGTTGGCCGGTTGGTGGTGGGGTGGCGCGTGACCCGGGTCACGAATTGCACGCATGTAATTACATCGATGTCAAGGGATTCGTGCGGGCAGCGACGGATTTCTCACGGGAACCGCGGTGGGTGGCCGGGACGCCCGGTCGGTCGCCCTCGAATCGCGCGTAGCGCGCGAGGCTTCGCTAGTGGCAGCGCATCGCCGGCGGGAAGGGCTGGCCGGTCAGGCGACGGAGAGGCCGATGGCCACGGGGTGACCCTCGACGACCACGTCGGTGCGGTGGTCGGCGTCGGCCGCCCCGTAGGCGATCTCGACGGCGAGCACCTGGCCGGCCACGTGGGCCTCGTGGGCCCGCACGGCGTCGAGCACCTCGGCGTCCCCGTCGAGTGCCAACACGATGCGGTCGGTGACCACCAGGTCGGCGTCGCGGCGGGCCTGCTGCACCTGGCGCACGACATCGCGGGCCAGACCCTCGGCCTCGAGTGCGGGGGTCACCTCGGTGTCGAGCACGACGACCGCGTCGCCGCCGCCGAGCGCCGCCGCGGTCACTCCGTCGGGGGACTCGAGGGCCAGTTCGAACTCGTCGGGCTGCAGGGTCTCGCCGGCCACGTCGACGGTGCCGTCGTCGTTCCGGGTGAACTCGCCGGCCCGGGCGGCACCGAACACCGCCTGGACACCGCCACCCAGGCGGGGGCCCAGCACCCGGCCGTCGGGGCGCAGCACGAACGACGCGTGCCGGTCCAGGTCGGCCGTCAACTCGACGGTCTTCACGTTGACTTCGTCGGTGAGCAGGTGCAGCAGGTCGGCCAGCGATTCGGCGTCGGCACCGGCGACGGTCAGCGAGGCCAGGGGTAGGCGGACCCGCAGGCCGTGGTCCTCCCGGAGGCGCAGGGTGGTTGAGGCCACATCGCGCAGCCGGTCCATACGGGCAACCAGGCCGGGGTCGGCGGGCAGGTCCTCGGGGTCGGGCCAGTCGGCGAGATGGACGCTTCGGGCCTCGGTCAGGGCGGTGTGGATCTCCTCCATCACCATGGGCAGGAACGGGGCCGCCACCCGGGCGAAGGTGACCAGCACCGTGTAGAGGGTGTCGTGGGCGTGGCGCTTGTCGTCCTCGTTGGCCGTCGACGACTTGGCCCAGAATCGGTCGCGGCTGCGGCGGATGTACCAGTTGTTGCAGGCGTCGATGAACCCCTGGAGTTCGGCGGTCGCCCCGGGCAGGTCGTAGGCGTCCATGCGTTCGGTGACCGTCTCGACGAGCACCCGGGTCTTGGCCAGCAGGTAGCGGTCGAGCAGGTGCGGCGAGTCGGTGCGCTGCTCAGCCCGGTGGCCGTCGACGTTCGCGTAGAGGGTGAAGAAGGAGTAGGCGTTCCAGATCGGCAGCAGCACCTGGCGGACGACGTCGTCGATGCCGGTGTCGGAGATCCGCAGGTCCCCGCCCCGGACGATGGCCGACGACATCAGGTACCACCGCAGGGCGTCGGAACCCTGGTGGTCGAAGATCTCGTTTGGCTCGGTGTAGTTGCGGAGCTTCTTGGACAGCTTGGAGCCGTCCTCGGCCAGCAGGATGCCGTGGCAGATCACGTTGGTGAACGCCGGCCGGTCGAACAGGGCGGTGGCCAGCACGTGCATCGTGTAGAACCAGCCGCGCGTCTGGTTGATGTACTCGACGATGAAGTCGGCGGGGAAGTGGTCCTCGAACCACTGCTCGTTCTCGAACGGGTAGTGGAACTGGGCGAACGGCATGGAGCCAGACTCGAACCAGCAGTCCAGCACCTCGGGCACCCGCCGCATCGTCGACTTCCCGGTCGGGTCGTCGGGATTGGGGCGGGTCAACTCGTCGATGAACGGCCGGTGCAGGTCGTCGGGTCGCACCCCGAAGTCGGCCTCGATCTCGTCGAGGCTGCCGTAGACGTCGACCCGCGGGTGGTCGGGGTCGTCGCTGCGCCACACCGGGATCGGCGATCCCCAGAAGCGATTGCGGCTGATCGACCAGTCGCGGGCGCCGTCCAGCCACATGCCGAAGCGGCCGTCGCGGACGTGGCCCGGCACCCAGTTGATGTCGGCGTTGATGGCCAGCATCCGGTCCCGGAAGTCGGTGACCTTGACGTACCAGGACGAGATGGCCTTGTAGATGATCGGCGTGTCGGTGCGCCAGCAGTGCGGGTAGTTGTGCTCGTAGGTGTCGTGGCGGACGACCCGGCCGGCGTCCTTCAGGTGGCGGATGATGTCGGGGTTGGCGTCGAACACGTTGACACCGGCCCAGTCGGCCACCTCGTCGGTGAAGCGACCCTGGTCGTCGACCGGCACGACCCGGCCGATCGGGATGGCGTTGGCCTCGCAGACGTTCTGGTCGTCCTCGCCGAAGCCGGGCGCCATGTGGACCACGCCGGTGCCGTCGGCGGCGTCGACGAAGTCGGCACCGAGGACACGGAAGGCATCGGTGCGGTCGGCGAAGTAGTCGAACAGCGGCCGGTAGGTGCGTCCCACCAGGTCGGCCCCCGTCACGGTGCCCAGCGCCTCGGTGCCCTCCAACTGGGCGGCGTACCGCTCCACGGCGTCGGCACCCAGCACGTACACGTCGCCGTCGGCGTCGCGATGCATGGCGTAGGCGACGTCGGGTCCGACGGCCACGGCCAGGTTGGACGGCAGGGTCCACGGGGTGGTCGTCCAGGCCAGGATCCGCATCGGACCCGGGTCGCCGGCCGCCGGTTCGAGGTCGAACGCAACCGTGATGGCCGGATCCTGGCGGGGCCGGGTGGCGTCGTCGAGGCGGATCTCGAAGTTGGACAACGGGGTCTCGGCCCCCCACGAGTACGGCATGACCCGGAACGCCTCGTACACCAGCCCCCGGTCGTGGAGCGCCTTGAACGCCCACATGACCGATTCCATGTAGTCGCGGTCCATGGTCTTGTAGTCGTGGTCGAAGTCGACCCAGCGGGCCTGCCGGGTCACCGTCTTCTCCCACTCGCCGGTGTAGCGCAGCACCGACGTGCGGCAGTGGTCGTTGAAGGCCTCGATGCCGTAGTCGATGATGCTGGCCCGCCCCGAGACCGGCAGGTCCTTCTCGGCCTCCATCTCGGCGGGCAACCCGTGGCAGTCCCAGCCGAACCGTCGGGTCACCTTGTGGCCCCGCATGGTCTGGTAGCGGGGTACCACGTCCTTCACGTACCCGGTGAGCAGATGCCCGTGGTGAGGGAGGCCGTTGGCGAACGGCGGGCCGTCGTTGAACGTGAATTCGCGGTCGGCCGGGCGGTCGTCGACCGAGGCGCCGAAGGTGGCGTCATCGGCCCAGCGGGCCAGCACCCGCTCCTCGATGGCCGGGAAGTCGGGCCGGCCGACCGCGGGGTACGGGCCGGTCTCGGAGGCCGGTTCGGGGGCGGAGGAATCGCTCATGGTCGCCGAGCAGGGTACCGGTGGAGCGGAGGCGCTCAGCCGGTCAACAGGGCCCGCAGCTCGAACTTGAGCACTTTGCCGGAGGCGTTGACCGGTAGGGCGTCGAGCACCTCGACCCGGCGGGGCACCTTGTAGTTGGCCATGGCCTCCCGGCACCAGGCGGCGATGCCCTCCGGGTCAGGTGTGGCGCCGGCGGCCGGCACGATGAACGCTGCACCGACCTCACCCATGCGCTCGTCGGGCACCCCGACCAGGGCGACCTGGCCGACGTCGGGGTGGGCGAGCAGCGTGGCCTCGACCTCGGCCGGGTACACGTTGAAGCCACCGGTGATGATCATGTCCTTGAGCCGGTCGGTGATGTCGAGGTAGCCGGCGTCGTCCATCACGCCGACGTCGCCGGTGTGGAGCCAGCCGTCGGCGTCGATGGCGGCCGCCGTCTGCTCGGGATCGTCGAGGTACCCCCGCATGATGTTGTATCCCCGGGCCACGACCTCGCCCGGTTCGCCGCGGGGCACCTCGGCGCCCTCGGAGTCGACGACCATCACCTCGACACCGTCGATGGCACGCCCCGAGCTGCCCGAGATGAGCTCGGGCGGATCGTCGTGACGGCACATGGTGACGATGCCCGACGACTCGGTGAGGCCGTAGCCGGTGATGATGGTCTCGAAGCCCAGGCGGTCGCGCATGGCCTCGATCATCGGCACCGGCACCGGGGCGGCACCGGTCACGGCCAGCCGCAGGCTGGACAGGTCGAACGTATCGACGTCGGGATGGTTCAGGATCGTCTGGTAGATGGCCGGCGGCCCCGGCAGCATCGAGATGCGCTCCTCGGGGATGCGGGCCATCACCGACGGCACGTCGAACACCGGATGGGGGACCACGGTGGCCCCGCAGGTGAGGCTGGCGATCACGCCGGCGTTGAGCCCGAAGGAGTGGAAGAACGGGTTCACGACCAAGTAGCGGTCGCCTCGCGTCAACCCGACGGTGTCGGCCCACACCTCGAAGCTCCGGCAGATGGCCGAGTGGATGAGCATGGCGCCCTTCGACGCCCCGGTCGTGCCCGAAGTGAACATGATGTGGCACAGGTCGTCGCCGGTGACCGCCGCCGAGCGATCGGCCCGATGGCGGTCCTCGACCTCGTCGGCGGCGTCGAGGAACACGCCCCAGGGTGTGCAGCCTGCCGGCACCGACCCCCGCAGGATGATGGTCTCGTCCAGCCCGGTGCCGCCGCCCGCTTCGGCCAGCAGGGTCACGTAGTCGATGTCGAGGAAGTCGGTGACGGTGAACAGGAACCGGGCTCCCGACCGGTCCAGGATGTCGGCGGCCTCCCGGCCCTTGAACCGGGTGTTGATCGGCACGACCACCCCGCCGGCGCAGTGGGCGCCCAGGGCGGCCACCGCCCATTCGGCCAGGTTGGGGGCCCACACGGCGACCCGTTCGCCGGGGGCCAGCCCGCGGGCGATGAGCGACCGGGCGGCGGCGTGGATGCGGTCGCGGTACTGGGCGAACGTCCAGCGCAGGTCACCGTCGACCATCGCCTCGTCGTCGCCGAAGCGCTCGGCCGCCGCATCGACGAGCTGGGGGATGGTGGTCGGGGTCGTCATGGGCCGCACCCTAGCGGTGGCGCCGCCGGTGTCTCAGAGGCGGGGACGGGGGTCGTCGCGCCGCCAGACCAGCGGGCATCCCGGATGGTGGACCACCTCGTCGCCGTCGGTCACCTGGGCGTGATGGTCCTTGGTCGGCGCACCTGGCCGCAGGCGGTACCGGACGCCGTCGCCGCAGTACCGCACCGACACGGCCCGTCGCCGGGCCGTCGCCGACCGGTTGGCGTGGGCCCCGTGCAGGGTGGCCGCGTGGTGGACGACCACGTCGCCGGGTTCGGCGGCGAACTGGACCAGGTCGGGATGGTCGTCACCGGGACGCAGGACGGGGACTGGCGCACCCTCGGTGCCCGGAATGGGGTCGGCGGTCACGAAGTAGTTGGGGCGGTACACGGTGCCCGAACGGTGCGACCCCCGGAGGTAGACCATGCCGCCGGTCGACGCGTCCACGGGGTCGAGGGGTACCCACGTGGTGCAGATGCGGTCGCCCTCGAGGTGGAAGTAGCCGAGGTCCTGATGGAAGGCCGTCTCCTCGTCGGTGCCCGGTTCTTTGACCAGTACCGAGTCCTCGTAGAGGTGCACGTGGGCGGCGTCCATGAGCGCCCCGGCGATGCCGGCCAACGGCGACCCCATGGCGAAGGCGGCGAACGCCGGATGGCGGTGCCAGTGGTCCACCCCGGACAGGAACCGGCCACCGGCCCCTGTGCCGGCCGACAGGACCTCGACGCCCAGGTCGGCACCGAGGGCCGACATGTCGGTGGTGACCCCCCGGTCGGCGATCGTGTCGTCGACCGGACCGGCCAGGTGGTCGAGCCACGCCGCCGGCAGGATGCCCGGCAGGTACACGACCCCGTCGTCGGCGAACGCCGCCACCTCGTCGGAGGTGACCGGGCGGAGCGGCTCGCCGGGCAGGCCGGCCACCGGGACTATTCCTCCTCGTCGGCGGTCTCTGCGGCGTCGGCGTTGTCTTCTTCAGCCTCGGGTTCGTCGGCTGGCGCTGCCGATTCGTCGGCGTCTGGGGCGGAGTCTGCTGGCTCGTCTGTCTCAGCCTCGGGTTCGTCGGCTGGCGCTGCCGATTCGTCGGCGTCTGGGGCGGAGT
>CAZPGL010000011.1:0-11655 GCA_964586175.1 uncultured Microthrixaceae bacterium | reverse complement strand
CTGCTGGCTCGTCTGTCTCAGCCTCGGCGGTGGCGTCTGCGGCCTCGTCGTCGGTTTCGGCCTCGGGGGGCTCCTTGCCGTCGCGCAGGTGCTGCCAGGCCTCGACGGCTGCCCGGTAGGCGGCCTCGGCCTCGGCCACCACCTCGGCGCCACCGCCGCTGTCCTGGGCCGCCTTCAGATCGGCGGCCGCGGCGTCCTTGGCCTTGACCGCCTTGTTCAGCCGGCGGGCCGCCGCCGCTTCGGCTTCGGCGGCCTCGGCACGGCGGTTGAACAGGAGCAGGGCCTTCTGGGTGTCATCGTCGAGTTCGACCATGCCCCCATGATGCCCCCAGGATTGCCGGTCGCCACCCGGTCGCTGCGATCAGAGCAGCGGTCGGACCTGATCGCCGAACGCCGCCAGCTGGTCCAGGTACTCCTCGATCGTGCGGCCCCGGAACTTCAGGTGGAACACGTTGGCGCCCACTGCCCGGTCGGCCCGCAGCGATTCGGCGATGGCCTCCGGATCACCGGTGAGCCACGCCGGTGGTAGCCCCTCGGGCGGGTCGCCGATGTAGGCCCATCCGGGCATGAACCCGATGTCGAACGCCGCGTCGTCACGGCCGGACTCGTCGGCCGCCCGCCGGATGGTGTCGATGATCTCCGGGTACTGGTCCCGCGGGTTGCCCATCGGGATGTATCCGTCGCCCCGGCGGCCCACCCGCCTCCAGGCCGCGGCGCCCGATCCCCCCACCCAGATCGGCAGGTCACCCGACGGAGGTCCGGGCGACACGCCGACGTCGGCGTAGGCGAAGCGCTCACCGTCGTGGGAGACGTAGGTGTCGGTGTAGGCGCCGCGCACGGCGTCGATGCACTCGTCGAGGATCCGCCCCCGTGATCGGTAGTCGATGCCCAGGGCCTCGAACTCGGCCTCGACGTGCCCGGCCCCCACGCCCAACACGGCGCGACCGCCGGTGAGGTGGCTGAGGGTGCCGAACGAGCTAGCGGTGAGCAGCGGGTGCCGGTAGGCGGCAATCCACACCACCGACAGCAGGCGCACCCGCTCGGTGACCGCTCCCAGCCAGGCCAGGGTGGCGACCGGGTCGTACCAGGTGGTGCGCATGTTGGCCGCGTACTCGTTGTCGGGGATGGCCACGTGGTCGCAGACGCCGATGAAGTCGAGACCGGCCGCCTCGGCAGCCTGGGCGACCCGCCGCAGGTCCTCCGGGGTGGCGTCCTCCTCCCACGGATCGGCCAGGGTGCGGGTCAGGGTCTGGATGGGGAGCTGGATGCCGTACAGGGCGTCGCCGGCGGCGACCAGGTTGGCCATGGGTCCTCCCGGGCTCGTCGCCGTTCAGGATGCCACGGCGGTCACTGCTGGATGTCAGTCGGCCTGGGCCAACAGGGCGCGGGCCCGGCGGACCACCGGCTCGTCCACCATGCCGCCGTCGACCTGGATGGCCGCCTCTCCGGTGGCCAGGGCCGCGTCGAAAGCCTCGACCACCCGGCCGGCCCACGCCAGCTCCTCGTCGGTGGGCCGGAACGTCCGGTCGGCCAGGGCCACCTGGGCGGGATGGATGCACAGCTTGCCGACGTAGCCCAGGGCCCGGGCCTCGACCGACTCGCGTTCGAACCGCTGGTCGTCACCGAAGTCGGCGACCACCATGTCGATGGCCGCCGCCCCACCCAGCCGGGCCGCCTGGGCCACTTGGCTGCGGGCGACCAGTACCTCGAGGTTGTCGGCCCGACGGGCGCCACCAAGGTCGGCCACGTAGTCCTCGGCACCGAAGTAGCAGACGGCGACCCTGGGGTGGGCGGCCACCTCCACGGCATTGACCACACCGGCGACCGTCTCCAGACCGGCGACCACCGCCAGGTCGGCGAACCCGGCGGCGTCGAGGGCGTCGGCCACCCGGTCGACCTCGCCGGCCGACGTCAGCTTCGGGACGACCACCCCGGACAGCCCGGGGGCCAGGGCGCCGGCCACGTCGTCGGCGAACCAGTCCGAGTCGAGCCCGTTGACCCGGACGTACAGCGGGCACTGGGCCGAAAGGGAGGACGTCAGGCCGACGGCGGTGCGCCGGGCCTCGGCCTTGTGGTCGGGCGGGGTGGCGTCCTCGAGGTCGATGACCGCTCCACCGGGACGGCAGCGCGGCATCTTGGCCAACACGTCGGGTTGGTTGCCGGGGGCGAACAGCAGGCTGCGCATGCCGGTGACGCTAGCCGTCGACCACCGGACCCACGGCGGCCCGCCGGGCGTCGGCCATGGCGGCCGCCAGGTCGTCGAGGTCCCGCTCGACGGGCTCGGGGCCACCGACGAACACGAACACCATGCGGGACACCGGTTCGCCGCTGACCGCCTGCACCGCCCACGCGTAAGCTCCGCCCTGCAGCCGGTAGTCGGCCACCTTGGCGTCGAGGTCGGCCTCGGAGGCCCAGGCGTCGGTCTTGTAGTCGACGACGACCAGTCCCTCGGGTGTCCGGTAGGCCAGATCCACGTACCCCTCGAGCAGGACGTCGTCGTCGACCGGGGCGGCGACGTACAGCTCGCGCCAGGCGCCGGCTCCGGCGGCCCGCACGCTCGGTGACCGCAGGGTGGCGTCGACCATCTTGACCACCGTCCCCTCGTCGACACCCTCGTCGCGGGCCGCGGCCTGGGCCTCGGCCCGGGCCTCGGCGGCACCGGCATCACCGTCGGCGTGCATGCCGGCCACTTCGAGTGCCCGGTGGACGGCTCGACCGATTGCAGGACCGTGGCGGCCGTCCTCGCCGCCCTGGGCGGCCGTCCGATGGTCGTCGCCGCCGGCGATGGTGAGCCGGCTGGCTCCGACGGTGCGCTGCCGTGCCCCGGCAGCCCGTCGTGCGGTGTCGGCGGCCCGCCAGTCGTCCTGCGGGGGAATGTCGACGGCGGCCGGCCGGGACGGTGGTGCGTACAGGCGAGGCGGCGGCGGCGCAGCGAAGACGGCGTCATCGTCCAGGCCGCCGCACACGATCTCGGCCAGGCTGTAGTTCCTGAGCTTGTCCGGCGGTTCCTTGCGTGACTGGTGGTGGAGGGCGACGACGAGGTGGTCGCGGGCCCGGGTGGCGGCCACGTACAGCAGCCGGATCCGTTCGAGGTGTTCCAACCGGTCGGCCTCGTCGGCATGGTCGCGGGCCGCGGCGTTGGACCGGTCGGCGGTGAACGACACGGCGATCGACCGGTCGCCCGGGAACTCCAACGAGAACCCGTCGCTGGAGGGTCTGCTCCCCAGGTCGGCGAGGACACAGATGGGGAACTCCAGCCCCTTGGCGGCATGCATGGTCATGATGCGCACCGCATCGTCGTCGGCCTCCGGGGGGACGACCTCGTCGTCGCGCACCTCGTCGGCGACATGCAGGTCGCACCAACGGAGGAACTCGCGGAGGTCGCCACCCCGATTCTCTCCGAACGACCGGGCCGTGTCCGCGAACGTGCGGAGTCGACGCCACGAATCACGGGCCCGGGGTGCTGAGGTGGCCACCTCGAAGGCCATTCGATCCCGCACCACCCGGGCGACCAGGTCGGCAGCCGAGGCCCAGCGACGCTCATCGTGCACGCTGTGCAGCCACCGCATGGCTGCCACCACGGGGTGGACATCGGGTAGGCCGTGGTCGCCGGGGTCGATGATGTCCCACACGCCCCCGGCCCGGTGGAAGTCCAGTAGGTCGGCGTCGCGGCATCCGAGCAGCGAGGTTCGCAGCGCGCAGACGAGGTTGAGCGGGTCGGTGGGGTCGTCGACGGCCCGCAGCACAAGCCGGACATCGCGCACGTCGTCGGTGGCGAACCGGTCGCCGCCGGCCTCGATGCGATGGGGGACGTCCAGGTGGTCGAGCGCCGCAGCCAGGGCCGCCACCGGGGTGCGGGACCGCACGAGGATCGTGACGTCCTGGGGCCGGCAGGCCCGCCAGTCACCGTTGCGGTGCACCAGCCACCCTTCGTTCAACGCCTCGGACACGGTGGCCGCCACGTCGTCGGCCGAAGTGTCGCGGATGGCTTCGGCCGAACCCCCAGCGCCGTGACGGTCGCCGAGCAACAGGACTGAGGGACCGGAGGGCGACGCCTCGCGGGCCGCGACGAGAGGCGTGTAGTCGGGCTGGGCGCCGGGACTCGGGATGATCAGGCGTGCGAAGACACCGTTGACCCAGTCCAGCACCGGGCCGGTCGTGCGGAAATTCTGGTCGAGTCGCACCCGGTCGGCGCCGAAGGCGTCGCGGGCCTCCAGATACAAGGCGATGTCGGCTCGCCGGAACCCGTAGATGGACTGTTTGGGGTCGCCGACGACGAACAGGGAACCGTCGGCGGGACGCAGGGTCGGCCAGGCGCCGGAGCCGCCAGGGTCGGCGATCCGGGTGGCCAACTCGACCTGCACCGGATCGGTGTCCTGGAACTCGTCGAGCAGCAGATGGCGGTACCGCTCGTGGAGGTCGGACCGGACGGTCGGGCCGCGGTCGGGATGGGTCAGCAGGCGCTGGGCGAACACCAGCAGGTCGTGGAATCCGAGTTGCCCCTGCCGTCGCCGCTTTCCGGCGGCCGCCACCGATGCCCGTCCGATCACCTCGGTGAGACGGTCGATCACCTCGTCGCGCAACCGCTGGACCTCGGCACCGAGCTGCTCGCCGACGTCGATGAGGCGCTCGCGAACCTCGGCCACGCCGACGTCTCCGGTCCAGGATCTCTTGTTGCCGGTTCGCTTCACCTTCATGAAGGGGTCCAGATCCTCGAGGGCCCGGATGACGGCGAGGGGGTCGTCGACGGCCCCGGCGATGGCCTCGACGATGACGGCGATCTCGTCCAGCCGAACAGCCATCGAGTCGGAGGGGTCGCTGCAGTGGTCGGCCAGAGCGACGACGGCTCGGGCCTCGTCGAGCGCGTCTTCGACGTCGATGGGTCGGGGTTCGGCCGTGGGGGTCAACCGGTCGTCGATCAGGTCCCAGTTGTCGTCGCAGGTTCGGGCCAGCTTCCGGAGGTGGTCCAGGCGTATCCCGAGTTCCAGCGCGGCGAGGACCGTGAATTCGTGGGCCTCGTCGGACAGCAGGTCGTCGACGGTGGACGACCAGCGTTCGCCGAAGTCGATCAGGGCGGCGACGTCGTCCATCACCTCGACGGCCGGCGGCAATCCGGCTTCGATGGGGTGCTCGACGAGGAGACGCTGGGCGAACGCGTGCAGCGTGCACAGGGCGGCACCGTCGAGATCGATCAGCGCCGCGGCGGCGGTGGCGCTGCCGGCCTCGGCCCGGTTCTCGAGTTCGCGCCGGACCCGGTCGCGTAGTTCGGTGGCCGCCTTGTCGGTGAAGGTGATGGCGGCGATGGATTCGATCGGGGCACCGTCTTCGACGAGGGCGACGACGCGGCCCACCAGCGCCGTGGTCTTTCCGGTGCCGGCTCCGGCTTCGACGAACAGGGTGCTGTCGAGGTCGGTGAGCACCCGGACGCGAGCCGCTTGGTCGACGGGCTCGGGCAGAGGGTTGGCCGCATCAACCATCGGAACCCCCGAGGTCGATGGTGCCGGCCACGGCGTCGGGGGTCAGGTCGCCGATGAGCATGCGGTAGGCGTCCAGCCGGGGATCGACCCGTTTCAACTCCCAGCGTCGAGCCACCGTGGCCGTGCCGTGTCCGTCGGGGTTGCACACCCGGCAAGGCAGGCCGTACCGGTCGTTCTTCGGCGGCCGCGCCGGGAACAGGCCGCTGGCGATGGCGTCGGCGATGACCCCGAGCACATGGTCGATGCGGGCCCGCACACCGTCGTCGAGCACCAGGTCGACACGGGCCTTGGAGTCGCCGGTGAACCAGTAGCCGGCGGTCACGCCGGTGGCGCTCCCCCCGTGGAGTTCGGCGGCGGCCAGTGCGTACAGCGGCAACTGCAGGTGGGCACCCTTCTTGTCGGGGTCGGTCGACGAGATGCCGGTGTAGGGCTTGCGGGAACCGGTCTTGTAATCGGACACCAGGAGGTCGCCGGTGTCGGAGCGGTCGACCCGGTCGATCTGGCCGCTGAACCGCAGCACCCGGCCGTCGGGCAGCCGGTGGGCGAAGGCCGGCCGGCCGTGGCGCCCGAACGCTGCTTCGACGGCGATGGGGGTGGCCCGGTTGGCGTGCCGCCAGGCGGCGTCGTCGGCGAGGAAGCGGTCGAGGTCGCGGCGCAGGTGTTGGGCGTCGCGCCGCCACAGCAGCGGTCGGCCGGTGCGGCCACGGGCCTCGATGTCGGCGAACGCCTCGTCGCAGATGGCGTGGAGCCGTCCCCGGTGGGCCGCCGACCAGGCCTGGTCGGGTGCCGGCGGGTCGGCGAGGGCCTCGCCGATGAACTGTTCGAGGATTGCGTGGGCCAGGTTGCCGCGGTCGATAGCGGTGATGCCGTCCTCGTCGACCGGTTCGTCGACAGCGGCCACGCCGAGCACGTACTCGACGAAGTAGGCGTGCGGGCAGCGGACCCAGGCCTCCAGGCGGGTGGCCGACAGCAGGCGGCCGTCGTCGAGGGCCGGCAGGTCCGCTCCGTCGATCACCCCGTCGAACGACCCCAGTCGGGGATCGCGGCGTTCGGTGATCGCCGCGATCCCGGCAGCGAACACCGGCCGGTCATCGCCGAGGTCGGGCTCGACGCCGCGCAGCAGGCTGGCCAGGCGGTGTTCGTGCAGGCTGGCCGGCATTGCCGTCGTCTCCAAGGCCCGCAGGTATGACGGCGAGGTGGTGAACCACGGTTCGTCGAGCTTTTCGAGCTCGGGAGGCGATGGGCGCCGCCCGTGGAGTGCAGCGATCTCGTCGAGCAGCCAGCGCGAGGCGACGTGTTCGGAGCGGGCACCGAGGTCGCCGCGGGGAAACGAGAGGATCCGTTCGGGGGCTCCGGCCAGGGTGGCCAGCAGGCCCCGGTGCTCGTCGGCCCGCAGGTCGGCGAGGGTGCTCAGCCCGCCACCGACCGCTCGGCGGGCTCGGTCGGGAAGTAGCGGATCGTCGCGGCGTCGGGCCGGGGTGATCCCTTCGGCCAGGCCGATCACGATCACGAGGTCGAGGTCGAGGCCAGCGGTGACGGTGGGGGTGCCGACATGGACACCGTCGCCGAACCGCCCGTGCCGTTCGTCGCGCCGGTCGAGGCCGGCGGCGACGGCCCGCCGGATGGCCGCCGGAGACGGCTGCGGTTCGACGGCGTCGAGGCGTTCGAGGCCGCGGAGCATGTCGTCGATGCGCTGGTCGGCGTCGGCTTCGGCCGGGGGTCGATCACCGCGTTCGCCGGTGGGGCCGACCCAGGCGGTGAGCAGGTCGAGCAGCCAGCGGACGGCGTCGGGCCAGGTGCGGGGCGGCGTCGCGTCGAGGTCGCCGCGGAGTCGGTCGACGAAGTCGGCCAGGTCGCGGGCGAGGGCGGTGTCGCGTCGGACAGTGTGGATCCGTGGGTCGTCGGGGTCGGCATGGGCCAGGTCGCCGGCCTGCCGGTCGGCGTCGTCGGCGAAGCGCTCGAGCAGAGGCCGCCACTGGTCGCTTCCTGAGACCACGCCGGCCCTGCGGGCGATGCGCTCCCAGGCGGTGCCCGGTGCCGGCGAGCCCCGGTCGAGGACGGCACCGTCGGCGACGACGGCCATCACCGCGGTCCGTGACCAGCGCTGTTCGGGCAGATCGAGGAGTCGGAGCAAGGTGCGGCCGGTGAGTGACTCGTCGAGCCGCCGGGCGGAGGCGCCGGTGAACGGGACGTCGGCCGCCGCGAGGTGCTGGTGGACCAGGCGGGTCCTCGCCCCGCCCGGCGGATGGACGATGGCCATGCGGGCGAAGGGGGTGCCGGCCGCTGCGGCGTCGACGACCGCTCGGACCGCCCAGCGGGCTTCCTCGTCGGGGTCGGGGAGCGAGCGGACGAACGTCCGGTGGGGCGGCGGGTCGAGCGGTGCGGCCGAGGTGTCGGGCGGGGCGCCCAGCCGGGCGGCGAGCGCGGTGACGGGTGCGTCGGCATCGGTGTCGCCGGTGAGGGCCATCACGGCGCGGAACGGCCGGTGGGCGGCCAGGGCTTCGAGCAGGTCGACCGCGGAGCGGGGGAGACGGTCGGGGCAGTGGAGCACTACGGCCCCCAGCGGGCCGCCGTGTCCGGCGTCGAGTGCCTGGGCGGCCAGCCGGTGCTGGTCGACCTCGTCGATGAACTGTCGGGCGATCCGTTCGGCGACCTGCCGGTGCAGGGCGACGACCTCGGCCGACCGGGCACTGGTGGCGGCGAGGGCGTCGAGCTCGTGGTCGTCGAGCTCGCGCAGTTCGCGGTGGACCCGCATCACGGCCCTTTCGGTGGCCGGGTGGGTGGCAACGGGTGCGAGCAGGTCCGCGCTGTCGGCCAGGGCGGTGCGCACGGCGGCGGCCACGACCGGGTCGGACACGGTCCGCCGGTCGTCGTCGCCGGCGAGGGGGGCCAGCGAGCGGGCCACAGCGAGGAGGGTGTCGAAGCGCACGGCGGCCAGCCCGTCGCGGGCGGCCAGGGTGCGTCGGGCGGCCACGCCGACGAGGTTGGATGGCACGATGACGGTGACCGGAGCCATCGGGTCACCGCCCTTGGCGTCGCCGATCGCTTCGGCCAGGGCCCCGGTGGCCGCGGCGCCGTGGGTGCAGAACCGGAACGCGGGGTCGGGGGAAGTCACCTTGGCCATCACCACCGGACCTTACGACCCGGGTGTGACGATGGCCCGGACGACCAGTGGCCACGGTCACTTGCTCGAGTGGGAGGCGAGATGGGGGCGCCTGTACGGTGCGGCGTCATGAGCGACACTCCGACCGACGCGCCCACGCCCGCCGAGTTCCCCGGCCACTGGGCGACGGTGGCGCCCGACCGTCCAGCCATCGTCATGTCAGGCAGCGGAGAGGTCACCACGTTCGGCGAACTGCACGACGAGGCCTGCCGCATCGCCAACCTGTTCCGCAGCCTGGGCCTACGGCCCGGCGACCACATGGCGCTGTGCATGGAGAACCGCCGCGAGTTCCTCGCCGTGTGCTGGGGCGCCCAATACGCCGGCCTCTACTTCACCGCCGCCTCCTCCCGGCTGACCGCCGACGAGCTGTCCTACATCGTCGACGACTGCGGCGCTCGGGTGTTCGTCACCACGCCGTACAAGGCCGACGTGATCGACGAGGTCACCGCGGGCAGCCCCAACGTCGAGGCCCGCTTCGTCATCGGCGGCGAGCTGCCGGGCCACACCTCGTTCGAGGACGCGGTGGCCGCCCAGAGCACCGAGTTCGACACCGACACCCCCGAAGGCGACGACATGCTCTACTCCTCGGGCACCACCGGGCGCCCGAAGGGGGTCAAGCGGCCGCTGTCCGGGTCACCGCTCGGCACCGGCGGCTCCATCTCGACCATGGCCAAGTTCCTCTGGGGGGCCACCGAGGGCGGGGTGTACCTGTCGCCGGCGCCGCTGTACCACGCCGCCCCGCTGCGGTTCTGCATGGGCTACCTGGGGCTGGGCAACACGGTGGTGGTCATGGAGAAGTACGACTCGGAGGACGCCCTGGCCGTCATCGAACGCCACGGCGTCACCGACAGCCAGTGGGTGCCCACCATGTTCGTCCGCATGCTCAAGCTGGACGAGGACGTCCGCACCCGCTACGACCTGTCGTCTCTCCGGGCGGCCATCCACGCCGCCGCCCCGTGCCCGGTCGCCGTCAAGCACCGGATGATCGACTGGTGGGGCCCGGTGATCTACGAGTACTACGCCGGCTCCGAGGGCAACGGCCTCACCTTCACCAACTCCGAGGACTGGCTGGCCCACCCCGGCTCAGTCGGCCGGGCCCTGCTCGGCGAAGTGCTGATTCTCGACGACGACGGCAACGAGGTCCCGCCGGGCGAGGAGGGCGGTATCTACTTCCGGGGCAACTCCGACTTCGAGTACCACAACGACCCCGAGAAGACGGCCAACGCGAAGATCGCCCCCAACTGCAGCACCCTGGGCGACGTCGGCCGCCTCGACGAGGACGGGTTCCTCTACCTGACCGACCGCAAGGCGCACATGATCATCTCCGGCGGGGTGAACATCTACCCCCAGGAGACCGAGAACGTCCTCACCATGCACCCGGCGGTCTACGACGTGGCCGTCATCGGGGTGCCCAACGACGACTTCGGCGAGGAGGTCAAGGCGGTGGTCCAGCCGGCCGATGGGGTCGAGGCCGACCCCGAACTGGCCCGGGAGCTCATCGCCTACTGCCGGGACCATCTGGCCGACGTCAAGTGCCCGCGCAGCGTCGACTTCCGCGACGAACTGCCCCGCCACCCCACCGGCAAGCTCTACAAGCGTCTACTCAAGGACGAGTACTGGCAGGGCCACGAGGCGCGCATCTGACCCGCGGCGGAGGCCCTCCGATCTGCGGGACCGGCGGCGGGCCTGACGCGTTCAGCCTTCACGAACCGGTTCTGCGTCGCTGCTACGTTGCCGCGCGAGACCAGGTTTGATCTCGATCCGTCATCTCAAGGGGGGGGGTGCGTCATGGACATGGCGGAACTGGTCACCGACGAGGTGATCGAGGCCTTCTCGCGGGACGGTGCGGTGTGCCTCCGGGCCGCCGTCGGCCGCGAGTGGATCGAGTCGCTGGCCGCCGGCCTCGACCGGTCGTTGGCCGCCCCGTCGCACCGGGCCCGGCTGTGGGACGGCGACGGCGACGGCGGCACGACCCGGTACGACAGCCAGTGCTGGCTGCACATCGACGAATACCGCGACTTCATCGAGAACTCGCCGATGGCCGAGATCGCCGGCCGGCTGCTTGGTGCCTCAGCGGTCAACTTCTTCTTCGACTCGGCATTCGTGCGCACCAGCGGGGTGCAGTTCCGCACCCCGTTCCACCAGGACGAGCCGTACTGGACGGTCGACGGGTTTGACACCTGTTCGGCCTGGATGCCGCTGGTGCCCGTCGAACGGTGCAGCACCCTGGAGTTCGTGGCCGGCTCGCACCGCTGGGGGCAGCGCTTCCACCTGCCGGAGTTCTGGCTGGAGGACGGTGAGCCGCCCGACGACGGGCGCCTGCCGTTCCCCGACATCGAGGGCCACCGCGACGAGCACGAGATCCTGGGGTGGGCGATGGAGCCGGGCGACATGGCGATCTTCAACGGCCGCACCATCCACGGGGGGTCGGGCAACCTGGCCCCCGACCGGGACCTCCGGGTGTTCAACACCCAGTGGCTGGGCGACGATGTGCGGGTGGCGTTCCGACCCGAGGGCATGTCCCCCGACCACCGCGACGTCATGGCCGAGGTCGGTCTGGGCCCCGGCGACCGCCCGGGCACCCACCTGTATCCCGAGTTGTGGCGTCGGGAGCCGGCCCCGGCCTGACCGGGCCGGCTCAGCCGGCTTCGGAGTGGGTGACCGGCTCCTCGCCCATCCACTCCCGCAGGGTGTTCTTCAGCTTGGTCTGCTGGATGAACAGGTCGTGTTCGGCCTCGGCCTCGCCGGCGGCCTGCGGGGCCTTCAGGTAGAACGACAGCCATTCCTGCACGCCGGACTGTCCGGCCCGGTGGGCCAGGTCGAGGAACAGGGCCAGGTCGAGCACGATCGGGGCGGCCAGGATCGAGTCGCGGCACAGGAAGTCCACCTTGATCTGCATCGGGTAGCCCAACCACCCGAAGATGTCGATGTTGTCCCACCCTTCCTTGTTGTCACCGCGGGGCGGGTAGTAGTTGATGCGCACGACGTGGTCGATGTTGCCGTACAGGTCCGGGT
>CAZPGL010000010.1:0-53421 GCA_964586175.1 uncultured Microthrixaceae bacterium | reverse complement strand
GGAGTTCGGCGAGGCCATCGGCGCCGACGCCTACTGCCGCGACGCCGCGGTGGCCGCGGAGACCGCCCAGCGCCTGGTCGCCGAACGCCGCGCCGCCGCGGCCTGAACCCGACACGACCAGCCATGACCTCCGTCCGGACCGCCACGGCGGTCGACCGGCGGGTGCTCATCGTCGCCTGCGGAGCCCTGGCTCGCGAACTGCTACAGCTCGTCGAGATGAACGGCCTCCCCGGCATCGACGTCGAGTGCCTCCCGGCCTCGTACCACAACACCCCCGACCTGATCCCGGACGCCGTCGAGGCGCGCGTGCGCGCCGCCGGCGACGCCTACGCCGAGATCTACGTGGGCTACGCCGACTGCGGCACCGGTGGCCGCCTCGACCGCGTGTGCGACGAGTTGGGGGTGCAGCGGCTGCCCGGGGCCCACTGCTACGAGTTCTTCGCCGGGGCCGCCGACTTCGCCGGGCTCCAGGACGACGAGCCAGGCACCTTCTACCTCACCGACTACCTGGTGAAGCACTTCGACCGGCTGGTGATCCGGGCCCTGTGGCTGGATCGCCACCCTGAGCTGCTGGCCGACTACTTCGGCAACTACACCCGGCTCGTCTACCTGGCCCAGACCGAAGACCCGGCGCTCGTCGAACAGGCCCGGTCCGCCGCAGTACGTTTGGGCTTGCGCTTCGAGGTGCTCGCCACCGGCTACGGCCAGCTGGCGGACAGCATCGTCGAACTCGGCCGCCGGAACCGCCCCGACGCCTCGATCCCCTCCGTCCCATGACCATCTCGCTCGTCACCATCTACTGGCGCGACATCCCTGCCCAGGTCACCGCCCAACAGGGCCGGACCCGGGAAAAGGCCCTTCTCGACGCCCGATTCCAACACGCCATCGACCGGGCGGCCATGGTCGCCGGCATCACCGGCACCGACGAGTACGTCGCAGAATGGCGGCGTGAGAGCCGACCGGCCGACGCCGACATGGCCGACGCCGTCGCCACCGAACTGGCCCGCATCGAAGCCGGCTACACACCCGAACGGCTTGAGCGCCTGGTGCGTTCGGGGGGCCTCGACACCGCCCCCTGACGCCCGCCTCCGGCCGTCCCAACCCCCGACCCTGTCTCGACCAGCACCCCAGGAGAACACCCGATGACCGACACCGTGCTCAGCTCGGCCACCAAGGAAGTGGCCATCGGCTTCGGCCGGCCGTTCGTCATGATCGGTGAGCGCATCAACCCCACCGGCCGCAAGCTGCTGGCCGAGGAGATGAAGGCGGGCGACTTCAGCCGGGTCGAGGCCGACGCCATCGCCCAGGTCGAGGCCGGTGCCCAGATGCTCGACGTCAACGCCGGCATCCCCCTGGCTGACGAGCCGGCCCTACTGGCCCGGGCCATCCAACTCGTGCAGTCGGTGACCGACGTTCCCCTGTCGATCGACTCGTCGATCACCGATGCCCTCGAGGCCGGCATCGCCGCGTACGAGGGCAAGCCCCTCGTCAACTCGGTCACCGGGGAGGAGGAGGTGATGGAGCGGATCCTGCCGCTGGTCGCCCGGCACGGCGCCGCGGTGGTCGCCATCTCCAACGACGACACCGGCATCTCCGAGGACCCCGACGTCCGCTTCGCCGTCGCCAAGCGCATCGTGGAACGGGCCGCCGACCACGGCATCCCGTCGTCCGATGTCGTCGTCGACCCGCTGGTCATGCCGATCGGTGCCATGGGAACCGCGGGCCAGCAGGTTTTCTCGCTGGTCCGGCGCCTGCGCGAGGAGCTCAAGGTCAACACCACCTGCGGGGCGTCCAACGTGAGTTTCGGGCTCCCCAACCGCCACGCGGTGACCGCAACGTTCCTGTCCATGGCCATCGCCCACGGCATGACCTCAGCCATCCTGAGCCCGCTCCACGGCGAGGTGAAGTCCGCCATCCAGGCCGCCGATGTCCTGGCCGGCCACGACCGCGACTGCGCCACCTGGATCCGCCACCACCGCGACCCCGACGCCCCCGGTGGGGCCCGGGAACGACGGGCCGGAGGACGGCGTCGACGCCTCACGGCGTAGACCCGGCCGCCCTGGCACGTGCCCGCCATGACCGACGACCACCTCGTCGTGTTCACCCCCTCCGGTCGGCGGGGTGAGGTCGCCGCGGGCACGACCCTGCTCGACGCGGCCCGGCGGCTCGGCGTGGACCTCGACTCGGTGTGCGGTGGCCGCGGCATCTGCGGCCGCTGTCAGGTCCAGCCCATGTTCGGCGAGTTCGCCAAGCACGGCATCACCACTGGACCCGACCACCTGTCGGCCCGCGGGGCGATCGAGGACAGCTACCGCGGCCGCCGTCCCCTGACCGACGGCCGGCGTCTCGGCTGTGCGGCCTCGGTGTGCGGTGATCTCGTCGTGGACGTACCCGCCGAGAGCCAGGTGCACCGCCAGGTCGTCCGCAAGGAGGTCGACCTGGACGAGGTGGCCCTGGATCCGGTCCTGACCCTCCGGCTGGTGGACGTGCCCGAGCCGACGCTGGACGAGGCCATCGGCGAGACCCGACGGGTGCTCGACGCCGTAGCCGACCAGTGGCACATCGGTCCGGACCGCCTGCGGGTCGCCCCGGCCGCGGTCGGCGAACTCCAGGCCGCCATCACCGACGGCGGGCGCACCGTCACCGTGGCGATCCGCGACGACGCCGAGATCGTCGCCGCCTGGCCCGGGTTGCGGGACCGGGCGCTCGGGATCGCCATCGACGTCGGCTCCACAACGGTCGCCGGCCACCTCTGCGATCTGGCCACCGGGGCCGTGCTGGCCACCGCCGGCGTCATGAACCCCCAGATCCGGTTCGGTGAGGACCTGATGAGCCGGGTCTCCTACGTGATGATGAACCCCGGTGGTGAGGTCGAGTTGACCGCTGCGGTCCGGTCGGCGCTCGACGACCTGGTGGGCGACCTGTGTGACGCCGCCGACGCCGAACGCGACGAGGTGCTCGAACTCACCCTGGTCGGCAACCCGGTGATGCACCACCTGCTGCTCGGCTTCGACCCGGTACCGCTCGGTGGCGCTCCGTTCGCCTTGGCCGTGGACGAGGCCCTTGACTTGGCCACCGCCGACCTGGGCCTCGACGTCCACCGGGCCGGTCGAGCCCATGTGCTGCCCTGCATCGCCGGCCACGTCGGTGCCGACACGGCCGGCGTGGTGCTGGCGACCCGGCCCCAGGACGTCGCCGACGGCCAGGTCGCCCTCGTGGTCGACGTCGGCACCAACGCTGAGATCGTGCTGGCCGGCCACGGACGGGTCCTGGCCGCTTCAAGCCCCACCGGTCCGGCCTTCGAGGGCGCCCAGATCAGCGCCGGCCAGCGGGCCACCCCGGGTGCCATCGAGCGGGTGCGTATTGACCCGGCCGACGGTGAACCGCGGATCCGGGTGCTGGGGGTCGACCCCTGGTCCAACGAGCCGGGGTTCGCCGACGAGGTGGCTGCCACCGGCATCACCGGCATCTGCGGGTCCGGCATCATCGAGGTCGTGGCCGAGCTGTACCTCGCCGGTCTCATGGACGCCGACGGCGTGATCGGCGGGGCCGGCACCCGGCCGTCGCCCCGGATCCGTCCCGAAGGCCGCACCAACGCCTACGTCCTGCATGAGCCGGCGGGCGACGGCCCGGAGATCCTCGTCACCCAGAACGACGTCCGGGCCATCCAGTTGGCCAAGGCCGCGCTCTACGCCGGGGTCCGCCTGCTGATGGACCACCTCGGCGTCGACCGCGTCGACCGCATCGGCTTGGCCGGCGCCTTCGGCAGCCACATCGACACCGTGCGGGCCACCGTCCTCGGCCTCATCCCCGACTGCGACCCCGACCGGGTCCGGGCCGTCGGCAACGCGGCCGGGGCCGGGGCGGCCATCGCCCTGCTTTCCGGGTCGGCCCGCCGGGAGATCCAACACGTCGTCGCCGGCATCGAGAAGATCGAGACGGCCACCGAGGCCTCCTTCCAGGAGCACTTCGTGGACGCCATGGCCATCCCCCACCGCACCGCCCACTACCCCGGCCTGTCGACGGTGATCACCCTGCCCGACCGGCCGGCCCCCGGGCCGGCCGGCGAACCCAAGGGTCGCCGCCGACGCCGGCGGGCCCCCCGAGAGGAGACGAGTCCATGAGCGACGCACCCCGCCGCCGTTCGGGCGGGCGGGCGGCCCGCCAGGCCGCCCGCAGCGGCAGCGCAGCCAGCGCGGTCCGGCCCTACCTGACCCGCAGCATGGCGCCGGTCGAGGTGGTCTCCGAAGAGGGGCTGGCCCAGATCGAGGACAACGCCGACACCATCCTCGAAGAGGTCGGCATCGACTTTCGCGACTACCCGAGCGCCCTGACCCTGCTGGCCGACGCCGGGGCCGACGTCGACGGCGAACGGGTGCGGTTCCCCCGCGGCATGTGTCGCGAGATCGTCACCGCCACCGCCCCGGCCGTCTACACCCACCACGCCCGCAACCCGGCCCGCAGCGTGCAGGTCGGCGGTGACGCCACCGTGTTCGTCCCGGCGTACGGATCGCCGTTCGTCCACGACCTCGACCAGGGCCGCCGCTACGCCACCATCGAGGACTTCCAGAACTTCGTGAAGCTGGCCTACCAGTCGCCGCACATGCACCTGTCGGGCGGCACGGTGTGTGAGCCGGTCGACATTCCGGTGGCCAAGCGCCACCTCGACATGGTGTACGCCCACCTGCGCTACAGCGACAAGCCGTTCATGGGGTCGGTGACGGCCTCCGAGCGGGCCCAGGACTCCATCGACATGGCCGGGCTGGTGTTCGGCCGGGACTTCGTCGCCGAGAACACGGTGATGACCAGCCTCATCAACGCCTCGTCGCCCATGGCCTGGGACGCCACCATGCTGGGGGCGGCCGAGACCTATGCCCGCAGCATGCAGGCCACCATGGTCAGCCCGTTCATCCTCGCCGGGGCCATGGCGCCGGTGACGGTGGCCGGGGTGGCCGCCCAGACCCTGGCTGAGGCCCTGGCCGGCATGACCTTCGTCCAGCTGGTCAACCCGGGGGCCCCGATGGTGTTCGGGTCGTTCGCCTCGTCGATGTCGATGCAGACCGGGGCCCCGACGTTCGGGACCCCCGAACCGGCGCTGGTGCTCTACACGGTCGCCGCCCTGGCCCGCCGGCTGGGCCTGCCGTTCCGGTCGGGCGGAAACCTGTGCGGCTCCAAGGTGCCCGACGCCCAGGCAGCGTCGGAGAGCATGGCCACCCTGATCCCGGCACTCATGGGCGGGGTCAACTTCATGCTCCACTCGGCCGGCTGGCTGGAGGGCGGCTTGGCGATGGGGTACGAGAAGTTCGTCATCGACGCCGACCAGTGCGGCCTGATGGCCAACTTCGTGACCGGTGTCGACCTGTCGGAGAACGGCCAGGCCATGGACGCCATCTTCGAGGTGGGGCCGGGCCAGCACTTCCTCGGGGCGGCCCACACCTACGCCAACTTCGAGACGGCGTTCGCCCGCTCGGAGGTGGCCAACAACGACAGCTTCGAGCAGTGGGAGGAGGACGGCAGCCTCGACGCCGCCCAGCGGGCCAACGGCATCTGGAAGCAGATGCTGGCCGACTACGAGGGGCCGGGCCTCGACGACGCCGCCGACGCGGCCCTGCAGGACTTCATGGCCCGCCGCAAGGAGGACATCCCCGATGCGTTCGCCTGAGCCGGCCGGCCAGCCGTCCGCCCGCCCGACGGCCCGGCCCCCCGCCCGACTGCCTGCCCGGCAACATCCCGTGTGGGGGGTGGTTCTTTCCTGTCGGTGGCCAAGTCGCCGACCGATCACTACACTCGCCGGGTCCGCGGCGTCCGGAGCCGACCCGACCGTTCCCCGCCGACCCGTTCCCCGCCAGCCAGAGGCGTCCCACCACCGAAAGAGTGCGAGCCATGTCGTTCCCGTCTGACCTCGAGATCGCCCGCCAGGCGGTGCTCCGCCCCCTGACCGAGATCGCCGACGAGGCCGGTATCCCCGCTGAGCACCTCGAGCCCTACGGTGACGGGGCGGCCAAGATCAAGCTCGACGCCATCGGTGCCATGCAGGACCGGCCCAAGGCCCGCTACGTCGTCGTGTCGGCCATCACCCCCACCCCACTCGGCGAAGGCAAGACCACGACCACCGTCGGCCTCGGCCAGGGCTTCAGCCACATCGGCAAGAAGGCCACCATCGCCATCCGGCAGCCCTCGATGGGTCCGACCTTCGGCATCAAGGGCGGCGCGGCCGGCGGCGGCTACAGCCAGGTCGTCCCAATGGAACTATTCAACCTCCACCTGACCGGCGACATGCACGCGGTGACCGCCGCCCACAACATGTGCTCGGCGATGCTCGACGCCCACCTGTTCCACGGCAACGAGCTGGGCCTCGACCTCCACAACATCACATGGCGCCGGGTCATGGACATCAACGAGCGGGCCCTGCGCAACATCGTCATCGGCCTCGGCGGCCGCCTCGACGGCGTTCCCCGCGAGACTGGCTTCGACATCACCGCCGCCTCGGAGGTCATGGCCGCCCTGGCCCTGTGCACCTCGCTGGCCGACCTGCGGGTCCGGATGGGTCGGATCGTCGTGGGCTACGACAAGGCCGGTACCCCGGTGACCGCCGAGGACCTCGGCGTCGCGGGCTCGATGACCGTCATCCTCAAGGAGGCCATCAAGCCGAACCTCATGCAGACCCTGGAGGGCACCCCGGCCCTCGTGCACTGCGGCCCGTTCGGCAACATCGCCACCGGCAACTCGTCGATCATCGCCGACCAGATCGGCATCCACACCGGCGACTACCTCCTGACCGAGGCCGGCTTCGGTGCCGACATGGGCGCCGAGCGCTTCTTCAACATCAAGTGCCGCTACTCGGGCATCGCTCCGGACGCCGCGGTGCTGGTGGCCACCGTGCGGGGCCTCAAGGCCCACTCCGGCAACCACAAGATCGTGGCCGGCAAGCCGCTGCCCGAGGCACTCCTCGCCGAGAACCCCGACGAGGTCCACCAGGGCGGCGACAACCTGCGCAAGCAGCTCGAGAACATGCAGGTCCACGGGGTTTCCCCGGTCGTGGCCATCAACGTGTTCCCCGGCGACCACGACGGCGACATCAACGCCATCAAGGAGATCGCCCAGGAGTTCAACGCCCGGGTCGCGGTGACCACCCACTTCGCCGACGGTGGCTCCGGCGCCGCCGAACTGGCCGAGGCGGTCGCCGAGGCGGCCGACGAACCCAGCGACTTCCAGGTGCTGTACCCCGACGAGATGCCCCTGCGGGACAAGATCCGCACCGTCGCCGACAAGGTGTACGGGGCCGACGGCGTCGACTTCTCCCCGCAGGCCAACAAGCAGATCGACACCTACGAGGCCAACGGCTTCGGCAACCTGCCGGTGTGCATCGCCAAAACCCACCTGTCGATCAGCTCGAATGCCGCCCTCAAGGGGGCGCCCACCGGCTGGACCCTGCCGGTCAGGGAGGTACGGGCCTCGGTCGGTGCCGGCTTCGTCTACCCCATCTGCGGCGACATGCGCACCATGCCCGGCCTCGGCGCCCGACCCGGCGCGACCGGCATTGACATCGACGAACACGGGGAGATCGTCGGCCTGAGTTGACCGGCCGCCCCGGCCAACGGAGCAACGTCGCTCCACCAGATCTGTCCCCGGCGCCACAAGGAGGTCGCGCCCGCGATGAGTCAGCCCCCCGAGTCCCCCCAGCCCCGCTCCCGCAAGCCGCTGCTCAGCCGCGGCGACCGCACGGTGCACCGCCGGCTGCTCGAAGGCATGACCTACGAGCTGATCCCGCTCAAGAACATCCACGACCAGGCGGCCTACGTGCCGGCCGGGTCAACGGTGTCGGTGACCTGCTCCCCGGCCAAGACCATCGACGACACTCTGGACCTCTGTGCCACGTTCGCCGAACAGGGTCTGACCACCATCCCGCACCTCGCGGCCCGCATGGTCGAGAGCGAGGACCACGTCGACCGCATCGTGCGCCGGGTGAACGAGCAGGGCATCAGGACGGTCTTCGTGATCGGCGGCGACGCCGACCCCCGCGGCCCCTACACCGACGCTGCGGGCTTCCTCCGCAACTTCCTCGACCGCCGACCCGACATCGACACCATCGGCGTCGGCTCCTACCCGGACGGTCACGCCACCATCCCCGACCAGGCCCTGGTCGACGCCCAGATCGAGAAGCAGGAGATGATCGCCGAGGCCGGCCTGGACGGCTACATGGCCACCCAGATGTGCTTCGACGCCCGGACCATCGGGGACTGGCTGGCGTGCCGACGGTCCGCCGGGGTGACCCTGCCCTGCCACCTGGGGGTGCCGGGCGCCGTCGACCGCACCAAGCTGTTGACCATCTCGATCCGACTGGGTATCGGCCACTCGGCCCGCTACCTGAAGAAGAACCGGGCGTCGGTGATCCGACTTCTCTCACCCGGCGGCTACAACCCGAACAAACTCATCGCCCCGCTCTCCCAGCGGGCCGACGAGCTCGGGATCGCCGGGATCCACTGCTTCACGTTCAACGCCGTCGACACCACCGAGGAATGGCGCCTCAAGACCCTGGCCAAGTTGGCCGGCTGACGTGTTGACCGGCTGACCCGCCGGGCCCCTGCGGTCACAGGGTGGCACCTGACGGTCCGTCAGGTCATGATGGGGGCATGCCCGCCACCTCCCCCCAGTTCCCCCACCTGCTCGCCCCGGGCCGGCTCGGATCCCTCGAGCTGCGCAACCGGGTCGTCCTGCCGGCCATGGACCAGAACAACTGCACCGAGGAGGGCCTGGTCACCGACGAGACCATCGCCCACTACGAAACCAGGGCCCGGGGCGGGGTGGGCCTGCTGATCGTCGAGACGTCCGCCGTGTCGTACCCCCACGGCGCCACGGCCCGCCACCAACCCGCCCTGTCCCACGACGGCGTCGTCCCCGACCTGACCCGGCTGGCCGACGCCGTGCACGCCCACGGGGCCAAGATGGTCGTCCAGATCTGCCACCACGGCAAGACCTCCAGCGTCGACGTCTCCGAGGGGAAGCCGGCCCTGATCCCATCGGTCCCACCGCCGCCCGGTGATCCAGCCCGGATGATGACCGACACGACGATGGACGAGCTGATGCGCATGGCCACCCTCACCGGTGGCCAGATGCCCACGTACGCCGAAGCGACCATCGAACAGATCGAGGGCATCATCGCCGACTTCGCCGACGCCGCCGAGCGGGTGCAGCGGGCCGGCCTCGACGGCATCGAGGTCCACGCCGCCCACGGCTACCTGATCAGCACGTTCCTTTCCCCGGCGTGGAACCACCGCAGCGACCACTACGGCGGCTCCCTCGACGGGCGCACCCGGATGCTGACCGAGGTGGTCACCGCGATCCGGGAGCGGTGCGGCACCGACTTCGCAGTGATCGTGCGGCTCGACGGCAACGAGTACGGCATCGACGGGGGCATCACCCCGGCCGACGCCGCCGAGCACGCCCGGGCCGCCGAGGCCGCCGGTGCCGACGCCATCCACGTGTCGGCCACCTCGTCGGCGGGTACCGGTGTCGGCTTCACCGACGGGCCACTCCCCTGGCAGCCCAACCAGTACGAGGCGTTCGCCCGGACGGTCAAGGACGCCGTCGACGTCCCGGTCATCGCCGTGGGCCGAATCCTGCCCGCCGAGGCGGAGCGCATCATCGGTGCCGGCACCGCCGACTTCGTGTCGATGGGCCGCCAGCTGCTGGCCGACCCCGACCTGGTCGACCGACTCTCCGACGGCCGGCCCGACCTGGTACGGCCGTGCATCAACTGCTTCGTCTGTGTGGCCCAGAACTTCTGGAGCGGCAAGCCGGTGTGCGCCGTCAATGCCCGGCTAGGCCACTACGACCAGCCCGAGGTGACGCCGGCCGCCAGCCCCCGCCACGTGCTCGTCGTGGGCGGTGGACCAGGCGGCATGGAATGCGCCCGGGTGGCCGCCCAGCGGGGCCACCGGGTCACGCTGGTCGAAGCCGCCGACCATCTGGGGGGCACCGCCCGGTTCTCGTCGTTGACGACCCCCATGAACGGCGAGTTGGTCCGCTACCTCTCCGCCGCCATCGCCGACGCCGGCGTCGACGTCCGCACCGGCGTACGGGCCGACCCCAGCACCGTTGCCGCGCTCGACCCCGATGTGGTCGTCGTCGCCACCGGCGCCCGGCGCGAGCGGCCCGATCTGCCCGGCGCCGACCTGCCCCACGTCCTGTCCGGCGACGACCTGCGGGCCCTGCTCACCGGCGCCGGCGACCTCGGCGCCAGGCAGCCGTCCCGGCTGGCCCGACTGGCCCTGGCCATGGCCCGCACCCTCCGGATCACCGAGGACCTGGACCGGGTCCGCGCCCTGTCCCGGGCCTGGATGCCGATCGGCAAGCGGGTGGCCGTCATCCACGGCGGCCTGGTCGGCGTCGAACTGGCCCACTTCCTCGCCGAACGGGGCCGCCACGTCGAGGTCATCGAACCGGGGCCGCAACCCGCCGAAGCCATGGCCCATCCCCGACGCTGGCGGGCCCTCCACGAGGCCCGGGCCGACGGGGTCGTCTTCCACACCGACGCCGAGATGACCAGCATCTCCGCCGAAGGCGTCGACTTCAGCCAGGGTGAAACCAACGGGCACGTCAGCGCCGACACCGTCGTCATCGCCGGCGGTGTTCTCCCCGACCGCTCCCTCGCCGACCAGCTGGCCGATGCCGGCCAGGAAGTCCACGTGGTCGGCGACGCCGCCGAATCCTGGTACATCGAAGGAGCCGTCCGTAGCGGACACGCGGTGGCCGTCGGCCTGTAGAGACCGCCTCGTCACCGACGGATCGGGGTGGGTAACGTCCGCAGCATGACCGCCACGGCAGCACCGTCCTGGAACCCGTTCGACCCTGAGTTCCTGAGCGACCCGTACCCGACGTACGCCCGACTGCGGTCCGAGGACCCCGTACACCGCACACCGCTCGGCATCCTCGTCGTCTCCCGGTACGACGACGCCTTCCAGGTGCTGCGGGACCCCACCACGTCGGTGGAGCGCTTCGACACCAACGCCGACATCCCCGAGTACATGCTGCCCATACGGGAGCGTCGCGAGGACCGGCCACCGTCGATCCTGGGGCTGGACCCGCCCGACCACACGCGGTTGAGGGGGCTGGTGCAGCGCACTTTCACCCCCCGGTCCATCGGGCGCATGCGCGACCAGACCGCCACCATCGTCGACGAGCTTCTCGACGAGCTGTCCGGCCGGGACGAGATCGACCTCATCACCGACTACGCCTTCGTCATCCCGTTCGCGGTCATCCACCGGATGCTGGGACTCCCCGACACCGACGTCCAGAAGGTCCGAGCGTGGTCGCACGCCCTGACCCAGACCCTGGAACCGTTCCTCACCCCCGAACAGGTCACCGCGGCCGTTGACGGCGCCAACCATATGGACGCCTACCTTCTCGACGCCATCGAGCAGAAGCGGCGGGAACCGGCCGACGACCTGCTCACCGCGCTGGTTGAGGTCGAGGAGGAGGGCGACCGCATGACCGAGGGCGAACTGCTCTCGATGGTGGGGCTGCTGTTCGTCGCCGGCCACGAGACCACGGTGAACCTGATCGGCAACGGCACCCATGCCCTGCTCGACCACCCTGACCAGTTGGCCCTCGTACGCGACGACGAATCGGTGGACGCCTCCATGGCCGACGAGTTGCTCCGCTACGACAGTCCCGTGCAGACCTCGGGTCGCCGGCTCACCCGCGACACCGAGATCGGCGGGATCGACGTGGCGGCCGACGAGATGGTGCTCACCGCCCTCGGCAGCGCCAACCGCGATCCCGATCTCTGGGGTCCGAGCGCCGATGAACTGGACATCACCCGCGAGTCGGCCAATCGGCATCTGGCCTTCGGCAGCGGTGTCCACCACTGCCTCGGCGCCGCGCTGGCCCGTCTGGAGGGCGAGATCGCGGTCAGCCGGCTGATCCGCCGGTTCCCCGATCTGGCGGTGGCTGCCGAACCGACCCTCAACGCCCGCATCATCTTGCGGGGCCGCTCGACCTTTCCGGTCAGCCTGGGCGCACCCGCCTAGCCGGCGACCGGTGCCGCCGGATCGAGGGCGGCCCGAGACGGACATGCCACGGCACTGAACACCGCCCCGGCGAAGAAGGTCAGCGCCATGAAGAGCCAGGCCCGGTCGTAGGCGACGGCCGGGCCATCGGCGATCGACGCCGAGAACACGGCCACGGCGATCGCCACCCCGGCCGCGAACCCGATCGACGACCCGGTGCGCAGGGTGGCACTGGCCGTGGCGAACCGGGTCGGCGGCACCTGGCGCATCCCCATCGAGGCGAAGGTGGCGAAGGAACAGGCCACGCCCACACCCAGCATCAGGTGGGCCGGCAGCACGGTCGTCACGTAACTGCTGTCCTCCTCGACGGACAACAGCAGCCACGTGGGGCACAGGCCGGCGCTCGTGCACCCGACCACCACGAGGGTGCGGTGGCCGACCCGGTCGGCGATGGCCCCCACCGGTCCTCCGAACACCGCGGCCAGCGTCGGGCCGGGCACCACGCCGAACCCGGCAGCCAACACCGACCAACCCCAGCGCTCCTGGAGCAGCAGGGTGTTGAACAAGATGGTGGCGATGAACGCCGTGGAGAAGAAGGTCTGGCCGACGTTCGCCGTCCAGAAGGAACGGACGCGGAACAGACCGAGATCGAGCAGCGGCCGGGGGTGCGACGCCGACCGGGCGATGAGCACCACGAGGAGCACGGCGCCGGCCACCGCGGCCCCCACGGTGGCCGTCGACGTGTACCCCCAGGCCTCGCCCTGCACGACGGCCACCAGGAAGAGGGCCACCCCCAGGGTGCCGGCGGGCACACCGATCATGTCGAAACGCCCTTCGGCGTTGGGGTCGCGGCTCTCGTGGACGAACCGCGGCGTCAGGACCAGGATGGCGATCCCGACCGGCACGTTGACGAGGAACACCCAGCGCCAGGACGCCATGTCCAGCAGTACGGCACCCAGGGTCGGGCCGATGGCCGCCCCCAGGGCGGCCGACGCCCCCCAGATGCCGATGACCGTCGAGTGACGGTCGACCGGGAACTCGGGCAGGATCATCGACAGCGACGCCGGGCTCAGGATCGAACCGCCGATGCCCTGCAGGACCCGGGCGGCGATCAGAAGGCCGGGGGTGGGTGCCATCCCGGACAGCAGCGAGCCGACGATGAACACCCCGACCCCGATGAGGAACAGCCGGCGGCGGCCGTGCTGGTCGGCGAGGCGTCCCGAGATGAGCAGGAACGCCCCGATCGACACCGAATAACCGGACAGCACCCATGACAGCCCGGCGGCCGAGGCGCCCAGGTCGCGGCGGATCGACGGGAAGGCCACGTTGACGATGGAGACGTCGATGACCGTCAGCATGGCGGCCAGCGTGGCCACCGACAGGGCCAGCCACGCCTGTCGATGTACCGGGGTGAGTCCGTTCGCCATTGACGGGCGACGCTAGGAGGCCGCCCGGCGGTCCGACGACACGGGTGCCGCCGGATACCAGTCAGTCGTTGCGGGGGAACCCCAGGTCGACGGTGCTGGTCGACGGATCGGGCCAGCGGCTGGTGACGACCTTCGGGCGGGTGTAGAACCGCAGCCCCTCGGGTCCGTACATCGTGGTGTCCCCGAACGCCGAGTCCTTCCACCCGCCGAAGGAGTGGTAGCCGACCGGCACCGGGATCGGCACGTTGATGCCGACCATGCCAGCGTCGGCATCCTGTTCGAACCGCCGGGCCGCTCCGCCGTCCCGGGTGAAGATGGCCGCCCCGTTGCCGTACTGGTTGTCGGCGATCAGCCCTACGGCCTCGTCGTACCCGTCGGCGCGCACCACCGACAGCACCGGACCGAAGATCTCGTCGGTGTAGACGCTCATGTCCGGGGTGACGTGGTCGAGCAGCGACACGCCGAGGAAGAACCCGTCGCCCTCGAACGACTGCTGTCGGCCGTCGACCACGACGGTGGCCCCGGCGACGGCACCAGCGTCGATGTAGCCGGCCACCTTGTCGCGGTGCTCCCGCGTGATCAGCGGTCCCATCTCGGAGTCGGCCCGGTCGCCGGGGCCGATGGTCAGCTTCTCCATGCGCACCTTGATGGCCTCGACCAGGGTGTCGGCGATATCGCCGACGGCGACCACCACCGAGATGGCCATGCACCGCTCGCCGGCCGACCCGTAGGCCGCGGAGACGGCGGCGTCGGCTGCCATGTCGAGGTCGGCGTCGGGCAACACGATCATGTGGTTCTTGGCCCCGCCGAGTGCCTGGACCCGCTTGCCGTTGGCGGTGCCGGTGCCGTACACGTAGCGGGCGATCGGTGTCGAACCGACGAAGCTCACCGCCTTGACATCGGGATGGTCGAGCAGCCGGTCGACGGCCACCTTGTCGCCGTTGACGAGGTTCACCACGCCGGGGGGGAAGCCGGCCTCCTGGGCCATCTCGACGACCAGCCGGGCTGCCGACGGGTCGCGCTCCGAGGGCTTGAGGATGAACGTGTTCCCGGTGGCCACCGCGGCGGGCAGCATCCACAACGGCACCATGGCCGGGAAGTTGAACGGCGTGATGCCGGCGCACACGCCGAGGGGCTGGCGCACGGTGTGCACGTCGACGTCGGTGGACGCGTGCTCGCTGTGCATGCCCTTCAGGGCGTCGGCGATGCCGCAGGCGAACTCGATGTTCTCGATGCCCCGGGCCACCTCGCCGCGGGCGTCGTCAAGCACCTTGCCGTGCTCGGCGGTCAGGGCCCGGGCGATGTCCTCGGCGCCGTCGTTCACCCGGTGGCGGAAGTCGTGCAACAGCTTGGTGCGGCGGGCCAGCGACGATGTCCGCCACTCGGCGAAGGCGGCCTTGGCCGACAGGACGGCCCGATCGACGTCCTCGACCGACGCCAGGCCCACCCGTCCGGCCTCGATTCCGGTGGCCGGGTTGAACACCGGACCCGACCGGCCGGAAGTCGCCGGTGAGGCTTCACCGTCGATGAGGTGATGGATGTCGTACATCGGCGCTCCTGGCGTCTCGTCGCGGATCTCAGGTCAGATAACTGGACAGGCCGCGGCGCAGATAGCGGCCGTGACCCACACGGCCGTGATAGGCGCCGTCGGCGATCAGCACCCGGCCCCGGGACAGTACGGTATCGACTCCCCCATCGACCACGAAGCCCTCGTAGGCCGAATGGTCCAGGTTCATGTGGTGGGTGTCGGCCGAGATTCGGGTGGTGGCGTCGGGGTCGTAGACCACGAGGTCGGCGTCCGACCCTTCGGCGATGGCGCCCTTCCTCGGGTACAGGCCGAACATGCGGGCCGGCGTCGTGGCGCAGGTCTCGACCCAGCGCTCCAGGGTGAGCTCACCCATGACCACCCCCTGGTAGACGAGATCCATCCGGTGCTCGACGCCACCGATGCCGTTGGGAATGGCCCGGAAGTCGTCCAGGCCCCGGTCCTTCTGGTCCTTGACGCAGAACGGGCAGTGGTCGGTGGACACCACGGCCAGGTCGTTGGTGCGCAACCCTTCCCAAAGGTCGCGGTGGTGGGTGTGGTGCTTGGAACGCAGCGGCGGCGAGCACACGTACTTGGCGCCCTCGATGCCCGGTGCCCCCAGGTGGTCCTCGAGGTTGAGGTACAGGTACTGGGGGCACGTCTCGGCGAACACGTTGTGCCCGTCGTGGCGGGCCGCGGCCACCGCGCCCAGGGCCTCGCTGGCCGAGAGGTGCACGATGTAGAGCGGCGCCCCGGCGACCAGGGCCAGCTGGACGGCCCGGTGGGCGGCCTCCCCCTCCATCCGGGGCGGCCGGGTCAGGCCGTGGTGGATGGGTGCCGTCTCGCCGCGCGCCACGGCCTGGTCGACCAGGGCGTCGATGGCGATGCCGTTCTCGGCGTGCATGCAGATCATCGCCCCGTTGCCCGACGCCTGCTGCATGGCCCGCAGGATCTGGGCGTCGTCGCTGTAGAGCCGGCCCGGGTAAGCCATGAACAGCTTGAACGACGTGACCCCCTCGTCGACCAGCGCGTCCATCTCCTTCAGGGCCGCATCGTGGACGTCGCCGAGGATCATGTGGAAGCCGTAGTCGACGGCGCACTGGCCGTCGGCGGCAGCCATCCGGTCCTCGAAGCAGTGCCGGACGTCCTCTCCGACGTGTTGGGTGGCGAAATCGACGATGGTGGTTGTGCCGCCCCACGCCGCGGCCTCGGTGCCGGTGGCGAAGGTGTCCGAGGAGACGACGCCGCCCACGTCGAGCTCCATGTGGGTGTGGCAGTCGACGCCGCCCGGCACCACGTACTTGCCGGTGGCGTCGATGATGCGCTCGGCGCCAGCCGCCGCGGCCCGTGCCGGATCGCTCCCGGGTTCGAGCACCGCGGCGATCAACTCGCCGTCGACGAGCACCTCGGCGGGCCGTCGGCCGTCGTGGCCGACCACGACGCCTCCGGAGACCAGGATGGTCATGTCGGGCGCACCGTTCGTCCCCGGTCAGCCCAGCGACCGGATGGCCCGGTCCAGGATGGCGATGCCCTCGTCGATCTCGGCCCCGGTCACCGTCATCGGCGGGGCGATCCGGATGACGTTGCCGAACAGCCCGCCCTTGCCGACCAGCAGGCCGTCGGCTCGGGTGGCCTCCATGACCCGGGCCGCGGCACCGGGGTCGGGCTCGAGGGTGCCGGGCTGCACGGTCTCGATGGCCAGCATGAGACCCTTGCCCCGGAGTTCGGCCACGGCGGGGGTGGCGTCGACGGCCGGGGCGATGCCGTCGGCCAGACGGGCCCCCATGCGCTGCGAGTTGCCTTGGGTGTCGTGCTCAAGCATGTATTTCAGCGTGGCCAGGGCACCGACGCTGCTGATCGGGTTGCCGCCGAACGTCGACACCGAGTTGCCGGGCAGGGAGTCCATGATCTCAGCCGGGGCGACGACCCCGCCCAGCGACAGGCCGTTGCCGACCCCCTTGGCGAAGGTGAGGATGTCGGGGACGATGCCGTGGGCCTGGTAGCCCCAGAAGTGCTCGCCGGTGCGCCCCCAGCCCGTCTGCACCTCGTCGGAGATGAACAACACGCCGCGGTTGTCGAGCTCCTTCTTCATCGGGGCGAAGAACCCGTCGGGTGGGGTGGCGAACCCGCCGACCCCCTGGATCGGCTCGGCCACCATGGCCGCCACATCGCCCGAGGTCATCATGTCGAACACCTGCACCAGGTCGTCGGTGCAGGCCCGGGTGTAGGCGTCGTCGTCGAGATGGCGGAAAGGGCTGCGCAGCCGGTAGCCGCCGTGTACGTAGTTGACCGACAGGCCGCTGACGCTGGTCGGCGACCACGATCGCTGGGCGGTGATGGCGATGGTCGAGAACGAGCGGCCGTGGTAGCTGTTGCGCAAAGCCAGGATCTGGTTCGACCTGCGGTACGTGGTGGCCAGCAGCAGGGCGGCGTCGTTGGCTTCGGTACCCGACGTGGTGAAGAACACCTTGGCGTCCGGGATGCCCGAGAGGTCGGCGATCATCTCGGCCAACTCGATCATCGGCTCCGACAGGTACAGGGTCGAGGTGTGGAAGGCCTTGGGGGCCTGCTCCTGCACGGCCCGGGTGATCTCCGGCACGTCGTAGCCAAGGCTGGTGGTGAGGATGCCGCCGAAGAAGTCGAGGTAGCGGTTGCCTTCGGCGTCGATGACGTGGCGGCCCTCGCCCCGGTCGAAGGCGATGGGCGGGTCGTAGTAAAGGGCCAACCAGTCGGGCAGGACGGCGCGATGTCTGCTGAGCAACTCGGCATGGGTCGGCATGGGCGTCTCCGTGGTGTCGACGGCGGCCGGGCGCGGCCGAACGCTTCCTACGGGATGCTAGAGCGTGGCCGGCGGTTCTCGCCTCTCCTCAGACCTCGGGTGCGATCTAACCTCGCCGGCATCGACACCTCGGTACATCCTCCACTCGACTCCTGGGACGGCCTCATCGACTGGGAGGCCCTCCAGGGCTGGATCGCCGACGCCGACGTGCCCGGCTCGGGTGCCGTCGTGGCCGCCGAACTGCTGGCCGGCGGCACCCAGAACAACCTGGTGCTCATGACCCGGGCCGACGGCACCCGCATGGTGTTGCGCCGGCCGCCTCGACACCCCCGACCGACCAGCGACGAGACCATGCGCCGCGAATCGCGTGTGCTGGCCGCACTCCGCGGGACCGACGTGCCCCACCCGGCGTTCTACGACGGCTGCGGCGACCCGTCGGTGCTCGGGGTGTGCTTCTACGTGATGGAGCCCATCGACGGCTTCAACCCGGGCACCGGTCTCGTCGAGCCCTACCTCTCCGACGACTCGTGGCAGCGGAGTCTGGGCCTGTCGATGGTCGACGCCATCGCCTCGCTGGCCCGGGTCGACCACGAGGCGGTCGGCCTGACCGACTTCGGCAAGGCCGACGGCTGGATCGAACGCCAGGTCGGACGATGGCGGTCCCAACTCGACGGGTACGCCTCGTTCGAGGGCTGGGACGGCGGCGGATTACCCCACGTCGACCGGGTCGGCGACTGGTTGGAAGCCAACCGTCCCACCGACTTCACGCCCCGCGTCATCCACGGTGACTTCCACCACGCCAACGTGTTGGCCCGCTACGACCGGCCCGAGTTGGCCGCCATGGTCGACTGGGAACTGTCGACGATCGGCGACCCCCGCCTGGACCTGGGCTGGCTGCTGGCCGCCTGGCGGGACGAGGCTGACCCGCCCCGGCCCAACGTCGACATCGCCCGGGGTATGGGTGGGCTGACCCGCCGGGACCTGGTCGACCGCTGGGCCGACCGCACCGGGTTGGCCGTCGAAGACGTCGACTGGTGGTTCGCCCTGGCCTGCTACAAACTCGGCATCATCCTGGAGGGCTCCCATGCCCGGGCCCTGGCCGGCCGGATGCCGGTCGAGATCGGCACCATGCTCCACCACCAAGCCCGGTGGCTTCTGACCATGGCCGGCCGGATCATCGGGGTCGCATGACCGGCACGCGTCGGCCCGATCCCGGCTGGTCGCGTCGACGGTTCCTCGGCGGGGCCGGAGCCACCGCCCTGGCCCTGGCCGCCGGCTGCGGGTCGCCCACCGGCCCAGCACCGGTGGCCTCGCCCTCGACCAACTCGACCACGACGACCACGACGCTGTCTCCTGCTCGCCGGCCGGGCATCCCGGACCCCGTGGACCACCGGGTCACCCGCTGGGGGGCCGATCCGTGGAGCCGCGGCTCGTACTCGTACCTGCCCGCCGGGTCGTCGGCCCGCCTGCGCCTCGACCTGGCCCGACCGGTCGGCAGCCGGGTCGTCATGGCCGGCGAGGCCACCGAACCGGACTACCCGGCCTCCGTGCACGGCGCGGTGCGCTCCGGCGCCCGGGCCGCGGGCGAGGTCCTGGAACTCGGTGCCGGGTCGTGCGTCGTCGTCGGTGCCGGTGCCGCCGGCATCGAGGCGGCCCGAACCCTCCGGGAGGCCGGGATCGACGTGGTGGTGGTCGAGGCCCGGGACCGCATCGGGGGGCGGGTGTGGACCGACGACCTCGACGGCACCCCACTGGATCTGGGGGCCTCGTGGCTCCACGGCCTGTATCACAACGACCTGGAGCCCTGGGCCCGCCGGCTCGGCATCGAGCTCGTTCACACCAACTACGAGGACGCGGTCCTGTTCGACACCGACGGCTCGCCGCTGGCGTGGCGACGGCTCGACCACCTCTACGCGGCGGTCGAGGACGCCGCGCTGTCGAGTTCATCCACCCGCGCCATGGGACCCGAGCTGGACCGCGTCCGGGCCGGGCTGACCTCCGAGGAACAACCCTGGTTCGACTACGTGGTCGTCTCCGAGATCGAACACTGGTGGCCGGCCCACGTCGACGACCTGGCCATGGCCACCGCCTGGGAGGGCGCACCTTCGGTGGGTGGCGACTTCGTCCCGACGACCGGTTACCTCCCCATCCTCGAGGCCATGGCCGACGGTGTGGAGTTCCACCTCGGGCAGGCGGTGACCGGGATCCGTCACGACGACCGGGGCGTCACCGTCGTGTCCGACCGCCAGACCCTGGAGGCCGAAGCGGCGGTGGTCACCCTGCCCCTGGGGGTGTTGCAGTCGGGCACGGTAAGCATCACCCCGGAGCCGTCACACTCGCACCGAGCCGCGGTAGCCGGGCTCGGCATGGGGCTCATGAACAAGGTGGTGCTGCGCTTCGACGAGCCGTTCTGGGACACCGACGTCGACCTCATCGGCTACGTCCCTGCCGACCGGGGGCGGTTCGTGGAGTGGTACAACGCGGTGCCGTGGACCGGCCAGCCGATCCTCGTCGGCTTCAACACCGCCCGGGCAGCCACCGACCTCGAGGCTCGACCGGACGGCGAGGTGGTTGACCTGGCCATGGCCGATCTGGCCACCATGTACGCATGAGCGAACCGACGACTCCCGGGCCTCCGCCCCTCGACGGCTGGCGGGTCGGCGTCACCGCCGATCGACGGGCCGACCAGCAGGCCGACGTCCTGCGACGACGGGGCGCCGACGTGGTCATGGGCTGCACGATGCGCACCCTCGACCTCACCGAGGACGAGCGTCTGCTCGACGTCAGCCGCTCGCTGGTCGACCGACCCCCGGACACCATCGTCCTCCAGACGGGGTTCGGCACCACCATGTGGCTCGAAGCGATGGACGTCGCCGGTCCGGGCGCCGACCTGCGCAGGATGCTGACCGGCGTGGAGGTCCTGGCTCGCGGCCCGAAGGCGGCCAACGCGGCCAGGAAGGCCGGGCTGGCCGTGGCCTGGCAGTCGCCTCGCGAAGTGTCGTCCGACGTGGCCGAGCACGTGGCGGACACCGGGGGCCGGGACCGTCTGGCCCTGCAGCTCGACGGCACCGACGAGGAGTTGCTGGCCGCCCCCCTCGCCGCGTCGTGCGGTGAGGTCATCACGGTGCCGGTCTACCGCTGGGACCTTCCCGCCGACCTCGGGCCGGCCCAGCGACTCGTGCACGCGGTGTGCGACGGCGAGGTCGATGCCGTCACGTTCACCACCAAGACCTCAGCGATCCACCTGGGCCGGGTAGCCGAGGACCTCGGGCGCCTCGACGAGCTGGTCGCCGCCCTCGACGGCGAACGGGTGGTACCGGTATCGGTGGGGCCGGTGTGTTCGTCGTCGATGTGGGCCATGGGCATGCAGGGCCTCGTCGAACCCGAGCGGGCCCGCCTGGTGCCGATGATCGACGCCTTGTGTGCCCGGGCGACCGGCTCAACCCCGGACGCCGGGTAGCCGATCGAACATCTCGTCGGTGGCACCCAGGGACAGCGCGGCCCGGCGGGCCCACGCGGGATCGACCGGGTCGAGTTGGTCGGCGTGTCCGCCGAACCAGGCCAACGGCAGATCGTCGCTGGACCACCCGTCGGGGGTCAGGCGGTAACCCCCAGCGGAGCCGTAGCGGCCGCCCAGCACGAACAGTTCGCGGCACTCGCCGGTCCGGTCGATGCGGGCCAGGTAGACCCGGTCGACCCCGGTGCGAGGGCCGCGCGGTGGTCGGAAAACGTCCATGCCCCCTGGTACGGCGGCAGCGTGACAGCAGCGGCCGGCCCGGGGCATCCGCCTCAATCGGGGTGGACCAGGGCTTCGATGACCCGCCGGGCCTCGGGTGGCGCGTCGGCCGCCCAACTCATGGCCCCCTCGATGACCGCATCGACATGCCGGTCGGCTGCTGCGCGGTCACTCCCCTCGGGGCCAAGGGGGTCGCCGTACCGGGCGGCCTGGTCGGCCAAGCCCAACAGGCCGACCATGCCGCTTCGCTCGAGGACGGCACCGACGGCGTCCGGAAGGTCGCCGAACGGCACCTGTCCGGCTTCGGCCCGGCGCAACTCGGCGCCCGGAAGGCCCAGCCGGGCTGCCGCAGTGGCGATATCGCCGCCCAAGATGCCGCGAGCGGTCACCGAGGCCGCCGCGGCGACCGGATGGGCGGCCCCTCGCCTGCGGTAGGTCTCGGCCAGGCGTTCGACCATGCGGGTGATGTCGAGGTCCGGCGACCGGTCGGTATGGATGGCCTTCATCCGTGCAACCACCAGACCCCCAGGAGGGGTTCGAGCGCAGGGTCGGCGTCGATGGCCTCGAGCAGACGCCGCCTGGTCCGGGAGAAGATCTGGCGCACGTTGTCGGGCATGAGCCGATGCATGTGGGCCACGGTGTGCGACGGTGACGGATCGCCGTTGGACTTCTGGAACACGTAGTCGAGGGTGACCTCGTAGTCGCGGGGGTTGGCGACCCGGCGCAGCGCCTCGAGCAGCATGGCGACGTAGGGGTCGCGGGCCGCCAACTGGAGAAAGCTGCCGTAGGCCTGGTCGCCGGCCACCACCGGCCCCATCGGGGCCTCGGCCAGGGTCGAGGTGTCGACGTCGGCCAGACGGTGGCCGATGACCCGGGCGACGGTGGCCCGGATGGCCGCGTGGGCCCAGGTCCAGGGGAGGGCACCGTCCGGTGACCACCCGGACGCCCGATCGGCGATGGTGAGGCAGGCCTCCATGACCAGGCCGTCCAACTCGTCGACGTCGTCGATGACGTCGCGGCGACCCATGTCGAGCAGGATGCTGCGCACCACGAACCGGACCCGATGGCCGAACTCGACGGCGAGGGTGACCTTGGCGGCATCGTCCCCGGCGACGATGCGGGCCATGCAGGCCGCGATGGCGGCACGGTCGTTGGAACCGGGGACCGGATGCCGGGCATCGTGGGGGCCTCGGGAGGGAACGTTCTCCGCCATGTCGCGCTGCTTTCGTCGGGGTCGGTCCGGCGATTCCGACCCCCGTGACGGACACGGAGATCGAAGTCGGCACGTACCAGCGTGACGACGGGGTGTGACATTGGCCGGCACGAAGCAACGAACCCGCAGGTCAACAGCAATTTCCAGCCTGCAGGAAAGGGACAGGCCCCTTCCTGCAGGCTCAGGGCAGTTCGTCGGCCTGGAGGGACCGGGGTAGCACCTCGACCTCGGCCGGCGTGACCAGCTCGTCGCCGCTGGTGCCCAGCTCGGGGAACTTCCGCAGGCTCACGAGCAGCCGGCTGTCGACCGACCCGACCAGCTCGTTGTAGGCCCGGACGGCGCTGACGAGCCCCTTGCCGGTCTTGTCGACATGGCCGAGCACCGTGCCCATGCGGTCGTAGACCTCCTGGCCCAACTCGGCGATGTCGCGTGCGTGGTCGGAGATACGGGCCTCCTGCCAACCCCGGGCCACCGCCCACAGCAGGGCCAGCAGGTTGACCGGCGAGGCCAGCAGCACCCGCTTGCGCATGGCCTCCTGGAGCAGGTCGGGCCGGGCCCGGGCCGCGTCAGCCAGGAACGACTCGCCGGGCACGAACAACACCACGTACTCGGGGGCCGGACCGTCGTTGTGCTCCCAGTACTTCTTGGACGCCAGGTCGTCGACGTGCTTCTTCAATGCCGTGGCGTGCAGGCTCAGCTCGCGCTCGACCTCGGCCGGGTCAGTGGCCTCCTGGGCCCGCTGGTAGGCGTCGAACGGGGTCTTGGCGTCGATGGCCAGGTGGGCACCGTTGGGGAGGCGCACCCGCACGTCGGGGCGGACGCCGGTGCCGGCCCGGTTCTCGCCCGCCGTCTGCTCGTCGAAGTCGCAGTAGCGGGTCATGCCGGCCATCTCGATGACGTTGCGCAGCTGCTGCTCGCCCCATGAGCCGCGGTAGGTGGGCGACCGTAAGGCCTCGGCCAGGGTGGTGGTGGAGGCGTTCAGGGCACTGATCTGGGCGCCCATCTGGCTGGTCAGCTGGTCGACCGATCCCTTCTGGGTGTCGTGGGCCTTCTGCAGGGATGCCACTGTGCGGCCCAGCTCGTCCATCTTGGCCGTCACCGGGTCCAGCAGGCCCTTGGTCTGTTCGTGGACCACACCCATGCGTTCGCCGGCCAGGGTCAGGAACTGCTCGCTGTTGGCGGCCAGGGCGTCGGTGGCCGTGGCCGCCAACCGGGCCTCGACCTGGGCGGCCACCAAAGCGGCCAACGCGGCGCTGTCCGGGGCAGGGGGCTCGGGCACAGGCCGCCGCAACACCCACACCATCGCCCCGACGGCGGCCAGGGCGACCAGAACGGCCAGAACTGCGACGATCTCCATGCCCCGGACCGTAGGCGCGACCTGTGACATCGGCGGGGCATGCCCGCCGGCCGGCGCTACCGGCGGGTCCGTCCCCCCGCCCACCAGGACCGCGGCTTGAGCCGCACGCCGTAGCCCAGGCGCCGGTGCAGCCACAGCATCAGGCGCCGCAGCCGGGTGGCGGCCAGGCGCCGGCCGATGCGGTGGCGGCGCCGCGAGTAGTCCTTGTTGTAGGGGCAGACCCGCATGCAGATCATGCAGTCGCTGGTGATCTGGCCCCAGTACGAGAAGCACTTCTCGCCGTCCACCGACCACTTGCGTACCCCGGTGATGCCCGACCGGTTCAGCACGACCGGTGACGGCTCGCCGTCGGGGATGGCGCTCGGCGGGCAGGCGTCAGTGCACTGCCGGCACACGGCGCAGAACTCGCTGACCCCGAACGACACCTGCTCGGCGACGGCCAGCGGGGCGTCGGTGAAGATCTTGCCGAACCGCACCCGGGGCCCGTACTCGGGGGTGATGACCAGACCGTGGCGGCCGTACTCGCCCAGCCCGGCCTGGATGGCCAGGGGGATGGCCAGGGCGGTGTCGTTGAGGCTGGGCACGGCCTGATAGCCCAGGTTGATCAGCCACTGGGCGGTGGCCAGCAGCACCAGGGCGTCCTTCGAGTAGCCGAGGCCGACAGCGGCCCCCGACAGGGCCGACGGCACGGTGTCGACAAGGTCGTGGTCCATGGCCTGGCCGACCACGATCACCCGGGTGAGCCCGTCGGGAAGCCCGACCGGCCGGCCTTCGCCAGCGTGGCGGGCGTAGCGCTCGGTGTAGACCCAGCGCTCGTCGTGGGCACAGACGCCGACCAGGTCGGCGCCGAAGGTACGGGCCACCTGGTGCACGGTGGCCGTGGCCTCCTCGGGGGTCCCGAGGTCGAACTGCTCGGCGGGGCCATCGCGTAGCTGGCTGAGCGGGCTGAGGAAGCCGTCGCGGAGGTCGTCGCCGTCGTGCATCTCGGCGAACATGTCGACGACGTGCCAGGCCGCGTTGCGCAGGGCGTAGTCGCGCTGGCCGAACCCGGCAGCGTTGCGCCAGGCCAGCAGGGGCTCGCGGTGTGATCGGAAGAACTCACGGGCGGCGTCGGTGGCGACGGCCTCGTCCCAGAACGCCCGGTTGAACACGTCGTCGACCTGGTTGAACCGCTCGAAGTCGGGCAGCACCTCCCAGGAGGGGCCGGAGGGCAGTCCGACGGGGGTCCCCGGATCGGCCGGGTCGTTCACGTGGCCCACCCGGTCGGGTCGATGGCGCGGGCCAGCCCGGTCAACGGGTCGCCGGCGGCGTGCCGCTCGGCGTTGTCCCGAGCGGTGGCGGCCACCAGCCGCAGGGCGTCGGCGTCGCCGACACCCGAGGTGTCGGACCCGGCCAGCTCGCTGGTCTGGTACACCCGCAACGCCCGGGCGACGGCCTCGTCCCAGAACGACACGTTCATCTCGGTGTCGCCCCGGAAGGAGCTGAACACCAGGTTGGTGGAGCCGATGGTGGCCCAGGCATCGTCGACGACGGCCGTCTTGGCGTGGACGTACACGTCCTCGTAGCCCCAGTCGCGGCGAATGGTCGGGGCCACCAGGCAGAAGTTCGGGTGTTCACCACAGGCGGCCAGGGCGTCGTAGCCGGCGGCGATGCCCGGGTGCCCACGAGCCGCGGCCAGTTCGGGCATCGGGTTGGCGGGCACCGAGGCCACGACGACGACGCCACGCTCGAGGGCGGCGCACACGGCGTCGAGGCAGGCCCGGCTGAGCAGCACCTGGTGTTCGAACAGGATGGAGGAACGGGCCCCGTCGATGGCGGCCAGGTACTGCTCGCGGACGCTGTTCTCGCCATCGGGGAGCAGGTCGTAGATGCCGGGCAGCACGCTGCGCTGGATCTGGGCCCGGGTGGGGCCGCGGGGTCCGGTGCGGTCGACGGGTGCAGTCAGGTCGTCGGTGCCGCCCGGGGGGTACGCCCCGTGGTCCCGGTGGCGTTCGGTGGCCCCGTTCCAGCGCAGGACGAAGTTGTCATGGACGTCGGAGGCGGCGGGGCCGCGCACGAGGCAGTGGACGTCGTGGACGTTGCCGTAGCGGGCGTTGCGGGGGCCGGGCATCGGCGCCTGGTGGCCGGGGCCGGCCATCGACCCCTGGGTGATGTTGATTCCGCCTACGAACGCCGTCTCATCGGGGGTGCCGGCGTCGATCAGCCACACCTTCTGGTGCTGGCACTGGCGGCCCGGCACGGCGTCCCAACGGGCCTGCCAGGCCGTGGACCGGCCGGCCAGCAGGTCGATGCTGGAGGTGTCCCCGGGGAACATGTCGTCGGCCGCCTCGCCGTGGGGATGCCAGATCAGGGCCCGAACGTCGACCCCGCGGGCCGCGGCCCCGTCGAGCAGATCGAAGAGGGTGCCCCGGCCGCCGGGGAACCGGGCGTCGGCCTCGAGGAAGGCCACGCACACCCAGACCGAGGAGGTGGCGGCCTCGACGGCGGCCGCGATGCGGTCGAAGGCCACCCCGCCGTCGACCAGGGGTTCGATCAGGTTGCCGTCCCGGGCCGGGTACACGGCGCTGGACGCCTCTGCGATCGCCATGGCCGCACGCTAGCCACCAGGTCGCCGCAGCGTGATCCGGAGCGTTCCCGCGGTCACGCGGACCTAGGCTCCTCGGCCATGCGTGCCCTGGTCATCGAACATGACGAGCGGATCCCGGTCGGGGGTGTGGGCGACCATCTGGTGTCCCGGGGTTTCGAGCTCCGCGTGTTCCGGGTGCTGGACGATCCGACCGATCCGGTGGCCATGGCTCCCTACCCCGACCCCACGGCATTCGATGCGGTCGTCATCAACGGCTGCGACTGGTCGATCGCCGACCACACGCCGATCGCCTCGTGGATCGACCGTGAGATCGCCATGGTCTCCACGGCCCACGACTCCGGCATGCCGGTGTTCGGCATGTGCTTCGGCGGACAGGTGCTGTCGGCAGCCCTCGGCGGACACGTGACGAAGGCCGAACGTCCCGAACACGGCTGGACCGAGGTCGACGGCGACGACGTGACCGGCGGTCCGTGGTTCCAGTGGCACACCGACCGGTTCAGCGTGCCTCCCGGCGCAGTCGAGGTGGCGTCCACGTTGTCGGGTCCCCAGGTGATCCGGGCTGGACACAGCGTCGGCTGCCAGTTCCATCCCGAGGTCACCCCCGCCATCGTCGATGGCTGGATTCGTTTCGGACGCGACGACCTGATCGCCCACGGTGCCGACCCGGCCGTGATCCTGGCCGGGACCATCGAACAGGAGACCCTCAACCGCCGCCGGGCCGATCTTCTCGTCGACTGGTGGTTGGACGACGTCGCCAGCCTCTGAAGCCGCAGGGTATTTCCGGTTTAGCCTTCGACCCGGGCCACCAGGGCGCTGATCGGATCGACCACCTGGGGCCAAGCCCCCTCTGGCAGCCGGTGGCCCATGCCCTCGATCCACACCAGTTCAGCCCCGGGGATGGCGTCGGCCGTCTCCTGGCCGCCGGCCGGCACGACCAGGCGGTCGCCGGTGCCGTGGATGACCAGGGTCGGCGTGGTCACCGGCCCCAGGGCCTCAGTGCGGTCGCCGTCGGCCATGACGGCCACCATCTGTCGGGCCTGACCATCGGGGTGCCACGACCGGTCGATGGATGCCGCGATCCGCTGGCGTTCCTCGTCCTCGTCGACCGGGAACCCGCCGCCGGCGAACAGATGGACGGCAGCCACCGCATCGTCGATACGACCCTCACGGGTTCCCGGGTCGGGCCTCGCCAAGGCCTCCATGACCTCCGGGTCGCCGGGGATGACCCGCGGCATCGAGAAGATGCTGGTGAGGCTGCGCAACCGGTCGGGGTGGTCGATGGCGATGCGCTGGGCGATCATGCCACCCATCGAACCGCCCACCACGTGGGCCGTGTCGATACCGAGGGCGTCGAGCAGCCCGACGGCGTCGTCGCCCATGTCGGCCAGCGAGTAGGGCGCCTCGATGGTCTCACCGGCCAGCCCGGCCACCATGACCTCCAGCACGTCGGGCACCCCGAGGTGGTCGAAGTGGGTGGTCAGCCCGATGTCCCGGTTGTCAAAACGGATGACGTACAGGCCGCGCTCGGCCAGCATCTCGCACAGCCCCTCCGGCCAGACCGTCATCTGGGCTCCCAGACCCATGATCAACAACACCGGCGGGTCCGCCGGATCGCCGAACGTCTCGTATTCGATGGTCAACCCGTTGGCCTGCGCCTGCGGCACGGCCCCTCCTCGTCGATGTCCGGTCGTCGCCTCTCAGGTTCGCGCCGTGACCGACCGACTCTGGCATCGGAGCGCCGTGGAGTTGGCGCGATGACCTCCTGACCCGTGAGAGGGGGACAGGCCCTGTCTCACGGGTGGGGCCCGAGTAGCCGCGGCGTCGGCCCGTCTGGTCGGATGTCAGCCATGAGCGACGCACTCTGGACCCGGACGGCCAACGACCTGGCGGCGATGATTGCCAGCGGGGAGGTGTCGAGCCGCGAAGTGGTCGACGCCCACCTCGAGCGCATCGACGAGGTCAACGGCCACTGCAACGCGGTGACCCGAGTGCTGGCCGACGAGGCCCGGTCCGCTGCCGCCTCCGCCGACGCCTCAGTGGCCGCCGGCGACCCGCTGGGGCCACTCCACGGCGTGCCGTTCACCGTCAAGGAGAACATCGATCTGGCCGGCACCCCGACCACCCAGGGCCTCCCGGTGTTCGCCGACCTCGTCGCCCCGGTCGACGCCCCGATCGTCGAGCGCATGCGCCACGCCGGCGCCATCCCCGTGGGCCGTACGAACCTGCCCGAACTGGGTCTGCGGATCAGTACCGACAACCCGCTGCACGGCCTGACCCGCAATCCGTGGCACCCCGGCCTCACGGCCGGCGGCTCGTCAGGCGGCGAAGGATCGGCCATCGCTGCTGGCATGTCACCCCTCGGCCTGGGCAACGACATCGGCGGATCAGTCCGCAACCCCGCCTACTGCTGTGGCATCACGTCGCTCAAGCCCACCCACGGCCGGATCCCGATGTTCAGCTGCTTCGAACACGACCAGAACATGGCCTTGGCGTCACAGATCATGGTGACCGACGGGCCCATGGCCCGCTCGGTCGACGATCTCTGGACGGCCATGGCGGTAATGAACGGACGCGACGAACGGGACCCCCGGTCGGTGACCGTCGCCCTCGAGGGCCCCGAGGTGCCTCGCCGGGCGGCCGTGGTGCGTGACGTGCCCGGCGGACCGTGCGACCCGGCCGTCGTCGACGGCGTGGACAAGGCCGCGGACGCCCTGGCCGCCGCCGGCTGGGACGTGGTCGACGCCACCCCGCCCGAAATGGAACGGTGCCAGGAGGTGTGGGCCCATCTGCTGGCCGCCGACATCGGCAGCCTGATGGAGGCCGCCCGGCCGATCCTGTCGGAGGGCCTGGCCAGCAACCTGGACCTCCTGGCCGAGCGGTACTCGACCGACGTCCTCGCCCCGGTCGTGGTCCAGATGGAATACATGCGTCTGGCCCGGGAGTGGGGTGCCTTCTTCGCCGAGCACCCGGTGCTAGTGATGCCGGCCTGGACGCGTCTGCCGTTCCCGCACGGCGACGACCTGGCCGGTGAACTAACCGACCTCACGGACCTGATGCGTTGCATCACCCCGTGCAACGTCTTGAACCTGCCCTCGGCCTGCGTGCCGGTCGGCGTGGCCGACGGCCTACCTCAGGGCGTGCAGTGCGTGGCCGACCGGTGGCGCGACGACCTGGCCCTCACCGCGGCCGGCGACGTCGAGGCCGCCCTGGGGTCCATCACCCCCATCGACCCGGTCACCGCCTGACCCCACAAGTGATAGGGGGCCTGTCCCCCTATCACTTGCCAGCCACCACGACTTCCGGATCCGGGGCCTGCCTCCCTATCACTTGTGGGCGCGGATCAGCTTGACCGGGAGTCCGGCGCCGACGGTGCGCTCCCCAGTGGCCACCAGCCCCCGCTCGCCAAGCGCCGCGGCGATGGCGTCCACGTCCACGTTGGTCAACTCGTCCTCATGGTCGTGGTGGGTGGCGTGCTGGGGATGGTCGGGGTGGGTGAAGTCCTCGTCGAGCAGCACGAGGCGTCCGCCGGGAGCCAGCACCCTGGCCAGCTCGTCGAACGCCGCGTCCAGGTCCACCCAGTGGTGGATGGCGTTGACCGTCCACACAACGTCGACCGAAGAGTCCTCGACCGGCAGCGCCTCGGCCGCACCGTCCACGACGGTGATCCGACCCCTGGCCCGACGGCCGAAACGGCGCAGCCCGCAAAAGAACCGCATGAACGCCGACGGATCGACCGCGGTGACCACGGCACCCCGCCGGGCCGCGTCGACGCTGGCCGGACCCATGCCAGCCCCGATGTCCAGGGCCCGGTCACCGGGCTGCGGGTCGGCCAGGGCCACGGCGTGGGCGTTGACGTCGGACCGCCAGAACTTGCCGATCAGCAGCAGCCAGTGCAGCTTGGCCTTCAGACCCTTGTCGTGGTCGTGGCGGTGATGGTCGTGGCCCATGGGGGAATCCTCTCCGGGTGGGCGGGAGACGGGAAGAGCGCCGGTCAGGACGGGTTGGGCAGGCCCAGCTCGCGGGCGATCACCAGGCGTTGGATTTCGCTGGTGCCCTCGCCAATCTCGAGGATCTTGGCGTCCCGGTAGTAGCGGGACACCGGGGTCTCGTCGATGAACCCGTAGCCGCCGAAGATCTGGGTGGCCTCCCGGGTGGCGGCGACCGCGGCCTCGGTGGCCACCAGCTTGGCGACGGCCGCCTCCCGCTTGAACGGGCGGCCTTCGACCAGCCCGGCACCGGTCACCACGCCGTCGGCCGGCAGGTCACCGGCCGTGGCGTTGGCCAGCAGGCCGTCCTCGACGAACGTGCCGGGGTCAAACAACAGGTCGATGCGCTCGCGCACCGGAAGCTTGCCGTCACGGGCCAGCCGGGCCGCTCCCTTGTCGGTCACCGTCCTGGCGACGTCGGCCGCTCGGCGAAACTGGTCGTCCATCTGCACCTCTCGTCGGAACCGCATCGTGGCACACGATTCCGGCACATCCTCGACCGAGACGTTGCGCGAGACTGCGGGCCGACCCCGGGAGGACGGCCATGGCCGATGCGCAGAGCCCCCAGCCACTGGGAGGCAACGACATGCCGCGTTTCGGCGGTATCGCCACGTTCATGCGCCTGCCCGGACACACGGCGCCGTCCGACCTTGACGTGGCCGTGGTCGGCGTGCCGTTCGACATCGGCACCTCCAACCGGCCCGGCGCCCGCTTCGGACCACGCGGCATCCGGGACGAGTCGGTGCTGCTGCGGCCCTACAACATGGCGACCCGGGCCGCCCCGTTCGACTCCTTGCGCATCGACGACGTCGGTGACGTCGCGGCCAGCCCATACGACCTGTTGGCCGCTGTCGACGCCATCACCGACCACTACGCCGGCCTGCTGGCCGGCGACGTCATCACCGCCACCATGGGCGGCGACCACACGATCGTGCTGCCCATCCTGCGAGCCATGGCCGCCAAGCACGGTCCGGTCGGCCTGGTCCACGTCGACGCCCACACCGACATCAACGACACCATGTTCGGTTCGAAGATCGCCCACGGCACCCCGTTCCGCCGGGCCGTCGAGGAAGGCCTGCTGGACGGTGACCGGGTCGTCCAGATCGGCATGCGGGGCACCGGATACGCAGCCGACGACTTCGACTGGTCGCGTCAGCAGGGTTTCCGGGTCGTCCAAGCCGAGGAGTGCTGGCATCGCAGCCTCGAACCTCTCATGGCCGAGGTGCGCGACCAGGTCGGCGGTGGCCCCGTCTACCTGACCTTCGACATCGACGGCCTCGACCCGGCGTTCGCTCCGGGAACCGGCACCCCGGAGGTCGGAGGGCTCACCGTGCCCCAGGCTCTCGAGGTCGTCCGGGGCTGTCGGGGCCTCGACCTCGTCGGGTGCGACCTCGTCGAGGTGGCGCCGATCTACGACACCAGCGGCATGACCAGCCTCGTCGGCGCCAACCTGCTCTACGAGATGCTGTGCGTGCTGCCCGGCGTCGAATGTCGCTCCTGACATGTCCAACACTTCGGCGGGTTCGGGCCCCAGCCTGGCCCCGTACTACCTGATCCTGTTCGGCATGTCGGCCGGGTTGGGCGGCATCGTCGCCCTGCTGGCCGAGATGCGCAACGAGCTCGGGTTCTCTGAGACCGGTATCGGCCTGACTATCGGCGCCGGGTTCGGGATGGGATTCGTGGCCAGCCTGGTGATGGGCCCACGAGCCGACCGAGGTCAGGCACCGAGGATGCTGCGGTGGGCGTTGGTCATCGGCATCCTGGCGCTCGCCGTCATGGCAGTCGGCGACCAGTTGTGGCACTACGTGGTCGGCCGGGCCGTCTTCGGGTTCGCCCTCGGTACCGGCGGGCCGGCCGCTCGGCGCACCATCATCGTCGCCGACCCCGACAACCTGGGTCGCAACATGGGGCGGATGGGGGCGTTCGACGTCGGCGGCTTCATGGTGGCGCCATTAGTGGCCGCGTCGGTGTCGGCACTGTGGGGTTTCCGGGCCACGTTTTGGGTGTTTGCCGGGTTCCTCCTTCTGTTGCTGCCCGCGGCACTTCGGGCTCGACCCGACACGGCGCTCAAGGACGAAACCGCACGACGGCCCTACGACCTGCTGCGCATCCGGCGGCTCATCGGCGCCTTCTGCATCGTGGCCGCCTACTTCGTGTTCATCGGCACGTTCGAGTCGGTGTGGATCCTCGAACTGGACCTGCGCGGTGCCTCGCAGACGACGATCGGCCTGGCGCTCACGCTGGTCGCCCTGCCGATCGGGCTTCTGTCGCCGTGGGGCGGGGTGCTGGCCCAGCGCTACGGTGCCCGCCGATGGACCCTGCTGGTCCTCGGGTCGCTTTCCGTCATCATCACCTTCTATGGCGTGGTCCCCGGCGTGTGGGGCCTGGTGATCCTGACCGCAGCGACGTCGGTCATCGAGGGCATCGGCTTCCCGGCTGGCCCCATGCTGGTCTCGGCCGCCGTCCCCCAGGACCGGCAGGCCGCGGCCCAGGGCCTGATGACCGCCGTCGAGGTCGCCACGGGCGCCGTGTTCTCGATCGTCGGTGCCTTGGTCTACGACCGACACGGCGACACCGCTGCCTGGGGCATGGCAGCGGTCGTGATGGCGCTGCTGTTGGCCGTAGGGTTCGTGCTCACCAGACCCGAGGACCGCAGCCGGGTCCGCCCCGGTACCCCCGTCGAACCGATCAGGAGGCTCTACGAATGACCGACGCCCTGCTCCACTCGTTCGCTCCGCCGGCCAAGGCTGAGGCCGACTTCGTCAACATCGTGCGCGGCGAGGGCTCCCTCGTCTGGGACGACACCGGCAAGGACTACGTCGACGGCCTGGCCAACCTGTGGCTCTGCCAGGTCGGGCACGGCCGTCGGGAGATCGTCGACGCGGTGTACGAGCAGATGCAGCGCATCGAGACGTACAACACGTTCGACCCGTTCACCAACGGGCCAGCGGCCCAGGTGGCGGCCATGGTCGCCGAACGATCGCCTCACCCCGACGGGCGGGTGTTCCTCGGCTGCTCCGGTTCCGAGGCCGTCGACACGGCCCTCAAGATCGCCCGCCAGACCCAGCAGCGCCGCGGCCAGGCTGAGCGCCAGGTCGTGGTTCGGCGCACCAACGGCTACCACGGAACCAACTTCGGCGGCACCTCCGCCCAGGGAATCGCCCCGAACCGGGAGGGCTGGGGTGATCTCGTCCCCCACTTCGTCGAGGTCCCCAACAACGACCTCGAAGCCATGGCCCAGGTGTTCAGCGACCAGGGGGAGCGCATCGCCGCGGTGATCAGCGAGCCGGTGCAGGGCGCGGGCGGTGTCCACCCGCCGGCCGACGGCTACCTCGAGGGGCTGCGCCGCCTGTGCGACGACCACGGTGCCCTGCTCATCTTCGACGAGGTGATCTGCGGGTTCGGCCGGACCGGCGAGTGGTTCGGCGCCCAGGCGTTCGGCGTCACCCCCGACCTCATGACGTTCGCCAAGGGGGTCACCTCGGGCTACCTGCCGTTGTCGGGCGTCATCGTCTCCCGGGCCGTGTGTGACGAGCTCGAGGAGCCGGGCTTCCTGCTACGCACCGGCTACACGTACTCCGGGCACCACGCATCGTGCGCGGCCGGGGTCGCCAACCTCGACCTCATGGAAGCCGAAGGCCTGGTCGCCCGGGCCATCCCGGTCGGTAAGCGCATCCGGGAGGGGCTGACCGCCCTTGCCGGCGACGGCCTCATCGAGTCGTGGCGCGGCATGGGCGCCGTCTACGCCGCCGAGTTGGGCCGCGACGCCATCCCGGTGCGCAACGAGATCCTGGCGAACGGGGTGATCGTGCGACCCATCGGGACGTGTCTGGCGATCTGCCCGCCGCTGGTCATCACCGATGACGAGATCGGCCGCATCATCGACACCATGGCCGCTGCGCTGCGCTGAGCGGGCCGCCGGAGAACGTCCGTCAGCCGGTACCCCAGGAGAAGGTGAGCTTCTCCATGCGAAGGATGGTCGACACCTCGGTCGACGCCACCCCGTCGATGGACCGGATCCGGTCGTTGACCAATGCCAGCAGGGCGGCATTGTCCACGCAGATCACCTCGGCCAGCACGTCGTAGCGGCCGGCGGTGATCAGCACGTACTCCGCCTCGTCGAAGGCGGCGACCGCCTTGGCCACGCCTCGGACGTCACCCGACACCGAAATACCCACCATGGCCTGGGTGGTGAGCCCCAGGCTGAGCGGGTCGGTGATGGCCACGATCTGGGTGACCCCCCGCTCGATCAGGCGGTTCACCCGCTGGCGGGCCGCAGCCTGGGACAGCCCGACCTTGGGGCCCAACCGGGCGTACGACATGCGCCCGTCGACTTGGAGTTCCGAGATGATCGCCTTGTCGATGTCGTCGAGGACGAAGACCTCGCTTCGAGTGTCAGACACGGAGCTCAGACCCCCAGTTCCGCCATAGCTTCGGTGAGCGCAGTGCGGAGAATGGCGTTGATCTCCTCGAACTGCTCAGGGCCGGCGATGAGCGGCGGCGACAACTGGACGACCGGTTCGCCGCGGTCGTCGGCCCGGCAGATGAGCCCCAGATCGAGCAGGCGGTTCGACAGGAAGCCGCGCAGTAGGTGCTCGCGTTCGTCGTCGGAGAACGAGCTGCGGCTGTCGCGGTCCCTGACCAACTCGATGCCGTAGAAGTAGCCGGCGCCGCGGATGTCGCCGACGATCGGGAGGTCGGCCAGGTCGTCGAGGGCGGCTCGGAAGGCCGCCTCGTTGGCCTGCACGTGGCCCACGATGTTCTCGCTCTCGAACACGCCGAGATTGGCCAACGCCACGGCGCAGCTCACCGGATGGCCGGCGAACGTGATGCCGTGGAGGAACGAGTCGCCGGTGCCGACGAACGGCTCGGCCACCCGGTCGCTGACCAGCAGGGCCCCCAGCGGGGCGTATCCGGAGGTGAGCCCCTTGGCGGAGGTGATCATGTCGGGCTGGTAGCCGTAGCGCTCGCACCCGAACATGTGGCCGATACGGCCGTAGGCGCAGATCACCTCGTCGGAGACCAGCAGCACGCCGTAACGGTCGCAGATCTCGCGCACCCGCTCGAAGTAGCCGGGCGGCGGCGTGAAGCAGCCGCCGGCGTTCTGCACCGGTTCCAGGAAGACCGCGGCGACCGTGTCGGGGCCCTCCCGCAGGATGGCTTCCTCGATGGCGTCGGCAGCGTGCAGGGAACAGTGCGGATCGCCCTGGCAGGTCGGGCACCGGTAGTGGTTGGTCTCGGGGACCTTGACCGCGCCGGGCACCAGCGGCTCGAACACCTTCTTGATGGATTCCAGGCCGGTGATGGACAGGGCCCCCATGGTGGTGCCGTGGTAGGCCAGGTTGCGGCTGATGACCTTGATCCGATCGGGTTGGCCGATCTGCTTGAAGTACTGGCGGGCCAGTTTCCACGCCGATTCGACGGCTTCGGAACCACCGGTGGTGAAGAACACCCGGTTCAGGTCGCCGGGGGCCAGCGAGGCCAGTTTGGCGGCCAACTCGATAGCTGCCGGATGCCCGTAGGTCCAGATCGGGAAGAACCCGAGGGTGGCGGCCTGGTCGCCGGCTGCCCGGGCCAGTTCGGGGCGTCCGTGCCCCAGCTGGCTGACGAACAGCCCGGCCAGGCCGTCGAGGTAGCGGTTGCCTTCGGCGTCCCAGACGTAGCAGCCGTCGCCGCGTTCCATGACCCGCATGCCGTCCACGGTGTTGTTGAGCACGCTGAAGTGGCCCCACAGGTGGGCGTCGGCCAGCGCGACGAGGCGTTCGTGGTCTGTGGCCGAGGTGGTGGTCATGGAGGTCTCGTTTCGGATGGTGGCGCGATCGGTCCCGGGCCGCCGGCTCCGGACCCGTGGAGCGGGTCCGAAGCCGGCGGTCACCGGACTCGGGAGAGTCGGATCAGCTCCGGGCCCTGGAGAGGGCGTCGGTGAAGTTGATCTCGAAGTCGCCGGTGTCCTCGATGAACTCGAGGAGCGACCGGTCGGTCGGGTAGATGATCGGGTTGTCGAGGACTTCCTGATCGATGAACTCCAGCGACGCCAGGTTCGGGCTGGCGTACCAGTTGTAGTTGGTCAACTGGGCGCCGTTCTCGGCGTCGAGCAGGAAGTTCATGAACGTGAACGCGGTGCACGGGTGCGGGGCGTCGGCCAACACGGCCATGTTGTCCACCCACATCGTGCCGCCCTCGTCGGGCACGAAGTAGTCGTAGGTGCTCTCGCCCTCCTCGAAGTCCCAGAGGAAGTTGCCGCTGTAGCCATGGCCGACGATGGTCTCGCCGCTCACCACGAGCTCGCTGTACTGGTCGGAGTCGAACGCGGCGACCCGACCGACGGCGTCGGCGATGACGTTCTCGGCCGCGGCCAGCTCGGCTTCGCTGGTGGAGTTCAGCGAGTAGCCCAGGTACTTGAGGGCGGCGCCCATGGTCTCGCGGGGGTCGTCGAGCAGGCTGATCTTGCCCGACAGGCCGTACTGCTCGGCCAGGTCGGCGTCGAACAGCAGCCCCCACGTGTGGGGGACGTCCTCGCCGGTCACGCCGGTGTCGACGCCGATGCCGGTGGTGCCCCACTGGTAAGCGGCCGAGTGCACGGCCCCCGGGTCGTACGGCGGGTTGGCGAAGGCCGGATCGATGTTGGCCTTGTTGGGCACGGCGGCTTCGGGAACCTCGAGGATCATGCCTTCGTCGACGAGGATCGACACCATGTAGTCCGACGGGATGATCATGTCGTAACCCGAGTTGCCCAGGCTGACCTTGGCGAACATCTCCTCGTTGGACGGGTAGAAGTCCTCGGTGACGGTCACGCCGTACTGATCCTGGAAAGCGGTGATCAGGTCGGGGTCCATGTACTCGGACCAGTTGTAGAAGGCGAGATCGCCGTCGGTTTCGCCTTCGGTGCAGCCCTCATCGGCCACCGTGGTCGGTGCCGCGGTGGTTTCGGGTGCGGCCGTCTCGGCCGGTGCCGCGGTGGTTGCCGGGGTCGCGTCGTCGTCGCTCCCACAGGCCACCGCCATCACGCTGAACACGCCCACGAGGGCGATCAGTCGCATCCATTGCTTCATCGGGTTGTCCTCCCTTATCCGGTGCGACCCGACCGGTGCCGAGCCGTCATCCGTTGTCTTTCACTTTCTTCTTCTGCGAGCCCGAGGCCCGCTCGAAGACCAGTGACGCCATGACCAGCAGCATGGACGCCGAGAGCATCACGACCGACACGGCGTTGATCAGGGGGCTGACCCCTTTGCGCAGCATGCCGAACACGTAGACCGAAACCGGGGTGGACCCGACCGCCGAGACGAAACTGGACACGACCACGTCGTCGAGCGACAAGGTGATGGCGAGCAGGGCTCCGCCGAGGACACCGGGCATGATCTGGGGGAGGGTGACCCGACGGAACGCCTGCCAGCGGTTGGCGTAGAGGTCGGCGGCCGCTTCCTCCATGGAGGCATCAAGGTTGGCCAAGCGGGCCCGCACCACTACCGAGACGAACGAGATGTTGAACGCCACATGGGAGAACACCAGGCGTTCGAGGCCGTCGGACAGGTCGACCCCGGGGATCATGTTGAACCATTCGGCGGTCTCGGAGAAGAACACCAGCATCATGACGGCCATGGTGACGTCGGGGATGATGATCGGCAGGTAGAGCACCGCGTCGAACGCCTTCTGGCCCCACCACCGGAACCGCTCGATCGACAGGGCGGCCAGGGTGCCAAGCACCACCGAGATCAGCGTCGAGAAGATGCAGATCTTCACCGAGATCCAGATGGACTCCTGGATGTTGTCGTTGTCGAGGAATGCCTGGTACCAGTCGAGGCTGAACCCGGTCCACTGGCCGACGATGGGGCTCTCGTTGAACGAGTAGACGGCCAGCACCACGATGGGGGCGTAGAAGAAGGCGTAGACGAGCAGCGAGTGGCTGCGCAACAGCCAGCGGCTGGCGCCCTGTGGTTCGGCGGTGGAGCGCGCCGCGCCTTTGCTCACTGCCGTGCCTCGCCGTCGGTCCGTCGCCTGCTCACAGGTTGCGACCTCCGGTGCGGAAGTACACGAGGGTGCAGATGAGCATCACGCCCAGCACCACCACGGAAAGCGACGCTCCGAGGGGGCCGTTGCGGGCGTCCATGAACTGGTCGACGATGTAGCTGCCCATGAGGCCCTGTTTGTTGCCGCCGAGGATGGCCGGGGTGACGTAGGCACCGAAGCTGGGGACGAACACCAGGATCGAGCCGGCGACGACACCGGGTCGGGACAGCGGCCACACGACCCGCCGGAAGGCTTGCCAGCCCGAGGCGTACAGGTCCCGGGCGCCTTCGACAAGGTTCCAGTCGATGCGTTCGATGGCCGCGTACAGCGGCAGCACCATGAACGGAAGGTACCCGTACACGAGGCCGAGGATGATGGCCTTGTTCGTGAACAGGATGCGTCCGTCGCCCAGCCCGGCCCCTTCCACGATCCGGGTGAAGAGGCCGTCGCTGTCGAGAAGCACCCGCCAGGCGTAGGTCCGGATGAGGAAGTTGGACCAGAACGGGATCATGACCGCGACGAGCATGGCGTTACGGATCGCCGGCCGCCGGGTGGAGATGAAGAACGCCAACGGGTACGCCAAGAGCAGGCACAGGACGGTGGTGAGCACGGCGATCCACAACGACCGCCAGGCGACGGTGCGCACGATGTCTTCGGTGAGACGGTGGTAGGCGTCGAGGTTCCACCCGGTCATCTCGGTGCGGCCACTGCGGGTGCGGGTGGCGAACGAGTAGGCGATGACGATCCCCAGCGGGATGACGAAGAAGACGACCAGGTACACGATGGCCGGCAGGCCGAGCAGGAAGCCCTGCCGGGAACGGGCCCGCTCGGCCTGGTGTTCCAGACCGGGGGTCATGGCCGTGTCGGTGGCGGCCGTGTCGGTGGGAGACATGTCAGTCGGCGATCACGCTGGCGTGTTCGGGGTCGAACGAGACGCTGACGTCGTCGCCGACGTCGCGTCGCTGTCCGGCAAGGGTGGCCGGGCAGCGCACCTCGAGGCGCATCCAGTCGATGGCGACGGTGTAGACGATGGCGTTGCCGAGGTAGACGACGTGGTCGACCACCCCGTCGACGACGTGGCGGTCGCCGGGTGCTTCACCCCGTCCGTGGACGGTGAGGCGTTCAGGGCGCACGGTCAGGGCGACGGCGGTACCTTCCGGAATGCCGCTGGCCAAGCGCAGGCGATCGCCGTTGGCCAGCACGATCTCTCCGGCGCCGGCCACGGTGGCCTCGAGGAAGTTGGTGCGCCCGATGAAGTCGGCGACGAAGCGGGTGGTGGGTCGCTCGTAGATCGCTTCGGGGCCGTCGACCTGGAGAAGCCGACCCTCGTGCATGACCCCGATGCGGTCGCTCATCGTGACGGCCTCTTCTTGGTCGTGGGTGACGTACACGAACGTGATGCCGACCTCGCGCTGCAGGCTCTTGAGCTCGGTCTGCATCTGCTGGCGGAGCTTGAGGTCGAGCGCTCCGAGGGGCTCGTCGAGGAGCAACACCTCAGGCCGGTTGACGAGGGCCCGGGCCAGGGCCACCCGCTGCTGCTGGCCGCCGGAAAGCTGGTTGGGCTTCCGGCCGGCCATGCCGCCCATCTCGACCAGCTCGATCGCCCAGTCGATGCGCTCCTGACGCTCGGCCTTGGCGACCTTCTGCATCTCGAGGCCGAAGCCGATGTTGGCGGCGACCGTCATGTGGGGGAACAGGGCGTAGCTCTGGAACACCGTGTTGACCGGGCGCTTGTTCGGAGGACGCAGCCCCATCTCCTCGCCGTGGATGCGCACCGAGCCGGCGGTGGGGAGCTCGAGGCCGGCGATCATCCGCAGGGTGGTGGTCTTGCCGCAGCCCGAGGGGCCGAGCAGGGAGAAGAACTCGCCGTCGGCGATGGTCAGGTCGAGGTCGTCGACGGCCACCACGTCGCCGAAGCGCTTGACGACGCCGTGGAGCTCGACGGCCCCGCTGGTGTCGGACGTGCTGGTGGCACTCATGGTCGCTCGCGACCCCCTGGTCGGGCCCGGGCCGCTCAGTCGGCGGTCCGTGACCGGAGACACACTACTGATTTCGTTGTCTGAGTGCAAGATGACAACCAAATCATTCTTACACTATGGTCTGGTCGACCGAATCCGTCGGATCTGACCGGGAGTTCTGCGTGCATCCGTCCCTCACCGAAACCCGCCCCGCGGTGTTCTGGATGGACCGGAACGACGCTCCGGAGGCCACAGATCCCCTCACCGGCAGCGCGACCGCCGATCTCGTGGTGGTCGGCGGCGGTTTCACCGGACTCTGGACGGCCCTGCTGGCCGCCGAAGCCGACCCGGGACGACGGATCACCGTGCTCGAGGCCGGCTCCGTCGGCATCGGCGCCACCGGCCGCAACGGCGGCTTCTGCGACGCATCACTCACCCACGGCATCGACAACGGCCTGAACCACTGGCCCGACGAGATGCCCACCCTGCTGCGGCTCGGCGCCGACAACCTGACCGGCATCCTCGACACCATCGTCCGCCACGGCATCGACTGCGGCACCGAGGCCACCGGCGAGACCGACGTGGCCGTCGAACCCTGGCAGGTCGACGACCTGGCCGAGGCCCATGAGGCCTACTCGGCGTTCGGCGTGACCACCGAGCTGCTCGACGCCGAGGCCATGCAGGCCGACGTGCACTCGCCCACCTACCTGGCCGGCCTCCGACGACACGGCACCACGGTCCTAGTCGACCCGGCCCGCCTGGCGTGGGGGCTGCGGGCCACCGCCCAAACCCTCGGGGTGACCGTCCACGAGGGCTCACCGGTCCGGCGGATCAGCCGGTTCGACCAGGGGGTCGTCGTCGGGACCGACGCAGGCCGGGTGGCCGCCGACCGGGCCGTCGTGGCCACCAACGCGTTCGCCCGCCCGTTGCGCAGGGTCCGCAACTGGGTCCTCCCCGTCTACGACCATGTACTGGTCACCGAACCACTGTCGGCGGATCAACGCCGAGCCGTCGGCTGGACGGGCCGCCAGGGGATGAGCGACGCAGGCAACCAGTTCCACTACTACCGGCTCACCGCCGACGACCGCATCCTGTGGGGTGGCTACGACGCCCTCTACCACTTCGGCAACCGGATCGGCCCCGGCGTCGAACACAGCGACCGGACCGCCGACCTGCTGGCCCACCACTTCTTCACCACCTTCCCCCAGCTCGAGGGCCTGCGGTTCACCCACCGGTGGGGCGGCCCGGTCGGCACCACCTCACGGTTCACCTGCGCATGGGGAACGGCGCACCAGGGACGCACCGCCTGGGCCGCCGGCTACACGGGCCTCGGGGTGGGCGCCAGCCGCTTCGGCGCCCAGGTGGCCCTCGACCTGGTGGACGGTCACACCACCGAACGCACCGAACTGGAGATGGTGCGTCGACGCCCGGTCCCGATCCCTCCCGAACCGGCCCGATGGGTCGCCGTCCAGGCCATGTCCAGGGCCCTCAAGCGGGCCGACCGGCGCCAGGGACGCCGGGGACCGCTGCTGCGCCTCCTCGACCGGTTCGGGATCGGCTTCGACAGTTAGGGTCCGCCCCGTGGAGTCGACCTACCGATCGCTGTCGCTGTGGCACGACACCGTGCCCGACCCCCTGACCCCCCGGGCCCCGCTGCCCGGCGACGTCCAGGCCGACGTGGCGATCGTCGGAGCCGGCTTCACCGGACTGTGGACGGCGTACCACCTGGCGTGCCTCGACCCGTCGATCCGCATCGTGGTGATCGAACGGGAGATCGCCGGCTACGGGGCGTCGGGGCGCAACGGCGGCTGGGCCCTCGGCGAGTACTCGGTCAGCCCCATGGCCATCGCCGCCGCCACGTCCCCCGACGCGGCCTGTCGCCAGATGCGCTCCCTGTACCACGCCGTCGACGACATCGGCCGGGTGGCCGAGGCGGAGGGCATCGACTGCCACTACGCCAAGGGGGGTTCGATCTCGTTCGCCCGCTCACCGCTGCACGTCGAGCGCCAGCGGGCATCGGCGGCCGCCCGCCACGCCATCGGGCTGACCGAGGACGAGATGCGGGTGCTGGGGCCGTCCGAGACCCGCGACCTGGCCCACGCGCCGGATGCCCTCGGCGGGCACTTCCTCGCCCCGGTAGCCGCCCTCCACCCGTCACGGCTCATCCGGGGACTGGCCGACGCATGCGAGCGCCGAGGCATCGTCATCCACGAAGGAACGGCGTGCACCGGGATCACCCCCGGAGCACCGGCCCGGCTCGACACCGACCGGGGCACCGTGACCGCCGACGTGGTGGTCCGGGCCACCGAGGCCTACACCCGGGACCTTCCCGGCGAGCGCAGGTCCATCGTCCCCATCTACTCGCTGATGATCGCCACCGAGCCGCTGGCCGACGCGGTGTGGGACGACATCGGGCTGGCCAACCGGCCCACGTTCAGCGACGGCAACAACATGGTGATCTACGGCCAGCGCACCGCCGATGGGCGTTTCGCTTTCGGCGGCCGGGGGGCGCCCTACCTATTCGGCTCCCGCATCGACCCGTCGGTGGACCGCTTCGGGTCGGTGCACGACGACCTGGCCGCCGTGTTGTGCGGCCTGTTCCCCCAGATCGGCGACGCGGCGATCACCCACCGGTGGGGCGGGGTGCTGGGGGCGGCCCGCGACTGGAATCCCTCGGTGTGCCTGGACCGGTCGACCGGCCTGGCCTCGGCCGGCGGCTACGTGGGCGACGGCGTGGCGGCGGCCAAGCAGGCCGGCCACACCCTGGCCGAGCTGATCACCGGCACCGACAGCGAACGCACCGACCTGCCGTGGGTCGGCCACGTCTCCCGTCGATGGGAGGTCGAGCCGTTCCGGTGGCTCGGGGTGAACACCGGGCTCAAGATGGCCCGGGCGGCCGACCGGGCCGAGGCCCGGCGGGGCCGCGAAGGGTGGCAGACCCAGGCCCTGCACTGGTTCGTGCGCTGACCGGCCCGGTTCCGACGCCCCGGCGGCCCGAGGGTGACAGCATGGGGCGGTGACCGGTCTTCCCCGGCGGCCCTCGGTCGTGGCGCTCGTGGCGCTCGTGGCGCTGGTGTGGTCGTCGGCCGCGGGCTGCGGCGGAGGCCCGGCACCAGCGACGGCGCCGGGCCCCGAGGTGGATCTGCCGGAGGTGGAACTGCCTGAGATCGAATTGCCCGAGGTGGATCTGCCGGAGGTGGAACTGCCTGAGATCGAATTGCCCGAGGTGGAACGGCCGGCGACGACAACGCTTCCCGCGACCACTGCGGCAACGGAGGCCCCGGCCACGACCACCACGGCACCGGCGACGAACACGCTTCCAGCGACCACTGCGGCAACGGAGGCCCCGGCGACGACGGTCGTCAACCCGGCACCCGCCGATCCGGAGCCCGACCCGGCGCCACCGACCTCGACAACCGGGCGGCTGCTGGACGGCCTGGTCGTGGTCGACAACCCGACACCCGGCGGTTACGACCGGAGCAACTGGCGCCATTGGACGGACGACGACGGCGACTGTCAGGACACCCGGCAAGAGGTGCTCATCGCCGAGTCGCTGATCCCGGTGGTATTGGACGCCGCGGGCTGCCGGGTGGAGGTCGGACGGTGGCGAGACCCGTTCACCGGCACGATCGTCGACGACCAGGGCGACCTGGACGTCGACCACCTCGTGCCCCTGGCCGAGGCCCACGCCGCTGGAGGTTGGACCTGGCACGACGCGACCCGGCGGGCCTTCGCCAACGATCTGGACGACCCGGTGTCCCTGGTCGCCGTCACCGCCTCGGTCAACCGGTCCAAGGGGGCCCAGCGCCCCGACCAGTGGCTGCCTCCCAACGCCGGCCACCACTGCGCCTACGCAGCGGCGTGGGTGGCCGTCAAGCACCGGTGGGAGCTGAGCGTCACCAGCGCGGAACGAGACGCCCTCGCCGGGGTGCTGGACAACTGCGGTGAACCGACCAACACCGTCCCGGCGACGACCGCCCCGGCCACCACCGTCCCCGAGCCGGCGATGGATCCGGTGCCCGAGAACCCGGGCAACATCGTCAACTGCAGCGACTTCGGCACCCGCGGCGAGGCCCAGGCCTGGTACGACACCTACGCGCCGTTCCACGGCGACGTGGCCCGCCTCGACGGCGACGGTGACGGCGAAGCCTGCGAGTCCCTCCCCGCCGCGTGATCATGGGTCCTGTCCCCCCCCAAAGTGACCGCGGGGACTGTCCCCCACATCACCTCGCTAGCGGCCGGAGGCTCGGGCGGTGCCGGTCTTGGTCTTGCCGTTGATGTCGAACAGGAAGCAGACGACCTCCCGGTCGTCCAGCTCGTTCCATGTCCGCATCGTCGGCTGCAACAGGTTGACGTCGTAGATGGAGTAGGCGTACTCGATGCCGACGTAGGACTCGAAGGCCTCGAGGCACAACATCGCGGCGTCCTCGTCGATGGTCAACAACGGGAAGTCTCCGTCGGGAAGCGACTCGACGGCATAGATCTCGTTGAGGTGGGGCTCCGCACAGTCGACGATGTCGACCTCAGCGACCTCACCGGTCCCCACCGCATCGGCGAAACACTGGCCGACCTCGAGGAAGAACACGTTGCCCTCGTCCCCGCCGCATGCGGCCAGCGACCCGGTCGCGCACACGACAGCCAGCGCCGCCGCCATCATCCGGTATCCCACAGCATGCTCCTCCTGTCTCGACGGCCCTCCGCTCAGGCCACGCCCGCAGCGCTCAACGCCCGCTCGGTCAACACCCGAGCCAGATGGGCCCGGTAGTCGGCGTCACCGTTGTTGTCGGTCGGGGGATCGGTGCCGTCGGCAGCGGTCGCCGCGGCATCGGCCGCTGACCCGCCACCGGCGATCGCCGCCTCGACCCCGGCGGCCCGCATCGGCGTGGACGCCATGTTGACCAGGCTCACCCCGGCACCGCCCTCGGCGACCATGGCGCCGACGATCGCCCAGTCCTGGGCCCGGCGGTTGAACTTCTGGTACGACCAGCCACCTGTCGACACCGGCACCCGGATCTCGGTGAGCAGCTCGTCGGGCCCGAGATCCGACTCGAGGAAACCGGTGAAGAAGTCGGTGGCCGCGATGTCACGTGTCCCACCGGGACCCGAGGCGACCAGCGTGCCGCCCAGGGCCAGCACGGCGGCCGGCAGGTCCGACGCCGGGTCGGCATGGGCCAGCGAACCCCCAAGGGTTCCCCGGTGGCGGACCGCCGGATCGCCGACCACCGAGGCCACATGGGCCAGCAGCGGGCAGGCCGCGGCCAACTCGGCAGAATGCTCGAGGGCGCTGTGGGTGGTGAGGGCCCCGATCCGCACCTCATCGCCGTCGACGCTGACGCCGGACAGGTCGGTCAACCCGCCCACGTCGACCAGCATCGACGGGGTGGCCAGGCGCAGCTTCATGAGCGGCACCAGCGACTGGCCGCCGGCCAGCAGCTTGGCCTCATCACCGTGCTCGACCAGCGCCGCCACCGCGGCCTCGGCCGAGTCGGCCCGCTCGTAGCCCACGGTCGCCGGGATCATGACGCACCCCCCTGGGTCGCTTCGATGGCTCGTCGGACCCGCATGGGCGACGCCGGCATGGCGATGTCGGTGATGCCCATGGGACGCAGGGCGTCGACCACGGCGTTGATGACCGCCGGGGTGGCGGCGATGGTGCCGGCCTCGCCGATGCCCTTCACACCCATCGGGTTCGAGTTGGACGGCGTGACCGTGTGGTCCAGCTTCATGGCCGGTAGTTCGGCCGCCGACGGCACCAGGTAGTCGGCCAGGTTGGCGGCCCGGCATTGCCCGTCCTCGTCGTAGGCCGCGTCCTCCCACAGCGCCTGGGCCACGCCCTGCACGATGCCGCCGTGGATCTGGCCTTCGACGATCAACGGGTTGATCTGGTTGCCGCAGTCGTCGACCGCCGCGTAGTCGACCAACTCGACGGCGCCGGTGTCCTCGTCGACCTCGACCACTGCGATGTGGGTGCCGAACGGGAACACGAAGTTGCCCGGGTCCCAGGTGACCTGGGCCTCCAGGTTGGGTTCGACGTCGTCGGGCAGGTCGTGGGCGGTGAACGCCCCGAAGGCCACCGCGGCCAGCGGCACCTCCTTGTCGGGGCTGCCCTTCACGCTGAACGTGCCGCCGGCGAAGTCCAGGTCGGACTCGCTGGCCTCGAGCATGTGGGCGGCGATGGTGCGGGCCTTGTCGACCACCTTCTCGGTGGCCATCCACAGGGCGGTGCCCCCGACGGCCAGCGACCGCGACCCGTAGGTATCCATGCCCAGCGGGGTGATGGCCGTGTCGGAGTGCAGCACCTCGACATCGTCCGGGTCGACGCCCAGCCGGTCGGCCACGATCATCGACCAGCAGGTCTCGTGGCCCTGGCCGTGCGGTGTGGTCCCGGTAACCACCTCGACCTTGCAGGTGGGCAGGATGCGCACCGTCGCCGACTCCCAGCCGCCGGCGCCGTAGTTGAGGGCGGCGAGGGTCCGGCTGGGGGCCAGCCCGCACATCTCGACGTACGACGAGATGCCGAGGCCGAGGTGGGTGCGGGACCCGGCGGCCCGGCGGTCGGCCTGCTCGGCCCGGCGGCCGTCCCAGTCCACGAGCTCCTTGGCCCGGTCGAGGGTGGGTTGGTAGTTGCCGGAGTCGAAGGTCAGCCCGGCCGGCGAGTCGTACGGGAACTTCTCCGTCGGGATGAAGTTGCGGCTACGGATCTCGTCGGGCCCGACGCCGACGGCCACGCCCAGGGTGTCCATGGCCCGCTCGATGGCGTAGGTGGCCTCGGGCCGCCCGGCCCCCCGGTAGGCGTCGGTCGGCGTGAGGTTGGTGAACACGCTGCGGCAGGTGAACGCGTAGGCCGGCACGTCGTAGAGCCCGTGGTACAGGAAGGCGCCGAGCAGGGGCACCCCGGGGGTGACCAACTGGAGGTAGGCGCCCATGTCGGCCAGCAGGGTGGCCCGCACGGCCAGCAGCTTGCCGTCGGCGTCGGCGGCCAGCTCGATGGTCTGGCGTTGGGCCCGCCCCTGGATGGTGGCCGTTGCGGCCTCAGTGCGGCCCTCGGTCCAGCGCACCGCCACCCCGTGGCGCAGGGCCAGGGCCATGCAGATGATCTCCTCGGCGTACACGTCCAATTTGCAGCCGAAGCCGCCGCCGACCGAGGGGGCCACGACCCGCACCTTCTGCTCAGGCAGGCCGAGGGTGAGGGCGGCCATGACCTTCAAGACGTGCGGGATCTGGGTCGACGAGTACAGGGTGATGTCGCCGTTGTGGGGCGCGGGCACCGCGGCGACGCCGCGGGGTTCCATGGGGGCCGGGATGAGGCGCTGGTGCACATACGTCTCGGTGATGTGGTGGGCGGCGTCGGCGAACGCCGCGTCGACGGCGTCGGGGTCCGGGACCAGCGCCCAGTCGTACGAGATGTTGGTGCCGCAGTCGTCGTGGATGACGACCCGGTCGGATTCGGCGTCCTCGATGGTTACGACGGCGTCGAGGGGCTCATAGTCGACGACCACGCCCTCGAGGCCGTCGGCGGCCGCGTAGCGCGACGTCGCCACGACCACGGCGACGATGTCGCCCGCGTAGTTGGCCTTGCCCTGGGCGACCGGGTGGTGGGCCGGGTTCTTCATGTCGTCGGTGACCGGCCAGGCGCACGGCAGCGGTGCCGCCCAGGCGGCGGCCAGGTCCTCGCCGGTGTAGACGGCCACGACACCGTCGGTGGCCAGGGCCTCCGAGGTGTCGATGCCGGTGATGCGGGCATGGGCGTGGGGGCTCCGGACGCACGCCACCCACAGGGCGCCGGTGAGCTGGAGGTCGTCGATGTACCTGGCTTCGCCGGTGAGCAGGGCCGGGTCCTCCTTGCGGAGGCGGGCCTGGCCGACGATGCCGCCGGCGAACGGGGATTCGGTGACGGTCACTGCAGCGCTCCGTTCACTCGGCGGCGGCCAGGACGGCCTTGACGATGTTCTGGTAGCCGGTGCACCGGCAGAGGTTGCCCTCGAGCCCTTCGCGCACCCCGGCCTCGTCCAGGTCGCCGTACTCGTCGAGCAGCGACACCGCGGCCATCACCATGCCCGGGGTGCAGTACCCGCATTGGAGAGCGTGGCACTCGTGGAACGCCTGTTGCATGGGGTGGAGCCCGTCCGCCCCGGCCAGACCTTCGATGGTGGTGACGTCGGATCCGTCGACCTGGGCGGCCAGCAGGGTGCACGACTTGGCCGACCGTCCGTCGACCAGCACAGTGCAGGCTCCACAGGAGCTGGTGTCGCACCCGATGTTGGTGCCGGTCAGGCCCAGCTCGTCGCGCAGCAGGTGCACGAGGAGCGTGCGGGCTTCGACGTCGGCGACCCGCTCGGCGCCGTTGACGGTGACGGAGACCTCCATGTCCCGATCCCTTTCGCTCGCCGGATGCGGTCCGCCCCCGACAACACCGTCGGAGTTCCCCGGACCGACCGGGGGTCGATCATGGCACAGGCCGGGAGGTCCTGTCGCCGTGGTCAGTCGGCGGCAAGCAGGAACCGGTAGCGGACCAGGTCGTCGTCGGAGAAGGCGACCAACACCACCTCGTCGAGCGTCGGGTGGCGGTCCAGCCCCTCCCGGCACTCGGTGGCCGCGATGGCCGCCGCCTCGTCCTTCGGGTAGCCGTACACGCCGGTGGAGATGGCCGGAAACGCCACCGACCGGGCGCCGAGGTCGGCGGCCACAGCCAGCGAGCGTCGGTAGCAGGAGGCCAGCAGGTCGGCTTCTCCGGCGTCGCCGCCCGACCAGACCGGTCCGACGGTGTGCACGATCCACGATGCCGGCAGGCCATGGCCCCCGCTGGCCACGGCGTCACCGACCGCGCAGCCGCCCAACTCCCGGGTCTCGGCCAGCAGCCCGGGGCCGGCCGCATGATGGATTGCCCCGTCGACGCCGCTCCCGCCCAGCAGCGACGTATTGGCCGCATTGACGACGGCGTCGACGGCCAACGTCGTGATGTCGCCCCGCCAGGCCCGCAGGGTCATGCCCCACCATCCGCCAGCACGCCCACCACGTCCTCGACCGCCGGGTTCACCAGGACCCGGTCGCCCACGGTCACCGTCGGCACCGTCTCGTGGCCGCCGGCGACCGAGCGAACGAACGCCGCGGCCTCCGGGTCCTCCCAGATGTCGCGCTGGTCGTGGTCGATGCCGGCCGCGGCCAGGCCGCGGAACAGCCGGGCGCAGAACCCGCAGTGGGGCCGCCAGTAGACGACAGGACGGGGAGAGCTCACGAGGCCTCCTGCGGGGCGAGCACGGCCACCACCGCGGCGGCCAGACGGTCGACCAGTGGAGCACGGTCGGCGGCCCCGAGCAGCACCGGGTTGTTCACCCCTTGGCCCAGCACGACCAGGACGTCGGCCAGGGTGTCGGGGTCACCGGCGCCGATCCGCCCCGCGGCCTGACCCAACTCGACGAACCGGCGGTTGATCCGCCGGGACTCCGCTTCGTGGACGCGGTAGCAGTCGCGCAGTAGCCGGCTCTCGGGCAGCCGGGCCAGGGCCGTCCGCATCACCAGGGCCTCGTCGGCGAACATGTCAGCCAGGCCCTCGACCAGCGAGTGGGCCACGCACCCCAGGCCCTCGTCCAGCAGGTGCTCGATGGTGGTCGTCGCGGCCCCGACGGCCACCAACCGGGCCAGCGCCCGGTCGAGGGCCCCGGCCAACAGCTCGTCGCGGCCACCGGGGAAGCGGTTGTACACCGTGGCCACCGAGACCCCGGCGTCGTCGGCCACCTGTTCGGTGGTGAAGCTGCCGTCCTCGCGGAGCCGGACCACGGTGGCGTCGACCAGGCGGTCGCGGGTGCGCTGGCTGCGGCTGTTCACGGCCATGATTGTAGCACCTTCTATTACACCTTGACGTTTCTTGAACCTTCCTCTAGTTTTGGATCATGGCAACCACGACGACCATCGACCTCCCGGCCCGGGCGCGCGCCCTCGGACCCTCGCTGGCCGCTCGGGCCGAGGCCACCGAGGATGCCCGGACCCTGCCGGCCGACGTGGCCGCCGACCTGCGCGACGCCGGCCTGTTCCGGCTGTTCACCCCGGCGGCACTCGGCGGCCCCGAAGCCGACGTGGCCACGGCCATTACCACCATCGCCGAGGTCTCCCGCCACGACGGCGCCGCCGGCTGGTGCGTCATGATCGCCGGCACCACGACCCTGATGGCCGGCTTCCTGCCCACCGAGCATGCGGCCACCATCTTCGGGCCGGCCGACTCGTGCACCGGCGGCTACGCGGCACCGGTCGGCCGGGCCCGTGCCGTCGACGGCGGCCTCCGGGTGTCCGGGCGGTGGGCATGGGGGTCGGGCACCCAGCACTGCACCTGGATCGGAGGCGGTACCCGCATCGTCGACGCCGACGGCGCCCCCACCCGGCACGGTGACCTGTTCGCCCCCTTCGTGTTCGTCGAGCCCGACGCCGTCGAATTCGAGGACACGTGGCACGTCACCGGACTGTCCGGCTCCGGATCCACCGACTACACGATGACCGACGTGTTCGTCCCCGAAGGGCGCTGGGTCCAGCTCACCACCGACACCCCCCGGCTCGACGGCCCCCAGTGGCGGTTCCCCTTCTACGGCATGCTGGCCTCCGGCGTCGCCGCGGTGTCGATCGGCCTGCTCGACGGCGCCGTCGCCCGCTTCGACGAGATCGCCACGGCCAAGAAGCCCGAAGGGTCGGGCCGCACCCTGGCCGAGCGGGCCTCGGGACAGGCCGTTCACTCGCGGGCCGAGGCCACCGCCCGGTCGGCCCGGGCCTTCCTACTCGACACCCTCGGTGCGGCCTGGGACACCGCGGTGACCGGCGACGCCCTCACCATCGAGCACCGCCGCAGCATCCGGCTGGCCGCCTGCGACGCCGCCCAGCGGTGCGCCGACGCCCTCGTCGCCCTGGGCCGGGAGGCCGGCGGCACCGCGGTGTACCGCCGTGAACCCCTGCAGCGGTACGTGCGCGACGGGCAGGTGGCGGCCACCCACGCCATGGTCGCCGACCGCATCCTCGAACTCACCGGGCGTCTGGCCCTCGGGCTCGACACCGATACCACCCTCCTGTAGGGCCGGCTGGGCACCCGACGTGGACTTCACCCTTCCCTCGGACGACGACCCCCGGCGCCTCGAGATCCGGGCGTGGCTGGCCGACCACCCCGACCCCGACCGGGCCACCCTGGCCGCCGGCGGGTTCATCGCCCCCCACTGGCCACGTCCGTGGGGGCGGGACGCCGACGCCGTCACCCAGCTCCTCATCGACGCCGAGTTCTCGGCGGCCGGCGTGCGGATCCCCGGCGCATCCATCGGCGTGGGCTGGGCTGGCCCGACGATCATCGCCGGCGGCACCGATGCGCAGAAGGCCCGCTTCCTCCCGCCGATGCTCGACGACACCGAGGACTGGTGCCAGCTTTTCAGCGAACCCGAGGCCGGCTCCGACCTGGCGTCGCTGCGCACCCGGGCCGTGCGAGACGGCGACCACTACGTCGTCAACGGGTCCAAGATCTGGTCGACCCGGGCCGACGTGACCGACTGGGGCATCCTGCTGGTCCGCACCTCCGACGAGGGCCCGCCCCAGAAAGGCATCTCGTACCTGCTGCTGGACATGACCTCGCCCGGCATCGAGGTGCGCCCCATCATCGAGATGACCGGCGGCCGCCACTTCAACGAGACGTTCCTCACCGACGTCGAGATCCCGGTCGAGAACCTGGTGGGCGCCGAGAACGAGGGCTGGCGGCTGGCCAAGGTGACCCTGGCCAACGAGCGGGTCTCGCTCTCCCAGGGCGGCGTGCTGTGGGGCCGGGGCCCCGACGACCCGACGGTGCTGGACCGTATCCGCAGCCTGGGCTGCGACGACCCGGTGCTGCGCCAGCGGGTGGCCGACCTCTACACCGAGATGGTGGTGCTGCGCCTGCTGAACCAGCGCATCATGAGCGCCCAGGTCACCGGCGGCGACCCCGGACCGCTGTCGTCGATCCGCAAGGCCATCGGCGACGAGCACGGCCAGAAGGCCATGGCCCTGGTGAAGGACCTCGAGGGACCGTCGACCATGCTGGACGGCGACTACCCCTACGAGGAGCACGAGGACCTCTGGGCCTGGGGGCACTACTTCTCCCGGGCCCTCACCATCGGCGGCGGCACCAGCGAGGTGCAGCGCAACATCATCGGGGAGCGCCTCTTGGGCCTGCCCCGCGAGCCCCGACCCTGACCCACCCACGGAAGACCCGAGACGACCAGACAGGAGCCCAGGTGTCCGACGATTCCCGATACGACGAGTTCGAGTACCTGCACTTCGAGCGCGACGGCGACGTCCTCGTGGTCACCGTCGACAAGCCCGACGACGACCTCAACAAGGTCGACGCCCAGATGCACCACGAGCTGTCCCGCCTGTTCGCCGTGCTGCGCGACGAACGCGACGCCCGGGCCGTCCTGCTGGCCGGCACCGAGCGGGCCTTCACCGCCGGCGGCGACTTCGCCTGGTTCCCCCGGTTCTCCGAGCCGGGCTACGCGGCCGACATCCGCCTCGACGGCAAGTCCATCGTCTGGAACATGCTCGACGTCCACCTGCCCGTCGTGTGCGCGGTGACCGGCCACGCCATGGGCCTGGGCGCCAGCATCGCCCTGCTGGCCGACATCACCGTCATGTCCGAAACGGCCCGCCTCGGCGACCCCCACGTCAAGGTGGGCATCGTGGCCGGCGACGGGGGCACCGTGGCCTGGCCGCTGGCCGTGGGCCCGCAACTGGCCAAGCGCTACCTGCTGACCGGCGACCCGGTCACCGCGGCCGACGCCGAGCGCATGGGCCTCATCGTCGAGTCGGCCCCCGACCCGGAGGCCTGCGTGGCCGCCGG
>CAZPGL010000009.1:0-54944 GCA_964586175.1 uncultured Microthrixaceae bacterium | reverse complement strand
ACCCTCACCAGGCGTATCGCTCACCGGCTCCTCAGCCGGGGCGTCGGGGGCGGCGTCGTCGCCGAACACGATCTGCTCGAGGACGACCTGCTCGCCGTTGGCGTCGTAGGTGTAGATGTCGTAGGAGGCGACACCGGGCTCGCCGGCATCGAGGAACTCGAGCGGCCCGGAGGCGCCGTCATAGTCGATGTCGGTGCCGTCGGCGATCAGCGCGAGGCAGTCGGCGACGGTGCTGCACTTGGTCCCGTCCTTGGTGACGTTGACCATCTCAGCCTGGATCGACGCCGCATCGGTGGCGCCGGCCGACGCTGCGGCCAGACCGATGAGGGCGGCGCAGTCGTAGGCCTGCGAGGCGAAGATGGCACTCACGCCGGGAGCGGCAGCCTCAAAGGCGGCCGGGAACCAGGCGGCACCGGACTCCGGGGCGGCCGACGGAGCGGTGCCCTTGATGCCTTCGGCGATACCGGGGTTGTTGGCGTCGATGGCCTCACCCAGCGCGCCGGTGGCCATGCCGTCGGTGATGTACACCGCGACGTCGCCGGGGCCGTAGCCGACACCGACGAGGTCCTGGATGATCTGGAGACCCTCTTCGAAGGACATCAGCACGATGGCGTCGGGGTCGCCGGCGATGGCGTCGGCGATCACGTCGTCGTAGGACTCGGCCTCCGGGGCGTACGAATCCGAGTACAGGATCGTGCCGCCGGCGGCTTCGAATGCCGGGGTGAAGAAGCTCCGGAGACCCTCACCCCAGGTGTCGGCCCGCACGAACAGCGAGACCGTGGAGTGACCGTCACCGGCGACCAGGTTGGCCAGCGTCGGCGCCTGGAGATCGTCGGACGGAGCGGTCCGGAAGTAGTACCCGTCGTCGCCCTCGACGCCGAGACCGGCGGCGGTGTTCGACGGTGAGCACTGGACCACGCCAGCGCCGGTCACCTTGTCGATGACCGAGCCGGTGATGCCCGATGCAGCCGCACCGACGATGGCCTGCACGCCGTTGGCGATGTGTCCATCGACCGTGGCGTTGGCCACGTCCGGGTCGGTGCCCGAGTCACCCTCGGTGTAGTTGATGGTGAGACCACCGGCTTCGAGGTCGGCGATCGCCATGTTCACCGCAGCGAACATCGGCTCACCCAGCCAACCCAGAGCGCCCGTCGCCGGGAGCAGGGTGCCCAGCTCGAGCGTCAGACCGGAGTCGGCCGGAGCGGCGGTATCGGCGGGGGCTGCGGTGGTGGCGGGGGCTGCCGTGGTCGGCGTTGCCTCCTCCGGGTCGTCGCTTCCGCACGCAGCGGCGACGACGACGAACGTCATCACCACGGCGAGCAGGCGCATCCAGCGCTTCTGCTTCATTGGAGAAACTGCCTTTCTTAGGGAGCAGTTGAAGAGGGGCGCAGCATTTGCCACAGCCCACCGGTGGTAGAACCGGCCGTCCGATTGTAGAAGCGTTCGGTCGGACTTCCCGATGGCTGTATGCCATCCGTCACATACTCGTCACAATGGCGAAATTGTCGCCGACGGCGGGTTTCGGATCACCGTCGGTCTCTGCCACGATGGCGACGATGACCACCGCTCCAGCCGTTGCCGTCGACCCCGCCCTCGACCGTCTCCGGGCACGTCTGCGTGACCTCGACCGGGTGGTCGTGGCCTTCTCCGGTGGCGCCGACTCGGCCTTTCTGGCCCACGTGGCCCACGACACCCTCGGTCCCGACCGGGCCCACGTCGTCACCGCGGTGTCGCCTTCGCTGGCTGGTATCGAGCGCGATGAGGCCGCCGATCTGGCTGCGACCTGGGGTCTGCGCTGGACGACGGTGACCACCGACGAGATGGCGTCGGCCGCCTACCGGGTGAACGACGCCGACCGGTGTGCCCACTGCAAGGACGCTCTGATGGACGCCCTGGCGCCCATCGCCGAGGCGGAGTCGGCGACCGTGGTGCTGGGTGTCAACATGGACGACCTCGGCGACTACCGGCCCGGACAGCAGGCGGCGTCGGACCGGGGGGCCCGGTTCCCGCTGGTCGATGCCGGCTTCACCAAGGCGACGGTCCGCGAGGCATCGCGACGGATGGGCCTGTCGACGTGGAACAAGCCGGCAGCGGCGTGTCTGGCATCGCGGTTGCCGTACGGCACCGAGGTCTCGGTGGTGGTGCTGGGTGCCGTGGAGGGAGCCGAGGCCCGACTGCGCCGTCTCGGATTCCACGATCTGCGGGTCCGCCACTACGACGACACCGCACGCCTCGAGGTGCCGGTCGACCGGCTGGCCGATGTGCTGGCCCGGCGGACCGAGGTGGTCGACGCCGTCCGGGCGTCGGGCTACCGGTACGTCACCCTCGATCTCGAAGGGCTGCGGTCCGGGAACCTGAACCAGGCGCTCGGGTGACCTCGGCCGACGAGGCCCGCCTCGCCGAGCTGGCCGATGCCCTGGCCGACGGGGTCGAGGCCGCCCTGCCCGGTTGGGTGGCCCGGGTCGTGCGGGAGCGCACCGACCGGATCGGGGCCGACGAGTTGGACGCCGCAGGGCGTCGGGCGGTGGCCCTCGTCGTTCCGGCGATCCGTGACCTGCTGGCTCTGGATGCCGATGCCCAGCCCACGACACCGTTGGCGGTGGTTCGCCGGGCGGTCGTGGTTCCCACCGGGCTGCTCGACGGCGTCGGCGTGGCGCCGGTCGACCGCGACCCCGAGGCGGTGCGACTGCATCCCGACGACGTCCACAACCTGGCACCGGGGTCGTTCGCCGACCTGGCCCCCGAGTTGGCCGAACCCGGCCTGGCGTGGGGGGCGGCCAAGGCGTTCGTGCACCTGCAACGGCGTCGGGCCGGGGCCGACCCCCGATGATCCGGATCGTGGCCCTCGTGCCCGACCTCATGGACCGGTCTCGCCTGCGGGCACCGGGGGTGGTCGTGGAGTTCATGACCGTCGCCGACCTGGCCGGGGTCTCAGGGGCCGATCTGATGGTCGTGGACCTGTCGCGGCTACCCGGGTCCACCGACCTGACCGGGTCCGCGGACCACATCGTGGGCTTCGCCCCGCACGTCGACGATGAGGCGATGACCCGGGGACGATCGGCCGGCTGTACCACGGTGATGACCCGGAGCCGCTTCTTCCGACGGTTCCCCGACCTGGGTGGCCCGTCCGGCCCCGCCGACGACGGTTAACAGGGTCGAAACACTGGCGTGACCGGCGGGACACTTGCTGACGGCAACCTGTCGGCGGTCGGCCTTCGTTGGTCGATTGACGACCGACGACGTTCGAGGCCCGCAGCAGGGCAGTGAGGAGCAATCCGGTGGAATCCGGTGACATTGCATGGATGTTGATGGCCACGGCCCTGGTGGTTTTCATGGTGCCCGGCTTGGCCCTGTTCTACGGCGGCATGGACCGCTCGAAGAACGTGCTCAACATGTTGATGATGAACATGGTCTGCATCGGCATCGTGCCGATCGTGTGGGTGCTGGTGTCCTACTCGCTCGGCAACAGCGGCGACGGTGACGGGTTCTTCGGCGGCGGCTGGATCGGCAACTTCGACGCCGTGGGCCTCAAGGGTCTGAGCGGTGACACGGGGGCGCTCGTCGGCGTGGCGTTCCTCATGACCTTCGCCGCCATCACCCCGGCGCTGATTTCCGGGGCCGTCGCCGACCGGATGAAGTTCTCGGCGTGGGTGCTGTTCGTGCCGGTGTGGTTGATCCTCGTCTACAGCCCGGTCACCTACTGGGTGTACACCGGCTGGCAGGCCGGCAACGGTGCCCTCGATTTCGCCGGCGGCACGGCCATCCACATCAACGCCGGTGTGGCCGCCCTGGCCCTCGTCCTGGTGCTGGGCCGTCGACGGGGCTGGCCTACCGAGGCCATGCCGCCCCACAACATGCCGCTGGTGATCATCGGTACCGGCATCCTGTGGTTCGGCTGGTTCGGCTTCAACGCCGGTTCGGCGGTGGCCGCCAACGGCCAGGCCGTCCAGGCCCTGCTCAACACGTTCCTCGCCGCGGCGGCCGGCATGGTCGGCTGGCTCATCGTCGAACGTCTCCGCGACGGGCACGCCACCTCGCTGGGCGCAGCCTCCGGTGTGGTCGCCGCCCTGGTGGCCATCACCCCGGCCGCTGGGTTCGTCGGTGGTCTGGCCGGCATCGTGTTCGGCCTCGTCGCCGGTGCCGCCTGCTACGGCGCCATCTCCTTCAAGACGCGGTTCGGGTACGACGACAGCCTGGACGTGGTCGGCATCCACGGGGTCGGCGGCATCGTCGGCGGCCTGCTGCTCGGCCTGTTCGCCGACAGCAGCGCCATCCCCGGTGGCGATTTCGACGACGGCCTGTTCTTCGGCGGCGGCATCGAGCTGTTCCTCGACCAGGCGGTGGCCATCGGGTCGGTCGTGGTCTTCTCGTTCGTCGTCACCTACGGCATCGCCAAGGTGCTCGACGCCACCATCGGCCTGCGGGTCGACGAGGACGCCGAGCGGGATGGCCTCGACAAGGTGATCCATGGTGAGTCGGCCTACAACGAGGGTCCGGCCGGTTCGGTCGTGAGCTGACCGCCCCGGCGACGTCCGACGGGCCACCTGCGTGTTCGACCATGCTGCCGACCTCATCGACGACCGGTCCCTGACCGGATCGGGACTCTGCGCGGCGCTCACCGCCCGGACCGACGGGTTCCTGGCCTCGGTGTTCGCCGAGGCGGGAGGGTCGGACGGTGCAGCGCTGGCCGCGGTGGGCGGGTACGGCCGGCGCGAGCTGTGCCCGGGCAGCGACATCGATGTGGTGCTGGTGCACCACCCGGACCTCGCCGTGCACGACCTAGCCGAGCGGCTCTGGTATCCGCTGTGGGACGCCGGCCTCAAGCTCGGGCACCAGGTCGGCACCGTCGACCAGATCCTGGATGTGGCCCGGGCCAACCTGGATGTGGCCACGAGCCTGCTCGCCACCAGGGCCGTCGCCGGGGGCACTGACCTGATCGCCGACCTGGCGGACCGGGGCCGGGCCCAGTGGGTGGACCGGTCCCGCCACCATCTGGCCGAGTTGGGGCGGGCCGTCACCGAGCGCCACGCCCAGTTCGGCGAGGTGGCGTTCCTGCTTGAGCCCGACCTGAAGGAGGCCCGGGGCGGCCTGCGTGACGCCCACACCCTGATGTGGGTCGAGGCCACCGTGCCGGTGCTGCGACCCGACGAGGCGGCGGCGCTGGCCGAGGCGGTCGAGACGCTGTTGGCGGTGCGGGTCGAGTTGCACCGGGTGACCCGGTCGCGTTCCGATCGTCTGCTGCTGGAACTCCAGGACGACGTGGCCGATCGTCTGGGCCACGACGACGCCGACCGGTTGATGGCCGACGTGGCGGCTGCGGCCCGCACCATCGCCTGGACCGGTGACGGGGTGACCCGCCACATCCAGAGGGCGGCTGCCGGGCGCGGCCGACGAGGGTTGCGACGGACTCGCCGCCGCGAGATTGGCCCCGGGCTGGTGCTCGACGACGGCCGGCTCGAGGTCACCGGGGAGGCGCTGTCCGACCCCTTCGTCGTGTTGCGTAGCGCGGTGGCGGCCGCCGGGCACGGTGCGTACATGGACCGGGATTCGCTGGACGCCCTGGCCGGTTCCGAGGCCCGGATCCCCGAGCCGTGGCCCGACGAGGCCCGGAGATTGTTCGAGGAGTTGCTCTCAGCGGGGGCGGCGGCCATCCCGGTGATCGAGGGCCTCGACCACCGGGGGTTGTTCGTGCCGCTACTCCCCGAGTGGGAGCCGTGCCGGTCCCGGCCCCAGCGCAACGCCTACCACCGCTTCACCGTCGACCGGCACCTGCTGGAGGCGGCGGCCGGTGCGGCGCTGCTCGTCGACCGGGTCGAGCGGCCCGACCTGCTGGTCGTGGGCACGCTCCTCCATGACATCGGCAAGGGCTATCCGGGCGACCACACCGAGGTGGGGGTCGAGCTGGTGGCCCGGATCGCCGAACGCATGGGGTACCCGCCCGACGATGTGGCCCTGCTGGTGGCCATGGTCGAGCACCACCTCCTCCTGCCCGACGTGGCGACCCGCCGCGACCTCGACGACGACGGCACCATCCGGTCGGTGGCCGCCGCCGTGGGTTCCACCACCGTGCTCGGGCTGCTCGACGCCCTCACCGAGGCCGATTCGGTCGCCACCGGCCCATCGGCCTGGAGCACGTGGAAGGCCGAGCTGGTGGCCGAGCTGGTGGCGCGGGTACGGCACGTTCTGGGCGGCGGTGATGTGCTCGACGTGACCGGCGGGTCTTTCCCGACTCCCGAACAGCAGGCGTTGTTGGATTCCGGCGAGCGGATCATCCGGGGCGAGGGGTCGATGTTGACCGTCGTCGCCGACGACCGGCCGGGGGTGTTCTCCAAGGTGGCCGGGGTGCTGGCCCTCAACGGTGCCGACGTGCTCGACGCGGCCGCCCATTCCGCCGACGGCCGGGCCCTGTCGGTGTTCAGGGTCCAGGGCGCGTTTGGCCGGTTGCCCGACTGGGCCCGGGTCCAGGAACAGATCGACCGGGCCCTGAGCGGTCGGCTGGCCGTAGCCGCCCGGCTGGGGGACCGCTCCCGGACCTACCGGGCGACGCCGACCAGCGCCCGTCCGGCCCGCCCGAAGGTGTCGGTCGACAACACCACGTCGGCTGTGGCGACGGTGCTGGAGGTCAGCTGTCCCGATGGGGTGGGCGTGCTCTACCGGATCACCCGGGCCTTCGCCGAGCTGGATCTCGACATCGTGAGTGCCAGGGTCCAGACCATCGGCTCGGACGTCATCGACGCCTTCTACGTGCGGGACGGCGACGGGGCCAGGATCGTCGACCCCGACCATCTGGCCGAGATCGAGTTGTCGGTGCTGCGCTGGGTCCGGGCCGATTTCTGACGCCGCGTCGGCCGCCGGGCCGGCCATCACCTACCGTCGACGGTCATGACCGATCAGCCACCGTCGCGGCGGGACCTGCTGCGTTGGGCCGAGGCCCTGGCCGGCACGGCCCGGACCGGCCTCGGGTTCACCGAGAACCTCTACGAGCGGGAGCGGTTCGCCGAGATCCTGGAGATGGCGGCCGAGATCCGGGTGGCGGCCGACGCCCTCGGCGGCGAGGCCTTCGACGTCGAGACCCTCGTCGAAGAGTGGACCCGGACCATCGGGCGCGGCGTGCCGGGGTATGTCACGCCGAAGGTGACGGTCGCCGCGGTGGTCGGCAACGACGATGGCGAGCTGCTGCTCGTCCAGCGGGCCGACTCCGGCGTGTGGCTCTACCCGACGGGTTGGGCCGACGTCGGCTACTCGGCCGCCGAGGTGGTGGTCAAGGAGGTCCGTGAGGAGACCGGCATCGACTGCGAGGTGGTGCGGCCCGTCGCCATCCTCGACGGCATGCGGCTCGGGTTCACCGGGATCCCGTTGTATTCGCTGGTGTTCCACGCCCGTATGACCGGTGGCCGCCTGCAGGCCCACCCGCTGGAGTGCCGTGACGTCGGGTTCTTCGCCGAAGGGTCGCTGCCCGACGGCCTGGCCCTACCCGAACCGTGGGTCGCCGAGGCCTTCGCCGCCATCCGTGGCGAGGAGGTCGAGGTGCGGTTCGATGCGCCTCGGGATCCGGCATGGGCCGGTGACCCCGACGACCACGTGCTGGAATTCCTGGACGACTGACGCCGGCGGGCTGAGCGTCAGGCCTGGCCGGGGTGGTTCCTCAGGAAGTCCTCGACTTCGGCGACCAGGCGGTCCGGGTTGTCGGCGATGCCCGATGCCTCGGCCTCCTCGTCGAAGTCGGTCTCGAGTTGCTCGACGTAGTCGGCGGTGTCCTCGTCCTCGGCGATGACGTCGCTGACCTGGCGGACGTAGGCCGCGCTGGCGATCTCGAGGTCGGTGCACGTGATGGACAGGTCCAGCACGTCGCAGATCCGGTTGACGAGGGCCAGGGCCGCCTTGGGGGATGGGGCGTTCGACACGTAGGCCGGAACGCTTGCCCAGAACGAGGCGATCGGCATGCCGGCGTCCCGTAGACGGCTGGCCAGCACGCCCACGATGCCGGTCGGCCCCTCGTAGCTGGACGGGGTGAGGGCCAGACGTTGGGCCAGGTCGTGGTCGTTGGTGCTGCCGTAGACCTGTACCGGCCGGGTGTGGGGTACGTCGGCCAGCAGGGCGCCGAGGGTGATGACCCGTTGGGCGCCGACCGCCTGGGCGACCTCCAGCACGTGGTCGGCGAAGGTCCGCCACCGCAACTGCGGCTCGTGGCCGATGAGGGTGGCCAGGTCGTGGTCGCAGCCCGGCACCTGCGCCGTGTACAGGGTGGTGGTCGGCCATTCGATGATCCGTCGGTCATCCTCGTCGAGGCGCACGAACGGCCGGGCGACGGTGAAGTCGAAGAAGTCCTCGGCCTCGATGGTGGCCACCGCCTCGGAGGCGAAGTGGTCACGGAGGTATCGGGCTGCGGTGCTGGAAGCCTCGCCGGCGTCGTTCCAGCCCTCGAAGGCGGCCAGCAGGACCGGTGCCTCGATGTCGACGTCCCCGGTCCAGCGCAGATGCGGAGCGTCGGAGAAGTCGGGAAGCTCGGGTCGGGTCATTGCTGCGGAGGCTAGCGGGACCCAGGGGGCGCGCGCTCCGGTCGGCCGGCGATGCCGATCTACACTCGGCGCCGTGGTCGAGATCCGTGAGGTGAATGAGGTCGACGAGCGGATCGTGGCGGCCATGGCGCGGCTCATTCCCCAACTGTCGAGGTCCAACCCGCCGCCCGACGCCGGCGCTCTGTCCGACATCGTCGCCGCCGAGGCGTCGGTGCTGTTCGTCGCCGAGGTCGACGGCGAGATCGTCGGGAGCCTCACCCTCGCCCTGTTCCGCATCCCCACCGGGCTGCGGGCCTGGATCGAGGACGTCGTGGTGGATGGGTCGGCGCGTGGCCGCGGGGTCGGTGAGGCGTTGAACCGGGCCGCCATCGACCGGGCGTCCGATGCCGGTGCCACCACCGTCGACCTCACGTCGCGACCGTCCCGCGAGGCCGCCAACCGGCTCTACCAGCGGCTGGGATTCGAGGAGCGGGCCACGAACGTGTACCGCCTCGACCTCGGGGCTTGAGCGCCTACAGGCCGAGCAACCGCTGCGCCGCCGCCTGACGGCGGCGAATCGTCTCGGAGCGTTCCGCCGGGCCGACGAGCAGCGTCGACGCCGGGAGGTGGTCGACCACGTCGTCGACGGGGATCACCGTGACCTCGGGTCGGGGGAACTCGGTGGCGTGGAGCCAGCGGCCCATCACCGTCACCTGGGAGAACCCGGCGGCGTCCAGCCAGTTGTGGACACCGGGATCCCGGTGGGCGACCACGGCACGGAACACGCCATCGTCGTCGAGTACCGCCTGATGGTGGTTCAGCGACGACTGCCGGCGCCACCAGTCCATGGACTCCCAGTAGATGCTGGCCAACTGGAAGCTCCACAGATGGCAGTCGGGCGGGGTGACCTCAATGATCGCCGCCTCGTCGGGGCCGATCTCGAGCATGCCGAAGCCGTAGGCCAGGCCGCCGTGCCCACCCCAGTCGGATTCGGCCGGTGGGACGAAGGTGATGGTGTTGGGTTCGGTGGCGAAGGCCCGGAGGGCGTCGTCCCAGAAGGTGCCGGCCTGGTCCATCCACCGGATCAGCAGCTCGGCCCGGTCGACGACGGCGTCGGGCGACTCGGGGGGCGGGGGGTACGTGGCGCCGACCCGTTCGATGACCAGCGACGCCTTGCGCTCGGTCTCCCAGTCGGCGAAGAACTGCCGGATGCACACCGAGCCGGCGTGCTCGTCGAGCTGCACCCAGTTGGCCGCGCCGTCGGGGGCCGGTTCGGGGCTGAGGGTGATCTCGACCGAACCGTCGGCGTCGGTGACGATGTCGGTGAAGCGCAGGTTGCCGGTGCGGCGGTACCGGGGGGCGTTGGCGAAGTGGGGCGAGTGGACCTCGAGGTCGAACTGGTGGGCGGTGCCCCGATCACCGTGGATGCGGTAGACGGCGTCGCCCCGGACGGCCGCGAACGAGTAGATGCCGTCCGGCGAGTCGACCCCCCACGTGTACGCCCGGTCGGCCCAGCGGTCGAAGTACGGGTAGTCGGGGTCGGCCAGCTCCATGGCCAGGGTGGCTCCGGCGGTCAGGTACCGGGTGAGGTAGGCGAGCCCGGTGGCCCGTTCGAGGGAGTCGGGGCCGACCGCCGTGTCGTCGTAGACGAGTCGTCCCAGCCGCCGCCAGGCCTCGACGACCTCGTCGAACAGCGCACCCGAGCGGAGCCGGTCCTCCATGGCGGTGGACCGTAGGGCACCGGCCCGGCTCCGATCGACTCCGGTGCTCTAGGGTCCGGTCCGTGAGCGGCGACGACCCGCAGTTGGACGATGCGGCCCGACGGGCGGCCAACCGGGCCCTCCTGGAGCGGGTCATGGTGGCCATCGGCACCGGCGATCCGACCCTGGCCGACGCCTACACCGACGACTACGTGCTCGAGCTGCCGTTCGCCGATCCGCCCCAGCGGCTCGAGGGACGGGCCGAGGTCATGGCCTACGTCACCCCCCGGCTGGGCACCTTCGTGTTCCGCCTCCGGCTGGAGCGGGTCCACGAGTGCATCGATCCCGACCTGCTGGTGGCCGAATACACGAGCGACGGACATGCCGCACCGACCGGCAAGCCCTACCGCAACACGTACATCGGCCTGTGGCGGTTCCGGGACGGGCGCATCTGCGGGGTCACCGAGTACCTGAACCCCATGGTGGCCGCTGAGGCGCTGCGGCCCGACGACGGGTGAACCAGCTTGACGGTCGGGGTCAGTCGCCGTGGCGGGCCCGCTTCTCGGCCAGGCGCTCGGCCATGCGGCGGTCGTTGCGCTGGACCGCCGTTCGGGCGCCGATCATGGCCACCTGGACGACGGTGAAGATCGCCGACAGGGCGACCAGTACCGGCCAGGCGACCAGCAGGCCGACGACGAGGCCGGCGATCCCGACCAGGGTGGCGACGTACACGACAGGGCACGATACGGCGTCCCGGAGCGGTCCGACATAGACGACACAGACGACATGGACGACATGGCCGGCGTGACCGGCGTGACAGGCGTGGCGGGTTTCGTCCGACGCCACGGCCCGCGGCTGGTGCTGGCCGCCGGGGTGGTGGTCTTCTACGTGTTCTTCGCCCGCCATCTGGAGCTGCGCCACGACCGGTTCGGCACCTTCGACTACGACCTCGGCATTTGGGACCAGTCGGTGTGGCTGCTGGCCCGCGGGCACACCTTCAACACCATCCGCGGGTTGGACGTGTTCGGGTTCCACGCCACCCCGGCCCTGGTGCTGTTCGCCCCGTTCTCCTGGCTGGGTGCCGGACCGACGTTCCTCAACTCGGTCATGGCGGCGTCGGTCGCCCTGGGGGCGGTGCCGGTGTTCCGGCTGGCCCGCCGTCTGCTCGACGCGGAGTGGCCGGCGGTGGCCCTGGCCGTCGCCTACCTGCTCCACTTCTCCACCCAGTGGATGACCCACGCCACCTTCCATCCCGAGGTGATGGCGGTGACCCCGCTGCTTTGCGCCTGGCTGGCCGCCTCCGAGCAGCGGTGGCGGGCCTTCGCCTGGTGGGCGGTGCTGGCCGTGGCCTGGAAGGAGGACGTGGCCGTCGTCGTGGCGATGATGGGGCTGGTGGTGGCGTGGCGCGGCGAGCGCCGCCGGGGGCTCGCCACCTTCGGGGCAGCGGTGTCGTGGATGGCCCTGGTGGTGTGGGTCATCATCCCGGCCCGCTCTCCGGCCGGCACGTTCTACCTCGGCCATTACGGGCACCTGGGTGACGGCGTGTGGGGTCTCGTCGACACGGCGATCACCAACCCGACCGCCATCCTGCGGTGGCTCGGGACGTCCGACGCCTTCGGGTATTTCCGGGACCTGCTCGCCCCCTACGGGTTCGCGCCGCTGCTGGCCCCGGGCACGTGGCTGATCGGCGGGGCCAGCGCCGTGCTCAACCTGCTGGCCTTCCCGCTCTACTCGTGGAGGGTGGACACCTACTACGCGGCGCTGCCGCTGGCCGGAGCCACCATCGCCATGGTCCACGGGGTGGCCCGCCCGACCCGTGCCGACGTACGGAGGTTCCTCGTCGGGCTGGTGCTGGTGTCGGCCCTGGCCACGTCGATGGCGTGGGGCATCGCCTGGTACGGCGAGCGGTTCGACGACGGCCATTGGCCCCGCTTCGACTCGCCCCGCTACGAGGTGCAGGAGCGGGCGGTGGCCATGGTGCCCGACGGCGCCGGGGTGAGCGCCAGCTACCTGATGGTCGCCCACCTGTCCCACCGGGAGCACGTGTACACCTTCCCGAACCCGTGGGTGCCGTCCAACTGGGGGGTCGGGTTGGAGCGGCCCCCCGACCCGGCCGACGTGTCCTGGCTGGTGGTGGACACGGCCTACATCAACGATCACGACCGTCACCTGCTGCACGGGACCGTGCTGGCCGACGAGGCCTGGTCGGTGGTCAGCGACGAGCAGCGGATCCTGGTGGCCCGACGGACGGGCTCGGGGTGACGGTCAGGTCGCCGCAGCGACCGCGGGCAGCACCCGTTGCTCGATGAGCTCCAGCGACGACCAGGCCTCGTCGGGCGGAAGGCCGCCGCACAGCGGCTGGAGCGACAGGGAGCCGAAGCGGGCGATCAGGTCGACGGCCTCGTCGGGGGTGACGATGCGGTACGCACCCCGTTCGGCCGCCAGGCCCTCGACGGTGGTCGCGGCCGTGGCGATGGCGGCACCGCTGTCGGCGCCCATCCAGGAGCGGTACATCGCCGCGTCGTGCAGGAGGTGTGGCCCCATCGTGGCCCAGGCCCGTTCGGGGTCCTCGGCGACGAACACCGTCATCGGTGCGCCGGGTGCTGGCCCGAACACCATGCCGGGGGTCGTGCCGACCCGGGCGGCCTCCTCGTCGTAGGCGTCGACGAGGGCCGGGTCGGAGGACATGGGGGCCATGGGCATGCCGAGCCGGGCAGCCCGCCGGGCCGCCGCCGTCGAACCGCCGCCGTAGAGGAGCATCGGCCCGCCCGGGGTCAGCGGGGCCGGGGTGACGTGGATGCTCCGGCCCTCCCACTCGAACGGTGTGCCGGCCAGGCAGGCCCGGAGCACCCCGATGCGTTCCTCGAGCAGGGCGCCCCGCCGGCCGTGGTCGACCCCGAACATGGCGAACTCTTCGGGCCGGTAGCCGAGGCCGATGGTGTAGGACACCCGCCCGCCCGACAGGTGGTCGAGCACCACCATGTCCTCGGCCAGCTTGACCGGGTCGTACATGAGCAACAGGAGGGCGCCGACGTTGAAGGCCTGGGTGGTGGTGCGGGCCACGGCGGCCGCGGCCATCGTGATCGGGGAGGGCAGGTAGCCGTCGGACGCGCCGTGGTGCTGGTTGAACATGACGGTGACGACACCGTTGCGTTCCGCCCAGGCACTCATCTCGAGTGCCGCGGCGTACAGCTCGCCTCTCGTGGCGGTGGTCTGGGGTCCGAGGCGGAGGTCGAAGCGGACAGTGAGCATGGAGGATCCTTCAGCGGCCGGGCATCTGACAGCGTGTCAGATCCCGGGGTACGGTGCGAACGTGACCGGGATACGCCATCCGCTCGACGGCCTCCGGGTGGTCGAGATGGGGAGCCAGGTGATGGCCCCCTATGTGGGCAAGCTGCTCGTCGACGCGGGCGCCGACGTGGTGAAGGTCGAGTCGCCGGCCGGTGACGCCTACCGGAGTTGGAGCGCTTCGGGCACTCCGGTCGCCGACGGTGGTCACGGCCCCTGGTTCGCCTACCTGAATGCCGGCAAGCGCAGCACGGTGGTCGATCTCGACGCCCCGGGTGGCCGCGACGACCTGCTGGCCCTGGTTGGCGAAGCCCATCTGGTGATCGACGACCACGCGCCGGCCCGGGCCAGTGCGCTGGGCGTCACCGCTGCCGACCTGCGGGCCGGTGATCCGTCGCTGGTGGTGGCCACCCTCACGCGGTTCGGGGCTGACGGGCCGTGGGCCGGCCGGCCGGCGAACGACTTCATCCTCCAGGCCCTGGTGGGGTCGACCGAACTCCGAGGATTCCCCGGCGAGGAGCCGGTGTCGGTGGGTGGTGAGCTGGGGGACTTCATCGGTGCCGCCATGGCCGCCCCCGGGGTGCTGGCCACCACCCTGGCTGCGGTCCGGACCGGGCGGGGCGCCCACGTCGACGTCTCCCAGTACGAAGCCATGATGCATTGCTTCCAGATCTACCGGCCCATCTTCGACGCCTTCTTCCCGGGCTTCCGCATGCCCCGCACGTGCATGATCCCGTCCATCGAACCGGCGTCCGACGGGCAGGTCGGTTTCTGCTGTGTCACCGCCCAGCAGTGGCAGGACTTCTGTGTCGTCATCGAGGCCCCCGAGTGGGCCGACGACGAGGAGCTGCTCAGCTTCAACGGGCGTATGGCCCGCCGCGACGAGGTGTGGGCTCGCATCCGGGCTGCCACCTCGCAGCGAACCGTCGATGAGCTGGTCGAGCTGGCGATGGCGTTCCGGATCCCGGTCGGCCCGGTCGGCGACGGCGCCGACCTGCTGGCCCGCGACCACCTCGTCGAGCGGGGGACCTTCCGTGAGCACCCTGAGGGCTTCAGCGCGCCGCGCCCGCCCTACCGGTTCAGCAGCAGCGTGCTGGCCCCGGTGCGGGCGGCGCCGGCCCTCGGCGCAGCCGGCGACCTGCCGGGCCCGGCGCCGGCCCCCACGATCGGCGACGACCCCGACCGGCCGCTGGGCGGCGTGCGCATCGTCGACCTGTCGGCGTTCTGGGCCGGGCCGGTCGCCACCAACATGCTGCGGGTCCTCGGCGCCGATGTCGTCAAGGTCGAGTCGCACGTGCGCCTGGACGGCATGCGGTGGGCCAGCGGCATGCAGCGCGACCTGCTCTGGGAGTGGTCGCCCGGTTACCACGGGGCCAACGTTGGCAAGACGGCCGTCACCCTCGACCTGACCCGGCCTGAGGGCATCGACGTGCTGGGCCGTCTGATCGACGACGCCGACGTGGTCGTCGAGAACTTCAGCCCCCGGGTCACCGAGCAGTGGGGCGTCACCTGGGACTGGATCAAGGGCCGCAACCCGCGGGCGGTGTTCGTGCGGGCCCCGGCGTTCGGGCTGGACGGCCCGTGGCGGGACCGCACCGGGTTCGCCATGACCATGGAGCAGGTGGCGGGTCTGGCCAACCGCACCGGGCATCCCGACGGCCCGCTGCTGATCCCCCAGGGGCCGGTCGACTACCTGGCGGCCTCGCACCTGGCGTTCGGGGTGCTGCTGGCTCTGGCCGATCGGGAGCGCAGCGGAGAGGGCCAGATGATCGAGTTGCCGTTGATGGAGGCGGCCCTGCAGTCGTCGGCCGAGCAGGTCGTGGAGTGGTCGGCACACGGTGCCACGTTGGGGCCGATGGGCAACCGGTCGACGTCGGCGTCGCCCCAGCGTCTGTACGCCACCGTCGAGGACGACCGGTGGCTGGCCGTCAGCGTCGAGAGCGACGCCCAGTGGTCGGCGTTGTGCGGTGTCGTCTCCGAACTCGACGGGCTGGACCGTCACGACGTCGCGGCCGTCGATCCGGTGCTCGAGGCGTGGGCGGTGGTTCGGCCCGGAGGTGACGCGGCCGACAAGCTGTGGCGGGCCGGCGTGCCCTCGGCCTGGTGTGAGCATCCCAACGACACCGCGCTGTCGGCCCAACACGCCCACCGGGGGTTCTTCCAGTGGATCGACCACGACCTGACTGGGGCGACCCCGTACCACTCGTACCCGTACCGGATCGACGGAGCGCATCTACCGTACGGTGGGCCATCGCCGATGCTGGGTGAGCACACCGACCGGGTGCTGGCTGACCTGGGGTACGACGAGGCCGACGTGGCCGCATTGCGCGAGGCCGGGGTGACCGGGGACTGGCCGGCTGGGGTCCCTCGCCGCTGAGTGGTCGGCGGGCGGCGGATGCCATCATCAGTGGTGGAGAACCCATGACCGAGACCGCATCGCACGATCCTGAGGCCTTCTTCGAGGCACTACGCGCTGAAGTGGGTCGTCAGGGGGCCCGGCGTGAGGCTCATGCTGCCGCTGAAGCGGCCGACATCGGCACGTGGTGCGCGGTGATGGGCGAAACCAACCCCCGGTATTCGGTGGTCGACGACGGGCCGGCGCCACCGGCGACGCTCAACATGTGGACCATGCCGATCCGGATCGGAGACCTCGGCGGCGACCGTGACCTGTCCGAACCTCAGCAGGCCGTGTACGAGATGTTGGACGCTGCCGGGTTCACCGGTGTCGTGGCCACCAACTCCGACCAGATCTACAACCGGCCCATCCGGGTTGGTGACGTCGTTTCCCAGCAGACCGTGCTGGCCGACGTGTCGCCCCAGAAGCAGACGGCGCTGGGGGTCGGCCACTTCGTGACCACCGAAGCGGTGTACACGGTGGATGACGGCACCCCGGTCGGGTCGCTCATGTTCCGGGTGTTCAAGTTCCGTCCCGGGACCGGACGCCAACGCGACGTCGAAGACGGGCCGGCACCCTCACGTCCCCGCCCCCGCTGGAACCAGGATCAGGCGTGGCATTGGGAGGGTTTGCGTGACCGAGAGTTGCGCATCCAGCGGTTCACCGACGACGGGCGTCTCGTCCATCCGCCGGTCAACGCCCACCCTCGGACCCATGGCATGGACTACGACTGGGTCGTGGCGTCGGGCCGCGGTTCCCTGTATTCGTTCACGGTGCCGCATTACCCGGAGGCACCGGGGTTCCGGTATCCACACGTGGTCGGCTTGGTCGAGCTCGATGAAGGTGTCCGGCTGGTGTCCAACATCGTCGGTGTCACCGCTGAGGACGTGGCGGTCGGGATGCCCCTCGAGGTGTGCTGGCTCGACAGCCACGACGACGTCACCCTCCACCAGTTCCGGCCCGTGCCGCCGCCCCGTACGACAGCCCGACCGGCGGGCACCGTTGCGGTGGGTGACCGGTTGCCGCCATGCCCGGTCGACATCACCGCCGAGTTGGTGTCGGGCGCCGCCTTGGCCACGTTCGACCATCAGGACGTCCATCACGACCCTGAGGCGGCCCGGGCCAAAGGCATGCCCGATATTTTCATGAGCATCCTCACGTCCAGCGGCCTCGTCACCCGGTGGCTCGGCGATTGGGCCGGCGACGACGTGGAGTTCGAGCGCCTCGAGGTCGGGCTGGGTGCCCCCAACCACCCGGGCGACACCATGACCTTCTCCGGCGAGGTCACCGCCGTCGATGATGGGCGGGTCACCGTCGGTTTCGTCGGGCGTAACGGCCTTGGCGCCCACATGACCGGCCAGGCGGTGCTGGTGCTCGACGGGGCTGGTGGTTGACGTGTGGACCCCGGCTCGTCAGACGGCCATCGTGGGCATCGGTGCCACCGAGTTCTCGAAGGATTCGGGGCGCACACCCATGCAGCTGGCCGTCGAGGCGTGTCTGGCGGCCTGCGCCGATGCCGGGGTGGATCCGACGGTCGTGGACGGAATGTCGCTGTTCAGCATGGAACGCAACTACGAGATCGACGTGGCCCGCAACCTGGGCATTCCGCGGCTGCGCTTCTTCTCGATGGTGAACCACGGCGGTGGCGGGGGGTGCGGCACGGTGGCGCTGGCGTCGATGGCCGTCCACACCGGTGCCGCCGACTACGTGCTGGCCTACCGGGCGTTCAACGAACGGTCGTGGCACCGGTTTGGCGGCGGCGTCCAGGATCATCATCAGTCGCCCGAGGCCAACGACGTCTCGTTCTCGTGGACGTCGCCGTTCGGGCTGCTTACCCCGGCCCAGTGGGCAGGGATGTTCGCCACCCGGTACATGCACCAGTTCGGGGCCACGTCTGAGGACTTCGGCCGCATCGCGGTCACCGATCGCCGCCACGCGGCGACCAACCCGGCGGCGTTCTTCTTCGAGCGGCCGATCACCATCGAGGAGCATCAGGCCAGCCGCATGATCTCCGAGCCGCTGCGGCTGCTGGATTGTTGCCAGGAGAGCGACGGCGGGGTGGCGCTGTTGATCACCAGCATGGAGCATGCCGAGCGGCTGGCCCAGCGGCCGGCGGTGATCGCTGCTGCGGCCCAGGGGATCGCCGAGGACCAGTGGATGATGCGGTCCTACTACCGCGACGACATCACGGGGTTGCCGGAGATGTCGGTGGTGGCTGAGCAGCTGTGGAAGGCGTCGGGTCTGGGGCCGAACGACATCGACACCGCGGTGCTCTACGACCATTTCACGCCGCTGGTCCTGCCTCAGTTCGAGGAGTTCGGTTTCTGCGCTCCGGGCGAGGCCAAGGATTTCATCGCCGACGGCAACATCGAGTTAGGCGGCGGTCTGCCGGTCAACACCAACGGCGGCCAGTTGGGTGAGGCGTACATCCACGGCATGAACGGCATCGCCGAGGCGGTGCGTCAGATCCGCGGCACGTCGGTCAACCAGGTCGCCGGGGCGGCCGATGTGCTGGTCACGTCGGGCAGCGGCGTGCCGACCAGCGGCCTGATCCTGTCCGCCGACGCCTGAGGGCCCCACAAGTGATCGGGGGACGGGCTTCGTGTCACGGGTGGGGTGATCAACCGAGGGGGAGGACGACCTCGGGGAGCGGGTGCCGGTAGAGGCGTGCCGCGTTCTCGCAGCACAACATGCGCATCTCGTCGGGTGGCAGGTGCCCCCAGGCGTCGGTGATGACCCGCTGGGTGTCGGGCCAGGTGCCATCGCCGTGCGGATAGTCGGTTTCGACGCAGATGTTCTCGATGCCGATGGCGTGCCGGGTGTCGATGGTCGACGGGTCGTCGAGGGTGCAGAACCAGAAGTTGCGGCGTAGGACGTCGGCTGGCCGGTCGGCCCAACCCAGCCCGTAGCCCGACCGGTCGACGATGTTGTCGAGCCGGTCGAGCAGCATGGCCACCCAGCCGATGCCGCCTTCGGACATGGCGATCTTGAGGTCGGGATGTCGGAGCGGATACTCGGACCACAGCCACTCAGCGCAGGCCTGCAGCGAGAGTTGCCCGAAGAGGGTGGCGCCCAACTGCAGGGCCGGCCCGCCGGGCGGCGGCGGGTGCATGCCCGAACTGCCGACATGGAGCGAGATGACGGTGTCGGTGTCGACACAGGCGCCGATGATGGGGTCCCAGTGGTCGCGGTCCCACAGGCTGGGGAGCCCGACGGCGTGGGGCCGCTCGGGCAACGAGACCGACACGAAGCCCCGTTCGGCGTTGCGGCGGATCTCGGCGGCGGCCTCGATGGGGTCGGCCAGGTAGGTGATGGCGCACGGGATGATGCGTTCGGGGTTCGGGGCGTACCACTCAGTGTGGAGCCAGTCGTTCCAGGCCCGGGTGGCGTCGATGCCGACGGCCGGGTCGGTAGCCGTGGCGAATACCCGCCCGCAGAAGCCGGTGATCTGCGACGGGAAGTTGAGCATGGCCCAGATGCCGGCCACGTCCATATCGGCGATACGGGCGTCGACGTCGTAGCAGCCGGGCCGCATCTGGTCGAAGCGGAACGGTTCGAGGGTGACGGTGTCGGGCCGGCGGCCGGCCACGGCGTTCATGCCGACCTGGGAGTAGACGGCGTCGTCGAAGGCCCAGACCTGGTGACCGGCGTCAGTTTCGATCAACTGGGGGCCGCGGTCCCGGTGGGAGGGCGACATGTACTCGGCGAAGACATGGGGTGGCTCGACGACATGGTCGTCGACCGAGATGACGGTGGCCCTGATCTCGGCCGGCTGCGGTTCGGGGAGGAACAGGTCTGGGTCGAGACCGGGGCTCATCGGTGGATGGTCGTCAACGCAGGTTGGGTGGCCCGCCGCGGCGCCCGGGCCAGCGGGACCCGCCGATGGTGTCGGCGTGGGGCCAGAAGGCGTCGGGGTCGAGTTGACCGGCCAGGGTGATTTCGCGGGCCTTGTGGGCCGACGTCACGAGTTGGGCGGTCAGCTGTTCGCGGAGAGGAAGGAGTTCGGCGACCGGGTCCCATGGGCTGTCCCGGAGGGTGAGCGTCCCGTCGATGTTCTGGACCCGCAGTTGTTCGCTGACCTGCCGGACCCGGACGACGTGTGGCGGGAAGTCGTAGCAGCCTTCGGCGCCGCCGACGGCCCGGGAGTACTTCATCCACCACTCGTTCTCCTCGCGGTCGCCCGGTACCGGCTCGACCTCGTCGGCGACCGTGCCCCGGAATTCCATGAACGTGTAACCCTGGTGGGTCGCTGTGGCCTCGACGGAGTCGCCGAACCGGAAGTAGCGGGTCGTGCACGGGAATTTGGGCTGACCGTTGGTCTCCTTCGAATTGAAGATGGCGGCTTCCTGGTCGATGCCGATTCCCAGCGAGTAGTGGCCGGTCATTCCGTCGTAGATGGCCGAGACGCGGGTGGACGTGCCGAATTCGGGCTCGTCGAGGATGGGGACGCAGTAGACGCCGATGGTGACGACCGGATCGGGGCTGGGGGTGAGTCCCGGGGGGAGCAGGGCGGCGACGGCCTCGGGGTCGGTTCGGTAGGTGATGTTCAGCTTCGGCCATCCGCCAATCTCGCCCGGCGCGTGGTCGCTCATGATGTCGCTCCTTGTCGATGGCTGGGTCGGCTGGTCGGGCCCCGACCGACTGTGTGACAGTGTGACATGGATCGGCGGCCGAGGCGAATCCGAATGGGCCGGGTCAGAAGTCGCCGGCCTCCCGGCGCATCGGGCCGAGGATGACGACGACCGCCTCAAGGGCGGCCCCATCGAGCCCGTCCACCCCGAACCGGACGTCGGCCAGGGCGGCCGCGGCCCGTTCGACCGTCGTGTGGCCAGTCCGGGTGATGGCGGCCAGGGTGGTCCGCCGGTCGGTGGGGTGGGGCCGCCGCTCAACGAGGCCGTCGGCTTCGAGCCGGTCGATGGTGTTGGTCACCGAGGTGGGGTGGACCTGGAGACGGTCGCCGATCTTGCCCATCGGCAGGGCTCCGGCCCTGGTGAAGTGCAGGAGGGCCAGGGCCTCGAAACGGCTGAAGTTCAGCCCGAACGGTTCGAGGGCGGCGTCGATGCGTTGGAGGGCGATCTGGTGGGCCCGGGTGATCGAGGTGACGGCGGCCATTTCGGCCGACCTGCCCCACCCCTGGGCGTCCCAGTTGCGGTGGGCCTCGGCGATGGGATCGAAGGGGAGGGGCACGGGTCCACCATAGAGCAGGTGCTGGGGTGGCAGATAGTAGGACATCCAAGTACTCTGGCGGTATGCCCCTCGAGAGTTCCGAAACCGGTTCCCACTTCCACCGCACACTCTCCGGCGTGCCGGTCGACGCCGTCTACGGTGACGGGCCGCTGCCGGGGGAGTTCCCCTACACCCGCGGCGTCCACCCCGACATGTACCGGTCCCGCCTCTGGACCATGCGTATGTTCGCCGGGTTCGGAACCCCGGCCGACACCAACGCCCGGTTCAAGGAGCTGCTGCGGTCTGGTGGCACGGGACTGTCGACGGCGTTCGACATGCCCACCCTCATGGGGCGCGACTCCGACGACCCGTGGGCCGTGGGCGAGGTGGGTCGGGCCGGGGTGGCCGTCGACTCCGTCGACGACATGGCCGACCTGTTCGCCGACATCGACCTGGGCGCCGTGTCCACCTCGATGACCATCAACGGGCCGGCGCCGATCCTGCTCGCCATGTACGTCGCCGTTGCCGAAGCCGGGGGCGTCGAACGCCACCGCCTGGCCGGCACTCTCCAGAACGACATCCTCAAGGAATACCAGGCCCAGAAGGAGTACCTGTTCCCGCCCCGACCGTCGATGCGGCTCGTCACCGACGTCATCTCGTTCACCACGGCCGAGATGCCGCGGTGGAACCCGGTGTCGGTGTCGGGCTACCACATCCGGGAGGCCGGATCGACGGCTGCCCAGGAGCTTGCCTTCACCCTGGCCAACGGCTTCGCCTACGTCGAGGCCGGCATGGCCGCCGGGCTAGCCGTCGACGACTTCGCGCCCCGCCTGAGCTTCTTCTTCAACAGCCACCTCGACTTCTTCGAGGAGATCGGCAAGTTCCGGGCCGCCCGACGCATCTGGGCTCGATGGATGCGTGATCGCTACGGAGCCACCGACGAGCGCAGCATGAAGCTGCGGTTCCACACCCAGACGGCCGGTGTGTCCCTGACCGCCCAGCAGCCCGAGATCAACATCGCCCGGGTCGCCCTCCAGGCCCTGGCCGGCGTACTCGGCGGCACCCAGAGCCTGCACACCGACAGTCACGACGAGGCCTTGGCACTGCCCTCCGAGGAGGCGGCCCGTATCGCCCTGCGGACCCAGCAGATCATCGCCCACGAGACTGGCGTCGCCGGGGTCGCCGACCCGCTCGGCGGCTCGGCCTACGTCGAATGGATGACCGACGAGATGGAACGCCTGGCCGAGGAGATGTTCGACCACCTTGACTTCCTCGGCGACGGGTCGATCCTCGAAGGGGTGTACGCCGGCATCGACGACGGGTGGTTCGTCGGCCGGATCGCCGACAGTGCCTACCGCCATGAACGGGAGGTCAACGGCGGGCAGCGGGTGGTGGTCGGCGTCAATGCTTTCACCGAGGGCGACGAGACGAGGGTGCCGGGGTTGCTGCGCATCGACGACGACACCGAGCGCGACCAGCTGGCCCGACTGGCCGAGGTGCGGCGCACCCGTGATGACGCCGCCGTACGGCGGGCCCTCGACCAGCTGAGCGTCGACGCCGCCGACCCGACGGTCAACCTGATGCCCGGGCTGCTCGAGGCGGTGAACGCCCGGGCCACCGTCGGCGAGACCGCCCATGCCCTCGAGCAGGTATTCGGCAGCTACGTCGAGCAGGCGGTGATCTGAGTGACCTCGACCGACGGGACGCCGCTGCGGATCGTGTTGGCCAAGCTGGGCCTCGACGGCCACGATCGGGGCCTCAAGGTGGTGGCCCGGATCCTGCGGGACGCCGGCATGGAGGTCGTGTACCTGGGGCTGCGTCAGTCCACCGAGACCATCGTCGCCGCCGTCGAACAGGAGGACGCCGACGCGGTGGGCCTGTCGATGCACAACGCCGGGCATCTCACCCTCGGGCCGCGTATGGTCGCCGCCGTCGACGAAGCCGGGCTGGATGTGCCGGTGATCATCGGCGGCATCGTGCCCGACGAGGACCTGCCCCGCCTGCAGGCCGCCGGGGTGGCCGCCGTGCTGGGCCCAGGGGCGTCGGCCGAGGAGGTCGTGGCAGCCGTCCGGGGAGCGGTCGGTGGCCCGGGCTGAGATCCCGATCCCCAGGTTGGTGGACGGGGCCCTGGCTGGCCACCGGCCGTCGGTCGCCCGCCTGCTCACCCTGGTCGAGCGGGGTGGGGCGCCGGCCGAGGACATCGCCGAACGCACCCACGGGCTGGACGGCGCGGCGCACGTCGTGGGGGTCACCGGTGCCCCGGGGGCGGGCAAGTCCACCTTGACCGCTGCGCTCACCGTCGGATGGGCCGGTGCCGGCCGTCGCCCCGCGGTGCTGGCCGTGGACCCCTCGTCGCCACTGACCGGCGGGGCGATCCTCGGCGATCGGGTCCGCATGGAGGCGGCGACGGCCGCCGGCGTGTTCGTCAGGTCGATGGCAACCCGGGGCCACGGTGGAGGCCTGGCGCTGGCGGTACCAGGGGCCGTGCGGGTGCTGGCCGCCGCCGGATTCGACCCGGTGGTCGTCGAGACGGTCGGTGTGGGCCAGGTCGAGGTTGATGTCGCGGCGGCCGCCGACACGACGGTCGTGGTGGTCACCCCCGGCTGGGGTGACGCCGTGCAGGCCAACAAGGCCGGCCTCCTCGAGGTGGGCGACCTGTTCGTGGTCAACAAGGCCGACCGTCCCGGTGCCGACGACGCCCGTCGTGATCTCGAACTCATGCTCGACCTGTCGGTTACCAGCGGCCACCGGGGGCTGGCGGCGGCCGATGAGGACCGGCCCCCCGTGCTCACGACCGTCGCCATCGGCGGCGACGGGGTCGACGGGCTGACCGCCGCGGTCGATGCCCACCACCGGCGCCTAGAGGCCGTCGGGCGGCTGGCCGGCCGGCGTGCGCAGCGGCACCGGGCCGAGGTGCGTTGGCGCCTGTTGGCGCTGGCCGCCGACGCAGTCGAGCGTTCGATCCAGGCCAATCTTGACCCCGACGAGCCACCGAACTTGGCCGCGCGGCGCCTGGCGGGACTGGTCGGCCCGCCGGGCCTGTGACATCGGACCGGAGCGACTCCCCGACACCCGGTCCACGTACCGGTAGCCTTGTGCGCCATGGTGCCCCGTCCGCTTTCGGCCCCGGCGCGCTTCTGGAGCCGTTACGGCCGGAAGCTGCAGCGGTATCTCGGGGTCAGCATGGTCAACGTCTGTGTCGGCCAGACCCTGCTGGTCGTTCTCCACGGCATCTTCGATTGGCCCGGCATGGCCGCCAACGCCGTGGCCGTGGTCGCCGGCAGTATTCCGTCGTACCTGCTCAACCGCCACTACGTGTGGGAACAGGACCGTGGTGGTCACCGTGTGGGTCGCGAGATCCTGCCGTTCTGGGCTCTGGCCCTGGCCGGCCTCGTCCTGTCGACCCTGCTGGTCGGCGGCATCGGTCTGGTCACCGACCGGACGATCGGCGTGCAGGCCGCCAACGCCGTGGCCTTCGCCGCCCTGTGGGTGGTGCGTTTCGTCGTGCTCGACCGGCTCCTCTGGCGCGAGGGCGAGGACGACGAGTTGCTCGACGTCGCTGCCTGAGCCGTGGACGAGCAGCGTCGCCTGCTGGCCGAGGCCGCCCGAGGGTTCATGCCCCCCGACGAGGGACTGGCCATCCACGGGCACGCGGCCGCCGTCGACGTCGCCGGCCCATTTCTCGAGGTCGGCAGCTACTGCGGCAAGTCGGCCGTCTATCTGGGTGACGCCGCCGAGGCCGCAGGCCGTCTCGTGTTCGCCCTCGACCATCATCGGGGCTCCGAGGAGAACCAACCCGGTTGGGAGTGGCACGAGCCCGACCTGGTCGATCCCGACGTCGGGCTGATCGACACCCTGCCGTCATTCCGCCGCACGATCCACGGTGCGGGGCTGGAGGGCACCGTGGTGGCTCTGGTCGGCGATTCACCGTCCATTGCCGAGGCGTGGGCGATCCCGCTGGCCTTGTTGTTCATCGACGGCGGGCACGGTGCCGAGCCGGCCCACCTCGATTACGAGGGCTGGGTGCCCCATGTCGCCGTCGGTGGCACGCTGCTCATCCACGACGTGTTCCCCGACCCGGCCGATGGGGGACGGCCACCGTTCGAGATCTGGAACCGGGCCGTGGCCTCCGGGGCGTTCGCCGAGATCGGGGCGACGGGCTCGCTGCGGGCCCTGCGTCGCACCGGCCCTGGCATCTGAGCAGCCGGCCGGGTCGCCGTCAGTCGCGCTGCCGGGCCGCTTCGGTCAGGTCGGCATCGTCCAACTCGATGATGTCGGGGAGGCCGCGGTGGTCGACGAACACCGCCGACGCCGGGCTGGACCCTGACAGGGCGTCGGCGGCCAGGATCACCGCGGCGGCGGTGTAGGTGGAGCATTCGTCGGTCGGGAACGTCACCTCCTGGGGGTACACGATCCCGGTCAGGTAGTGGCCGCTCTCGAGGCGCATGGCCTGCGCTCCGGCGTAGAGACGGTGGGCGGCGTCGGCGTCGCCGGCCAGGAGATGGGCCATGGCGCATTCGCAGGTCTCGGCGGCGGTGATCCAGTCCTTGTCGCTCACGCAGCGCACGCCGCGGTCGCCGAGCACGAACTCGGCCTGTCGGGCCCGTAGATGGTGGAGGGCGTCGTGGTGGTCGAACGCTCCGGCCAGCACGGGGTAGTACCAGTCCATGGCCCAGCGGTCCTTGGGGGCGAAGGCCCCTGCCGGCCGGGTACGCACCGCGTAGGCCAGGTGGGCGAGCGAGAGTTCCCAGTCGGGGCGTTCGCGGCCCATCGCCTCGGCGACCGCGACGGCGCAGCGCAGGCTGTGGCAGATGCTGGACGAGCCGGTGAGCAGGGCGAACGACCAGGGGGTGCCGTCGGGGTGGCGGGCCCAGCGCACCTCACCGCCCGGGTTCTGGAGGTCGAGCACGAAGTCGATGGCCCGTTCCACGACCGGCCACATGGTTTCGAGGAAGCCGCGGTCGCCGGTGAGCAGCCAGTGGTGCCACGTCCCGGTGGCCACGTAGGCGGTGACGTTGGTGTCGAACTTGGGGTCCTCGATTCGGTCCGGCAGGTAGTACTGGTGCCAGGCGCCGGCGCCTGGTCCGTCGGTGTGCTGGGTGGCGATCAGCCACCGGTAGGCCGCTTCGGCCTCGTCGAGGTGGCCGGTCACGGCCAGGGCCATGGCGGCCTCGATGTGGTTCCAGGGGTCGGCGTGGCCGCCCGGGAACCAGGGGATCATGCCGTCGGCCAGCTGCCAGTCGGCGATGGTTCCGGCGGTGCGGCGCAGGTCGGCTGCCGACACGAGGCCGGTGATCTCAGGCAGCGACATGGGCGGGCTCCTCGACGGGCTTGGTGGCGTACACGACCCGGCTCTTGCCGAGCACCGGGTTGAGGATCCGTTCGGTGGTGCGGGTCAACCGGGGGGCCTTGACGATGTCCCAGGAGAGCAGACGGTGGTAGGCGCTGACCAGTCGGCTGTCCTCGATGGGCCGGTTGGGGCCGACGGCGCACCGCAGCCACCAGTAGGGGCTGTGCAGGGCGTGGGCCCGGTGGGCGCCGTCGGGGGTGAGGCCGGCGGCGGTCATCTTGGATTCCAGCTCGGTGTGGCCGTAGATGCGTACGTGGCCGCCGACCACGTTGGGGGCGTGGTAGTCCTCGGACAACGCCCAGCAGACCCGTTCGGGCAGTCGGGCCGGGATGGTGACGGCGATGGTGCCGCCGGGGCGCAGCACCCGGGTCAGCTCGCGCAGGGCACCTTCGTCGTTCTCGATGTGCTCCATCACCTCGGAGGCGATGATGCGGTCGAAGGATCCGTCGGCGAACGGCAGGCGGGTGGCGTCTCCCACGGTGGTGCCGATGGCGACGTCGTCGGCGACTTCTCCGTCGGCCCGCATGACGCCGGTGATCTTGACCACCTCGACCAACTCGTCGTGGCCGAGGTCGCAGGCGACGACATGGGCGCCGCGGCGCAGGGCCTCGTAGGCGTGGCGGCCGAACCCGCAGCCCAGGTCGAGCAGGCGTTCGCCGGCTCGCAGCCCGAGGCGGTCGTATCGGACGGTGAGCACGGGCCGGTCAACTCCGGTGGCCGCCGGCCCAACGGCGGGTGGCCTGTTCGGCGAGCAGGTGGCGGTACTGCTCGACGGTGCGTTGGGCGGTGTGACGCCAACTCCACTGGTCGATGACCCGCTGGCGGCCGTTGGCGCCGATGCGGGTCCGGGCATCGGGGTCGTCGAGGGCGCTGCGGATCATGGCGGCCAGGGCGTCGCTGTCGCCGGGCGGCACCTGGAAGCACGTGTCGCCGTGGGTGCCGGTGACCTCGGGCAGGGCACCGCCGGTGGTGGCGACGAGGGGCACGCCGCACGACATGGCTTCGATGGCGGGCAGCGAGAAGCCTTCGTAGAGCGACGGCACGACGGCCAACTCGGCCTCGCTGTAGAGCTCGACGATGCGCTCGTCGGGCACCCCGTGGACGTAACTCACACAGTCGGTCAGGCCGAGGTCGCGGAACACGCTGGAGCTGGCGCTGTCCTCTTTGGGCCGGCCGATGATGACCAACTCGATGTGGCGCTCGGTGCGCAGCTTGGCGATGGCCTCGAGGAGGTACTTGAGGCCCTTCATGGCGACGTCGGCGCTGGCCGTGGTGACGATGCGTCCCGGTATCCGCTGGACACCGTCGACGGGGAGGAACAGGTCGGGGTCGACGCCGACGGGGACGACGTGGATGCGGTCGGGGTCGACCTTGTGGTCGGCGGCTATGTCGCCCTTCGACGACTCGGAGACCGTCATGACCCGGGTCATGCGCTTGGCGACCTGGGTCTGCATCCGGGTGAACGCGTACCAGCGACGCTTGCCGACCTGCTCCCAGAGGGTGCGGGCGTGTTCGATCTCGAGGCGGCGGTCGACGGTGATGGGGTGGTGGATGGTGGACAGCACGGGCAGGCCGAGGCGTTCCTGCATGAGCAGCACCCCCCAGCCCAGCGACTGGTTGTCGTGCACGAGGTCGAACTGGTCGGCCCGGGTCCGCAGGTGCGACCAGGCCCGCATGCTGAACGCCATCGGCTCCGAGAAGTTGCCGGTGTTGAACGACACGGCTTCGGCCACGTCCCACGGCGACTTCATCTCCCAGATGCGGGCCTTGCGCATGGGGAAGTGGTCGTTGTACAGGTCGAGGCTGGGCAGCGACACGAGGGGGACGCGTTCGTCGAGCACCGGATACGGCTGGCCGGCCAGCACCTCGACGTGGTGGCCGAGGTCGACGAGGGCCTTGGTTAGGTGATGGGTGTAGACGCCCTGGCCGCCGCAGTGGGGCTTGCCCCGATAGGCGAGGTAGGCGATGCGCAGGTGGTCGGCGTCGGGGCGCGACGGCTGCGGGGAGGCGGTGGGGGTGAACATCGTCGACAAGTCTGGCGGCATCCGGCCCGATCCCCAAAGGTGGGACCGGATACCGTCGGTCACATGCGTGCGCTGGTCCAACGGGTGGAGCGGTCCTCGGTGACGGTGGACGGCGAGATCGTGGGGTCGATCGGTGCCGGGCTGTGCGTGTTCGTGGGCGTCACCCACTCCGATGACGCAGCGGTCGCCGACCGGCTGGCGGCCAAGGTGGCCGGTCTCCGGATCTTCGACGATGACGCCGGGGTGATGAACCGGTCGGTGTCGGATCTGGCCGATCCGCCGGGCGAGGTGCTGGTGGTGAGCCAGTTCACCCTGTACGGCGACACGGTGAAGGGTCGCCGTCCTTCGTACATCGCTGCGGCCCGGCCGGAGGTGGCCGAGCCGCTCGTCGACCGGGTGGTCGAGACGCTGCGGGCTGCCGGTCTGACCGTGGCGACGGGCCGGTTCCGGGCTGACATGCGGGTCGAGATCGTCAATGACGGGCCGGTGACCCTGGCGCTGGAGGTCTGATGGTCAGGGGGGTCGACGGCGACCGGTTCGGGGCCGCGGTCGACGATTACGTCGCCCACCGCAAGGGGTTTCCGCCCGAGACGTTGGATCATCTGGCGGGCTTCGGGTTCGGCCGGTCGGGGCATCGGGTGCTCGATGTGGGGACCGGCACCGGCACCCTGGCCAGGCAGTTTGCGGCCGCCGGTTGTGTGGCGACCGGGTTGGATGTCGACGAGCGCATGCTGGGCGGGGCTCGGCGCATGGCGGCTGCCGATGGTGTCGAGGTGGACTGGGTGTGTGCGCCGGCTGAGGACACCGGCCTGGACGCTGGCTGCTTCGACGGGGTGGTGAGCGGTCAGGCGTGGCATTGGTTCGACGGTCACGCCGCGGCGGCCGAGGCCCGGCGTCTGCTCGTGCCGGGCGGGTTGCTGGCCGTGTGCGCGTTCGACTGGCTGCCGCTGCCCGACACGGTGCCCGGTGTGTCCGAAGCACTGGTGGAGGTCTACAACCCGGCGTGGGATCTGGGGGGCATCCGCCAGTACGAGACCGAGGTGTCGGCCCAGTTCGCCGGCGCCGGGTTCGAACTGGTCGGGCGTTTCGAGGTGGACGTGGACGTCGTGTACGACACGGTGTCGTGGTGCCGGCGTATGGCGGGCAGTGCCGGGATCGTCAACCTGGCCCCTGACCGGCGCGCCGCCTTCGCCGACGAGTTGGCGTCAGTGCTGGCCGAACGGTTCCCGGGCGACGAGGTCGTCACCCCCCATCGCCTCCAGGGTTTCGTCGCCCGCCGCCCCTGACCCCCCAACCTGCAGGAAGGGGACAGGCCCCTTCCTGCAGGTTGGGGGGTCGATGTCACATTGGCTGGGCAGAGTGGGTCCATGGCTCGACGACCGAGGACCGAAGCATCCGGACGATGGCACCACGTATTCAACCGCGGGGCGCGCCGGTCGGCGATCTTCCTCAACGATCGTGACCGCGAGGAGTTCCTGGGCCTGGCCGGCGGGGCGTGCGAGCGGTTTGGCGTCGAAGTGCACGCCTACTGTCTCCTCGGCAACCACTTCCACGTGGTTTTGCACTGTCCGGAGCGCAACCTCTCCGACGCCATGCACTGGCTGTTGGCCGTCTACGTGCAGCGGTTCAACAAGCGGCACGGTTTCGACGGCCCGTTGTTCCGATCCAGGTACGCGTCGTGCCACATCGATGACGACGCCTACTTTCTCTCCGTTGTGAGATACGTGCATCGGAACCCCGTCCACCACGGTCTCACCGACTCGCACGACTCATACCGCTGGTCGGGCCACCGGGCCTACACCGGTGACGCCCCGGTTCCGCCGTGGCTGGAGCGGGGCATGGTGATGGGGCTGCTCGCCACGGCCGGAACCGACTACCGGGACTGGCTCGACCGGGACGCCGAGGCGACGGAACTTGACGATCTCGAGTGCTTCGACGATGAGGTCATCGAGGGGCTCGGAATCGTCGAGATCGAGGACGCGGTCCAGAAGGTTTTCGGGGTCGGCCTCTCCGGAGTGTCCGAGACGCGGAAGGGTGCTCGGAACCGGGCGCGGGAAATGGCGATCCTGCTGGCCACGACACTGGCCGCCGTCCCGGACGCGAGTGTGGCGAGCCGGTACGGCCTCGCCGGGCCCTCGTCGGTCAGTTCGGTACGAAGTCGAGCCAATGCCCGCCTCGGCGGCGACGCTGGCTTCCGACAGCGCCGCGACGCGGTGCGCTCCCTACTCGTCTCCTGAGGGGAGATGTCCCGACGTGGACGCAACCTGCAGGAAGGGGCCTGTCCCCGCGCTGCAGGTTGGGCGGCGTAGGGGGGAGCGGGCGGCGGCGAACAGCACGAGGCACACGGCCAGCATCGGCCAGACGCCGAACCGGACCGGCCACGTGGTGCCGTGGCGGCGCTCGATGGTGGCGTGCAGCACCGCCTGTTCGGACACGCCGGTGCGCTGGAGCACCCGGCCCGCCGGGTCGATCACCGCGCTGTACCCGGTCGGCGCGGCCTGCAGCACCCAGCGGCCCGTTTCGATGGCCCGCAGGCGGCTCGAGGCGATCTGCTGGCCCTGCAGGATGGTGAGCCAGTAGCTGGCGCCGTTGGTGGGGTTCAACAGCACCTCGGCGCCGTCCCGCACGGCGTCGCGGGCCCGGTGCTCGAAGAACACCTCCCACGAGATGACCACCCCGAAGTCGCCGGCCGATGTCCGTAGCACGGCCTCGTCGGATCCCGGCTTGGTGTCGCGGGCCGGCAACATGCCGCGGGCGAACGGGTCGATCAGCGAACGCAGGGGCACGAACTCGCCGAACGGCACCGTGCGCACTTTGTCGTAGCGGTCCACGACCTCGCCCGACGGTTCGATGGCCGTCTGGTAGTTCACGTTGGCGGTCAAGTCGTCGGGGTCCTCGTGGAACCAGCCGGGGATCAGCACGGCGTCGAGGCGACGGGCCTCGGCGGTCAGGGCGTCGAGGGCGTCGTCCGGGTACAAGGTGTCGGCCAGGCGGGGCCCGTCGCCCGGGTCGGGCTCGGGATTCACCACGTTCTCCGGCCACAACACCACGTCGACGGCCCGGTCGACGAGGTCGTCGGCTTCGAGTTGTGCGGCGAACACCCGGGCGGCCCCGGTGGTTGAGGCCCTGGTGCGCTGTGGGCCACCGCCCTGCACGACGGCCACGTCCAGTTCGTCGACGGCGTGGCCGGTCGGGGCTACGGCGGACAGCGCCGATGCCACCACCACGGCCAACGTCGCCCCGACCACCGCCCACACCGACGCCCGGTCGGCCTGCCGGCCGTCGGCCAGGGCGCTCAGCCCCACGCCGACCGCCACCACCAGGGCGACGAGCAGCAGTGGGCCGCCGACCCGCACCACCGGGGCCAGGGGTCCAGCGGCTTGCCCGTGGGCGAGGGTGGCCAGTGGCACCCCGCCAAACGGCCAACTCCAGCGCACGAACTCGGCGACGGTCCAGGTGGCCACGAGCGCGGGGCGACGGCCCCGCCCTGCGGGAACGGCGGCTGCGGCCAGGCCGAAGAACACGGCGTGGAGCGCCACGGCGATCAGCCAGCCGGGCGGGGTGAGGTCGAGCATCCAGAGCATCGCCGGGAGCAGCCACACGACGGTCACCGCGGCGGCCCGCCGGAACCGGACGGTGGCCGGTTGGCCGGCGAGCAGGCGGTCGACGAGGGCCATGCCGACGAACGCCGTCGGCCACCAGCCCCACGGGGGCACGGCGGCGGCGAGGGCCAGCCCGGCCCCGGTCACCAGGGCCGCGGTCCGGGCTGACATCCGGGGCACGACCCGGCTCAGACCGGCGTCGGGCCGAGACGCTGGATGCCGTCGATGCGACCGACGCCCCGGATCTCGATCTCGACGTCCTCGAGCACCTGGAGCCATCCCGGCAGGTCGTCGACGTCGCAGTGGGCGAGGATCTCTCCTGGTTCGGCGACGCTGCATAGTTTGGCGGCCAGGTTGACCGGCTCGCCGATGTAGTCGTCGCCCTCGAACAGCAGGGCGGTGCCGGTGACGACCCCGACCCGCACGGCGAAGCCGGCGTCGGCGAAGTGGGCGATGACGTGCCCGGCCCAGGCGATGGTGGGGGTGGGTTCGGTGCCGACCAGCATCACGCCGTCACCCAGCCACTTGGCCACCCGCACCCCCCGCTGGGCGGCGACGCTTCGGGAAATGCGACGGAACTCCTCCAGACGGTCGACGGCGGCCAGCGGTCCGTGGTCGCGGGTGAACTTGGTGAAGCCGCTGAGGTCGGCGAAGCAGAAGGTGCGATCGACGCTCAGGTACGGGACTCCCGTCAGTTCTTCGGGGTGTTCGGTGCCGGAGCCCTGGCGGGCATCGGACCATTCACGCGCCGGTGTCGTCTCGGGGGCCATGGGTCCATCGAACCACGTTGGTGGGGCGTTCCCGCACCCGGTTCCCGGGTTTTTCAGGTGATCTGGCTGACCTGGGCCGCGGCGTCGCTGCCGGACCGGATACACGCCGGGATGCCCACGCCGTGGTGGTCGGCGCCGGTGACGATGAGCCCTGGGGCGGCGTCGGCCAGGTCGGCGGCCAGGTCGGCCATGCGTCCTGGGTGTCCGACCGGGAACTGGGCCAGCGACCGGGGCCACAGCGAGGTGCGGGCCGCCACGGGCGGGGCCTCGACGCCCAGGGTCAGCGCCAGGTCGGCCCGCAGGCCTGCGATCAGGTCGTCGTCGTCGAGGGTGACGTGGCGCAGGTCGTCGGATCGGCCGGCCGAGACCCGCAGCAGTACGTGGTCGCCGGCATCCAGGTGGGCCCACTTGGAGCCGGCGAACGAGCAGGCGGTCATCAAGAGGCCCGCGGTTCTGGGCACGAGGAAGCCGCTCTGGTCGGCGGGGACGGTGAGGTCGGACCGCCGGTAGGCCAGGGTGGTCAGCACGACCGAGGCATGTTCGATGTCGGTCAGCACGGCGGCGGCCGGTGGATGGACGCCGGCGACCAGGCCGGCGGCAGCGAAGGAGGGCACGGTCATGATGACCGCTGCGGCGTCGACCGGCCCGGTGTCGGTGTCGACCGTCCAGCCTCCGGGTGCGGCGTGCAGGTGGGTGGCGGCCCGGCCGAGGTGGAGGCGGTCTCCCAGGCGGTCGACCAGGGCGTCGACGACGGCGACCATGCCGTCGGGGTGGGCGTTGAACACCGGCGCCGACGGGTCGGCCTGTTGCTGGAGGTGTCGAAGGCGGTCCAACAGCCCGTCGGGGTGGCGGGCCGCGTCCATGAGCTGGGGGGCCATGGCCGTGCAGCTCAGCCGGTCGGCGTCGCCGGCGTTGACGCCGCCGAGCAGCGGGTCGACGAGGCGTTCGAACACGGCGTCGCCGGCGCAGGCCCGGATGACACGGCCGACCGACAGGTCGCCGTCTGGCAGGGGCTGGTCGGGTCGCCCGCTCCCGGCCAGCCGGGTCAGGTCGTCGGCGGGCAGCAGGCCGTCGGCGACGGTCGTCGGGTCGAGGGGTACGCCGAGGACGTTGGGGGTCGGAATGGGGCGCAGGGCGTCGTCCAGCCACAGCGAGGCCCGGCGGGCTGCCGGGGCGACGAGCCGGTCGGTCAGCCCCAACTCGGCGCACAGCTCGGCCGCCCACGGGACCCGCACGAGGAAGGCGTCGGCTCCTTCGTCGACGTCGAGTCCGGCGAACGGGCTGGTGACCAGCTTGCCGCCGGCCCGTTCGGTGGCTTCGAGGACGGCGACGTCGAGGTCGGGTCGGTCGACGACCAGGCGGTGGGCGGCGGCCAGACCGGTGATACCGGCCCCGACCACCACGACCCGGCGGCTCGTCACGTCAGGTCCTCCCGGCGGGCCGGTGGTCGTGCACCTGCTGGATGATGCGCTCGAGCACCTCGGGGTCGGTGTCGGGCATGACGCCGTGCCCCAGGTTGAACACGTGTCCCGGATGGCCGCCGTTGCGCCGCAGCACGTCGTCGACCTCGGCGGCGACGACGTCGGGTGGGGCGAAGCACACCACCGGGTCGAGGTTGCCCTGCAGGACGGCGTCGGGCCCGAGACGCCGGCGGGCCTCGTCGAGGGGGACCCGCCAGTCGACGCCGACCACGTCGGGTCCGGCGTCGGCCATGAGGGTCAGGATCTCGCCGGTCCCGACACCGAAGTGGATGGTCGGCACGTCGAGGTCGGCGAGGGCGGCGAACACCCGGCGGCTGGCCGGCAGCACATACCGCTCGTAGACCGGGGGGCTGAGGGCGCCGGCCCAGCTGTCGAACAGCTGGACGGCCGACGCGCCGGCCGCCACCTGCGAGCGGATGGACGTGACGGCAAGGTCGACCAGGCGGTCCATGAGTGCTTCCCACAGGTCGGGGTCGCCGTGCATGAGCGCCTTGGTGCGGATGTAGGTGCGGGACGGCGCACCTTCGATGAGGTACGACGCCACGGTGAACGGGGCCCCGGCGAACCCGATGAGGGGCACGTCCAGTTCGGCGACCAGGTTGCGCACCGTGTCGAGGACGTACGGCGTGTCGGCCTCGGGGTCGAGGGGCCGCAGCCTGTCGAGGTCGGCCCGGGAGGCGAAGGGCCGTTCGACCACCGGGCCGACACCGGGCCGCACGTCGACGCCGAAACCGATGGCGTGCACCGGTACCACGATGTCGGAATAGAGGATGGCGGCGTCGGTGCCGTAGCGGCGGACCGGCTGGAGCGTGATCTCGGTCGACAGTTCGGGGTCGGCGATGGCGTCGAGGATGCTGCCCGATCCCCGGATTGCCCGGTATTCGGGCAGGGACCGGCCGGCCTGACGCATGAACCACACCGGGGTGCGGTCGTGGGGTTCGCCCCGGCAGGCGGCGAGGAACGACGAGTCGGTGGGCGGGTTCACGAGGCAGGGTCCTCGACCGCGGGTGCGGCGGCCTGCTCCAGGACGGTTCGCGCCCCCGCCGATTCGGGGTGGGCCAGCCGGGCCATGGCGGTCAGGCGGGCGGCGTCGCAGACGTCGGTGGTGGCCGGGTCCATGTCGGTGTCGGAGCGGCGGTCGATGTCGGCTGCGGTGGGTTGGAGCACCAGCACCTTGGTGCCGCGGGCCCGGATGGCCTGCACCTCCCGGAACAGGGTGCGGCTGTGCCAGGCCCTCGACAGGGGGCTGCCGGGCCATCCGGATGCGTCGCGGGTGGCGGTCATCGACGAGCAGACGACCACCAGGTCCAGCCCGAGGCCGGCGACGAGGTCGGCGTTGGTGCTCGAGTGGATGCCGCCGTCGACGAATCGCCGGCTGCCGATGTCCACCGGGCGGAAGTACCCGGGTATGGCCGACGAAGCCTGGACGGCCAGTCCGAACGGGGCGTCGACGTCGTCGCGGCCGAACACCGTGCGCCGTCCCGAGTCGAGGTCGACGGCGCAGATCCAGGTGGGGAGGTCGGGCCACGGGCCGGGGTGGGATTCGGCGGCCCGGGCGGCCAGCGAGGAGCCGTCGACGGTGCCCTCGGGGAGGGCGCCGGCCAGGGCGACGATGGGTCGGGGACGGCCCCGCCCGAACAGTCCCCGTGCGATGAGCAGGGGGTTGGCCGGGCGGCGGTGCTCGGAGGCCGGCGGGTCGGGGAGGTCGAGGCGGGTGGTCACCCGGTCGGCCAGTGTCTGGCCCTCGGGGGAGAGGGGGCGGTGCGTGTAGTAGGCGGCGTGGTCGGGGGCCGACAGGCCGGCCCGCAGGGTGACCGCCGTGCTGGAGCCGGCCGAGGTGCCGACGATGACGTCGGCCCGGCGGGGGTCCCAGCCGGTGGCTTCGGCCAGCCCAGCGAGGGCCCCGGCGTGGTGCGCGGCACCGGACATGCCTCCGGCGCTGAGCACGAGTCCGACGGTGATCATGGCGGCCATCGTCGCATGTCGCGGGCCAAAACCGACGCCCGGAGGCGATGATCCCCGGCCGGTGGCCCCGTAGGGCACGCCGGGTGCCCCGCTAGACTCGCTCTTCGGCCGAATTCGCCGTCGTGGGTGCCGGGCAGCCGTCGCCCCACGAGCAACCCACCGTTCGACCCTCCCGTGGAGGACGCCGATGCACCCCGAGCTCGAAGCGGAACAGGCGTACGTCGACGTGGCGTACACATGCCTGGACGCCGCCCGGGAGCGGGCCCTCGAGCTCACCGGCATGGTCGAGGTCGGCCGCGGCGGCACGAACCAGGCCCGTTTCGAGCGTGAGGCCATCTGGGACGCCGTCGCGTCGCGTCTGGGCCAGTTGGAGCTGGGCGATGCCGCCCTGGTGTTCGGCCGCATCGACCAGGAGGCCAACTCCGGGGATGGCCGCTACTACATCGGCCGGGTCGGGGTGTGGGACGAGGATCAGGAACCGGTCGTCGTCGACTGGCGGGCCCCGGTGGCCGAGGCCTTCTACCGGGCCACCGGTCCGGTACCGATGGGCTTGCAGCGCCGCCGGCATTTCGTCAGCCGGGGTCGCACCCTGCTGGGTCTCGAGGACGAGCTGTTCGGCGACATCGAGCGCTTCCGTGACGGCGACGATCAACGTCTCCGGGGCGAGGGGGCGCTCATCGCCGCGCTGGAGACGGCCCGCACCGGCCGCCTCGGCGACATCGTGGGCACCATCCAGGCCGAGCAGGACGCCATCATCCGGGCACCGCTGTCCGGTGTGCTGGCCGTGCAGGGCGGCCCGGGTACCGGCAAGACCGTGGTGGCGCTCCATCGGGCGGCCTACCTGCTCTACACCCACCGGTTCCCTCTTGATGGTCAGGGCGTGCTGGTCGTGGGCCCCAATCGTCTGTTCCTGGCCTACATCGAGCAGGTGTTGCCGTCGCTCGGCGAGGCCGGCGTCGAGCTGGGTTCGCTGGCCGACCTGGTCGGCGGGGTGCGGGTCGACGACCACCGTGATCCGGAGGCCGTGTCCCGGCTCAAGGGCGACCTGCGGATGGTGCGTTTCGTCGCCCGGGCCGTCCGCACCCGACAGCAGCCGCTGCGTGATGACGTGCGCATCGGGCACGGCCTGCGCTGGCTCGGGATCACCGTCGAGCAGAGCGTCCGCATCGTCGAGCAGGCCCGGCGCCGTTATCGGACCCACAATGCGGCCCGCAAGTTCGTCGAGGCCGAGTTCTTCGCCGCTCTGGCAGCCAGCTCCCGCGACGACCTGGATCCCGAGGGACTGCGTGAGCGTCTGCGGGGCGAGATCGAGGTGCGGGAGGCGCTGGAGTGGATGTGGCCGGTGCTCACCCCGGCCCAGTTGCTCAACGACTGTCTGGGTTCCCGGGCTCTGATCCGGGCTGCCGATCCGGGGCTGTCCGACGCCGAGGTCGACGCCCTGTACCGGCCGCGGGCCGCGGTCCCCGAGGACGTGCGGTGGTCGGCATCCGATGCACCGGTGCTTGACGAGGCCCGGGCGGCCTTGGGAGCCCGTCCGGGTCGGCGGACCGTCGACGCCGTGCGGACCTACGGGCACATCGTCGTTGACGAGATCCAGGACCTGTCGCCGATGGATCTGCGCATGCTGGAGCGCCGCTCGTTGAACGGGTCGATGACGGTGGTGGGCGACATCGCCCAGGCCACCGGCGCGTGGGCCCATGACGACTGGGACAGCATCCTCGACCATCTGCCCGACAACCGTCCGGTGCAGCGCCATGAGCTCACCATCGGTTACCGCATCCCGGCTCCGCTCATGGAGGTGGCCGCCAGGGTGCTCGTCGAGGCGGCCCCGGGGCTGACCCCGCCCCGTTCGGTGCGCGGCGACGGTGATCCGCCACGGCTGGTGGCGGTGCCGGCCGGTGATCTGCTGGCTGATCTGGCCCGGGTGGTCGTCGAGGAGTCGGCGGCCGTCGATGGCGGCAACTTGGCGGTGGTCGTCGCTGCATCCCAGGTGGCTGACGTCGAGGCGACCCTCGAGGCGGCCGGGATCGAGTTCGGGCGGGCGACCCGGCGGGGGCTGGACGCCCCGATCGCCGTGGTGCCGGTGACGCTGGTGAAGGGCCTCGAGGTCGATGCCGCCGTCGTGGTCGAGCCGGCCCGCATCGTGCGGGAACAGGCTCAGGGTCTGCGGGCGCTGTACGTGGCGCTCACCCGGGCGACCAAGCGGGTTGCCGTGCTGCACGCCGAACCGCTGCCGGCCACGCTCGACGGCTGACTGGCCCGGCGCCCGGGGGACCGGCGTCAGGTGTGGGAGATCGCGTCGAGCACGTCGAGGCGGGAGGCCCGGCGTGCTGGGAACACGGCGGCCAGCATGCCGAACAGTGCGGCGATGCCGAGGTAGCCGAGCAGGCGCAGGTTCGGCACCGACACCACGTCGACGAAGGTCTCGGGGATGGCGGCGATGGCGGCCAGGCCGAACAGCACCCCTATGCCCACGCCGAGCAGGCCACCGAAGACGGCGATGATGACCGCTTCCCAGCGGACCATGCGCCGCAGTTGTCGCCGGGTCATGCCGACGGCCCGCAGCAGGCCCAGCTCGCGTGTGCGTTCGTGGACCGACAGGGCGAGGGTGTTGGTGATGCCGAGTACGGCGATGAGGAGGGATAGGCCGAGGAAGACCGTGATGATGGACAGCAGCTGGTCGAGCTGGCCCTCCATCTCCTGGCGCAGCTGGTTGCCGTCGCTGACCATGGCCTGCGGATATTGGTCGGTGACCGTTTCGACGACGGCCCGGGCCGCGTCGCGGTCGGCGCCGGCGGTGAAGGCCACCGACATCGAGTTGTCGGGGGCCTTGGGCAGGTAGCGGTCGAAGGTGCCGTTGTCGACCACCCAGTTGCCGAGCATCGTCGAGTCGGCGATCACCGCGGCGACCGAGAACACCACGTCGCGGTCGCCGGGGAAGGTGCCGGTGATGAGCGAGCCGACCCCGACGTCGAGGTCGTCGGCCGGGTCGACGTGGATGAGGACGGTCTCGGTGGCTCCGGGTGCCGGCGCGGTCGCCACGTCGCCGGCCACGACGTCGAGGTCCAGGTGGCGGTCGATGAGGTCGAGGTCGGTGCCGAACACGTCCTTGACGGTGCCGTCGATGGTGAGGCCGCCGATGCCGGCCCGGTACACGGCGACCGAGGCGATCGTGTCGGGGTTGCTTTCGGTGAGGGCCACCAGTTCGTCGGTCATCTCGGTGGGGAACCCGGCCGTCGGGTTGAAACCGGCCGTGTAGACGAACAGGTCTGATTCGAGGCTCTCCTCGATGGCCTTGACGAACGTGGCCTTCATCGAGTTGGACACCACGGCGGCCAGCGACACCAGGGCCAGTCCGACGGTGAGGGCAGCGGCCGTCGCGGCGGTACGGCGGGGCGAGCGGCGGGCGTTCTCGCGGGCCAGGCGCCCCGGGATGCGGAACAGCCGCTCGAGGGGGCGGCCGATGAGGTCGGCGACCGGGCGGGCGACGACCGGGCTCAGCAGATAGACGCCGAGGAACGTGCCCAGGGCACCGACGCCGAGGCAGAACAGGAGCGGCCTGGTGGCCAGCTCGGCGCTCATGCCGACGGCCAGCAGGGCGATGCCGCCGAGGGTGACGAGACCCCCGGCCCGGAGACGGCGGCGCAGCCCGGTGGGGGTGAGGCGGAAGTCGTCGCGCAGGGCGGCCACCGGGGGGATCGAGCGGACCCGGCGCGACGGGGCGATGGAGGACGCCACGGTGACGCCGACGCCGACGACGACGGCGATGACGATGGTGCGGACCCGGATGGGAATGTCGCCGGGCAACTCGCCGAACCCGTTGGCGACCAGCAGCCAGCGCATCAGCATGGCCAGCAGGTAGCCGCCGATCAGCCCGATCAGCGTCGCCACGCTGCCGATGATCACGCCTTCGAGGCGGATTGATCGGCTGACCTGGCGGCCGGTGGCTCCGAGGGCCCGGAGGAGGGCCAGCTCGCGGACCCGCTGGCCGAGCACGATCGAGAACGTGTTGTTGATGATGAAGGCGCTGACGACCACGGCGATGATGGCGAAGGCCAGCAGCACGCTGGAGATGATGGAGACGAACTGGTCGAAGTCGTTGCGCGATTCCTCGATCTGGGTGGCCGAGGTGATGACCTCGAGTTCGGCGTCGGCGACCGGCCCGAGCATTTCCCGGATCTCTTCGGGCTGGTCGGCCAGCATGGCCTGGAACTCGGCGGTGGCCGCGTCGAGCCGGGTCTGGATCTCGGCGAGGACCTGTTCCTGGTCGGCGCCGTCGGCGACGGCCACGTCGATCTGGTCGAAGCGGCCCTCCATGCCGAGGAACTCCTGGGCGGTGCCCCGGTCGAAGGCGGTGATGGAGGCACCGACCGTCTTGTTCTCGTCGGGGGCACCGAAGTTGACGATCCCGACGAGCACGAACTGGCGGTTCCCGGTCGGGCCGGTGACCGTGTACTCGTCGCCGACGGTGAAGCCGTGGTCGTCGGCGGTGCGGGCATCGAGCACGAATTCGCCGACCAGGGTGGGGTCGTCGTGCAGTGGCCCCACGTTCTCGGGGGCCCGGCCGTCGGTGAGGAACAGTTGGGACAGGCCCGGCACGTCGGAGTAGATCATCCCGAATTGGGGGGCACCGGCGGTGGGCACCGGCCGGGGGTCATCGTCGCCGTCGGCGGGGATGATGGGGATGACGTTCCACATCACGATGCGAGGGTCGACGGCGGCCACGCCGGGCACGTCGGCGACCAGCGCTTCGAGTTCGGCGGGGACCGGGAGGCGGTTGAGGGAGTCGGCGTCACCGACCGACGTGCGGACCACGAGGTCCATGTCGCCGGCGATGTCGACGGCCAGCTCGTCGAACGTGTCGCGGATGCGGTCGGTCAGGAAGAACGCCGTCGAGAGGAAGGCCACGCCGAGTACCACGGCGAGCGTGGTGAGGGCGTACCGCAGCTTGCGGCGGGCGATGTTGCGCAGGGTGAGACGGAACACGTCGGTCAGTCGCTCAGATCCTTGATGCGGTCGAGGATGCCGTCGGCGGTGGGGTCGTCGACGGCATCGACGATCCGGCCGTCGGCGAGGAACAGCACCCGGTCGGCCCGGGCGGCCGCCCCGGCGTCGTGGGTGACGACGACCAGGGTCTGGCCCAGGTCGTCGACGGCCTGCCGCAGGAAGTCGAGCACCTCGGCGCCAGTGCGGGAGTCGAGGTTTCCGGTCGGTTCGTCGGCGAACACGACGGAGGGCCGGCTCACCAGCGCTCGGGCTACGGCCACCCGCTGTTGCTGGCCGCCGGACAGTTCGTCGGGACGGTGGTGGAGGCGGTCGGCCAGGCCGACGGCGGTGACCACCTGGTCCAGCCAGCCGGCGTCGGGGGCTTGCCCGGCCAGGTCGAGGGGCAGGGTGATGTTCTCACCGGCGTCGAGGGTGGGCAGCAGGTTGAACGCCTGGAACACGAAGCCGATGCGGTCGCGGCGCAGGAGGGTGAGATCCCGTTCGGACAGGCTGCCCAGCTCGGTGTCGCCCAGGTGCACGGTGCCCGACGTGAGGGTGTCGAGCCCAGCCACACAGTGCATGAGGGTGGATTTGCCGGAACCCGACGGGCCCATGATGGCGGTGAACCGGCCGGCCTCGAAGTCGACGTCGACGCCGTCGAGGGCCCGTACCTCGGTGTCGCCGCTGCCGTAGATCTTGACCCCGGCGGTCATGCGGGCGGCGGTTGTCGTGGTGGTCTCCATGGATGGCAGGCTAGGCACGCCCCCTGGTGAACTGCATGAGCGGAGAGAACACGAGTGACCGATGACCACGCCGAGACCCGGGTGCCGGTGGTGCGACCGGTGACCGCCGGTGACCTGGCCGCGGTGCTGGCTCTCAACAACGCCGCGGTGCCTGCGGTCAATGGGTTGGATGCCGACGAGATGGCCTGGTTCGCCGATGTGGCCCACACGTTCCTCGTGGGCACGGTCGGCGACGGGGGGCCGCCGCTCGGGTTCCTCGTCGGCCTCGACGGCCCCGGCGTGGCCTACGACAGCGCCAACTACCGTTGGTTCTCGGCCCGCTACGACCGGTTCCTCTACGTCGACCGGGTGGTCGTGGATCCCTCGGCGTCGGGCCTCGGCATGGCCCAGGCGTTCTACCGGGCCTTCGCCGCCCGGGATGACGGCCACGCGGTGCTGTGCGCCGAGGTCAACACCCGGCCCCGCAACGATCGGTCGCTGGCCTTCCACGAGGCCTTCGGGTTCGAGCCGGTGGGGAGCCAGGACACTGAGGGCGGCACCAAGACGGTGCGCATGCTGGCCCTGACCCTGGCGCTGGGCCCGGCCACGAAGGAACCCGTCTGATTCAGCTGGAGAACAACCGGGTGCCGCTGCGGCGTCGCCCGGTCGAGCCGCACGACCAGCACGGGTCCTGGAGCCAGCCCCGCCAGGTCACCTCGCACGGCCCGCAGGTGAGGGTGACCCATCCGACCGGTTCCCGGTTGAACGCCGGGAACCCGCCGGCGCCCAGGAGGGCGGCCCGGCCGTCGCTGGCCGGGGTCGGAGGTCGGGGTGATGGCACGGGGGCCATGCGCGGCACCCTAACCAAGCGCCGCGCGCCGGCGGGTGACCCCGGATACCCGGCGCCTGGTGGGGGTCGCCGAGCGGGCGCGTAGCCTGCGATGCCGAACACCCCCGCAGCCCAGGAGAGAGCACGTGACCGATCAGCACAGCGACATCCCCGAGACGGACGGCTCCAGCCCCCGCCGCACCGAGTTCTCGGGCCCGCCGCCGATGATCATCGATGTCGAGAAGACCTACACGGCCGAGATGGTGACCTCGATGGGTTCGATGACCATCCACCTCGATCCCATCCGGGCCCCCAAGACGGTCAACAACTTCGTGTTCCTGGCCCGCTGGCACTACTACGACGGCATCATCTTCCATCGGGTCATCAACGGGTTCGTCGCCCAGGGTGGTGACCCCACCGGCACCGGGCGCGGCGGCCCCGGCTACAAGTTCGCCGACGAGCTGCCGGCCCCCGGCCGCTACGAACTGGGCTCGCTGGCCATGGCCAACGCTGGTCCGAACACCAACGGCAGCCAGTTCTTCATCATCACCGGGCCGAGCGGCGTGGGCCTGCCGCCCCAGTACGCCCTGTTCGGCCAGGTCGTGTCGGGGCTTGAGGTGGCCGACGCCATGCAGGGTGTGCCCACCGGGCCCGGCGACCGCCCGCTGACCGACATCGTCATCGAGTCGGTCACCGTCACTGAGTCGGCGGCCTGACATGGGAGCGACGTATGGCATCACCCGGGTCGGGATCGTGGGCGGCGGGCAGATGGGCGGTGGGGTCGCCGAGCTGACGGCCAAGGCCGGCCTGCCCACCGTGGTGCGTGAGATCGACGCCGAGGCCGCCGAGAAGAGCCGGGCCGGCATCGAGCGCTCGCTGGGCAGGGCCCTCGACAAGGGCAAGATGGACGAGGCGGAGCACGGGGCGGCGTTGGCCAACCTGTCGTTCACCACCGATCTGGCCGATCTGGCCGACTGCGACCTGGTGGTCGAGGCGGTCGTCGAGTCCTTCGACCTGAAGGCGGCGATCTTCGCCGAGTTGGACGACGTGCTGACCTCGCCCGACGCCGTGCTGGCCACCAACACGTCGTCGATCCCGATCATCGACATCGCCATGCACACGTCGCGTCCCGAGCAGGTGATCGGCCTGCACTTCTTCAACCCGGCACCGGTGATGAAGCTGGTCGAGGTCATCCCGTCGGTGCGGACCACCGACGAGGTGACGGCCCGTATCACCGGGTTCGCCACCGACGTCATCAACAAGACGGTCGTGGCCGCCAAGGACCGGGCCGGGTTCGTCGTCAACATGCTGCTGGTGCCGTACATGCTGGCCGCCATGAAGATGTACGAGGCCGGGCACGCCACCGCCGAGGACATCGACACCGGCATGAAGCTGGGCGCCGCCCATCCGATGGGGCCGCTCGAGCTCAGCGACATGATCGGCCTCGACACCATGCTGCTGGTCGGCGAGACCCTGTTCGCCGAGTACGGCGACGACTTCTACCTGCCGCCGCCGCTGCTCAAGCGCATGGTGGCCGCCGGACACCTGGGCCGCAAGACCGGCCAGGGCTTCTACGACTACCGCTGACCCTCAGTTGGCGGGCAGCGGCGGATCTCCGCGTGGCGCCGCGGGCTGTCCCGGCGGGCGGGCCGACATGCGGGTGGCCAGCACCGCCGCGCTGAGCCCGGCGCCCGCCGCGCACAGGTGCAGTACCAGGAACCGGGTGCCGTCGACGCTGTCGCCCATGAGGGCGGTCAGGACGGTGATGCCGAGCGCCGCGCCGACCTGTTGGAGCATGTTGAGCGAACCGCCGGCGATGCCGAGGTGTTCGTCGCCGGCCGCCGAGGTGACGGCGTTGGCGACCGTGGCCCGGATGTAGCCGCTGCCGGCACCGGCCAGCCCGGCTCCGGCGATGAACAGCGGCAGGATGCGCAGCTCCGCGCCCAACCCGGCGATCACCATGGCCGCCGAGAACACCAGCATGCCGGTGACGGCGACCGTACGAGCTCCCCGTTGGGGGTCGTGGATGCCGCCCACGCGGGCCGCCAGGGCGAATGAGAGCGGCCGGGGCAGCATGAGCAGCCCGATGATCGTCGGGCGGAACTCCCAAAGTCGGGTGAGCAGGAACGGGGCCATCACCATGGCGCCCATGTAGCCGGCTTGGAGGACGGCCTGGCTGACCATCGGGAACGTGAAGTCGGGACGGCGCACGATGGCCGGGGGCAGCAGGGGAGCGGTCGTCCGGCGTTCGACGATGGTGAACAGGAGCAACCCGACCGGGGCAACGGCCAAGGCGGTGAAGGCGACCGGGTGGTCCCAGCCCCAGGCGATGCCCCGGTTGACGCCGAGCAGCAGACCGCCGACGCCGACGCCCAGGGTGACCGAACCGGGGATGTCGAACTTGACATCCGGCCGGGTCGGGGTCTCGGGGGCGACGAACACCGCGGCGATGAGGGCGATGAGCACCGTCGAGCCCTGGACGACGAACAGCATCCGCCACCCCAGCCACTCGATCAGCGGGCCGCCGCTCACCACCCCGACGGCCGGTGACAGGGCGATGACCGCCGCCCAGATGCCCAGGGCCCGCGACCGTTCCCGGCGGGGGAAGATGGACACGATCATCGCCATGGCCGACGGGCCGGCTGAGGCTTTGGCCGCTTGGGCCAGGGTGCGCAGCACGATGAGTGAGGTGGTGTTCCACGCCAGGGCGGTGGAGAAGGCCAGCACGGTGCCGAGGACGAAGCTGACGAGGTAGGTGCGGCGGTGCCCGTAGAGGTCGCCCAGTTTGCCGGCGATGGGGGTGGCGACGGCGAAGGCCAGCAGCGGCGCGGCGATGACCCACGTGATGGTGTCGTCGGTGGCACCCAGGTCGTCTGCGATGCGGGGGAGTGAGGCGGACAGCACGGTGACCGGGTAGCTGCCGGACGCCGCACCAAACAGGGCGGTGACGAGGACCAGTCGGCGGTAGTCCGTCCGTTGCCTGATGCGGGATCGTCGGGCCGTGAGGCCGCGACCCCCGTGGTCGCCGTCGTTCATCGTCGGATCGACCCTACGTCGCGGTGTGGACGCGCCGGCCAGCGGCCGTGGCGGTCGGTTGTCACCCGCCGCCGGCGGCCCGGTACGGTCCCGCCGATGGGCTCGTCCACCGCAGTGCCTGATCCTCCGCCGATCGGCATCGTGGTCAACCCGCGGTCGGGCACCGACGTGCGGCGGGCCATCGCCGCCGCGGGCAGCGTGACCGTGGAGGCCAAGGCCAACGTGGTGCGTCGTGTGGTGCTCGGGGCCCGCGAGGCCGGGGCCCGCCAGTTCGTCGTCCACCGCGACCCGCATCGCATCGTTGCCCGGGCCACCGAGACCGTGCGGGGCATCGAACTGGACTGGGTCGACGAGCCGATGACGTTCGGCGAGCAGGACGCCGTCAACGCCGTGACCCACATGCGGGCCGCCGGCTGTGCGGTGGTCGTCGTGCTGGGCGGCGACGGCACCAATCGGGCGGTCGCCGGTGCGTGGCCCGACGTGACGGTCGTTCCGGTGTCGACCGGCACCAACAACGCCTTCCCGGTGTTCGTCGAGGCCACGGCGGCCGGCACGGCGGCCGGGCATCTGGTGGCTGGCCGGGTCGGTGACCGGGTGGGCCGGCATCGGGCCAAGGTGGTGCGCCTGACGGTCACCGGAGCCGACGGAGCCGCCGAGGCTCCCGATCTGGCGCTTATCGACGCCGTGACCGCCCGCGACCCCTATGTGGGCGCTCTGGACCTGTTCGACCCGGCGACCCTGGGGGTGGCCGTGCTGACCCGGGCCGACCCGGCGCTCGTCGGGTTCGCCGGGGTGGGCGGGTTGCTCGATCCGTTGGGGCCCGACGAGGACGCCGGGCTGCTGTTGCGGTTCGGCCCGGCGGCGACCGCACCCCGGGTGGTGCGGGGTCCGACGGCCCCGGGGCATTTCGACGATCTGGGGTTGACCGAGGTGCGCCGTCTGATGTTCGGCGAGCCCGTCGACGTGGAGGGGCCGACCCTGCTGGCCTTCGACGGCGAACGCAAGCGCCGCCTGGTGGCCGGGGCGTCGGCCGTGCTGCGGGTCGAGCGGGACGGCCCGTGGGTGGTCGACGTGGCCGCGGTGATGCGGGCCGCGGTGGCCGGCGGTTAGCGGTCGCCGGCGAGGAATCCGGGCAGGAACCCTGGGAGTTGGCCGAACGAGTCGAGCACCGGGAAGTCGTGGGTGATGGTGGCCGGGTCGACCACCTCGTGCAGCCAGGTGGAGTGGTGGGGGATGTGCACCGCCCGCCCGCCGACGGCCAGCACCGGCAACACGTCGGACGGCACCGAGTTGCCGACCATGGTGAACGCCTCCGGGGCTACGTCGTGGCGGCCGAGGACGGCCCGGTAGGTGGCGGGATCCTTCTCGGGCACCACCTCGACGGCCCAGAAGCGGTCGTCGATGCCGCACGCCGACACCTTGCGGTGCTGGTCGGACGGATCGCCCTTGGTGACGATGAGGAGGCGGTAGTCGGCGGCCAGGGCGTCGATGGTGTCGGCGACGCCGTCGAGTAGCTCGACCGGGCTGTCGAGCAGTTGTTTGCCGGCGTCGAGGATGGCCGTGATGCCGTCCGTGTTGACGGTGCCATCGCTGAGCCGGATGGCCGCCTCGACCGACGAGAGGGTGAAGCTCTTCGCGCCGTAGCCGTAGCGGGTGACGTTGATCCGCTCGATGTCGAGCATGGCCTGATCGACGGTGTCGGCGTCGGCCCACGGGGCGAGCACGCCGGCCAGTGCCGCCTGGGCCGCGTCGAAGCGGGCCTGGTTCTCCCACAGGGTGTCGTCGGCATCGAGGCCGAGCACCGGCCGGTCGTCGGTCATGGCGGCTGAGCCTAGATGCGGCTGGCCCGGTGGGTGTCCCCGATCCGGCGATGGCCCGGGAGTAACTTCGGAGCCATGCGCCACCTCTGCATGCGGCCCGCCTGCAAGGGTCCAGCCGTCGTGCTCGTCGTCATGGACCAGTCCCAGCTCACCTTCACGGTGCGCGACCCCGCCGAGATCGACGGCCCGGGCCGGGTCGTGCTGTGCGAGACCCATCTGGGCCGTATGCGGGCCCCCAAGGGGTGGACGGTGGTCGACGAACGCCCGGGCGGCGACGTCGTCGCCTTCGAACGCCGTTCGTCGTTGCCGGCCAGGCAGGCCGACCTGGTCGGCCATCTCGTCGATCCGTCGCCCGAGCCCGAACCCCGCACGATTCCCGATGCGGTGCACCCGCTGCGTGGCGGGCGCCCGGGACGCATCGTGCCGACCCCGACCGAGACTCCTGAGCCGACCCGGACACCGTTGCTGGCCCGGGCGTTCCTGGGTGTCGATCGGCATCCGGCGTCCACGATCGGCTCTCGGTCGGACGACCCGATGGGCGACCTGGCCGACGAAACTGCCGACGATCTGGGCGACTGGGACCAGCGGGATCCCCGCGACGAGTTCGATGACGAGCCGCTGCCGCTCGACGGGCTCGACCCCATCGAACCCGACCCGGCCTGAGCCGACCGTCGGGGTGAGCGCCCGGTCACGGGCTCGCTGAGACGATGATCCGCCGTCTGGTGTTGGCCTGTGTGGCCGTCGTAGGCGGCTACCTGCTGGTGCTGGTCTGGGCGTCGGTCGGACCCGATCAGGTGATCGAGGTCGAGACGGTGGCGCCGACCACGTCGACGGCGGTCCCATCCACGACCGTGGCACCGGCCACCACCAGCACCACGACCTCGACGACGACCTCGACGACCACGACGACGACCACCGAGGCCCCCTACGACGGGTGGGTGGACCCGGCGGCCATCGCCGGGCCGTGGGGCGACACGGTCGCCGGGGTCCTCACCTTCCGGGGTTCGCCGACCCGGCGGTGGCACGGTGCTGGTCCGGTGCCGGCCGATCCGGAGGTGGCGTGGAGGTTCCCGGCGGACTCCCGCATGTGCTCGATGACCAGCATCGGCGGCACCCTGGAGCAGTGGTGCGGGCTGGGGTGGACCGGCCAGCCGGCGGTGTTCGAGCGGGACGGCACGACCTGGGTGGTGTTCGGCGCGTTCGACGCCAAGGTCCACTTCCTCGACGGCGACACCGGCGAGCGGCTGCTGCCTGACTTCGCCACCGGCGACATCATCAAGGGGTCGGTCACCGTCGACCCGGACGGCTACCCGCTGGTGTACACGGGGTCGCGGGACAACTATCTGCGGATCCTGTCGTTCGACGGTGACGAGGCCGTCGAGTTGTGGCGGCTGCACGCCTACGACGTGTCGCCCACCCGGTGGAACGATGACTGGGATTCGTCGCCGCTCGTCATCGACGACTACCTGTTCGCGGGCGGTGAGAACAGCCGGTTCCACGTGGTACGCCTCAACCGGGGTTATGGCGCCGACGGCCGGGTGACCGTCGACCCGGAGCTGGTGTGGCACACCGCCGGTTGGGACGACGAGTTGATCACCGCAGTCGGCAACAACGTGTCGATCGAGATGTCGCCGTTGATCCTCGGCAACGTCTTGTACTTCGCCAACTCGGGCGGCCTCGTCCAGGGCTGGGACATCGCTGGTTTGGCCGATGGGGTGGAGCCGACCCGCGTGTTCCGGTTCTGGGCCGGCGACGACGTCGACGCCACGCTTGTCGCCGACGACGAGGGCTTCCTGTACGTCGGCGTCGAGTACGAGCGGAGCACCGCCCGGTCCCGGGAGGTCGGCCAGGTGGTGAAGTTGGACCCCCTGGCCCCGGACGACCCGATCGTGTGGTCGTTGCACGACCGCCCGTACGTGGATTCGGGGGTGTGGGCCACCCCGGCGGTACACCGTGACCTGCTGCTCGTGCCCACCGACCAGGGCACCCTGCACGGCATCGACCGGGCCACGGGCGGGATCCGCTGGACGGTGCGGCTCCCCGGGCACCTGTGGTCATCGCCGACGGTGGTCGACGACGTCATGATCGTGGGCGACTGCTCGGGAGGGGTGACGGCCTTCGATGTGTCCGACACCTCCGTGGCGCCCCCGGTGGCGTGGGAGGTCCGTGCCGAGGCATGCGTCGAGGCGACGGCAGTCGTGTGGGACGGCACGGTCTACATCGGGTCCCGCGACGGCTACTTCTACGCCTTTCGCGACCCGTCGTGACCGGCCCCGGTGCAAGACGTCGGGTTACCCGCAGGTAGGTTCGGCGGCGTCCGCCGTTCGCCCGACGCCCCGCCGAGGACCCGCCATGGCCGAGATCACCGAAGACGACATCCGGCAGTTGACCAGGGATTTCCTGGCCGAGGTCGACCACACCGCCGTCGACCAGTTCACGTTCCGCGGCGAGCAGTTCGACCGGGGCCTGGCCCTCGTGCAGTTCCCGGTGGGGCTGGGTGGGCTGGGGCTCGACAGCCGCAAGCTCCAGACGGCGGTCGACGCCGAGTTACGGGCCGCCGGCGTGCTGTACCACGACCTCAACATCAACCCGATCGGCATCGGCATGGGGGCGCCGGTGGTGCTGACCTACGCCTCCGACGAGCAGAAGCAGCGCCTGTTGCGTCCCATGTACACCGGCGAGGAGATCTGGTGCCAGATGTTCTCCGAGCCGGGGGCCGGGTCGGATGTGGCCGGGCTGGCCAGCCGGGCCGTGCGCGACGGCGACGAGTGGATCGTCAACGGGCAGAAGGTGTGGACCACCCTGGCCCACGTGTCCCGCTGGGGGATGCTGGTGGCCCGGACCGACGCCGACCAGCCCAAGCACAAGGGCCTCACCTACTTCCTGCTCGATATGGAGTCGCCGGGTGTCGAGGTGCGGCCGCTGCATCAGATCACCGGTGAGGCCGAGTTCAACGAGATCTTCCTGACCGACGTGCGGATTCCCCACGACCGGGTGTTCGGCGGGGTCGGTTCGGGGTGGAACGCCGCGGTGACCACCCTCATGAACGAGCGGGTGGCGTTGGGGGGCGGCGTGCCCAAGCAGGGGTCGGGACCGATCGGCGATCTGGTGCGCCTTTGGGGCGAGCGGCAGGACTCCCTGGATGCGGCGACGGCCACCGTCATGCGGGACCGGGTGGCCGCCCTGTGGAGCGAGGCCGAGGCGTTGCGGCTCACCAACTGGCGGGCTCGGGAGAATTCGAAGTCGGGCAATCCGGGGCCGGAGGGTTCGGTCGGCAAGCTGATGTCGGCGGAGATGAACCAGCGCATCTACGAGACGTGCCTCGACCTGTTGGGTCCGGAGGGGTTGACCTACGAGGTGGGTTATGAGCGCAAGCGGCCCGACGGGCTGCGGCTGACCGGCGGGGCGGGCACCAAGTACTCGTTCCTGCGGTCCCGGGCCAACACCATCGAGGGCGGCACGTCCGAGGTGATGCGCAACATCCTGGGTGAGCGGGTCCTGGGCCTGCCCGGCGACGTCCGGGTCGACAAGGGCGTCCCGTGGGCGGAGGTCCCCCGCAACTAGGTGTGACCACCAGGGCCTGTCCCCGATTGTCGCACTGGGGCGGTTGGTCAGGTGCGGCGCCAGGTGGTGCCGGTCGCCCCGTCCTCGAGCACCACACCGCGGGCGGTGAGGTCGTCGCGGATGCGGTCGGCCTCGGCGAAGTCGCGGGCCGCTTTGGCCGCGGTGCGGGCGGCCACCAGGGCGTCGATCTCGGCCTCGTCGTCGCCCGCTCCGCTGCCGGCCGTCGCTCCCAGCTCGAGTCCGAGCACGCCGGTCAGCTCGAGCACCGCGGCGGCCAGGGCGGCCGCCGTTTCGTGGTCGTCGGCGTCGATGGCCCGGTTGGCGTCGCGCACGGCGTCGAACACGACGGCCAGGGCGCCGGCGGTGCCCAGGTCGTCGTCCATGGCGGCCCGGAAGCGGTCGACGCAGCCCGGGTCGGCGTCGGCGTCCGGCAGGTCGGTGGCGGCCACCCGGCGGGCGAACCCGTCGAGACGCTCCAGTGCGGCGGCCGCGGTGCGCAGCGTGGTCTCGCCGATCTCCATGGTCTTGCGGTAGTGGGTCTGAAGCACCAGCAGCCGTAGCGCGCGCGGGTCCCACGTGTCGAGCAGTTCGGCCAGGGTCTTGAAGTTGCCGAGCGATTTGGACATCTTCTCGCTGCCGACCTGCACCATGCCGTTGTGCACCCAGTGGCGGGCGAACGGCCGCCCGCACCCCAGGCATTCGGCCCGCTCGTTCTCGTGGTGGGGAAACACCAGGTCGTCGCCGCCGCCGTGGATGTCGAAGTCGTCGCCGAGGATGTCGAGCGACATGGCGACGCACTCGATGTGCCAGCCGGGCCGCCCCGGTCCCCACGGCGAGTCCCAGGCCGGTTCGCCGGGTTTGGCGGCCTTCCAGAGGGCGAAGTCGAGGGGGTCGGCCTTGTCGTCGTCGACCTGCACCCGGGCGCCGGCCCCCTCCCGCAGCTGGTCGGGGGTCTGGTGGGCGAGGGCGCCGTAGCCATCGAGGCGGTCGACGGCGAAGTAGACGCCGGAGTCGACGACGTAGGCCATGTCGCGTTCGACGAGGGTGGCGATGACGCCGATCATCTGGTCGACGTACTCGGTGGCCCGGGGCCGGTGGTCGGGGTGGGCGATGTTGAGGCGGTCCATCTCGGCGATGAACACGTCCTCGAAGCGCCCGGCCAGTTCAGGCTCGGTCGTGCCCTCGTCGGCGGCCCGGGCGATGATCTTGTCGTCGATGTCGGTGATGTTGGACACCGCGGTGACGTCGAGGCCGGTCCAGCGCAGGTAGCGCACCAGCATGTCGAAGGCCAGGGTGGAGCGGGCGTGGCCGAGGTGGGGGGCGTCGTAGACGGTGGGTCCGCACCAGTACACGGAGGCCTTGCCGGGCTCCCGTGGGGTGAAGGCCACCTTGGTGCCGGTCAGGCTGTCGGTGAGGTGCAGCACCTGCTCAGGATAAGGCCCAGGATGCGAGGGTCAGCCCGCGTCGGCGGCCAGGGGGATGCCGAGCAGGGCGGCGGCTTCGATGAGCCCGGTGGCAGCGTCGGCGTGGTCGCCGGCGCCGGCCAGCAGGGCGCCGGCCAGGGTGTCGACGGCGTCGCGGGCGGTGGGGGTGTCGAGGTCGTCGTCGAGGGCGGCCCGCACGGCGGCGAGCGTGTGGGACGGGTCGGGGCCGTGGGGGCGGCGCACCGCGGTGTCGAGCCGGTCGAGCCGGGTGACGGCGTCGTCGATGTCGGCGTCGAACCATTCGAACCCGGCCCGGTAGTGGTGGGCCGACATGGCGAGGCGGATGGCCCGGGGGTCGTGGAGGCGGCGCAGGTTGCGGACGAACACCAGGTTGCCCAGCGACTTGGACATCTTGGTGCCTTCGTAGGCGACCATGCCGACGTGCATCCAGTGGCGGGCCAGCGGTTGGCCGGTGGCGGCCCGGGTCTGGGCGTCCTCACATTCGTGGTGGGGGAACACGAGGTCGTCGCCGCCGCCGTGGAGGTCGATGGTGTCGCCCAGTTCGGCCATGGCCATGGCGGAGCATTCGATGTGCCAGCCGGGCCGGCCCGGTCCGAACGGCGAATCCCAGGAGGGCTCGCCGTCGCCGGAGGGCTGCCACAGCACGAAGTCGAGGGGGTTGCGTTGGCGGGGGTCGTCGGGGTGGCCGCCCCGTTCGGCGGCGTAGGCGACCATGGTGTCGTCGTCGTAGCCGGACAGTGATCCGAAGGCGTCGTGGGTGGCGACGTCGAAGAAGGTGGTGCCGTCGGCGGTGTAGGTGTGGCCGGCGTCGGCGAGGCGGCCGATGAGGGCGAGCATGGCGTCGATGGAGTGGGTGGCCCACGGTTCGGCGGCTGCGGGGCGCATGCCGAGGGCGGCCATGTCGGCGTCGAAGTGGGCCATCTCGACCGCGGCGAGGGCCTGGTAGTCGACCTTGAGCTCGCGGGCCTTGGGGAGGATGGAGTCGTCGACGTCGGTGACGTTGCGGACCATGCGCACCTCGTGGCCGAGGTCTTCGAGCCGGCGGATGACCAGGTCGAAGGTGTGGTACGTGAAGGCGTGGCCGAGGTGGGTGGCGTCGTAGGGCGTGATGCCGCACACGTACATGGAGACGGTGGGGCCGGGTTCGAACGGCACGACCTCGCCGCGGGCGGTGTCGTGGAGGCGCATGCTCATGGGCCCGCACGGTAGCCGTCGGCCCGGTACCCCGTCGGACCGGCGAGCAGGCCGAAGCAGGCCGGTTCAGTCGCGCTCGAAGGGGACGGAGTGTTCCCAGTCGGCGAACAGGGTGCGCAGGGCGGTGACGACGAGCAGCGGCTGGTCGAGCATGAGGTGGTGCCCGGCGAGGGGGATCTCGATGACCGGGGCGACCCGGCCGAGTTGTTCGTACATGTAGGCGCCGATGTCGGGGGTGACGAGGCCGTGTTCGGCCCGGAAAAGGGCGAGGCGGCAGGTGACCCGGGGCAGCAACTCGTGGGCCGCCGACCGGTTGGGCAGGAAGATGGCGGGGTCGAATTTCCAGGTGACGCTGCCCGGGGGGCCGTCCGCGGGGTGCAGCGAGGTGGCGGCCACGTGGGTCATGACGTAGGGCTCGTAGTTGTCCTGTTCGGGGACGGTGCGGAACCGGGAGACGGCGGTGGCGGCGTCGGGGTACACCTTGGGGTCGCGGAACTGGTGGCGGCGCCGGACATCCATCTCGGGGTCGGGGGCGGTGACCGGCGAATCCATGACGACGGCGCCGGCCAGGCGGTCGCCGTGGGTGGCGGCGGTGGTGAGGGTGACGAAGCCGCCCATGGAGTGGCCGATGACGATGGGGGGGCCGGCCATGTCGGCGGCGTCGGCGACGGCCATGACCTCGTCGCACCAGGTGGCCAGCGAGTAGACGTCGCGGCGGTCGCTGTCGCCGTGCCCGGTCAGGTCGATGGCGGCGACCCGGTAGACGCCGGCGAACTGGGCGGCGACGTGGGTCCACCAGTGGGCGTGGGCCGCGCCGCCGTGGACGAACACGAGGCCGGGTCGGCCCGTTTCGCCCCACGCCAGGTAGTGGACGTCGGCACCGTCGACGGTGACCGTCTCGTCGGTGTGGGGGACGTCCATGGCCCGCCGGTACCAGGCCGGGGCGTCGTGGTAGGTGGCGGGTGCGGCTGGTTGGTTGCTGGTCATGGTGCCCTCGGCAGGATTCGAACCTGCGACGCACGGTTTAGGAAACCGACGCTCTATCCCCTGAGCTACGAGGGCCGGGATGGCGCGGTTCGTGGCGCGCCCGGTTCCCTCGAGGCTACCGA
>CAZPGL010000008.1:40238-61601 GCA_964586175.1 uncultured Microthrixaceae bacterium | reverse complement strand
GAGCACAACATCCAGGGCATCGGCGACAAGCACATCCCGTTCATCCACAACGTGACCAACACCGACGCCGTGGTGGCGGTCAGCGACCGGGCGTGCGACGAGCTGGGCATGACGTTCAACACCGAGGCCGGCCGGAACCGTCTGGCGGCCCGCGGCGTCGACGAGGCAGTCGTCGCCCAGCTGTGCCACTTCGGGCTGTCCAGCATCTGCAACGTCGTGGCGGCCATCAAGACGGCCCGCACTCTCGACCTCGGACCCGACGACGCCATCGTCACCGTCGCCACCGACGGAGCCGAGATGTACGGCAGCGAACGCGAGTCGATGCTGGCCGGGCGGTACGCCGGAGGCTTCGACACCGCTGAGGCGGCAGCGGCCATCGACGAACACCTCGACGGAGCCGACTCGTCCAACGTCGACGTGCTGGGCGAGGCCGGCCGCAACCGCATCTTCAACCTCGGCTACTACACGTGGGTCGAGCAGCACGGGGTCGACTTCGACGACTTCGAGATCCGCCGGGATCAGGGGTTCTGGCGGTACGTCCAAGGCATGGCTCCCGGCTGGGACACCATGATCGACGAGTTCAACGACCGCACCGGGGTGCTGACCGACTGATGCGCCGCCCCTCAAGGGACCACGGTCGGCTGGGGTCGCCTCCCGACGCCGCCTGGCCCGACCCAGGCGACCGGGACCCCGACCCGTTCGTGGCCTTCCGCAGCCTGCTCTGGTCGTACGACGCAGCCCGCCGGGCCGGCATGGCCGATGGCGGGTTCGTCGACCTGGTCCGCCGTCTCGACGACGCGGTGGGTGAGGTGGACGGCCGTGGCTTCCGCCACTCCCCCTTCGCCGAGCACCCTGCCCTCGCCGACGCCGTCGGCCAGACGGGTGGCGTGTGGGCCAAGGATGAGACCGGCAACGTCTCAGGCTCCCACAAGGCCCGTCACCTGTTCGGCCTGGCGCTCCATCTCGAGGTCGACCAGGTTCCACGCGACACCTTGTTGGCCATCGCCTCCTGTGGCAACGCCGCGCTGGGGGCGGCCGTCGTGGCCCGGGCTGCTGGTCGACCGCTGGCCGTCCACGTCCCACCGTGGGCCGACGCCGCTGTGCTGGACCGGCTCGCCGACCTCGGGGCCGACGTCCGTATCTGCGAACGCCGAGCCGGCGACGTCGGCGACCCGTGCGTGCTGCGGGCCCGGGAGGCGGTTGCCGCCGGGGCCCGCACGTTCGGCTGCCAGGCGGTGGACGATCCGTTGACCATCGACGGCGGCCGCACCCTGGGTTTCGAGCTGGCCGCCGACCTCGCCGACCGTGGGGTCGAACCCGACCGGTTGCTCGTCCAGGTCGGCGGTGGTGCCCTGGCGGCATCGGTGGTCCAGGGCCTGACCGAGGCGGTGGCCCTCGGCGGCCTGGCCGGCCGGCCGGCCCTCAACACGGTCCAAGCCGAGGGTTGTGCGCCGTTGGCCCGGGCATTCAACCGGGTGGCCGACGCCGACGATCCCGACGCCGCCCTGTTCGACCATGGTGCCGACCACATGTGGCCCTGGGATGGACCCACGTCGGCCGCCACCGGCATCCTCGACGACATCACGTACGACTGGGTGCCCCTCGTCCACGACATGCTGACCGGCGACCCTCGTGGCGGGCCGATCGTGGCCGCTGAGGCCGACGTCGTGGCCGCCCACCTGGCCGCCCGGGCCCACACGACCGTACCCGCCGACCCGACCGGCACCGCCGGGCTGGCCGGGCTCCTCGCCACCCGCCGCGACGGCTGCATCGCCTCCGACGAGACGGTGGTGGTCCTGTTCACCGGCGTCGACCGCTCCTGATCCCCGACATCCGGATTTGGGGACAGACCCCAAATCCGGAGCAGCGTGCTGGGACCCGCCCCCGGGAGACGGGTCAGCGCTCTTCGCGGCGGTAGGGCAGACCCAGGGCGGCCGGGGCCGACGACGGGCGGTGGCGGGCCCTGATCGAGATGACGACCAGGACCCCGATGGTCAACAGGTACGGCAGCATCGACAACAGGATCGGCGAGAAGTCCACGCCGAATGTCTGCAACCGGGTCTTGAGCGCCAGCATCCCGCCGAACAGCAGGGCCCCCACCGCGGCACGACCCGGCCGCCACGCACCGAAGATCACCAGGGCCACGGCGATCCAACCCCGACCGGCCGTAACCCCCTCTGACCACTGCGGTGTGATCGACACCGTCAGATAGGCACCGGCCATCCCGGCCAGGGCACCACCCGTCGCCACGGCCCCCAGACGCAGCCCGACCACCGAATGACCGGCCGCATCAGTCGTCGACGCCGACTCCCCCGCCGCCCGCAACGCCAACCCCAGACGGGTCCGGGTCAACAGGAACGACGCGGCCACCCCCAATGCCACTGCCAGGTACACGATCGGTGACTGGTGGAACAGCACCGGACCCGCCCACGGAATGTCGGTCAACGGCCCCCAGTCGACGGGCGCCAGCTCAGCGCGCGACGGGCGTCCGACCACGTTCTTGCCGACGAACGCCGAAAGGCCCAGACCCAGGATCGTCAACGACAACCCCGACACCACCTGTTCAGCCCCCAGCACGACGGTGAACCATCCGTGCACCGAGGCCACCAGCGCCCCGACCGCGGTGGCGACCAGCAAGGCCAGCCACGGGTTCCCCGACTCGAGCGCCACCATGAATCCGGACACGGCACCCATGGCCATCATGCCCTCGACACCCAGGTTGAGCACGCCCGCCTTCTCGGCAATGAGCTCACCCAAGGCAGCCAGATACAGCAGGGTGCCGAACGACACGGTGGCCGCCAACAACCCGATCATCGACGCCTCAGTCACGACCCGCGCTCCCCGGTTTCCCCGGTTTCCCCGCTGCGCCCCGGAACCAGCTGTAGCCGGTAGGTACTGAACACCCCGGCGCCGATGGCCCCGAACAGGATGAACGCCTGGAGGATCCGCGACACCGACGACGACACACCCATCGTCTGGATGCTCATCCCGCCCACCTGGACGGCGCCGAACAGCACGGCCACCGCGGCGACGCCCGACGGCCGCATCAACGCCAGGGCGGCGACGATGATGCCGGCGTAGCCGAACCCCGAGGAGATGCCCTCGGTGATCCGATCGGCGGTGCCCGACAGTTCGATACCTCCGGCCAGGCCGGCAACCGCCCCGCTCAGGACGAGGGCGGTGAGGATCTTGCGCTGAAGCGAGATGCCGGCATACCGAGCCGTCGCCCCCGAGGATCCGGCGACCCGCAACTCGTACCCCCAGGCGGTGCGGCTCACCACCAGGGCGAAGGCGGCGATCACCAGACCGGCGACGACCACACCGAGGTGGGCCCGTTCGAAGAACCCGGGCAGCCGTGCCCCGTCGGGCAGCATCGGCGCCAGCGGAAACCCGTAGGAGCCGGGATCCTTCCACGGCCCGTGGATCAGCCATTGCAGCAGCCGCAACGCCACCTCGTTGAGCATCAGCGTGGTCAGGATCTCGTTGACGCCGATGTGGGCCCGGGCCACCGCCGGCCCAAGGGCCAACAGTCCGCCGCCAACCGAGGCGGCCAACAGCATCCCGATGATCAACAGCGCCGACGGCCAGTCGCCGCCGATGCGCGCCACCCAGGCCGCCATCATCGCCCCGGCCAGGATCTGGCCCTCGGCACCGATGTTCCACAGGCCCATGGCCCCGGCGATGGCCACGGCCAGACCGGCCAGACCCAAGGGCACGGCCCGGTTCAACGTGAGCGACCACGCCTCCGGGTCACCGACCGAAGACTCGAACATCCGCTCGAACACCGCCAGCGGCTCATTTCCCGAACCGAGCAGCAGCAAGGCGCCAGCGACCATGGCCAACACCAGACCGAGCACGAAGGCCAGCGGCTGACCGCCGCGCAGGGCCTGTTCGCGCCGCTCCAAGACCAGCCGCCTCACGGCATCTCCCCATGGCCGGCCATGGCGGCCCCGATCTCGTGGCGGTCCGCGGCCACAGGATCGAACTCGCCGGCGATACGGCCACCGTGCATGACGACCAGACGATCCGACAAGGTGAGCAGCTCGTCGAGGTCCTCGGAGATGAGCAACACCGCCACACCAGCGGTCCGCTCCGCGATGAGCAGGTCCTGGATGGCCTTGACGCCCTTGACGTCGAGGCCACGCGTCGGTTGGGCCGCCACCATCACCCGGGGACGGTCGCTCAGCTCGCGCCCGACGAGCAGGCGCTGCAGGTTGCCACCCGACAGCCCGGCGATCGGCTGATGCAACGGCCCGGTACGCACCCCGAAGCGCTCGACGAGCGACCGGCAGTGGTCGACAGCCTGGTCGGCGACCAGCAACGGCCCCCACCGCATCTGGCGGTAGTTGCGCAGGATGGCGTTGTCGACCACGCTCAGCCGGGGGGCCAGGCCGACACCCAGCCGGTCCTCGGGGACGTACCCCAACCCAGCGGCGAAACGGGCCGCAGGCGGCAGGCCGGTCACGTCCACGTCGTCGAGGCACACGGAACCGGCCGTGATGTCACGCAGACCGGCGATGGCCTGGGCCAACTCGGGCTGCCCGTTGCCGGCCACGCCGGCGATACCCACGATCTCACCGCTACGGACCTCGAGGTCCAACCGGTCGACGACCTGGACTCCCCGGTCGCCGACAGCGCACAGCCCCCGCACCGACAGCCGGACCTGGCCCGGCTCGTTGGGGGGTGGCCGTTCGCTGATCTCGGGTGACGATCCGACCATGAGCCCGGCGAGTTCGGCAGCGTCGGTGTCGGCCACAGCCAGCGACGCAGCAACCGTCTCGCCGCCACGCAGCACGGTGGCTTCGTCGCAGAAGCCGGTGACCTCGTGCAGCTTGTGGCTGATGAAGATCACCGACCGGCCGTCGTCGGCCATGTGGCGGAGCACCCCTCCCAACTCGTCGGCTTCGGCCGGGGTAAGCACGGCGGTCGGCTCGTCGAGGATCAGGATGCGGGCGTCCCGCCACAGGGTCTTCAAGATCTCGACCCGCTGCCGCTCCCCCATCGACAGTTGCCACACGGGACGGCCCGGTTCGGCAGCCAGCCCGAACCGCTCAGCGAGGGCGGCGACCTGGGATTCGACGGTCGACCGGCGCAGGATCCGGTCGGCGGCACCCAGCACCACGTTCTGGGCCACGGTGAACGACGGCACGAGCCGGAACTCCTGGTGCACCATGCCGACCCCGGCGGCCAGGGCATCAGCTGGGTTCCGGAACCGGTGCATGATGCCGTCGATGCGCACCTCGCCCTCGTCGGGCCGGTACACGCCGGCCAGCACGTTCATGAGCGTGGACTTGCCGGCCCCGTTCTCGCCGAGCACGGCGTGGATGGTGCCTGCCTCGACCCGGAGGCCGGCGCCCGCGTTGGCCACGACGCCGGGGAAGCGTTTCCAGATGTCGACCAGTTCGACGGCGGCAGGACCGGGTGAGGGAGCGGTCATGGAGGGTTCAGGCTACGGACGCGACGGAGGCGCCGGCTCCCGCCGACGCCTCCGTTCACGTCACGTTCGGTGGATCAGCCCGCCGAACCGATCACGCCCTGCACGAACGTGGTCGAACTGAGCATCGTGCCGTCGTCCATGACGGCACCGTCAGCGACCAGTTCGTTGCCGTCCTGATCGTAGATCGGGCCCTCGAACGGGTGGAACTCACCCGACTTGATGAGCGCCGTACCTTCTTCGAGCAGTTCGACGACTTCGGCGGGAACGTCGGCGGCGATGGAACCCAGACCGACGACCCCGTCAGCCATCGAACCCCAGTAGTAGCCCGGCGTGTACGTGCCGGCCTTGACCGACTCGATGATCTCGACGTAGCGGGGGCCCCAGTCCCAGACCGGAGCGGTCAGGTAGGCGTTGGGGGCGAAGGCGCTCATGTCCGAGTTGTAGGACACCCATCGGGCACCCGCAGCCTCGGCCTTCTCACCGGCGGCCGGCGAATCCTGATGCATGGCGATGACGTCGGCACCCTTGTCGAGCAGGGCCTGCGCCGAGTCGCCTTCGACGGCCGGATCGAACCAGGTGCTGGTCCAGACGACCTCGACCTCGACGTCCGGGTTGTATGCCTGCGCACCCAACGTGAAGGCGTTGATGCCTCGCACGACCTCAGGAATCGGGAAGGCAGCCACGTAACCGATGAGGTTCGATTCGGTCATGGCGCCGGCCACCACCCCCGACAGGTACCGCGGCTCGTACATGCGGCCGAACGTGTTGCCGAAGTTGGTTTCGTTGGCCTTGTAGCCGGAGACGTGCTCGAAGATCACGTCCGGGTATTCGGCGGCCAGGGCCTCCATGTCGTCCATGTAGCCGAACGAGGTGCCGATGATGACGTTGTAGCCCTGGTCGATGAAGTCGCGGACATGGTTGCCGAAGTCGGCGGTGCCTTCGGGCACGGCCTCGACGTACGCCGTCGTCACACCGGTCTCCGCCTCGGCGAACTGACGGCCCTGGTCGTGGGCCCAGGTCCAGCCGGCATCGCCCACCGGACCGACGTAGACGAACGCAGCCTTGACCTCGCTGCCGGAATCGTCGTCGGACCCGCAGGCCGCGGCGACCACCCCGAAACTCAACACAATGGCGAGCAACCCGAACATTCGGCGAAGCATCATCACTCCCTCCCGTCGGCCCGGGTGGAGACGCCCTCAGCCTCCGACGACCCGTCCCGACGCGGCTCGCATCTTGCCACATCCTGGGGGCATCCGCGCCAGCCGCCCCCGAGCGAATTCAGCCGATGCTGATCTGTAGCGACACCCGGGTCGCCCCGTTGGCCACCGCGGCCCGGAGCACCCCGTCCACGGCGCCGAGCACCGCTTCGGCGTCGCCGGTGACCGTGGTGCCGAACGGCCCCACCTCGACGCCCAGACCGGCGTTCTCGGCCACGGCGATGGCCGCGTTGACGTGCGGACCCGGTGCACCCTCGACGAACGGCTCGATGGTGAATTCGGCGGTGGCGCTCACCGACCCATCATGGCCGATCCGTCGGGGCCGGATCGACTCAGCCGTCCCCCCAGAGCCGGCGGGCCCGGGCGGCCAGGTCCCGGTGGGCGGCGGCCAGGTCGACGCCCGCCACCTCACCGTCGGTCACGACGGACCGGCCACCGACGAGCACGTGGCGGGCCCGCCGGTCCGGACCGAGGACCAGCCCGGTCATCGGGTCCTCGATGTCGGCCAGGTCGTCTCCGGGCCAGACGACCAGGTCGGCCCGCATGCCGGGTCGGAGACGGCCGATGTCGTCGTGGCCCAGACAGCGGGCACCACCGACCGTGCCCAACTCGACAGCATCGGCCGGCATCAGCGCGTCGGGGCGCATCTGGCGGAGCCGGGCGGTGTACAGCGCCTGACGCATCTCGGGAAACAGCCCACCCACCTCGTTGGAGGCGACGCCGTCGACGCCCAACCCGACCGGACAGCCGGCCGCGGTGAGGTCGGTGACCCGGCACATGCCGGCCGCCAGCCGGGCGTTGGACGACGGACAATGGGCGATGCCGGTGCCGGCGGCACCGAGCCGACCGACCTCGTCGTCGCCGATGTGGATGCCGTGGGCCAGCCACACGTCGTCGCCGACCCAGCCCCACTCATCGAGCATCTCGACGGGACGCCGCCCGAAGCGTTCCAGGCAGTGGGCCTGCTCCTCGACCGTCTCACACAGGTGGGTGTGGAGCCGCAGGCCCAGACGGCGGGCCAGCTCGGCCGACTCGACCATGAGCCCGGTGGTCACCGAAAACGGGCTGCACGGGGCGACGACCACCTGGACCATGTCGCCGTCGTGGTGGCGGGCGACCACGGCCTCGGTGGAAGCCAGAATGGCGTCGCGGTCCTCGACCACCCGGTCGGGCGGCAGGCCGCCGTCGCTCTCGCCAAGGTCCATCGAACCCCGGGACAGATGGAGGCGGACACCGACCGCCCCGGCCGCCTCGACGATGGCGTCGAACACCGAGTCGTCGCCGCCGGGTACCAGGTAGTGGTGGTCGGCGGCCGTCGTGCAGCCGGTGGCCGCCAGCTCGCCCAGACCGACCAGCGCCGCGGCGTGCACGTCGTCGACCGAAAGCCGGTTCCACACCGGGTACAGGTGGACGAGCCAGTCGAACAGGTTGCAGCCGGCCGCCCGGCCCCTCGTCATCCACTGGTACAGGTGGTGGTGGGTGTTGACCAGCCCGGCGGTCAGGATGTCGCCGTCGACCCGGAGCACCTCGTCGCCCGGTTCGGCCGGCACGTCGCCGACCGCGACGATCACCCCGTCGACGACGGCGATGTCGCCCGGGTCACGGGCACCGCGGAGCACCAGACGGGACATGGGCCCCATCCTGACCGCTACGGCGTCCAGTCGGCGAACACGTCGACCATCATGTGCACGTCGGGACCCAACGGGTACAGGATCGGGCACGTGCACCCGTCGGCCATGTAGTTGGCCACCTTCTCCCGTACCTCGTCGGGGGTGCCGGCGGCACAGATCATCTGGACGATGTCGTCGGGCACCAGCTTGGAGGCCGCCTCGACCTGCTCGTGGGTGGCCGGCCACGTCAGCACCCGCCCGATCTCCTCGAGCAACGACTCGGGAACCCCCGAGGCCTTCATGATGTGGGGTTGCTGACCCAGGTACTGGGTGACCATGAGGCGGGCCCCGTCGAGGGCCTCCTCGCGGGTGTCGGCCACCGAACACACCACCAGCTGGGGGCGGTCGAGGTCGTCGACGCCGCGGCCGACCCGAGCGGCACCGATCTCCAGGTGCTGCATGGCGGTGCGGTTGTACTCGGGCGAGACCAGGTAGTTGAGGACCACGCCGTCACCGATCTCGCCGGTCAACTCCATCATCTTCATGCCGGTGGCGCCGATGTAGATGGGGACGTCCTTGGGCCGCCGCTCCTGGTACACGTAGTCGAGCTCGACGCCGTCGAGGTGTACGTAGTCGCCGTCGAAGGTGACGGTCTCGTCGGCCAGTAGGGCCCGCACCGCGGTGACGACCTCGCGCATCACGCCCAGGGGCCGACGTCGCTGGATGCCCACCTTGGCAGCCAGGGGGTCCCACCAGGCGCCGATACCGAGGATCATCCGCCCCGGGGCCAGGTCGTCGAGCGTGGAGAACGTGGAGGCCAGGCGGGCCGGGTTGCGGGTCCAGCAGTCGACGACACCGGAGCCGATCTTGATCGTCTCGGTGCACGCACCGAAGGCCGCCATGGGCACGACGGCGTCGCGGACCAGCCGCGAGTCGGCCTGCCACACGGCTTCGAACCCCTTGGCTTCGGCGTACCGGGCGTACTCGACGGCCTCACCGATGGGGTGGGCGTCCTGTAGGTAGATGGCCAGACGGGTCATGGGGCAGCTCCTCGGGGCATCGGGTGATGGTTCATGGTCGTCGGCTCACAGGTCGTCCATTCGGGCGTGGAGACGGGTCGCCTCCTCGGCGGCCCGGGCCCGGATCTCGGCGGCGTCGACCCGGGTCGGCGCGCCGTCCCGCCACACGATCTCGTCGCCCACCTCGACCTCGATCGGGCCGACGCCAGGGGTGAAGGCCAGGTGCCAGGCGTCCATGGGGTCGTGGGTCCAGGTGACCCGGTCGTCGATGGCCTCGGGGAAGAGGTCCCAGCCGGCGGCCAGCCACCCCCACGCCGTTTCGGGGGAGGCCGTGACGTCGTCCTCTCGGTGGCGTACGTAGGCGACCCGGAACTCGTCGAGCATGTCGGCGCCGATGCCGTCCGACCCGAGGGCAACCGGGTTGGCGAAGCGGGTGGGCCGGGCGTACCCGACGGCGTTGTTCATGTTGGACCGGGGATTGTGCACGACGGTGCCGGGCAGCCCGTGGTCGTCGGCGAGATGGACGCCGTGGACGATCAGCCAGTCGTCGGTCGCCAGACCAGCGAGCCGGCTGGCGGCGTCAGCGTCGGCCAACCCTTCGGCGACATGGACGTGGACGCCGACACCCAGGTCGGCGGCCAGACCGGCGGCGGCCTCCAGGGTCTCGTCGGTGCAGGTGAAGGCGGCGTGGACCCCGACCATGCCCCGGCCTCCCTCCCGGAGGAAGCGTTCGTTCTCGGCCAGGCCCCGGCGGGCGCCGTCGACACCGTGACGGTCGGTGACGCCGTAGGTGCAGTTCACCCGGACGCCGACCTCGGCGCAGGCCTCGGCGATGACCGACAGGGAGCCGTCGATGGCCTTGGGCGACTCGTGGTGGTCGATGATCGCGGTGCAACCCCGCTCCAGGGCCTCGAGGGCGCCGAGCATGGCCGACCAGCGGATCGACTCGAGGTCGAGGGCCCGGTCGAGCCGCCACCACACCAGCTCCAGGATGTCGGTGAACCCGGCCGGGGTGCGCGGCGGGGCCGGCATGCCCCGGGCCAGGGCCGAATACAGGTGGTGGTGGGCGCACACCAGACCCGGGGTCGTGTTCACGACGACACGCCCCCGCTCATCGCCCGTCCCAATCGGCCCAGGCGTCGCGCTGGGCCTCGTCGGCCATCGGCAGTTCGGATCGCCACCCGCCGTCGTGGGCGTGCAGGGCGGCGGCCACCGCACCGGCGGTGGGCACCAGGCCGATCTCGCCCACCCCCTTGATCCCGTACGGGGCGTCGGGCTGGGGCGACTCGACGAGATGGACGTCGACGGTGGGCATGTCCTTGGGCCGGATGATGCCCAAGCTGCGCAGGGTGGCGTTGCGGGGGCGGGCGTCCTCGTCGATCGGGAACCCCTCCGACAGGGCGTAGCCGAGGCCCATATGCACCGCACCTTCGACCTGGCCCTCGCACAGCAATGGGTTGACGGCCCGCCCGACGTCGTGGGCGGCGACGACCCGGTCGACGGCACCGGTGTCGGGATCGAGGACGACCAGCTGGGCGGCGTACCCGAACGTGGAGTGGATGATCGGGTTCTCGACGCCGTCGTTGATGGAGTTGGTCCAGTCGACCCGGTACTCGCCTTCGTAGTCGACCCCGGTCCGGCAGCCGTCGGCCACCGCGGCTCGACAGGCATCGGCGACCGCTCCGGCCCCCATGAGGGTGCCCCGGCTGCCGGTGGTCTGGCCGGCGCCCAGCTCGCGGCTGGTGTCGACCAGCACCTCGATGCGGTCGGGGTCCACACCGAGTTCCTCGACGGCGACCTGGAGGGCGACGGTGTGGACGCCCTGGCCCATCTCGGTCCAGCAGTGCCGCACCTCGACCTGGCCGTCCTCGCGGAAGTGGACGACGGCCCGGGCGATCTCCTTGAAGCCGTTGCCGAGGCCGCTGTTCTTCAGCCCCAGACCCAACCCGACCGGCAGGCCGGCGGCGACCGCGGCGTCGAAGTCGTCCTTGACCCGGTCGAGGCAGGCCCGGGCACCCAGACATCCGTCGTCCATGATCTGGCCCGGGCCCCACAAGACACCCGGCTCGATCACGTTGCGGCTGCGCATCTCCCAACCGCTGATGCCCACCGCGGCGGCCAGGCGGTCCATGACCCCCTCCATGGCGAACTGGGCCTGGTTGGCGCCGAAGCCCCGGAAGGCCCCGCACACCGGGCTGTTGGTGCGCACGGCGACGGCCTCGACATCGATGGCCGGCACCTCGTACGGGCCGCTGGCGTGGCCGGCCGCCCGCTCCAGCACCTTCATGCCCACCGAGGCGTAGGGGCCGGAGTCGCCGATCATGCGGACCGACAGGGCGGTGAGCCGGCCGTCGGCGTCACAGCCGGCGCGGTACGACATGCGGATCGGGTGGCGCTTGGGGTGCATCAGCAGCGACTCTTCCCGGGACAGCGTGCAGCGCACCGGAGCGTCGACCAGCCAGGCGGCCAGCGCCGTCTGGGCCTGGTTCGACATGTCCTCCTTGCCGCCGAAGGCCCCGCCGTTGGACACCAGCTCGACGGTGATCCGGTCGGTGTCGACCCCGAGCACCGAGGCGATCTGGTTGCGGTCGTCCCACACGCCCTGTCCGCCGGAGTACACGTACAGGTTGCGGCCGTCGGGACCGGGCACGGGTACGGCGAGGGTGGACTCGGGCTCCACGAAGGCGTGCTCGATGCGCTGGGTCTGGAACACCTCGTCGACCACGTGGGCCGATGCGGCCAGGGCGGCGTCGGCGTCACCCCGGGCGTACACCGAGCGGGACAGTTCGTTGCCGTCGAGGCCCCAGACGGCGTCCTCAGCGGCGGCCAGGGCCACCACGGGGTCGTTGTACACGGTGTGGGGCACGTACTCGACGTCGACAAGGGCCGCCGCCCGGCGGGCCGTCTCCCGGTCGTCGGCGACCACCACGGCCAACACGTCACCGAGGTAGGAGGTACGGCCCCCCTCGGGGATGAACACCGGCCAGTCGGTGTGGATGATGCCAACCCGCAGGGCGCCGGGCACATCGGCGGCGGTCAGCACCCGGTGCACCCCGTCAACGGCCGCCGCGGCCGAGGTGTCGATGCGCACGACGTCGGCCCGGGCGTGGCCGGCCAGATGCACCGCGGCGTGGAGCAGGCCGTCGGGGCGCAGGTCGTCGACGAAGTCCCGATCGCCCATGCTCAGGTCACAGGCCTCGTACTTCATGCCCCGGCTGCCCACCCCGCCCCGGGGTTCGGGCACCGCCACCTCACCGGCGGCCAGGGTCTCGACGGCGTCCAGGATCTTGATGTAGCCGGTGCACCGGCACAGGTGGCCACCCAGGTGCCGGGACGCCTCGTCCCTGGTCAGAGCCTCGCCCTTCTTGTCGATGAGCGCCTTGGCTCGCATGACGATGCCCGGTGTGCAGAACCCGCACTGCAGCGCGCCGTGGGCGGCGAAGGCACTGGCGAAGCGGTCGCGCTCGCCGGCGTCGACCCCTTCGAGGGTGAGCACCGTGGCCCCTTCGACCTTTTCCATCGAGGTCTGGCAGGCCACCCGGGCCTTGCCGTCGACGAGCACGGTGCAACAGCCGCACTGGCCCGACGGCGAACAGCCGTCCTTGGGTGACGTGACGTCGAGCTCGTCGCGCAACGCCGAGAGCAGGTGGGGATGGCCGGACGAGGCGGTCGTCGCTTCACCGTTCAGCACGAACTCGGTCATCGTTGCTCCTCAGGTGGGCGGGCGTGCACGGGCACCTCGACGCCGGTCTGGCCGGTGATGGGCCCGTAGACCTCGGGCCGGCGGTAGCGGCCGAAATCGAACAGGGTGTCCTTGAACGCTGCGCACCGGTCGAGGTCGCAGTCGGCCACGATCAGCTCGTCACCGACCGTCTCGGTCCGGGCCACCACCTCGCCGGACGGGGCGATGATGGCGCTCTCGCCCAGCAGGTCACAGCCTTCCTCGAGGCCGGCCTTGGCCACCCCGACGACCCACATGCCGTTCTGGTAGGCCCCGGACTGCAGCACCAGGGCGTTGTGGAAACCCTGCAGGCGGTCCTGTTCGGGGTCGGGGGCGTAGTGGACCGGCGTGTTGTACCCGATGAGGGCCAGCTCGCAGCCCTTGAGGCCGAGCACCCGGTACGTCTCGGACCAGCGGCGATCGTTGCAGATGGCCATGCCGACCACCCCGTCGAATGCCCGGTGCACCTCGAAGCCGGGACCGGCGTCGAAGTAGTAGCGCTCCAGGTGTTGGAAGGCCCGCCACGGTTCGTGGTCCTCGTGGCCGGGCAGGTGGACCTTCCGGTAGCGGCCGATGATGCCGCCATCTCCGTCGACGAGGATCGCCGTGTTGAAGTGATCGCCGGCCGGTGTCAGCTCGGCGTAGCCGAGGTGGAACCCCACGCCGAGACGGGCCGCCTCATCGAACAGGGGGCGGGTGTCGGGCCCGGGCATCTCGGTCTCGAACCAGTGGTCGAACTCGGCCCGGTCGTCGACCCACCAGCGGGGGAAGAACGTGGTGAGGGCCAGCTCGGGGAACACGACGAGGTCGCAGCCGGCGGCCGCCCCCTCCCGCAGCAGGGCGATCAAGCGCTCGACGACGTCGGCCCTGGTGTCGGTGGCCTGGATGGGGCCGGTCTGGGCAGCGCCCACGGTGACGATGCGGCTCACGGTGCGCCCTCCGGTTCCCCGTCGCCCAGGTCGCGGGCGTCCAGGTCGAGCACCACCTGGAGCAGCACGTCGGCTCCGGCGGTCAGGTCGTCGGCGTCGGTGTGCTCGGCCGGGTTGTGGCTGATGCCGTCGCGGCTGGGCACGAAGACCATGCCGGTCGGGCACACCCGGGCCAGCATCTGGGCGTCGTGGCCGGCCCCCGACGGGAGCTCGACCACCGTGTGGCCGAGACGACGGGCGGTGTCGGCCACGACGTCAACGACCCGCCGGTCGAACTCGACGGGAGCGAAGCGGGCCAGGGTGCGTTCGGCGACGGTGACGCCTTCGGCAGCCTCGATCTCGGCGACCAGCCCGGCCAGATCCGCTTCGGCGGCCCGCAGGGCGTCGTCGTCGGTGTTGCGCAGGTCGACGGTCATCGTCGCCGAGCCGGCGACCACGTTCACCAGATCGGGGTGCAGGTCGAGGCGCCCGACGGTGGCCACCTGCCGGCCGCCCATGCGCTCGGCGATGGCCCGCACGCCGGTGGCGATGCCGGCCGCGGCGTAGCCGGCGTCGTGGCGCAGATGCATCGGGGTGGTCCCGGCGTGGTTGGACTGTCCGGTGACGGTCAGTTCGGTCCACGAGATGCCCTGGACCCCGGTGACGGCGCCGATGGTGACACCCTCGGCTTCGAGGACGGGACCCTGTTCGACGTGGAGTTCGACGAACGCCCGGGGTGCCGGTCCGGGGCACGGTGCCGGGCCCCGGTACCCGATGCGCTCGAGCTCGTCGCCGAGGACGGCACCGTCGATGCCAATGACGTCGAGGGCCTCCTCGAGGGCCAGCCCGCCGACGTAGACGAGGCTGCCCAGCATGTCGGGCGGGAACCGGGCGCCCTCCTCGTCGGTGAAGAAGGCGACGGCCACCGGGTGTTCGGTCTCGACATCGTGCTCGATCAGGGTCTCGATGACCTCGATGCCGGCAAGGACGCCGAGGTTGCCGTCGAAGCGTCCGCCGGTGGCCACGGTGTCGATGTGGCTGCCCATCATGGTGGGCGGCCCGTCGACCCGGCCGGCGCGCACGGCGGTCACGTTGCCAATGGCGTCGATGGTGACTTCCAGGCCGAGGTCGCGCATCCAGGTCACCACCAGATCGCGGCCGTTCCGGTCGTCGTCGGTGAGGGCCAGCCGGCAGGACCCGCCGCCGGCGATCGGACCGATCTCGGCCAACTCGGCCAGGCGACGCGACAGCCGCGGGCCGTCGATTCGCAGGTCGGCGCGCGTCATGACGGCTCCCGGTCGGCGAGGGCGATGTCGGCGGGCCGGATCGGTACCCGGGGCAGGTCGAGGCCGGTGGCGGCCCGGACGGCGGCGGCGACAGCGGCGGTCGACGAGATGGACGGTGGCTCGCCGATGCCCTTGGCGCCGAACGGGGCGCCTGGCTCCGGCTGCTCGATGAGGGCGGCGATCTCGACGGGCGGCATGTCGAGGGCGGTGGGGATCAGGTAGTCGGTGAACGACGCGTTGCGGATACGGCCGTCGGCGACCTGTACCTCCTCCATGACGGCCAGGCCCAGCCCCTGGGCGGTCCCGCCCTCGACCTGGCCGACGGCCTGGATCGGGTTGAGGAGCCGGCCCACGTCCTGGGACGTCGTGATCTCGACCACCTTGACGAGGCCCAGGTCGGGGTCGACGTCGACGATGGCCCGATGGGCGGCGAAGGCGAACGACACGTGGGCGTCGCCCTGCCCGTCGGCGTCCAGGGGGAAGGTGGGGGCGTGGCGGTACACCACGTCGGCCTCGACCGGCTCGGCGGTGGCCTCGGCCAGGTCGAGGTCGAGGTCGCCGGCCAGCGAGGTGATCCGGCCATCGACCATGACAAGCTCGTCGGCATCGAGGCCCCGCTCGGCGGCGATGCGGGCCAGCAGGGTCCCGTGGACCTCCTCGCAGGCCTTCTGGACGGCACCGCCCGACATCCACGTCTGACGGCTGGCCGAGGTGGAGCCGGCCGAGCCGACGCTGTCGGTGGCCGCAGGGGCGAGCACCACCTCGTCGACCCCCAGCACCTCGCGGGCGATCTGCTGGGCGAGGGTGACGAACCCCTGCCCGACCTCGGCACACGCGCACGTGATGGTGGCCACGCCGTCAACCAGACGGCAGCGGGCCGAGCTGTAGTCGTCGAAGCCCTCGGAGAACATCAGGTTCTTGAAGCCCACGGCCAGGGCTTCGCCCCGACGGACGTGGTGGAGATCAGCGGTCCGTCCTGCGCCGCCGGGCAGGTCGAGCAGGTCGCCGGGCAGGGTCGCCGCCGACGGGTGGTCGGCGCAGGTCCGGATGACCTCGGCCACCGGTGCCGTGCCGGTCAGCACCTGCCCGGTGAGCAGCCGATCGCCGGGGGCCAGGGCGTTGATGATCCGCAACTCCACCGGGTCCATGTCGAGGGCGGCGGCCAGGCGGTCCATCTGGGCCTCGTGGGCCATGCACGTCTGGACGGCACCGAACCCGCGCATGGCCCCACACGGCGGGTTGTTGGTCCGCACGACCGCTCCGTCGATGTCGGCGCTGGGCACCCGGTACGGGCCGGCGGCGAAGCACGTGGCGTTGGCGATGACCGCCCCGCTGGAGGACATATAGGCCCCACCGTCGAGCAACAACCGGGCCTCGACCCGGACCAGGGTGCCATCGGCATCGGCATGGTGGCGGTACCAGAGGCGGGCCGGGTGGCGATGGACGTGGCCGTGGAACGACTCCTCGCGGGAGTAGCTCATCTTCACCGGTCGTCCGGTGTGGAGGGCCAGCATGCAGAGGTGGACATGGAGGCTGAGGTCTTCGCGGGCCCCGAAGGCCCCGCCGACGCCGGCCAGGGTCAGGCGCACCCGGTCGGGATCCAGCCCAAGGCAGGCCGCCACCTGGTCGCGGTCGACGTGCAACCACTGGGTGGCCACGTGGAGGTCGACGCCGCCGTCCTCAGCCGGCACCGCCAGCCCAGATTCGGGACCGAGGAAGGCCTGGTCCTGCATACCGACCTCGTAGGTGCCCTCCACCTGGACCGCACCGACGACCGTCTGGTCGCCGTGGCGCAGGTGGAGTCGCCGGAACAGGTTGCCGTCGGGGTGCAGGTGGTCGGCGGCCTCGGCCACTTCAGGGTCGGTGAGCGGGGTCATCGGCTCGTAGTCGACGACTATGGCGGCAAGGGCCCGGCGCACGGCGTCGGGGTGGTCGGCGGCCACGATGGCCACCGGCTCGCCCTCGTAGCGCACGACGTCGGCGGCCAGCACCGGCTGGTCGCCATGTTCGAGGCCGTAGCAGGCGGCACCGGGCACGTCGGCGTGGGTGAGCACGGCGTGGACCCCGGTGACGGCGACCGCGGGGCCGACGTCGATGCCCCGGATGCGAGCCGAGGCGTGGGGCGACCGCAGCGTGCCGCCCCACAGCATGCGGTCGTGCCACAGGTCGCTGGAGAAGGCGAAGGCCCCAGTGACCTTGGGAACGCCGTCGGGGCGCGGTGCGCTCTCCCCGATCCGCGGGGCCCGGGTAGCGGCACTGACGTCGGTGCGGGTGTCGGTCATCGGTCCGGTCCGCTTCCCGTTGACGGGCCGCCGGCCCGGCGCATGGCGGCGGCCCGGTCGACTGCGTCGAGGATGCGCCCGTAACCGGTGCAGCGGCACAGGTTGCCGCTGATGGCCTCGCGCACCGTGAGGTCCGACGGGTCGTCGTCCCGGTCGAGGAGGTCGTCGACGGCAACCAGCAGCCCCGGGGTGCAGAACCCGCACTGGACGGCACCGGCGTCGATGAACGCCTGCTGGACGTCGGCCAGGTCGCCGGGCGGGGCCAGACCCTCGATGGTGGTGACGTTTCGGCCGGCGGCCGAGGCGGCCAGCACGAGACAACTGCACACCACCCGGTCGTCGAGGCGCACGGTGCATGAGCCGCACTCGCCCTCCTCGCAGGCGTTCTTGGAGCCGGGCAGGCCGAGCCGCTCGCGGAGCACCCACAGCAGGCTCTCGCCGGCCCATCCGTCGGCGACCTCGTGGTCCTGGCCGTTGACGGTGAGGGTGTACGGGTGCCCGGTCATGTGGGTGCCCCGGGGAAGGCCCGACGGCACGCCCGGGCGGCCAGAACGGCAACGGCGTGGCGGCGGTAGGCGGCCGAGCCACGGTGGTCGTCGATCGGGCTGGCGGCCGAGGCGACCAACTCGGCGAAACGCTCGACCTGGTCGCCGTCGAGCGGGCCGGCAGGCTGGCCGGCAAGCTCGGCGACAAGGAACGCTTCGGCTTCGGGTGCCCGCAGCGGCGTGGGACCGACCGACCCCAGGCCAACCCCGACCCGTCGGCGGGTGCGGTCGACGACGAGGGCCAGCGACACCACCGAGATGACCATGGCGTTGCGGGTGCCGACCTTGCAGAACTCCTGGGGGCCGGCGACCACAGGCACCCGGACAGCCTCGATGAGCTCGCCGGGTCGGAGGTCGGTGCGCTTGACGCCGGTGAGGAACGAGCCGATCGGCACCTGGCGGCTCCCCGAGGCCGAGCGCAGGACCACATCGGCGTCGAGGGCGACCAGCACCGGAAGGGTGTCGCCGGCCGGGGACGCCGTGCCCAGGTTGCCGCCGATGGTGCCGGCGTTGCGGATCTGGGGCGAGCCCACGGTGCGGGCCGCCTGGGCCAGCCCGGGCACGAGGTCGGCCAGAGCGCCCTGCTCGAGGTCGGCGTAGGTGACACCGGCCCCGATCTGGACGACGTCGCCGTCGCGATGCCAGCCGCTCAGCTCGGGAACCCGGTCGAGGGCGACGACATGCGCGGCCGCCCGGCCGTCGCGGTTGACGGCCACCATGAGGTCGGTGCCACCGGCCAGCAGCACGGCGTCGGGGTGGTCGATCAACGCCGCACAGGCATCGTCGATGGAGTGGGCGATGGTCACTGACATGGCCACCCATGTTCCCCGTGAATCAACATTTTGTCAATTCCAGGCAGTGCGGTACGGTACTGCGGTGCCCAACCGCACCCATCCCCTCCTCCGGGCCGTCACCCCGGTAGCCGACGCCCTCGGCACGGCGGTCGTCCCGCCGGGCCAGATGGCTGAATCGGACATCCCCCTCGTCTGGGAGGGCGAGGTCGTGGGTGCGGTGCGCCGACCCGATCTCCACGACGCCCTCGAACACCTGCTGGTCGCCGCCGAACGGGAGTTGGGGGTCGCCCGGGCCGACATGGACCGCACCCAGAAGCAGGAGGCGGTCACCCTGCTCAACACCTGGGGGGCCTTCACCCTGCGCAAGTCGGTCGAAGACGTGGCCGAGGCCATCGGGGTGAGCCGGTTCACCGTCTACAACTACCTGGAGCGGGCCGAGGCCGGACGCTGAGTCGCCGGCCGCAGAGGGCTACCGTCCCCGTCGATGACCGACCCCCTTGCCCTCATCGACGCCGTCGGCCTGGCCGACCTGATCCGCACCGGGCAGCTGTCGCCCGTCGAGGCCGTCCAGGCCACCATCGACCGCATCGAGGCCCTCGACGGTGAGCTGAACGCGGTGATCCACCGCCAGTTCGACCAGGCGCTGGCGTTGGCGGCATCATCGGACCTGCCCGACGGCCCGTTCCGCGGCGTCCCCATGCTCATCAAGGACCTGTGGGCCGAGGAGGACGGCCAACCCCACCACGCCGGCATCCAGGCCCTCAAGGACGCCGGGCACACCTCGACGATCGACTCCAACCTGGTGCGCCGCTACAAGGAGGCCGGCTTCGTCATCGTCGGCCGCACCAACACGCCCGAACTGGGCCTCGTCGCCACCACCGAACCGCACGCCTACGGGCCATGCCGCAACCCGTGGAACACCGACCACGGCGCCGGCGGGTCGTCGGGCGGGGCCGCGGCCGCCGTGGCCTCTGGCATGCTGCCGGCCGCCAACGCCAGCGACGGTGGCGGCTCCATCCGGATTCCGGCAGCCATGTGCGGGTTGGTCGGGCTCAAACCGTCCCGGGGCCGGCTCTCCATGGGTCCGGTCAAGGAGGAGTGGGGGGTGTCGGTCCAGCACGTGGTGTGCCACACCATGCGGGACTGTGCAGCCATCCTCGACGCCACCGCCACCCCGTTCCTCGGCGACGGGGTGATCGCCCCCGACCACGGCCGCCCGTACCTGGGACAGGTGGGCGCCGACCCGGGGCCGCTGCGCATCGGCTTCATGGACCACAGCCCTCGCACGGAGGTGCACCCCGACTGCGCCGACGCCACCCGGCGGACGGCGGAGCGGCTCGCTGCCCTCGGCCACCACGTGGAACAGGCCCACCCGAAGGCCCTCGATCAGATCGACGAGCTGGGGTGGGCGTTCGGCGTCAATTGGGGTGTCAACGCCGTGCTGAGCCTCGAGCACCTGGGCGAGCAGTTGGGCCGCGCGGTCACCGCCGACGACGTCGAACCGGGCACGTGGTTCCTCGCCGAGCGGGGACGGGGGCGTTCGGCCACCGAGTTCGCCAAGGCCCAGGGAGTCATGGGTGCCTTCCGCCGGACCATGGCGTCGTGGTGGGAGGACGGGTTCGACCTACTGGTCACGCCGACCTCGGCCCTGCCGCCGCCCCGGATCGGCGAACTCACCCCCACCGACGATGACCCGGTGCGGGGATCCAAGCGCTCCATGCCCTACGCCGCGTTCACGTCGCCGTTCAACACCACCGGCCAGCCGGCCATCTCGCTGCCCCTCGGGTCGTCGGACGGCCTACCGGTCGGCGTTCAGGTCGTGGGCGCCTACGGCCGGGAGGACCTGCTCATCGCCGTCGGCGCCCAACTCGAGGCCGAGGCCCGCTGGGCCGACCACCGGGCCCCCATCCACGCCTGAGCGCCGGCGGGCCTCAGGCGTCGAGGACCTGGTGGGGGGAGTCCCCCATGTCGACGACCGGTGCCTCGGTGGACCACGGGAAGTTGATCCAGCGGCCGGTGTGCTTCCACACGTACTCGCAGTCGACCACCGATTGGGGCTTCTGGTAGAGCACCGCCGACCGCACCTCGGCCACCTGCTGGAGCGCGGTGTCCCGCACCAGGGCCAGGGTGTGACCGGTGTCGGCGACGTCGTCGGCGATGAGGATGCGGGCCCCGTCGAGGTCGACCCAATCGACGTACGGCGGCAGCACCACCGGGATGTCGAGCCGCTCGTCGACGCCGGTGTAGTACTCGACGTTCATGACATAGAGGTTCTTGACCGCCAGTGCGTACCCCAGCGAGCCGGCAACGAACAGGCCGCCCCGAGCGATGGCCAGGATCATGTCGGGCCGGTAGCCGTCGTCGGCCACCATGCGGGCCAACTGACGCACCGCGGTGCCGTAGGTCGCCCAGTCCATTTCCTCGCGTGCTGCCACGGTGTGTGCCCCTGCTGTGTGCCTGTGGTGTCCGGCCGGTCGACCGGTCGTCGCAACCTAGCCCCTGGTCGTCCGGCCCGGCTGGTCGTAGGTGGCGGCTTCCCTGCCG
>CAZPGL010000008.1:33317-40138 GCA_964586175.1 uncultured Microthrixaceae bacterium | reverse complement strand
GGTCGTAGGTGGCGGCTTCCCTGCCGACACACTGGTCAGTCGTAGGTCGCGGCGACCCGCCAGGTGCCGCCCTCCAGTTCGACGAGGCGGGCCACCCCGTCATCGGCGACCACCTGGAGGCGGGCCCGGCGGCGGTGGCGCTCGGGATCCCACCACCGCTCGTCGACCGGCCACGGCCCGGCCCACGCCGCCACCTCCCGTGGCCGCCCGTCGACCCGCAGCCCGACGGGTGGGGCCGAGAGCGCCCCCCGGGCGTCGACCCCCACCGCCCGATCCTGCCGGTCCAACACCTCGATCGGCTGCGGCGCGACGTGGACGGCGGCTGGAGACGGTGCCGGCAGGCCACCGGGCCATGGCGGTCGATCGATGGGCGGCCGATCGACCGGCCCGCCGGCGACCGGACCGTCGGCACCGTCGACGACCGGCGCCGGCACCCACCGCTCGCCCGGGCAGCGCCCACCCCGCCACTCGGGTAACCGGACCGGCGTGCCACCCAACAGGCCGGCCACCCGGGTGAACGCCCGGGCCGCCCGCTGGTCGGCGGCCGACGCCCCGCCCCAGAACCCGACCTGCCGACCGGTGGCCGCCACGACCTCGTCGGGCACCAGGGCCAGGCGGGTCAATCCGGCGGTCGGGCGGGCGCCCTCCCCGGTCGGCGGACCGTGCAGCCACCCGTCGAGCTGCCAGCGCACCCGATCGGCGAGAGCGTGGGACGACAGCGCCCCCTCGTCGCGCCATCGGCGGGACAACCGCTCCCCGTGGCCGGTCTCGGCGTCGATGATCACCCGGGTGCACACCAGACCCCGCTGGGCCAACCCGTCGTGGAGGTCGTCGGCCAGCGACCGGGCGACGAACGCCGCCTGGTCCACCCGGTCGACCGGCGGATCCAACTCGACGGCCACCGCCAGGTCGGGCGGCGGCGGGCGGCCGTCCGGAGAGTGCTCGTCCCGGCCGGCGGCCAACCGGTGGGCGGCCGCCCCGTCGGCGCCGAACCGGCCCAGCACGTCGGCGGCCGGCAGGGCGGCGAACGCCCCCAGTGTGGTCAGGCCCAGCCGGGCGAGGACGTCGGCCAGGCCGGGGCGGCCCAGGGTCCCGACGGGCTGCGGGGCGAGGAAGGCCCGGCTCTCCCCCGCGGCCACCACGTGCACCCGGTCGGTGCTCCCGTTCGCCGCCCGGGCGGCCAACCCGGCGGCGAACGGGCCGTCGGCCACCCCGAGCCGGGGCGCCGGGCGTGCCTCCGACGGCCCTCCGAGGGCCCGGTCGACGGTGTCCCGGGTGGCGGCGACCAACGCCCGCTCACCGCCGAACACCCGGACCGGGCCCCGCACTCCGAAGGCGCAGACCCCTGGGCGGCGGACCTCGACCCACGGGGTGATGCCGTCGAGGGCGGCGACCACCGACTCGAAGCGGTGGGCCTCGGCGGCGTCGTCCCGGTCGAGCACGGTCAGCGCCGGACAGCGGGCCTGGGCCTCGCGCTGGCGTTGCCCCCTGGCCACCCCATGAGCCCGGGCCGCCGGCGATGCGGCGACCACCCGTCCGGCCCGGAGTACCGCCGCCGGCTGATCGACTGCCACCCCGTGGGCCCACAACGGCCAGTCGGGACACCAGACCACGAGGGTGCGGACCGGGCTCACGCCTGGTCCGGCCGGTTCGGACCGACGGACACTGGCGCCCCCCCGGGGCCCGGCACCAGCAGCGTCGCCGTGCGAGACCGGGCTGCAGCCCCCCGGCCGGTGGCGGCGACCGTGACCCGGCGGGCCAGCAGGCGGCCGTGGTCGGGGCCCGGCCCCTCCCACACCCCGTCCGAGACGGTCAGCCGCAGGTCGACGGGACCCGGCCACCGCTCGGCACCCGTCTGGACCACCACCGTCCCCCGCTCCCGGGCCCGGACGGCCAGCCGGCGGGCCTGGGCGGCCGGCACCCGGTGCCGGGGGGCGACCACCACCAGGTCCAGGGCACCGACCAGGGTGCCGACCACCCGGCCCCAGGCAGCCGGGCCGGGGGCGTCGACCAGGGCCAGGCGCCGCAGGGCCACCCCGGCCTCGGCAGCCGCGGCCAGCCCCAGGTCGGGATCACCCACGACCCCGGCCCACGACCCGGCGGCGGTGGCCTCGGCCAGCAGCACCAGCACCAGCGACCGGGAGCCGGCCCCCGGGGCGCCGGCAACCTGGACGACCGTTCCCCGGCACAGCCCGTCGGGCAGCAACCCGGACAGCACGGGATGGACCGGCAGGGTCCGGTCGCCGGCCAGGACGGTGGGGCGGGTGCGCCGGGCCACCGACCCCAGGTCGGGCACCGGCCGCGGCCCCGGGGCCGTGGGGGCCACGGGGGCCACGTCGCCGAACGGCTCGGGATCGGCGAGCAGCGAACGGGGCAGCCGGAGGAGCGGAAGGGCCATCCCCGCCAGTATCGAACATATGTTCGATACTGGCAAGCGCGGCCGGTCAGCCGGTGAGCAGCACCAGGCCGGCCACCGTGTAGGCGGCCATCACGGCCAGCATGGTGTACTGGCTGCGCAGCGCGGTGGCCGGCTTCCACAGTTCGACCGAGCGGTCGTGGGCCACCACCACCGCCACCAGGTGCCCGCCGACGATGGCTCCGATCTGGATCCAGCCCACGGTCGTGGTCGACACCAGCGTCCAGTCGATCGGATCGGTGACCGTGCCGAAGAGATCCCACCCCCGCCCGTACGGGTCCGAGAGCCGGGCCCGGAACCCCTGCCCCTCGAGCAGCAGCAGCGAGAAGTAGTGGGCCAGGTCGTACCCGATGAGGATGGGCACCAGGGAGGCGCCGAACCGGGTGGCGAACCCGGTGTCCCCGGTGAGCCGGCCGCCCATCCGTCCGGCGAAGTGGAAGGCCACGCCGACGACCATGGCCACCCAGACCAGACCCACGCTCCGGAACACGGTGAGGTCCCAGCCGGTGCGACCCACCGCCAGGTCGCCCCACCAGGAGGTCCGGGACACCCCGTCGAACGCCGTGCCGCCGACGGCGGCCAGCAGGACGGCCACCTGGGCCGGCGAGGTGTCGAGGTCGGCCACCCCAACGAACGGGGCCCGCAGACGCCAGCGGCCGTCGGCTTCCCGATGCACCGGCGCCATGGCGGCGACCATGTCGAACAGCACCCCGAAGCACTCGGCCTTGCGGGCCGAGGCCCATCCGAACCGCCATGCCAGGACGACCAGCCCCGATGTGTAGAGCAGCGCCCACCAGCCGAGGACCCGGGGGCTGGCGCCGTCGTGGTAGGCCAGCTCCAGCCAATGGAAGCCACTGATCGGCACCAGGGCCACCCACCCCGACGACAGCCAGCCCGGCGCCTCGGCCGGAGTGCGACGACGGACCCCGTCGACCATCCGCCCCACCGTCTCGAACGGGCTCACGGCCCGCCACCATGGGCCGAGCAGCGCCGACGTGAGCGGCACGCCGACCCAGAGCATGACGTAGACGGTGACCGGGGCCAGGTTGGCCGTGGTGGTGTCGCGCCCGACGAACCCGGCGGTGACGACCACGACGGCCAGGGCCAGCACGGCGAGGCGCAGCACCCATCCGGCGACGGCGGCCGGCGCTCCGAGGCCGGGCAGGGCCCGGCCGGCGGCCAGGGCCCGGAGGCGGGGTCGGCGCCACGACATCCCGAGGACGGCGAACGACACGGCGAGCACGACGGCCCCGCTCCACCCGGCGGTCCACGCCGGGATCGGCAGGTCGCCCCGTCCGCCCACCCCGTGGGCCAGGGTGACGGCGGCGCCGGTCACGACACGGTGAGGGCCAACACGACCAGCCCGTCGTGGTGCAACTCCCCCTCGAAGACCCCGGGGATCTCGGCCGTGAACTCCAGCGCGGTCGACACACCGGGCGACAGGTCGGCCCGCAGGTCGTAGGCGTGCAGGTGGAACTCGTCGGCGTGGTCGACGACCAGGGTGATGGTCACCTCGGCGCCGAGGGGCACGTCGACCCGCTGCAGCCCGTCGACCGGGTGGCCGTCGACGACCTCGATGTGGATGGCGTGACCCGGGTCGGCGGTCGTCGTGGGCGCCACGGTGGTCGAGGGGGCCGCCGTGGTGGCCGGGACGGTGGTCGGGACGGTGGTCGTGGGGGCGGCAGTGGTGGCCGGGGCGGTGGTCGTGGGGGCGGCAGTGGTGGCCGGAGCCGCCGTCGTGGTCGGCGTCGACCCGGACGACCCGCTGCACGCGCTCACGGCGAGAGCGGCGATGAGAGCGGCGATGAGCACAGCGATGATGCGACGGACGGGCACGGGACTCCTCGACGGGGGCGGCCGATCCGGCCGCGACGGGACGTCACGTTACCGGCCACCGTGGCGGCGAACCCAGGCGTGCATGGCGATGCCCGACGCCACCCCAGCGTTGATCGACCGGGTCGAGCCGTACTGGGCGATCGAGCACACCATGGCCACGGCCGCCCGGGCATCGGCTGACAGGCCCGGCCCCTCCTGGCCGAACAAGAACACGCACCGCTCGGGCAGGTCGGTGGTCTCGAGAGGGACCGAGCCGGGCAGGTTGTCGATGCCGACGACCGGCAGCCCCTCCCCTTCGGCCCAGGCCAGCAGGCCGGCGATCGTCGGGTGGTAGTGCACATGCTGGTACCGGTCGGTGACCATGGCCCCCCGACGGTTCCAGCGTCGGCGGCCCACGATGTGCACGCCGGCGGCCAGGAAGGCGTTGGCGTTGCGGACGACGGTGCCGATGTTGAGGTCGTGATCCCAGTTCTCGATGGCCACGTGGAACGGGTGCCGGCGCCGGTCCAGGTCGGCCACGATTGCCTCGACGGTCCAGTAGCGGTAGCGGTCGGCCACGTTGCGGCGGTCCCCCTCAGCCAGCAGGACCGGGTCGAGCCTCGGGTCGTCGGGCCAGGGTTCGGGATGGGGGCCGACGCCCACTGACTCGGCGGGCGGATCGCCGGGCGTCTCCACGGACACCGGGCTCAGTCCACGAGGGCGGCGTTGACCAGGGCCCGCAGGTCCCAGCGCAGCGAGACGTGCACGCTGGACGGCACCAGTTGGGTCAGAACCACGGCGTGCAGATCCTCGACCGGATCGACCCAGAACGCCGTCGATGCCATGCCGACACTCGGCCCGGGGTACCCATGGGCGATCCGGCGGGTGAGGTCGGCGTCAGCCGGCCTCGCCCATCAGCTCCTCGTCGCTCGGCACCTCGACACCCTCGACGTAGTAGAGGTGGAGGTCGGCGATGAGGTCGGCGATGCCTTCGTCGCCGGAGGCGGCCAACTCGACGGTAATCATGTTGGCGTTCAGGTGGACACCGTCGATACCGCCCCGAGCGAACAGCCGGCGGGCCAGCTCGTCGGCCGGGGTGTCGCCGAGGATGTCGTCACCGGCGCGGTAGCGCTCGTGACCCATGCCGGTGAGGTTGCGGTTGATCTCGTAGCGGGCGATCCCGGCTCGGGACGACGGCTTGGAGACGACGGTGATCGGCTGGCCCATGGTGGCGTCAGGCTAGCGGTTGTCGCCCCGACCGCCTGCCCGGCTCATTCGGACGGGGCGGCCCGCATGACCTCGCGGTCCTCGCGGTAGAGCCAGCCGGCCAGGCCGATCGACACCGCGGCGAGCAGGGAATGGACGAGCTTGAACTGCGCATCGTGGTCGGCGAAGAGCATGCCGAGGCCCCGCACGGCCCAGAAACCCATGGTCCACAGGCAGAACACGGTAACGAAGCGGGTGGACCCGACCGGGTGGTTGCGCCACCAGCCGGCGACGACGGCCACCGACAGGGCCGCCAGGGCCAGGAACTGGACGGCCAGCACCAGACGCCAGATCCGACCCAGGTCGGACAGCGTCTCATCGGCGGCGACGTTCCGGATTCGGCCCAGCCAGATGATCACGGTCCAGACGGCGAGCGCCCCGAGTAGCCGGGTCACGCGTTGCACGGGCGCGCACGGTAGGGAACGGAAACCTGTCCCGTCAAGACCGGTTCAGTCGAACAGCCGGGGGTGGGCGTCGGCCCGGTCCCGTCGGGGAGCACCGACCGGCGGAAGCCCGTCCATGAAGGCCCACGACCGCCGGTGATAGGTGGTGGCACCCCGTTCGGCGAGGGCGGCGCGGTGACGGGGACACGGATAGCCCTTGTTGTCGGCCAGGGCGTACCCCGGGTGGGCGCCGTCGGCTTCGCGCAGCAGACGGTCTCGGGTGACCTTGGCGACGACCGACGCCGCGGCGATCGACAGACTGGTGGCGTCACCCTTCACGATGGTGTCGGCGATGCCGCCACCGACGAAGTCCCAGCGGCCGTCGAGCAGGACCCGGTCGGGGGCGAGGCCGAGGCCGTCGAGAGCCCGCCGGGCGGCCAGCCGCTGGGCGTCGGACATGCCGAGTTCGTCGCACTCGTCGTTGGACGCATGACCGACCGACCAGGCGACAGCCCAACCGGTGATGCGGTCGACCATGGCCTCGCGTTCCGGCTCGGTCAGCATCTTGGAGTCGCGGACGCCGGTGATGCGGCGCTGGCCGTCGGCCACCACGGCACCGACGGTGAGCGGTCCGGCCCATGCCCCCTTCCCCACCTCGTCGAGGCCGACGACGACCCGGTGGCCGGCGGCCCACAGGGCGCGCTCGGCAGCCAACCCGGGGGCCTTGCCCCGCAGGGCGGCCCGCATGCGACGGCGACCGGCCATGGGCCGACCCTAGGGCGCGTCCGGCCGACTACCGTGGACGACGTGGCCGTCCCCTCGCCTGCCCGCCAGGCTCCACCGATCCTTCCACCGCACCGCTCGGGCCGCTCCTGGCTGAGCCACCGCTCCCGGCTGAGCGTGGCCTCAAGCCACAGCGTCCTGTCGATCGGGTCGACGGG
>CAZPGL010000008.1:0-33217 GCA_964586175.1 uncultured Microthrixaceae bacterium | reverse complement strand
CTGTCCATCGGCTCCGCCGGCTCGGTGCTGTCCATCGGCTCCGCCGGCTCGGTGCTGTCCATCGGCTCCGCCGGCTCGGTGCAGGGGCGCCGCTCGCTCGGATCGATCGGCGGTCGGCGCCCGGAACCCACCGAGGGTGCGTTCCGCCAGGTCGAGGCCCCACGCCGCCTGCGGGTGGTGGGTGCCGTCGGGCTGCTGTTCGCCCTCGGAGCCTGGCGCTAACTGAAGCTGCCGGCGGGCGGGGTCGGATCGACCGGCGCGGCGTCGACGGGCCGGGCCAGCAGCACCTCGCCGCTCCGGTCGGCGGTGGAGAATCCGGGGTCCAGGCCGGGAACGGTCAACGTCACCGGAAGGTCGTCGTGGCCGACCAACTCCCACAGCAGCGCCGGACGGTCACCGTGCCAGCGCACGGCGTACCCCAGGCGCCCCCAGGTCGTCGCCAGATCGTGGACCTCGAGGTTCTGACCCAACCAGGCCGCGGGCACCGTGGGGAGCAGCGCCAGGCCGTCCTCGTGCTCGACGACGAGGCGGCGCTGATGGTCGGCCAAGGCCAGGCCGGGGCCCGACGTCGGCAGCCCATCGCCGAACGGGGCGGCGACCGACGCGGCATCGGCAGCCGCCCGGTCGTCGCCGAGGGCCGCGAACAAACCGGCCAGGGAGGCGACGGCCCCCGGCGGGCCCCCGCCCCGGACCAGTGCCCCGATGTCGATGTGGTCGGTGAACGGGGCGGGATCCCGGTACCGGGTCCAGAGGGCAGCAGCGTCCTCGATGCCGTCGACCCGCGCCGCCGCCTCGTGAGGCAGACCCCAGGCGGCGAGGGTCGCCGCCGCTCCGGGCGCGGGTCCGGCCAGGAGCAGGTCGACGAGCAGCGGCCCGACGGGATCAGCCAGCTCGTCAGGACCAGCGACCGACGCGGCGCGGTCCACGTGGGCCGCCCAGCCTGCGGTGACCCGCTCGACGCCGGGCAGGTCGGTCGGCGCACCGGCACCGTCGCGGGCCGGCACGGCGAACCGCAGGCCGCTGCCGTGGGTGAGGGGTACGACCAACGCCCCACCTGCCCGCCGCTTCCGGTCGACCACCGGTGCCGGCGGGTCCTCAACGGCCCGGCCCCCAGTCACGACGGGTGCCAGGTCGGCGGCGTCGGCCGCCAAGGCGAACCGACCAGGGTCGCGATCGACGACGACGGCCGGCGCTCCATCAGCCATGAGGCGTCGTCCGTCGACGGCGACCCGGCGCACCCCGCCGACCGGGCGCACGACGACGGCGACGGCGACCGGAACAGGGGTCTCGTTGGCCAGCTCGACGACCACCGCCGGACCATCCGACCCGCCGGCCAGCGCCGCCCAGGCAGTGGCCACGATGTCGCCGCCCGGCACCCGGAGACGGGTCTCGAGTACCGGAGCGGCACCCGGCCGTACCTGTCGCACTGCCGTCTCGACTGCCGGGTCGTGCCAGCGGTCGTCGGCACCGATCCACCAGTCGACCCTGAATCCTCGACCGGACGGGACGATGCCGCCCCCCGCGTCGACGACAGCCCGGAAACCGTCGTCGGTACCGATCACCGTGCCGTGGACGCCCTCGGGTACGCGCACCTCCGGCCGGCGGTTGGGCCAGGCCATGGTCAGGACACCTCAGGCCGGGATCGACGGGTCATGAGGCCGGCCCACACCTCGACCGGGTCGTGCCCTCCGCCGAACACGGCGTGCACACCCTGGGCGATGGGCACCTCGACGCCCGCCCCGGTGGCCAACTCGCACACCACCCCGGCGGCCCGCACCCCTTCGGCGACCTGATCCATGCCGGCCAACACGTCGGCCGGCGCCTCACCCCGGCCGACCCGCTCGCCCACCGTCCGGTTCCGGCTGAGCGGACTCATGCAGGTGACCAGGGTGTCGCCCAACCCGGCCAGGCCGGTCAGGGTCCGGGGGTCACCGCCCAGGGCCTCGCCGAGTCGGGTCAGTTCGGCGAGGCCGCGGGTGATGAGGGCGGCCCGGGCGTTGTCGCCGGTGCGTAGACCCTCGGCCATACCGGCGGCCAGAGCAATGACGTTCTTGACCGCTCCGCCGATCTCGCAGCCGACCACGTCGTCGTTGGTGTAGACGCGCAGTCGATCGGAGGCCAGCAGGGTCTGGAGAGTCCCGGCCACGCCGGCATCGGTGCACGCCACGACGGTGGCCGCCGACTGTCCGACCAGGATCTCCTTGGCCAGGTTGGGTCCGGTGAGCACGCCGACCGGCCGGCCGGGCGCCTCCTGGGCCGCCACCTCGGTCATGCGCAACCGGGTGCCCTGCTCGAACCCCTTGGCCAGGCTCACGACCGGCGTGCCGTCGGCCAGGGCCGGAGCGGCCATGGCCAGGGTGTCCCGGAAGCCGTGGGTCGGCACGCCCATCACCACCAGGTCGGCTCCGTCGACGGCGGCCGCCAGGTCGGCGGTGGCGTCGAGGCCGGCCGGCAGGTCGAACCCGTCGAGATACCGGCGGTTGCCGCGGCCGGCGGCGACGTCAGCGGCCACGTCGGTCCGGCGCGACCAAAGCACGGTGGGCACCACCGGGGCCAGCAGGGCGGCGACCGTCGTCCCCCACGAGCCAGCACCGATCACCGCCACACGGGTCACCGTCGCGTCGGTCGTCATGGCGGCGAGCCTAGGCGGGGCGGAGCCCGCCACCGGGCCGACGGTCCGCCCGTACACTCGCCGCCGTGCCCGCCATGCCTGCCGACCCGTCACCCAGTACCGCGGTGCTCATCCCGGTCAAGTCGTTCGGCGACGCCAAGCAGCGGCTCTCCGACGTCCTCGACGCCGACGCCCGGGCCGACCTGGCCCGGCGCATGGCCGGCACCGTCGTGACCGCCGCCGCCCCCCTGCCGGTGACCGTGGTGTGCGACGACCCCGCGGTGGCCGACTGGGCCCGGGGCGTCGGCGCCGACGTGGTGTGGGCCGACCGCCCGGGGCTGGTCGCCGCCGTCGAAACCGGGGTGGCCGCGCTGGCCGACGCCGGCCATGACCGGGTGGTCGTCGCCCACGGCGACCTCCCTCGGGCCGCCGACCTGAGCCGCTGCGCCGCCTTCGACGGGGTCACCCTGGTCCCCGACCGGCACGGCGACGGCACCCCGGTGGCCGTGGTCCCCTGCAACGCCGGCTTTCGGTTCGCCTACGGCCCCGGCTCGTTCGCCCGCCACGTCGCCGAAGCCGAACGCCTGGGTCTGCCGTGGCGCAGCCTGCGCGACGCCGATCTGGGCCACGACGTCGACGGCCCCGACGACCTGGAGGGTGCCGGGCTCTGAGCCTGGCCGACCGGCTGCGGTCAGCCTCGGCGGCCCCGGCGACCCGATCCGGGGGCGGCTCCGGCCGAGGGCTCCCAGGTGAAGCGGCGGACGGCCACCACGGCTCCGACGACCCCCCAGAGCCCCATGCGGGCCAGCAGCCACGGTTCGAACGCCGACCCGTCCCGGAACGGATCGAAGGCGGCGAAGAAGGCGTCGGCGAAGGCCTTCAGGGGGAACACGTCACCCAGCAGGTCGATCCAGGCCGGGGGATCGCTGCGCACGCTGACGAACACGTTGGACACGAAGGCGATGGGGATGAGCGTCACCTGGGCCAGGGCCGGCGCCGATTGGCCCGACGGGCACACTGCGGCCAGGGCCAGGCCCAGCAGGGCGAACACCGCCACGCCGACCACAAAGGTGACCACGGCGGCCGGCAGGTCGGCGGCATCCATCTCGATGCCGTAGGCCAGGGCCCCGATGAGCAGCATCGCCACGGTGCCGAGGACAGCGACGGTGACCCCGGAGCCGACCACCCCGGCCAGATAGATCCACGGCGGCAGCGGCGTTCCCCGGGTGCGCTTCAAGATGCCCTCGTCGCGGGTCATGGCCGTCGAGATCCCGATGTTGGAGTAGGTGGCCGACACGGCGGCGAACACGGCGAGGCCCGGGGCGTAGAACTGGGCGGCCTCCACCCAGACGCCGGGGGCCACGTCGATCTCGTCGAACAGGGCCCCGAACAGCACGAGGAAGATCATCGGAAAGGCCAGGGTGAAGCTGGCCGCCATCGGGTTCCGGCGGAACAGGCGGTTCTGGTACCGGACCTGCTCGACGACGAGGGCGACGGTGGACGGACGGGATCGCTCAGGCATGCCGGTCGCCCTCCGGACCGCCGATCAGGTCCAGGTACACGTCTTCGAGGGTGGGTCGGGTCACCTCGAGGCCTTCGAGAGTCACGCCGTGGTCGACGGCCCAACCGGTCAACCGGTGAAGGTCGGCCGTCGGGTCGGTGGAGCGCAACTCGGCCCGGCCGTCGGCCACGACCACTGGACCGCTCAGCCCGTCGGGCAGCCCGCCGGCCGCTGGTGCGACGAACTGCACGACGGTGACGTCGGCAATGCCGGCCCGCAACTCGGCCGGCGTGCCCTCGGCGACCAGGCGCCCCCTGGCGATGACCAGCACCCGGTCGGCCAGGGCCTCGACCTCGTCCATGTAGTGGCTGGTCAGCAGGACGGTGGTGCCGAGGCCCCGCAAACCGTCGATCATCTCCCACGCCTGCCGACGGGCCGACGGGTCGAACCCGGTGGTCGGTTCGTCGAGGAACAACAACTCAGGGTCGCCGATGAGCCCGAGGGCGAGGTCGATGCGCCGCTTCTGCCCGCCGGACAGCCGGTGGGTGCGGCGGTCGCCGAGGCCGGCCAGGCCGACCAGGTCGAACACCTCGTCGACCGGCCGGCGGCGCGAGTAGCAGGCGCCGTAGTGCTCGAGCATCTCCCGCACGGTGAGCTCCCGCTCGAGGCCGACCTCCTGGAGCACGATGCCGATGCGGTCCCGGAAGGCCCGCCCCCCGTGGGCCGGGTCGACGCCCAGGACGTCGACCGACCCGGACGTGCGGGTGCGGTGGCCCTCGAGCACCTCGATGGTGGTGGACTTGCCGGCCCCGTTGGGGCCGAGGAGGGCGACGACCTCGCCCTCCTCCACGGTGAACGACAGGCCGTCGACGGCGCGCACCGGCCCGTAGTCCTTGACCAGGTCGGTGACGGCGACGGCGGGCACGGCCGGACCCTACCGGCAGCGGCCGTTCAACCTCGGCCCACGGTCGGCCCCGGCATGGCAGAATGCGCGGCCATGGAGACCGTCAGCTTCGTCCACATGGAGGACGGCACGGCCGAGGACTACGAGCTCGTGTCCCGGCTGTTCGCCGACCACGTCACCGACACCCTGGCCGACAACCTGCTCGGCCTGCTGGGGATCATGAAGGGCCCCAGGCTGGGGTACCCGGTCGACCGCTACCGCCACTCGCTGCAGAGCGGATCGCGGGCCCTGCGCAACGGCGAACCGATCGACATGGTGGTCGCCGCCCTGCTCCACGACGTCGGCGACGTGATGGCCCCGGCCAACCATTCCGCGGTCGCCGCCGACATCCTGCGGCCGTACGTGGACGACCGCACAACCTGGATCATCCGGCACCACGGCGTGTTCCAGGGGTACTACTACTTCCACCACCTGGGCGGTGACCGGGACGAGCGCGAACGCTTCCGGGACCACGAGTGGTTCGACGACTGCGCCGCCTTCTGCCACGAGTACGACCAGAACTGCTTCGAACCCGGCTACGACGACATCCCGCTCGAGGAGTTCGCCCCGATGGTGCGCGAAGTGTTCGACCGCCCGAGCCGCTTCGAGATGGCGGCGCTGGCCTGACGCCGGTCTAGGGCTCCAGCACCACCTTGATGGCCCCGGCCTTGCGGTCGGCGGCCACCCGGAACGCCTCGGGGGCGTCATCGAGGGCGAACCGGTGGGTGACGACGGTCGACGCCAGGTCGGGGGTGGCGGCCAGCAGGGCCGCCGCCTGGTCGGTCTCCCGGACTCCGCCGTGGTGCCCGTAGGTGAACGACGGCTTGATGCGCAGTTCCTTCATGAACCACGCCATCGGATCGGCGATGGTCAGCCCCTCCCACGGGGTGCCGGGTACCGCCACCGCTCCGGCGGGCCGGGCGTGGGCGATGGCCGTGGAGAGCGACTCAGAGGTGCCCACGGCGTCGACGACCACGTCGTACTCGCCGACCGGGTCCGTGCCGGCCCCCAACTGCTCCCCGGCCGCCTTCTGGTGGGGGTGGCGGGCCGACAGGTCCACGTCGGCGCCGGCGGCGTGCGCCGCGGCCACCGCGGCCAGGCCGATCATGCCGCCGCCGATGACCAGCGCCCGGTGGCCGACCGCCACCTCGAGGCCGTTGACGGCGTGGACGGCCACGGCCACCGGCTCGACCAGGCAGGCGTCGGCCACCGACAACCCGTCGGGCAGCGGCACCACGCAGGACGCGTCGATGGCCATGCGGTCGGCCATGCCGCCGTCCCGGACGATGCCGTAGAGGCTGCCGCCCGCGGTGCGGCACTGGGTGGCCTCGCCCGCCCGGCACCGGTCGCAGGCGCCGCAGTGGACGAGGGGCTGCACGGCCACCGGGGTGCCGTCGGCCAGGGTGCCGGCGCACTCGTGGCCGAAGGTGACCGGGAAGCCGAACGGGGCCATGTGCAGGTCCGAACCGCAGATGCCGGCCGAGGCGATGTCGACCACGATCCCGCCGTCGCCGTCCGCCGGCTCGTCCACGTCGACGACGGCGAACGTACCGTCGATGCTGCGTACCGCCCGCATGGCGTCCCCCCGTGCTCGGTGTCCGGTGCTCGCAGTTGTAGTCGGCCCCGGCTCCGGTCGTACGATCGGCCCCGTGAGCCCGCCGTCCCCGATCTCCGCCCGACCTTCGCTCGACCTGCTCGACGGCGCCTTCTACGTCGACGACCCGTACCCCACCTACGCCTGGATGCGGGACCACGAGCCCGTCTACTGGGACGAGGCCAACGAACTGTGGGGGGTGTCCCGCTACGACGACATCATCGCCATCGAGCGGGACAAGACCCGGTTCATCTCCTCGGACAAGGTCAAGGGCGGCTACCGGCCCAACATCCCGGCCGACGCCTCGATCATCGGCCTCGACGACCCGCACCACACGGTGCGCCGCAACCTGGTGTCCCGCCGGTTCACGCCCCGGGCCGCCGCTGCATGGGAGGACCACGTGCGCGGCGTCGTCACCGGGCTACTCGACGACCTGGCGGCCACCGGTTCGGCCGAGGTCATCAGCCAGCTGGCCGCCCCGCTCCCCGCCCAGATGATCGGCCTGCTGCTCGGGTTCCCCCACGAGATGTGGCCGTCGCTGAAGTCGTGGTCGGAGCGCACCATCGCCTTGGGCGGCGGGCCCCGCTACCACGACGAGGACGGCGTGATGGCGGTGTTCGAGTTCACCGAGGCGTGCATGAACCTGTACGCCGAGACCTCGGCGGCCCGGGCCGGCGGCGGGTGCCCGGTCGACACCGTGATGGACGTGTGGATCGACACCGAGGCCGAGGGGCTCGACGGCTACCCGTTCGGGCTGGACGAGATCATCTCCGACTGCCTGCTGCTGCTCGACGGCGGCGCCGAGACGACCCGCACGGTGATCGCCCGCACCCTCGTCGAGCTGACCCGGCGGCCCGACCAGTTCGCCGCCCTGGCCGGCGGGGCCGACATGGCGGTGGCCGTCGAGGAGTTCATCCGCTGGGTGACCCCGATCCACAACATGTGCCGGGTGGCCACCGAGGACACCGACCTCGGTGGGGTCACGGTGCGGGCCGGCCAGCAGGTGCTGCTGATGTACTCGTCGGCGAACCGGGACCCGGCCCACTTCGCCGACCCGGAGGCCTTCGACGTGACCCGGGACCCCAACCACCATCTGGCGTTCGGCAACGGCACCCACTTCTGCCTGGGGGCGGCCCTGGCCCGCCTGGAGATCCGGGTGTTCTTCGAGGAGTTCGTGCGCCGGTTCGCCAACCCCCGCCTGGCCCCGGGTACCGAACCGGTGGAGATGCCCAACGCCTTCGTCCACGGTCTCGCCGAGGCCCACCTCCTGGCCGACCCGGTCTGAGCGCTCAGAGGGCGGGGCTGTTCAGGGGGCCAGCGGGTCGACCAGGGTGTCGCCGATGATCCTCGTCGCCTCGTCCGCCGCGGCGACGAGCAGGAACTGGTTGAGGAACCCGTGGACCAGCCCCGGGTACTCGACGTGGGTGACCGGCACCCCAGCCTCGTAGAGGGCCTCGGCGTAGGCCCGTCCCTCGTCGCGCAGTGGGTCGTGGCCCGCGGTGAACACCGTCGCCGGACACAGCCCGGCGTGGCGGTCGGCGCACAGCGGCGAGATCCGCCGGTCCGACCGGTCGACCCCGTCGGGCAGATACCGGTCGTAGAACCACTTCCGGGCCGCGGCGTCGTAGAGGTAGCCGGACGGCAGGTCCAGCGACGGGTAGTGCCGGGTGTGGTCGGTGCCCGGGTAGGCGAGCACCTGGTGGACCAGCCCGAGCCCGGCGTCGCGGGCCTCGAGGGCGACCACCGCGGCCAGCGAGCCACCGGCGCTGTCGCCCCCCACCGCCACCCGGGTGGTGTCCCAGCCGTGGCCGCCCCCGGCGTCGGTCGCCCATCGGGCCACGGCGACGGCGTCGTCGACGGCGGCCGGCCACGGATGCTCGGGGGCCAGCCGGTAGTCGACGGACAACACCTGGGCCCCGGCCAGCACGGCCAGACGCCGGCATAGCTGGTCGTGGGTGTCGAGGTCGCCGATGCAGAACCCGCCACCGTGGAACCACACCAGCAGCCCGCCCCCGTCGGCTCCCCCGGGCCGGTAGTGACGGCACGGCACCGGCGGATTCGCCGGCACCTCCAGGTCGGCCACGTGGGCCACCTCGTCGACGCCCAGGGCCAGCTGGGCCCGCAGGCCGGCGGCCACCGCGGCCCGCACCTCGGACACCGTGTGGGCCGTCATGTCCCAGCCCAGGGCGTTGCGCTGGTCGACCACGGCCTGCATGTCGGCGTCGAGGGTCACCGGCCGTGCTCCTCCTCGGGTCGGTTCCCGGCCATCACGTGGTCACCGAGGGCTGGGGCCACGAAGGACGAGAAGTCGGGGCCGGCCCGCAGGGAGTGGCCGCCGTCCACGTTGATGCACTGCCCGGTGATCCACGCCGACTCGGGGCCGATCAGGAACCGGGCCAGGGCGGCCACGTGCTCCGGCCGGCCCACCCCGCCCATCGGCGTGTTGGCCAGGTAGCTGGCGTACACCTCGCTGTCCCGGGGGATGCCCTCCATCAGTTCGGTGGCGATGAACCCGGGACGGATGGCGTTGCACCGCACCCCGGACCGGCCGAACTCGTCGGCCGCGTTGCGCACGATCTGCTCGATGCCGGCCTTGCCGACCGTGTAGGCCCCGAAATTGGGGTGGGTGACGTGGCCGGCGATGGACGACATGCCGACGAACGACCCGCCCCCGCCGGCCACCATGTGGGGCACGGCGTGCTTCAGGCACAGCATGGTGCCGAGCACGTTGAGGCGCAGCACGTCCATGAACGCCTCGGCATCCTGCACGTGGTACGGGCCGAAGCCGCCGGCGCCCCCGGCGTTGGCGACCACCCCGTGCAGGTTGCCGGCCCGCTCAGCCGCCGCGTCCACCGCGGCCCGGACCGACACCTCGTCGGTGACGTCGGCGACCACGTACCCGGCCCGACCGCCGGCGGCCCCGATGCCCTCGACGGTGGCGGCCAGCGTGCCCTCGGTGCGGCCACAGATGGTGACCACCGCCCCGTCGGCGGCCAACGCCTCGGCGCAGGCCCGGCCGATGCCCGTCCCCCCGCCGGTGACCAGCACGCCCTTGTCCCGCAGTGCTCCGTCGCCCATGGTGCTCCTCCCGTGGTCCGGTCGCATTGGACCGCAGACGACAGGCCGACACAAGCCGGGTCAGCGCCGCCGCTTCTCGTCGGCCGCTTCGAGCACGGCGACGATGCCGGTGAAGCCGGGGACGGCCCGCAGGGCCCGGTTGGCGTACCACAGACAGCCCAGGGTGACGGCCAGGCCGGCCGGCCACCCGACGAGCGCCCGGATCACCAGGTAGCCGTCGGTGGAGGTCTGGCGGTACAGCCAAATGTCCCACGACGAGGTCACGAACTGCCAGCAGCCGATGCCGGCGGTCAGCCGTGAACACATGCGGTGGTACGCCGGGTGGTCGCGGGTGGCCCGATCGAACGGGACGGCGAGGTGCACCACCCGTTCGATGAACGGTCGGCCGATCACCGCGGTGACGATCAGCGCTGCACCGATGGCTGCCTTGGTGCCGATGCCGATGCCGAAGAACACCGCCTCGGAGTCGGTGACGATGCCGATGATCCCCCGCACCACCAGGTAGGCGACGAGGATCGGCAGGTACTTCCCGACGGCTTCGCCCCGACGGCGACGGGACACCGCGGCCTTCACGCTCCAGGCGGTAGCCCCGACCACCGCCCACGCCAATCCGGCAACCCGGTTCAGCCCGATGAACAGGACGATGGGCAGGATCGAGTCGAGGGTCCGCCCCGACGACGGCCGCGGTTCGGCCGGCCCGTTGGGCCCGCGGGATCCGTCAGCCGGTGGTTCGTCCACGGCGGGCGTCGGGAGCGGGCGCCCGGTCAGGCCGCCGGGTCGATGCGGAGGGTCGACTCGGGAACCTGGTCGGCGATGCGCCGGGCGGCGACATAGTGGTGATGGTGGGCCACGCCGGCGAACAGGGTCCGGCGGTCGGTCAGTGCCTGCCCGGAAGGTGGCTCGTCGAGGAAGCCGAACAGGCCGAACGCCACCTCGAGATCGGTGGCCACGGGTGCCCGGCCGTACAGGGCGGCCCGCTTGAGGGCGACGCCGAGACAGCCGGCGACCACGTCCTCGTGACGCTCGCCGGGGGCCAGACGCAGGCGGGTCTCGAACTGCCGGGCCAGGCGCAGGGCGTATCCCTGATCGGGGCCCTGGCTGCCGAGCCGCTCGCCGACCGGCTGGCCACCGTCGTGGATGACCTCGCCGGGGCGCTCGGCCCGCCACGGGCCGGTCAGGCGACGCGGGCCGGCGTAGGCCTTGGCGGTGGGGCGGAGCACCGGGGTGGGGACGTAGGAGGGGGCGGCCACCCCTCCAATCTACGAGCCGTCGGCACCGACGCCGCACCCGGGGGGCGGGGCGCCCGCCGCCGGCAGCCACACCCACCCCATGGCCTCCCGGGTTCCCGGTGCGTCGTAGCCTGGATCGCCGGGGAACAGCACCGGATCTTGGCTCTCGTCGAGGATGCGCACGGTCTCCCGCGGCGCCCCCGAGGTGGCAGCGGCCAGCACCTCGGCCGTCGACGAATAGCCGGCCAGGCGCTGCAGCATCGAAATGGTCGGGCTGATCATGGTCAGACCGCCGACCCGCCAGGCGTCGAGGGCATCGGCGGGTCGCCACCAGTCGACCGACACCGCCTCGTGACCGTCGGCGACCGGTTCGGCGTCGTCGGGTGCGGCGGCGACGAAGAAGTAGGTGTCGTACCGTTTCGGGCTGGGCATCGGCGTCACCCAGCGGCTCACCGGGTGGATGCCGGCCAGGTCCAGCCGCCCGCCCGCACCGACCAGGTCGACGAACGAGGCCCGGCCCCGGTCGAGGTCCCGGCGGCGGTCAAGCAGGGAGCGGTCGCCGGTGCCGAGCAGCACCCCGACCTCCTCGATCGTCTCGCGCACCGCGGCGATCCAGTGGCCCAGCCCGCCGCCGTCCACCATGAGCCCCCGATCGGCCGCATCGGAGGTCAGGCCATCGACGAGACCCGACCAACGGGGGTCGTGGTCACCGGGGTCGATGGCCCCTCCGGGAAACACCGTGTGGTCGGCGACGAACGTCGACCGGGTGGTCCGGCGCAGGGCCAGGACCTGCAGGTCCGGTCGGTCGGCCAGCAGCAGGATCGTGGCCGCGGCCCGGATCGGAACACCGTCGGTGGGCAGCTCGGCGGTGGCCACCGCTGGATACAGGTCAGGCATGGCCGGCCGACCGTACCCGCCGGGCACCCGACACCGCCCCTTGTGAGTGCGATCACAAGGTGCTACGGTGGCCATAAGTCTGATCGACAGTGCCGTCGACCCGATCCCGCCAGGCAGGTTCCACCCGCCCGGCCCGACCGAAACGAGGCACCGAGATGTCGACGACAACCCTCCACTCCGAACTGGGCCGGCTGGCCCGCAACCTGGAACTCCAGCGCTCCCTCCCGAGCGACGACCAGGCCTGGTTCACCGAAACCGAACGCCTGCTGCTGGCCTTCCGCGACCAGTTGTCGGCCCACACCCGGGCCGTGATCGAGGACGACCTCTACCACGACGTCGTGTTCGCCGCCCCCCGGGTGGCCTCCATGGTCCAGAACTACACCGCCCAGTGCTTCAAGCTCGACGAGCTGGCCAGCCAGGCCCTGGCCACCGCCCACCGCCCCGACCGCAGCGTCACCGACACCACAGACGCCGTCGGCCAACTGCTGCGCCTGGCCGAGCGCCACGAGTCCCGGGCTCTGGCCATCGACCACGAGGCGTTCAGCGTCGACCTCGGCGGCCCGGGCTGAGCCGGCGGCCTCCGGGCCGCCCCACTCCCCCTCGCCTCCCGCCGGGACCCACGGTCGGGCCATCCCTCGGTAGGGTCGGCGGCAATGTCCGGCCCCGCCTCCTCCCCAGATCTCCACGCTCCTCCGGGCCGGCCGGTAACCGCCGACCTGATCGCCGGTCTGAGCGTCGGGCTGGTGCTGATCCCCCAGTCCATGGCCTACGCCGAGTTGGCCGGGCTGCCGTCACACGTCGGGCTCTTCGCCTCGGCGCTCCCGCTGATCGTCGCCGCCCTGTGCGCCTCGTCGCCCTACCTGCAGACCGGTCCGGTGGCCATGACCAGCCTCCTCACCTTCGGCGCCCTATCCCAACTGGCCGAACCGGGCTCGACCGACTACGTGGCCCTGGCCGCCTTGCTGGCCCTGGTCGTCGGGGTCACCCGGCTGGCCCTGGGGGTGGTCCGGCTGGGGCTCATCACCTACCTCATGACCGACCCCGTGGTCACCGGCTTCACCTCGGGAGCGGCCCTGTTGATCATCGCCTCGCAGCTCCCCAAGGCCTTCGGCACCGTGCCTCCCGACGGCAGCGTGCTGTGGCGGGCCTGCTGGGCCGTCGGCCACCCCGGCCTCTGGGGGATCCAGGCGCTGGTGATCGCCGCGGCCACCGCCCTGCTGGTGTTGTTCGGCCGGCGCCTCCACCGGCTGCTCCCCGGGGCCCTCATCGCCATGATCGGCGGGGTGATCTGGACCGAGGCCACCGGGTTCGACGGCCCCCTGGTCGGGGACATCCCCACCGGCCTCCCCGACTTCGGGCTCGACCTGCCCTGGGGCGAGTTCGGCTCGGTTGCCGTCGCCGGGGTGGTCATCGCCTTGGTCGGGTTCGCCGAGGCGGCGTCGATCTCCCGGGTGTTCGCCGACGAAGACGGCCACCGGTGGTCGGCCGACCGGGAGTTCATCAGCCAGGGATTGGCCAACGTGGCCGCCGCGGCGTCGGCCTCCTTCCCGGTCGGCGGCTCGTTCAGCCGCTCGTCGTTGAACCGCCTGGCCGGGGCCCACACCCGCTGGTCGGGCCTGGTCACCGGCGCCCTCGTGCTGGTCTTCCTGCCCTTCGCCGACCTCCTCGAGTCGCTGCCCCGGGCCACCCTCGGCGGGGTCGTGGTCGCCGCGGTGATCGGCCTGGTGCGGCCCCGGAAGCTGGTGGCCCTGGCCCGCCGGTCGGCGGCCGACGGCCTGGTCGCCGGCACGACGTTCGTGGCCACCCTGGCCCTCGCCCCCCGGGTGGACCGGGCGGTGCTGTTGGGCGTGGCGGTGGCCCTCGGGACCCAGCTGTGGTCGCGCCGGCAGACGGCGACGGATCAGGCCGGCTGACCGGCCCACACACCGGCCAGAGCCGACACCTCGGTGAGGGTGGCCACATAGACGAGCGTGTTGGCCAGCATGTGCTCGGCATACCCGGCCGGCGTGGCGATGACGGCGTCAGTGGGCACCACCACCTGGTAGCCCAGGTTCACCAGGTCGAACACCGCGTTGGGGACGGCCACGTTCAGCGACACCCCGGCCACCACCACCGTTGTCACCCCCTCGTTGCGCAGCATCGGGTCGAGGCCGGTACCGGCCACCGGGGACAGGCCGTGGAAGCGGGACACGACGACGTCGGTGGCCGGGTCGAAGCCCAACTCGGGTACCGGCTCCACCGCAGGGGTGCCCGGCAACTGCTGGACCGGCGACTTTCGGGCCACCCCGAACAGGCGGGCGTTGCGGTTGGCGCCCCAGCCATCGGGGTGGGCGTGGGCCGTGGCGTGCACCACCCGGACCCCGGCGCCCCGTGCCGCTGCGCACAGGTCGACCAGGGCCGGCACCAGCCCGGTGGACGCTGCCTCGGCCAGGGCCGGCAGGCTCGACTGGGCGCCGATCACCCCGTTCTGGCACTCGACCACGCACACCGCGGTGTGGGCCGGGTCGACGAGTTGAGCGAGGTCCATGGCCACCAGTCTGACCGCTACTCGTACCGGCTGCCCGATTCGCGCAGCACGTCCAGCCAGCGGGCCCCGGCGTCGGGGGCCAGCTCACCCGGGGTGTAGGTCACCGAGTGCAGGGTGCCGGTGTACGGGAACGGACCGTGTCGTTCGTAGACCGCCCACGACACCGGCGACCGCCGGTCGATGCCGACGTCGATGCCCTCGAACGGCGCCATCGACATCATGGTCGGCAGGCCCGGGGCCTCACCGACGACGACCCCGTCGACGAGCACCGTGGCGTCCCACAGGAACTTGCCGGGAGCGACCACGTCGAGGACCACCGAGGCGGCTCCATCGGCCAACGGCCCACCGTCGACCACCGTCATCACGCCGTACCCGTTGTGGGCGTAGAACAGCCGCCCGTCCTCGACGTAGAGGGCGTAGCCGCCGCCCTGGTCGCCGTGGGCGACGAGCATCCCTTGGTCGCTGGACCGGTGGTCGAGTGCCACCTCGCAGGTGAACGACCGGAAGTTGATGAACTGCAGCGCCCGGTACCGCTCGACGGTCGGGGTGCCGGGCCGGAACGTGGCCGGCTCGGCCAGCACCGCCTCCCACGGGGGGCGCTGGATGTACGCCAGGCCGGTCCCCTCGTCGAGGGGGAACACCTGGTTGGCCCACGCCGCGGCCTCCCATGCCTCCTGCAGCTCGGCCAGCTTCTCAGGGTGCTCGGCGGCCAGGTCGCGGTGCTCGGTGGGGTCCTCGGCCAGGTGGTGGAGCTCCCACACGTCGTCGCTGAACGCGTCCTTCCTCGAGTGGCAGGTGACGGCCGACCAGCCGTCGCGGTAGAAGCCGCGGTGGCCGGCCTGCTCGTAGTACTGCTCGGGGTGGCTCGACGGGGCGTCGGCGTCGGCGAGGCTGGCCGTGAAGCTGGTTCCGGCCGGGGCGGGCAGCGGTTGTCCGTGCCGGACGGTAGGCAGGTCGACCCCGACGAGGTCGAGCACCGTGGGCAGCAGATCGGTGACGTGCTGGTACTGGGTGCGCAGCCCACCGCCGCCATCCAGCCCCGACCCCCGGGAGACGATGCACGGCACCTGATGCCCGCCCTGATGGGTGTTGATCTTGTAGAGCCGGAACGGCGTGCCCGACACCATGGCCCACCCCATCGGGTAGTGGGGCAGGGTCTGGGGACCACCCATGAGGTCGAGGCGACCGTGGTCGGCGGCGAGGTCGTCGAACGGGCTGAACCCGGTGTTGTGGGCGATCAGCGTCCGGAAGTACGACGACGTGCCGTGGGCCTGGCCCTCGCGTGACCCGCCGTTGTCGGAGGTGAACACGACGATGGTGTTCTCCCACTCCCCCATGGCTTCGAGCTCGGCCCGCAGCCGGCCGAAGTTCTGGTCGACGTTGTCGACCATGCCGGCGTAGATCTCCTGGTACCGGGCGAACAGCTCGCGTTCGGTGTCGGTCAGGTCGTCCCAGGCCTCGACGGCGTGGTGGTCCTCGTGGTTGCGGGGCGGCAGCACCGCACCGTCGGGCACCACACCCATCGCCTGCTGGCGTTCGAAGCGCCGCCGGCGCACCTCGTCCCAGCCTTCGTCGTAGCGGCCCCGGTACTTCTCGCCGTCGTCCGCCTTGACCTGCAGCGGGGCGTGCACCGCACCGTGGGAGAAGTACATGAACCACGGGCGGGTCGGATGCCCCGAGCGCACCTCACGCACCATCGACACGGCCCGGTCGGTGAGGTCGTCGGTGAAGTAGTAGTCGTCGGGGTACTGGTCGACCTCGACGACGTGGTTGTCCTCGTAGAGCCGGTGCGGCTGGTGGAAGTTGGTGAAGCCGTCGAGAATGCCGTAGAAGCGGTCGAAGCCCTTCTGGCACGGCCAGGCGTGGCGGGGCCCGGCCTCGGTGAGGTTGGAGTCCTTGCACAGATGCCACTTGCCGACCATCAGCGTCGCCCAGCCGGCGTCGCGCAACACCTCGGCCATGGTGATGGCGTTGTCCCGCATCTCCATGGCGAAGCCGGGGAACCCCGGGTCGCGGTGGCAGACGGTGGCCACGCCGGCCAGATGGTGGTTGAGCCCGGTGAGCAGCGACGCCCGGGTCGGCGAACACATCGGGTTGACGTGGAAGTTGGTGTACCGCAGCCCGTCGTCGGCCAGGCGGTCGAGATGCGGGGTGTCGATCTCGGAGCCGTAGCAGCCCAGATCGGCGAAGCCCAGGTCGTCGCACAACATGACGATGACGTTGGGGGCTCCGGCCGGGGCCTGACGCTGGTCGGGCCAGGCCGGAGTGGACCCGGCGAGGACCCGTCCGATCTCGCCCTCGAACCCTGCGTAGGGCCGGGTGGGGTCGGTGTCGGTCATGACGAAGCCTCGGGAGCGGGGTCGGGGGTGGCCGCCGGCGAACCTACCGCCTCGGCCGCCGGCCGGCGAAGCCGCGCCACCACCAGCAGCAGGGCGAGACAGACGGCGGCCGACACGAGCAGCGCCCCGCCGAAGCCGGCGCTGCTGTCGGCCACCCGGCCGAGCACGACCGGCCCGCTCACCCCGCCGACCTCGGCCACCGCGAACCAGACGCCGTAGGCCGTTCCCAGGTTGTCGGGCCGCACCGCCGACGACTCCATGAGCGCCACCAGCACCAGGGGGATGACCACGGTCCGCAGCCCGGTGCAGGCCACGAACAGCGGATCGACGGCCGTGGGCGCCACCACGATGGCCGCCGCTCCGACCGCCACGACCAGCAGCAGCCCGCCGAGGACGATCGGCAGCCGGCGACCATCGGCCCGGCGGGGCAGGGTGAGGGCGGCAACCATGCCGACGAGGGCGCTGGCCGCGACCCAGTTGGCCGACGCCATCGCCGAAAAACCGCTGTGATCACGCAGGATCGTGGGCATCCAGCCGCCCAGACCGTGGGCTACGAAGAACGCCCCGAGGCCCAGCACCAGCACGACCCGCACCGTCGGATCGGCGACCAGCGGGCGCCAGTCGCCGGACCCCTCGTGGCGATCCGCCGCTCCGTCGACCGGTGGCGCCGGGGCCCGCAGGCTGATGACCGTCCAGGCGGCGAGGGCCAATGTCATGACACCGCCGGTGAACGCCACCGTCCACCGCCACGAGCCGGTCAGCGGCATGAGCACCGAGTTGGACAGCACCAGGGCCGACATGCCGCCCAGCACCGGGGCCGTGTTGTAGGCGCCGATGGCGAACCGGCGCTCCCGGTCCTCGGTGAACCAGAGTCCGACCGCCGTTGGAGCGCCGGCCGAGATGAGCGGGCCACCCACCCCGAACAGGGCGATGGCGCCGCAGAGGGTGGGCAGGTCGACGGCCATCGCCCGCAGGCCGGCGCTGGCGATCACGACGATCGAACCGAGCCCGACCGCCCGATGCAGCCCCAGCCGGTCGACGAGCCGGCCACCGATCGGGGCGGTGACGATGTACACGAGCTGCCATGCCCCGAGGGCCAGGCCCATGGCGCCCACCCCGAGACCGAGGTCGGCCCGCACCTCGCCGACGAGCGGCGGAATGGACGTGGCGACCAGGCCGAACGCCGTGTACACGGCGTAGATGCCGCCGAACACCACCCACCGGTAGGGGTGCCGGGTGGCGGGCGCCTGGGTCATGACGGGCATCGTCGCACGCCGACCGTGCGGGCACGGCGCCCGGCGTGCGATCCTGTGGGCATGGACGACCTGCGATGGACCGACCCGACGGGTCAGAGCGACCAGCTCGACCGGCCGATCCTGGCCGTGGCGTTCCGCGGGCTGTTCGACGCCTCAGGTGCCGCCACCGCGGCCATCGAATGGCTGACCGACCACCAGCCGTCGGTCGTGTTGGGCGACGTCGACCCGGAGACGTTCTTCGACTTCACCCAGGAGCGGCCCGTCGTGCGATTCGACGACCGGGGTGAACGGCAGCTCAGCTGGCCGGCCAACGAGGTGCTGGCCGTACGCACGTCCGACGGCCAACGCGACCTGGTCGTCATCGCCGGCGTCGAGCCGCACATGCGGTGGCGGACCTTCTCCGAGACGATCGCCGAGATCGCCCGTCGGACCGGCGCGGAGACCGTAGCCACCCTCGGCGCCATGGCCGGCATGGCCCCCCACACCCGGTCGCTGGCCGTCGTCGGCAGCTCGACCAACCAGCGGCTCGCCGAACGGCTGGGCCTGGGCAGCCCGTCGTACCAGGGGCCGACCGGGCTGATCGGCGTGTTGCACGACACCCTCGACCGGGCCGACATTCCGGTGCTGTCGCTGCGGGTGTCGGTCCCCCACTACGTGCCCGATACGCCGAACCCGAAGGCCACCCGGGCCCTGCTGCGCCGCCTCGAGCAGGTCACCGGCGTCGACACCGGCTACACGGGCCTCGACGGTGCGGCCAGCGACTGGCAGCGCCAGGTCGACGCCGCCGTCAACGGCGACCCTGAGATCACCGAGTACGTCCGGCGGCTCGAGTCCCAGGTCGACGAGTCCGAGGACCACATGCCGTCGGGTGACGACCTGGCCGCCGAGTTCGAGGCCTTCCTGCGGGAGCAGCACCCGCCGGACGCCGATCGGGACTGACTGGGCCCGACCGGGCAGACTCGGGGCATGGACACCCGCCTCGACCTCACCTCCTACCTCGACCACACGCTGGCCGAGGGCCATGCCCTGCTGGCCGCCTCGGTCGCCGCCCCCGACGCCCAGATCGCGGCCTGCCCCGCCTGGACCAACACCGGGCTGGTCGAGCACATGGTCGGGGTGTGGAGTTTCTTCATCGCCCAGATCGAGGCCGGCGATCCGTCGGGCATGACCCGGCCGTCGCCCGACCCCGACGAGGCACCGGCCGACCTGCTGGAGCGGGTCGTCGCCCTGATGCGGGCCACCGATCCCGACGCGCCGGCCTGGAACTGGACCGACGACCGCCGGGCCGGCTGGTTCGCCCGACGGGCCGCCCATGAGACGTCCGTCCACCGGTGGGACGCCCAGGATGCGGCCGGCGCCGCTGAGCCGCTCGACGGCAACCTGGCCGCGGATGGTGTCTCCGAGCTGATCGACGTGGCGATGCGCTTCTCGCTGCGGGGCCCGGATCCCGACCAGTTCCCGGACGGCTCCCTCCACCTGCATCGCACTGACGGCGAGGGTGAGTGGCTGTTGACCACCGACGCCGACGGGGCGCTCGTCGTGACGTTCGAGCACGCCAAGGGCGACGCCGCGGCGAGGGGAACGGCGTCGGACCTCACGCTGTTCATGTGGGGGCGAGGCCGGGGCGGGCTCGAGTGCTTCGGCGACGACGCCCTGCTCGACGCCTGGGCCGACGTCACGCCGTGACGGTATGACGGCCACCCCGTTCTTCCAGGTCGACGCGTTCACCGACACGCCGTTCGCCGGCAACCCGGCGGCGGTGTGCGTGTTGGACGGTCCGGCCGAAGAGGCCTGGATGCAGGCCGTGGCCATGGAGATGGCACTGTCCGAGACCGCGTTCTGCCATCCGACGGAGGCCGGCGACGGCACCTGGGGCCTGCGCTGGTTCACCCCGACGGTGGAGGTGGCGCTGTGCGGGCATGCCACCCTGGCCACGGCCCACGTGCTGGCCACCGAGCACGGCTGGTCGGGACCGTGCCGCTTCCACACCTTGTCCGGCCTGTTGACCGCCGATGTCAGCGACGACGGCACGATCGTCCTCGACTTCCCCGTCGACCGGACCCAGCCTTGCGAACCGCCGACGAGCCTGGTCGCCGCGTTCGACGCCGAGCCGGTGGCGTGCGGCCGGGGCACGAACTACATGGTTGTCGAGTTGGTCGACGCCGCCACGGTCCGTTCGCTGACCCCCGACCTCACCGCCCTGGCGGCCGTCGACGCCCGGGCGGTGATCGTGACCGCAGCCAACGACCGGCCGGGATTCGGCTGCGTGTCGCGCATGTTCGGACCCCGCATTGGGATCCCCGAAGACCCGGTGACCGGGTCGGCCCACACGCTGTTGGCCACGTGGTGGGCTCCGCGCCTGGGGACGGTCTTCCGGGCCGAACAGGCGTCGGCGCGGGGCGGCGTGCTCGACATCGAACTGGTCGGCGACCGGGTCCGCCTGGCCGGCCGCGCCGTCACCGTCGCCCGCGGCGAGCTCCTGGCCTGACCGGCCCTCGACCTGCCGCCACGGATGGCCGCCGGCCGGACGGGCGCCTTCGCTGCGGTCAGTCCAGCTCGCTGCCGACGATGCTGACGAACGAGACCATCTCGCCCGGGTACCCGCCCAGGTTGTGGATCAGCGCCTTGGTGCGGCCACCGGCGTCGATGGCCCGCTCGGCCGGGGCCTCACCGCGCAACTGCAGCCACGCCTCATAGTGCATGCGCAGGCCGCTGGCACCGACCGGATGGCCAAAGCTCTTGAGGCCGCCGTCGGTGTTGACCGGCAGGTCGCCGTCCAGGGCGAATGTCCCGGCCAGCACCTCGCTCCAGGCCGTACCCCGCTCACAGAATCCGAGGTCCTCCATCAACACCAACTCGGTGGGAGTGAAGCAGTCGTGGACCTCGGCCATGGCCAGCTCGGCCCGGGGGTCGGTGATGCCGGCCTGCGCGTAGGCGTCGGCGGCGCTGGCCGCGCACTCGGGCAGGGTGGTGAAGTCGAACGACGGGTCGACGAGGCCCGAACCGTCGCCGGCGACCAGCGACAGAGCCTTCACGTAGAGCGGCCGGTCGGTGTAGCGGTGGGCGTCCTCGGCCCGCACGACGATCGCCCCTGCGGCCCCGTCGGCCACCCCGGCACAGTCGAACACCGACAGACGGCCCGCCACGGCGGCCATGGCGCAGATCGCCTCGGCCGAGGTCTCCCGGCGGAACTGGGCCAGCGGGTTGCGGGCCCCGTTGAAGTGGTTCTTCTCGGCGATGCGGGCCACCACGTGACGCAGCTCGTCCTCGTCGACGCCGTACCGCTGGGCGTAGGCCGGCAGGATCAGGCTGAACATGGCCGCCGCGGTGAGGGTGCGGTTCGTGCCGTCGGTTGGGATCGGGAAGGCGTTGAGTCCCTGGTAGCCACCGTCCTTGACCTTTTCGGCGCCGACGGCCATGGCCACGTCATAGGCGCCGGAGGCCACGGCGTAGCAGGCCTGCCGCAGCGCCTCGGAACCGGTGGCGCAGTAGTTCTCGACCCGGGTCACCGGCTTGGCCCCTAAGCGGAGCGGGGTGGCCAGGGCGATGCCGGCGGCCGCCGACTGCGACGTGCCGAACCAGTAGGCGTCGACGTCGTCCTTGGCCACGCCGGCCGAATCCCACGTGGAGTGGGCGGCGTCGACGATCAGGTCGTCGAGCGACTTGTCCCAGTGTTCGCGGAACGGGGTGCACCCCATGCCGACGATGGCGACGCGGTCGCGGATGCCATGCGATGCCATGATCAGCCCTCCCCGGCCCCGCCGCGCACCGGCCGGGCCTTCCAGAAGTAGTTGTGCAACCCGTCGGCGGTGAACAGCCGGCGGAACGTCATCTCGACCCGCCCACCGATCGACACCTCGTCGGGGTCGACATCGGTGAGCTCGACCGGCATGCGACCCCCACCGTCGAAATCGACCACGGCGAACACCACCGGCGGGCTGGGCGAGTAGGCCAACCGGTCGATGGTGAACGTGACGATGGTGCCCCGGGCGTCGGCCATCGGGGTCGGCGCCATGTCGTCGACGGTGCCCCCGTCGATGCCGACCCGCGACGGAGGCAGGTGGGTGATGCCCGTCGAAGCATCGGTGGAACCGACGAACCCGTGCTTCCAGTCGGTGCGCCGGTGGGCGGCCGATGCCGACGGCCGGTTGGGTTCGGGTCGGTTCGGCGGCTGGACCTCGAGCAGGCCCCGCCACGCCAGGTACGTGGGGTAGGCCAGGTCGGCCCGGGCGGCGATCTGATCGGCGACGGCCGGCGACGGCCGGCCGTCGGCCAGGGCGTCGGTGGTGCGGAAGATCAGGACCTCGACGCCGTCGGCCAGCACGACGAGGGCGATCACCCGGCCGGCGTCGGCGGTGTCGAGGGCGGCGGCCAGGGCCAGGGCCGGGTGGGCGGCGCCGGTGTTGCCGACGGTGCCCGAGAGGTCGTCGGCCACGGCCACACCGAGGCTGCCGGCCGTCTTGCCAGTGGCCCGGGCGTGGAGACCCGTGACCACGGCCAGGTCGACATCGGCGGCGGTGAGGCCGGTGCGTCCGAGGGCCTCGGCCCACGCCCGGTCGACCAGCGGGCGATACACCTGCTCGGCGAAGCGGTCCTCCCACGTGCGGGAGTGGGCGTCGCCCGGGCTGCGCCACCGCTCGGTGAACTCCTCGGTGACGGTGGCCCCGCCGAGGTACCCGGCCAGGAGCGGCCCATCAGCGGCGCTGCCACACAACACTGCGGCCGCCGCGTCGCCGCCGGTGGTCTCCTCGGGCCCGGTTGGCAGCCCGACCCTGATGTCCGACGACACGACGAGGGTGGGCCGGCCACCTTCGCAGGCCGTGCGCAGGGCCCCGACGGCCGAGCGGGCGGCCCCACCGAAGTCGAGGGCAGCCACGCCGGGAGCGAGGCGCAGAGCGGCGTGGACGAGGGTGGCGTTGGTCTTGTCGGTGTAGGCGGGGGCCACCGTCGAGAACCAGAGGGCCTCCGGCGTCGCCGGTGTGGCGGCCAGGGCCCGTCGGGCCGCGGCGACGCCCATGGTGGAGGTGTCCTCGTCGAACGACGCCACGGAGCGGTGGCCGCGACCGCCGCCCCGGCCCATGACCGAGGTGATCGACGACCGGTCCAGCCGGCGGTACGGCACGTGGGCCCCGTAGGCGAGAATGCCGGTGGTGTCGCTCATGGGTGGTCCTCGTGGTCATGAGCCCGCCGAATCTGACGGACCGTCAGATTCCAGCCTAGGCTGAGGGGCGCCCCTCAGCACAACAGGAGACCACATGCGACTTGGCGATGTCGGGAACCCCGACGCCATCCCCCATGGCAAGCCCCTCGACGGCGTGCGGGTGCTGGCTGCCGAGCAGATGCAGTCCCTCCCCTTCGCCACCCAGTTGCTGGCCCGCCTGGGTGCCGACGTGGTCAAGGTCGAGCACCCGGTCCACGGCGAGTCGGGCCGGGGATCCACGCCGTCCATGGCCGACCCCGAAGGGCGATCCGTGGGCGCAACGTTCCTCCGCAACAACTTCAACAAGCGCAGCCTGGGTCTCGACCTGCGCAGCGAGGCCGGCCGGGATCTCTTCCTCCGCCTGGTCCCCCGCTTCGACGTGGTGGCCGACAACTTCAAACCCGGCACCATGGCCCGGTTCGGGCTGGGCTACGACGACCTGGCCGCCGTGCACCCCGGCGCTGTCGTCATCTCCATCTCGGGGTTCGGCAACACCGGTGACTCCCCGTACCGGGACTGGCCGGCCTACAACTCGATCGTCGAGGCCATGTCGGGCATCTACGACTACATGCGGCGCGGCGACCGACCCCCGGCCGTGAACCCGATGGGTGCGGTGGCCGACATCAGCGCCGGCCTGTTCGCGGTCATCGGCATCCTGGCCGCCCTACGTCACCGGGAGGCCACCGGCCTCGGCCAGTACGTCGATCTGGCCATGTTCGACACGACGGTCGCCCTGTCCGATCTGGTCGTCAACTTCCATTCACTGGGCATCGACCGCACCCCTGAGCCGGCGCCGTTCATCATCACCCCGGTGCGCTGCGCCGACGGGTACGTGGTGCTCCAGTTCGTCCGCGAGCACCAGTTCGAACGCCTGGCCGAGCTGGTCGGCCACCCCGAGTGGATCGGCGACCCGCGCTTCGCCGAGCGGGAAGGCTGGGGGCGCCATCTGGCCGATGTCATCCTGCCGGCCATCGAGGCCTGGGCCGACGGCCGGAACCGTACCGAGGTAGCCGACGCCCTGGCCGCCGAGAACCTGGTGGCCGGCCCGTCGCTGTCGGCGCCCGAGGTGGTGGGCGACCCGCACCTGAACGCCCGCAACATGATCGTCGCCATGGACCGGACCGACGGCGACGACACCCCCGTGCTGGCACCCGGCAATCCGATCAAGATGTCGCGGGTGGCCGAGGGCCCCGAGACCCGGGTGCCGTGGGTCGGCGAGCACACCGACGCCCTGCTGGCCGACGAGTTGGGCCTGGGTGCCGACGAGCTGGCCGATCTGCGGGCCTCCGGCGTGATCAGCACGCAAACCCCGGGGTAGGCTGGTTTCTGACACACCGTCAGATACTGGGCTGCGCCATGGACTTCGACTTCTCCCCTGAACAACAGGCCTTCATGGCCGAGGTCGAGGCATTCCTCGACGCCAACGACGACCCCGACGTGTTCGACCCCACCCGGGAGAACATGGCCCAGATCGTCGACACGCCGGCCCGCCGGGCCATCATGAAGAAGATCGGCCAACAGGGCTGGCTGGGCATCACCTGGCCCACCGAGTACGGCGGCCAGGAGGGCGAAGGGGTCTACGAGTACATCCTCAACGAGGCCCTGGCCGCCCGGGGCGGCCCCCAGATCGGCAAGGGCGTCGGCATCATCGGCAAGACCCTCATCGCCCACGGCTCCGAGATCCTCAAAGAGGAGTTCCTCCCCAAGATCCTGGCCAACGACGTCGAGTTCGCCGTCGGCTACAGCGAACCCGAAGCAGGCTCCGACGCCGCCGCCATGAAGCTCAAGGCCGTCCCGGCCGACGGCGGCTGGATCCTCAACGGCCAGAAGACCTGGACCACCTCCGCCCACTTCGCCGAGTGGTACTGGGTAGGGGCCCGCACCGACCCGGACGCCGCCAAGCACTTCGGCATCACGCTGTTCCTCGTGCCCCTCGACCACCCGGGCATCACCGTGCAGGGCATCATGACCATGGGCGACGAGATCACCAACGACGTGTTCTTCGACGACGTGTTCGTGCCCGACGAGATGGTGGTCGGCGAGTTGAACCGCGGCTTCCAGTACATCTCCCAGGCCCTCGACCTCGAGCGCTTCACCATGTTCACCTTCTCGCCGGTCAAGCAGCGCCTCGACCTGCTCATCGACCACGTGCGCTCCGCCGAGCGAGACGGCGAACCGGTCAAGGACGACCCCAAGGTCCGGGCGCGCATCGCCCGGCTCGCTACCACCGCCGAGGTCGCACGGGGCATGGGCCTTCGAGTCGTCGACGCCTCGGTCAAAGCCGAGCGGGACGGCGGCGCACCCCCCACCATCGAGGCCTCCGAATACAAGCTGTTCACCACCGAGTTCTCCAAGGCCCTGGCCGATGCCTCCATGGACCTGGGCGGTCCGGGCACCCAGCTGCGCGTCAAGACGGCCGAGGCCCCCATGGAGGGCCGGGCCGAGTCCACCTACCGCTACACGGTGCTCGACACCATCGGGGGCGGCACCTCGGAGGTGCAGAAGAACATCATCTCCCGCCGGGGCCTGGGGCTCCCCAAGAACTTCTGATCCCATGACCTCCCCTGCCGCCGCCCGACCGCTCCTCGACGGCATCACCGTGCTCGACCTGGCGTCGGTCGGCCCGGCGGTCCGGGCGGCCCGGTGGCTGGCCGACTGGGGCGCCTCGGTGGTCAAGGTGGCGCCGGTGCCCCGCGACGGCGGCGTGCACATCACCCCGCCCCCCTACGCCTACAGCGCCCATCGCGGCATGCGCCGGGTCCGCATCGACCTCAAGGCCGACGATGGCCGGGAGGCGTTCCTACGGCTGGCCGCCACCGCCGACGTGATCATCGAGAGCTTCCGCCCCGGCGTCGTCGACCGTCTGGGCATCGGCTACGACGATGTGGCGGCCATCAACCCGGGGGTCGTCTACTGCTCCACGACCGGGTTCGGCCAGACCGGGCCCCGCAGCCAGTGGGCCGGCCACGACATCAACTACCTGGCCGTCGGCGGCTACCTCCACTGCTCGGGTCGAGGTGACGACGGTGGTCCGGCCATGGCCGGTGCCACCATCGCCGACAGCGCCGGCGGTGGACTCCAGGCCGTGGCCGCCATCTGCGCCGCCCTGACCGCCCGGGCCACCACCGGCACCGGCACCCACCTCGACGTCTCGATCGCCGATGGGGTGCTGTCGCTCATGTCGCTGGCCGTCGACGAGTACCTGGCCGACGGCGTCGAACCCGGTCCCGGCCACGGCCTGCTCACCGGCCGGTACGCCTGGTACGACCGCTACCGGGCCGCCGACGGCGGCTGGCTGGCCGTGGGCGCCATCGAACCCCGGTTCTTCGCCAACCTGTGCCGGGCCCTGGGCTGCGACCAGTGGATCGACCACCAGTACGACGACGACGCCGTCGACGCCATGCGGGCCGACTTCGCCGCCGCCTTCGCCACCCGCGGCCGCGACGACTGGGCCGCCGAGCTCGGACCGGCCGACACCTGCGTATCGGCGGTGCTCGACATCCCCGAGGTGGTGGCCGACGAGCAGTTCTCGGCCCGGGGGCGGTTCTGCGAGGTCACCCATCCCACGGCCGGCCGGCTACGGCAGGTCGCGGCCCCGATGGCCGCCCAGGTCGACGCCACGGCCATGGCCATCCCCGACTTCGCCCAGAGCGACACCGAGGCCGTGCTGGCCGACGCCGGAGCCACCGGCGACGAGCTGGCCGACTGGCGGGCGACCGGAGCCATCGCATGAGCGCGCCGTCTCCCGACCTGCCCGATGTCCCGACGTCAGTCACCGACCGCATCGGTGCCGTCCAGTACGAAGAGGCTGGCGGCTTCCCGGTCGAACACGGCTACATCTGGACGACCTGCGCGTCAGTCGAGAACGGCAACCCGCTGTTCTGGGACGACGACGTGGCCGACGACCTCACCGACGGCCCCATCGCCCCGCCCACCATGCTCTCGGTGTGGTTCCGCCCCCACCACTGGTCGCCGGGCCGCACCGAACCGGCGGTGCCGCTCCAGGCCCACTTCGACCTCAAGGACGACCTGGACCTCCCGGAAGCCATCATCTCGTCCAACACCAACACGTTCCACGAGCCGGTCCGCATCGGCGACGAGGTACGCAGCCGCCAGATCCTGCGCTCAATCAGCGACCCCAAGACCACCAAACTGGGCCGGGGCCGGTTCTGGGTCATCGACGTCGAGTACCTCAACCAGGACGACGTGCTGCTCGGCGTCGAGTCGTACACGGCCTTCGGCTACCGCCGACCGGAAGGGGACGGCTCGTGACCCGCCTCCTACACAGCCAGGTCGAGGTGGGCGCCACCCTGCCCGAGCTGGGCATCGACGTCACCGCCACCACGGTGGTCCTCGGCGCCCTGGCCTCGCGCGACTGGCGGCCCATGCACCATGACAAGGACTTCGCCGTCCACCGCAACGGCACGAAGGACATCTTCCTCAACACCCCGAACCAGGCCGCCTGGTTCGAGCGGTACGTCACCGACTGGACGGGCCCGACCGGCCGACTGGGCCGCATGACGTTCCGGATGAACACGTCGGTGTTCCCCGGCGACCACATGGTGTTCTCCGCCACCGTCACCGGCTCGTCGATCGACGACACCGGCTGCGGCTGGATCGACCTCGACGTCGCACTCCACGTCGGCGACGTCGCCACCACCACCTGCGCGGTGCGGGTGGCCCTCCCCATCGACGACTCCGACAACCCGTGGCGACGCCGCGGCGAGTCGTGGCGTCCCGACCCCCGCTGACACGGAGCACCCACCCCATGGATCTCGCATTCACCGAAGAACAGGACATGCTGCGCGAAGCCGTGCACGCCCTGTGCGCCGACGCCACCGACACGGTGCGGGCCCTCGAGAACGACCCGAAGGGGTACGACGACGGCTTCTGGGAGCAGTTGATCGCCATGGGCCTCACCGGGCTGATGCTGCCCGAGGAGCACGGCGGGTCGGCGATGAGCCTGCTCGACGCCGTCGTCGTCTACGAGGAGTTCGGCCGCAGCCTGGTGCCGTCGCCGCACTTCGTGTCATCGGTGGTCTCGGCCGGCGTCCTCATGGCCGCCGGGTCGGCCGACCAGCAGGCTACGTGGCTGCCGGCCATCGCCGCCGGTACGGCCATCCTCAGCCCGGCATGGCTGGAGCCCGACAACTCGTCGGGTGAGACCGGCGTGCAGGCCACGGCCACCGCGGTGGACGGGGGCGTGGCGCTGTCCGGCGTGAAGCGTCACGTGCCCTTCGCCTCGTCGGCCGACCGGCTGGTCGTACTGGCCAGAGAGGGCACCGGGGTGAGCCTTTTCCTCGTCGACCCGACGGCGACCGGGGTGACCCTGACCCAGCAGCTCACCGTGGCCTCCGACACCCAGTACCGGGTGGATCTGGACAGTGTCGTCGTCGACGACGACGCCCGCATCGGCACCCCGGGCACCGGATGGGCCACATGGCACGCCGTCATGCTCGACGCCATGGTCCTGGTGGCCGCCCAGGCCATCGGTGCCGCCGAGGCGTCCCACGACCTGGCCAACGAGTACGCCAAGGTGCGCCACCAGTTCGACAAGCCCATCGGCGCCTTCCAGTCCATCGGGCACTACCTGGCCGACGGCATCACCGCCATCGACGGCGGCCGGGTGCTCGTCCACCAGGCGGCCTGGGCCCGCGACACCGGCGGTGGCGATGTCGAGCGCCTGGCCCCGATGGCCAAACTCTTCGCCACCCAGACGTGCCGGGACGTGTCCTCGACCACCATCCAGATCCACGGCGGCATGGGCTTCACCGTCGAGTGCGACGCCCAGCTCTACTTCCGACGGGCCAAGTCCTGGCAGCTCAACTGGTTCGACGACGACCAGCTTGAGGAGCTCATCGCAACCCGCGTCCTGGACTGATCAGGAGAGACCGGCAGGTCTCCTCAGAGCACGCCCGTCGGGCAGGACACGCCGGTGCCGCCCAGCCCGCAGTAGCCCATCGGGTTCTTGGCCAGGTACTGCTGGTGGTAGTGCTCGGCGTAGAAGAACGCTCCCCGGTCCTCGACCTCGGTGGTGATGTCGCCGTAGTGGGCGGCGGCCAGCACGGGGGCGAAGGCGTCCCGGGTGGCCTCGGCGGCCGCCCGCTGCGCCTCGTCGGCCACGTAGATCCCCGACCGGTACTGGGTGCCGATGTCGTTGCCCTGGCGCATGCCCTGGGTGGGGTCGTGGTTGTCCCAGAACAGGCCGAGCACGCGGGCCAGCGGCAGGACCGCCGGGTCGAACACGACCAGCACCACCTCGTTGTGGCCGGTGCCCCCGGTGCACACCTCCTCGTAGGTGGGGTTGGGGGTGTGGCCCCCGGCATAGCCCACGGCGGTGGTCCACACGCCCTCGGCCTCCCAGAAGGTGCGTTCAGCCCCCCAGAAGCAGCCCATACCGACGATCAGGGTTTCGAGACCATCGGGAAACGGCGGGACGAGCGGCCGGCCGTTGACATGGTGGGTGTCGGGAACCGGCACCGGCGTGTCCCGACCGGGAAGGGCGTCGGCCGGGTCGGGGACGACCAGCGGGCGACCGGTGAAGGGGTGTCGGTCCACGTCGATCCCGCTCAGATGGTGAAGGCCAGCCGCACGGCCATCGCCCGGGCCAGTTCGGCGTCACCACCCGCAACCACCCGGCCGTCGTCGAGAAGCGGCGCCGGGTCCACCCGGCCACCGGTGAGGGCCAGCCAGTCGTTGGAGGACATGGCCAGGGTGGCCGTGGGTTCGCTGCCGTCGGGCTCGAAGGCGTCGACCACCTTGGCCCGATCGTCGACGGCCACCCGGATAACCCGCTCGACCGGTCCGGTCAGCGTCACCTCGACCCGGCTGCCGGCCGGCGCCCCGGCCTTCTTGCCGATGACGAACCCGGCCGCCGTGGTCACCTCGTCGACCGACATCTCAGCCGGTCGGCCCCCGGAGCACGGCTCATGCCCGAGCGGGGCCCGGCAGTCCTCGAGATGCAGCCAGGCGTCGTAGACCCGGACATGCATGAAGCGCAGGTAGGGCACCTCGCCGACCGGCGACCAGCCGACCTTCAGGATCTGCTCGTCGGTCATGGCGGCGAGCCCGGCCAGCCGCTCGCCGGACACGGTGCGGAAGGCGTCGAGAACCTCGGCACCAGCCAGCCCCCGCATCGACTCGACCCACCGCTCGTTGCCCTCGGCGATGGGGTTCTTCAGATGGGCCGTCGGGTATTCGACCTCGGGGGCCGGGTGACCCTGGAGCATGCGCTCGGTGCCGACGATGTGAGCCAGGTTGTCCTGCACCGTCCAGCCCGGGCAGCGGCTGGGGACCTTCCAGTCGTCGGCGGACAGGCCGGCACCCCAGCTCGACCAGGTGGACCAGATCTCCTCCAGCCCGCCGAGGATGTGGGTACGGTCCAGTTCGATCTGCATGGTGGGCCTTCCTCGTCGGGTCGGGTCTAGGGGGTGGGGTTGGCCACGGTGTTCCACTCACGGGCCTCGAGGTACGGCCGGAACACCTCGCCCACCGCGGCCAGGTCGGCCGGGGTCTTGGGCCGCTGCAGCTCGAACAGGTGCGGGAACTCCAGCCAGCCGACCACCAACTGCCAGAGTCGGTCGGCGGCGTCACCGGTCGGCGGGTCGATGAGTACCGGCCCGAACAGCTTGCGGGAGTCGTCGTCGGCGGCGCCGGGGAACACCAGGGTCGGCACCCCCCAGCCGCCGAGGGCGACCACCCGGTCGTGGTCGGCCCTGACGTCGTCGTGGGTGGTGGGGTCGTCCAGGGCCTCGTCGACGAGGCCGGGGTCGAGGTCCAGCTCGACCAGCAGGTCGCGGGCCACCTCGGGCCGGTGGGGTTGGCGGCCTTCGACGTGCAGGGCGGTGCCGGAATGCAGGTACCAGGCGTCGTTGAGGGCCGGATCCGTGCGCTTGAGCAGGGCGCCGATGCGCATCATCGACCAGCCGTAGGACCACTCACGTTCCCACGGGTGCTTCTTACCCTCGACCCGGTTGATCTCCTCGAGGCTGAAGAACCGCCAGTCGACATCGATGCCGTGCCGGTCGCGCACCTCGCGCATCCACAGCGACGTCTGGTAGGCCCACGGGCAGATCACGTCGAAGTGGAAGGCCAGCCGGGTCGGCGCGGGGTCACTCATGGCCTTCACCTTCGCGCAACTCGTGGCGCATCACCTTGCCGAGGGCGTTGCGGGGCAGGGCGTCGACGGCCAACACCCGACGGGGCAGCTTGTAGCCGGCCAGCCGATCCCGGGCGTGGGCCCGGAGCTCGTCGACGGTCGGGGCCGGGACACCGGCTGCCGGGACCACCCAGGCCACCACCTCCTCGCCCCATTCCTCGGAGGGCACGCCCGCCACCGCCACCTCGGCGACCGCGGGGTGGTCGACGAGGGCGTCGTCGACCTCGCGGGGGTAGACGTTGTAGCCGCCGCTGATGATCAGCTCCTTGGCCCGACCGACGATGGCCAGGTAGCCGTCGTCGTCGACATGGCCCAGGTCGCCGGTGCGGAACCACGGCGGTCCCCCGTCAGGGTCGTCGACGAAGGCGTCGGCGGCCGGTCGTCCCCAGTAGCCGGCGAACACGTTGGGGCCCCGCACCTGGATCTCGCCGCGGTCGCCCAGCCGCAGGTCGACGCCGGGCAGCGGGAACCCGACGGCACCGGGCCTCCGCTCGCCGTCGTACGGGTTGGACACCAGCATCACCGTCTCGGTCATGCCGTAGCGCTCCAGCACGGTGACGCCCGCCGCGGCGGCCAACCGTCCGTGGAGGGCCGCCGCCAGCGGTGCCGAGCCCGCCACGCACAGCCGCAGGGTGGCCAGGGTCGTCACGCCCGGGTGGTCGACCAGCCGGTGGTACATGGTCGGCACCCCGAAGAACATGGAGCAGCCGTGGTCGCCGATGCCGCCGAGCACGGCGTCCGGGTCGAAGCCCGGTTGGAGCACCGCTGACGCCCCGGCCAGCAGGGTGCCGTGCAGTCCGACCCCGAGGCCGTGCATGTGGAACAGCGGTAGGCACAGCAGCAGCCGGTCGGCATCGGTCCACCGCCAGGCGATGCACACCGAACAAGCGCCGGCCAGCAGGTTGGCCTGGGTGAGCACGGCCCCCTTCGGGCGGCCGGTGGTGCCCGACGTGTAGCCGATCAGGGCGGGGCTGTCGGCCGACACCTCGTCCAGTTCGGGGGCGGGGCCGTCGGGGAACGCCGGCCGGTCGACGGCGGTGGTGGCGACGAGGAGGTCGGGATCGAGGTCGGCCAGCAGCTCCGCCCAGCCGTCGTGGTCGACGAGGGCGGCCCGCGGGGTGCAGTCGGCAAGCACGTGGGCCAGCTCGTCGCGGTGGTAGGCGCCGTTGGTCGGCACCACGACGAGCCCCAGGCGGAGGCACGCCACGTGGGCCACGGCCAGGCGCACCGACGAGGGGCCTGACACGACGACCCGGTCGCCGGTGGTCAGGCCGGCCGCGGCGAGCCGGGCGGCGATCTCGACGGTCCGGGCGAGGAATGTGCCGCGGTTGGTCCAGCCGTCGGCGTCGTGGAGCAGCGGCCGGTCGGGCTCGACGCCGAGGGCGGCCGTCCATGCGTCGACGACGGTTGCCGGCGCCGGCAGGTCGAACGGCTCGCCGCCGGTGTGTTCGGTCCAGTGCCGGGGCTGATGCACGGCCGCACCGTACCGGTCCAGGTTGACAGCGGCCCGACCCTCCGCCATACTAATGCAATCCATTAGAACCACGCCCCCAGCATCCAGGAGTCCTCGTGGAATTCGGCATCTTCAGCAACGGCTACATCCCCGGCCCGGCGGCCCACGACTCGGCCAGCGAACACTGGGAGCTCATGCGGGAGGCGGAGTTCGCCATCCTCGCCGACAAGCACAACTGGAAGTACATCTGGTTCGGCGAGCACCACGGTCTCACCGAGTACAGCCACATGTCGGCCCCGGCCCCCATGATGGGTTGGGTCGCCGCCCAGACCGACTACATCCACATCGGTTCGGCCATCACCAGCCTCCCGACCCGCAAGGAACACCCGGTCCGCATCGCCGAGCGGGCCGCCATGCTCGACCACGTCACC
>CAZPGL010000007.1:0-62848 GCA_964586175.1 uncultured Microthrixaceae bacterium | reverse complement strand
CTAGCGACCCGAGGGCACGCTAACGCGGGGGAACCGGTAGCCGGTCGGGCAAACGGCTGTGGGAGACTGTCGGTGGCGACGAGGAACGTGAGGAGGACCGGCCATGGACCACCAGCACCTGCGCTGCGAGCGTGACGGCGAGGTCGTCACCATCACCCTCGACCGGCCCGATCGCCGCAACTGCCTGTCCAGTGAGGTCCTGGCCGAACTCGACCACGCCCTCCGGGCCACCGGCGAGCAGGACGACGTGGCCGGCATCATCCTGGCCGCCTCGGGTCCGGTGTTCTCGGCCGGCCACGACCTGTCCGAGATGGCGTCGGCCACCGAGGACGAACTACGTGCCCTGTTCGCCACCTGCACCTCGGCCATGACCGCCCTGGCCGAGGTCCCCCAGGTCGTCGTGGCCCGGGTGCAGGGCCTGGCCACCGCGGCCGGCGCCCAACTCGTCGCCAGCTGCGACCTGGTGGTGGCCGCCGACACGGCCGGGTTCGCCACCCCGGGCGGCAAGGGCGGGCTGTTCTGCCACACCCCCATGGTGGCCGTGGCCCGCCAGATCGGCCGCAAACGGGCCACCGAGCTGGCCTTCACCGGCGGCGAGATCGACGCCGCCACCGCCCTGGCCTGGGGCCTCGTCAACCGGGTCGTCCCGGCCGACGAGCTCGAGGCCGCCACCCGGGACTTCGTGGCCTACGCCACCCGGGGCAGCCGCTACGCCAAGGGCCTCGGCAAGGCCACCCTGTACGCCCAGATGGACCTCACCTACGACGACGCCTATGAGCTGGCCGTCGACGTCATGGCCCGGGCGGCGGCCAAGGGCGACGGGGCCGAATGGCCCCGGGCGTTCGTCGAGAAGCGCCCCCCCGACTGGACCCACACCGAGTAGGGCCGGGGGCCCGGTCAGCCCAGGGCGTCGCGCTGGGCGATCAGGCGCTGCAGGGGATCCAGGTCGAACGGGTCGCCGGTCATGACCACGAGGTGGTCGACCCTCACGTCCAGGTAGCGGCCCACGTCGTCGACGTCGTTCTGGGCGATGCACACCGTGCGCTCGATCTCCGCCGGGTCGCGGCCCACCTTCCCGCACCACTCGTCGAGGATGGCCGACAGTTCCGCCACGTTCTCCGGCGGACCGAAGCAGTTCCAGGCGTCGGCGTACTCGGCGACCAGCCGCAGGGTGACCTTGCGGCCGGACCCGCCGATGAGCAGCGGCAACGGCCCGACGGCCGGCGGGTTCAGGGCGGCCAGCCGGGACCGCATCCGGGGCAGGTCGGCCTCGAGCTGACGTAGCCGGCTGCCGACGGTGCCGAACTCGTAGCCGTACTCGTCGTAGTCGCGCTCGAACCAGCCGGCCCCCACCCCCAGGTACATGCGGCCCCCCGACAGGTGGTCGAGGGTGCGGGCCATGTCGGCCAGCAACTCGGGGTTGCGGTACGAGTTGCCGGTCACCATCGTGCCGAGCCGTGCGTGTTCGGTGTCGGCGGCCATGGCCGACAGCAGCGTCCACCCTTCGAAGTGGGTGGCGTCGGGGTCGCCGAACAGCGGGTAGAAGTGGTCCCAGATCCAGATGGAGTCGGCGCCCATGGCGTCGGCCCGCCGCCAGGCGTCCCGCAGCGCCTCGACCGAGGTGGCCTGGGGCTGGAGCTGGCAGCCCACCGAGAGTCCGGACGGATGGTTCGCATGTCGTGTCATGGGCGCCATCCTTTCCGAGCCGCGGCCGTCCCGGCGACTCGGGCTCCGAGGGGTGGAGTCGGAGCCGTGGAGTCGCCGGGGCGCGTTCGCCGGTTTCCCGCCGCGGTCCGCACGTTGCACCGCAAGCAGGGGCCCGACACCACCAGCCTTGAGACGGTCCGCGGCGTCGGCTACCGGCTCCGCCAGGTCGACTGAACCCCCGTCGATCCGGCTCAGCGGGCGGTGAACACCCCCACCGTCTCGACGTGGCTGGTGTCGGGGAACAGGTCGACCACGGCCAGCCGTTCGAGTCGCCACCCGGCCGCGGCGAGCAGGCCGGCGTCGCGGGCGAACGCGCCGGGGTCGCACCCGACCAGCACGAACAGCCCGGGATCGGCGGCCAGCAGGGCGTCGACCCCGGCCCGCCCCAGGCCGGCCCTGGCCGGGTCGGCGACCACCACGGCCGCCGGGGTGGCCGGCCACGCCGCCACGTCGGCGGCCACGATCCGGACGTCGCCTCCGGCCAGGTTGACCCGGGCGTCGGCCAGCGAATCGGCGCTGCGTTCGACGGCCACCGTCGGCCGCCGGGCGCCGACGGTGCCGGCGAAGATCCCGACCCCGGCGTAGGCATCGACCAGCGGACCAGCCCCACCCGACCGGTCCAAGGCGTCGATCGCCTCGGCGACCAGGGCGACCAGAGCGTCGACCCCGGTCGGCCGGTTCTGGAAGAACGACCGGGCCGAGATACGCCACGACCGGCCGGCCGCCTCCTCGTGGATCCACGCCCGGCGTCCGGCCGCCAACTCGTCGGCCCCGACCACCAGCACGTCGTCGGGGACGTCCACGTCGTCGGGGTCGCCGTCCACCAGCACGAGACGGTCACCGGTGCGGCTGCCGGCCCGGATCGTCACCTCGGCGGCGTCGCCGAAGCGCCCGTCCACCAGGAGCTCCTCGACCAAGGGGTCCACGGCTGGACACGAGGCGGGCACGATGACGTCGTGGGAGCTGCGGGCCCGGTAGCCGGCCCGGCCGGTGACCACTGCGGCCCGCACGGTGGTACGCCCCTGATCGTCGGTGAGCGACACCAGGTCGGGTTGCGGGAACTCGACCCCGGCCCGCTCCAACTGGTCGGTCACGATGCCGGCCTTCAGGTCGAGTTGATGGTCGCCGGCCACGTGCAGCAGGTCACAGCCGCCACAGCCGTCCACTCGATGCCGACACGACACCGGCACCCGCTGCGGGGACGGTGTCAGCACCTTGACGGCTCGGGCCCGGGACCAGCGCTTCTCGACCCGGAGCACTTCGGCGGTCACCGTCTCGCCGGGGAGGGCGTCCTCGACGAACATGACGCGCCCGTCGGCCGACCGGGCGATCCCGGCACCGTCGCGTGCCGTGGCGGTCACGACCAGATGCTCGGCGGGGTCCACGCCGGCACGGTACCCGTTGTTGATCCGACGCCCGAAGTGCACGGCCGGCGCTGGGCAGGCGCGCCGAAGTGTGGCATCGTCCACGAATCCCGCAGGACGTGAGAAAGATGCCGCCACCATGACCGCAGATCTCAGCGCCCGCATCGCCGGCGCCCTCGAAGCCCTCTCGTCCCAGTTCTGAACGGAACATCCGTGGCGCGGCAGGCCGGCGACCCCGGTCGAGGAGAACGATGGTGGGTCGACGCCGTCGGTTACGAGATCTACATCCGGTCGTTCGCCGATTCCGACGGCGACGGGATCGGTGACCTGGCCGGCATCATCGGCAAGCTCGACTACCTCGCCGACCTGGGGGTCGACTTCGTGTGGATCACCCCCTTCTACCCGTCGCCGATGATCGACTGGGGGTACGACGTCTCCGACCACTGCCAGGTCGATCCGAGGTTCGGGACGTTGGCCGATGTCGACGATCTCCTCGACGCCGCCCACCAGCGGTCGATCCGGGTGATCGTCGACCTCGTCCCCAACCACACCAGCAGCGAACACCCGTGGTTCCAGGCGGCCTGCGACGATTCGACCGGCCCATACCGCGACCACTACATCTGGGCGGACCCAGCGCCTGACGGTGGTCCGCCCAACAACTGGATCGGATACTTCGGTGGTTCGGCGTGGACGCTCGACGAACGTTGCGGCCAATACCACCTGCACCTGTTCCTGCCGGAACAGCCGGACCTCAACTGGCGCAACCCGGCGGTCCGCGACGCGTTCGACGACATCCTCCGATTCTGGTTGGACCGGGGCGTCGACGGTTTCCGGATCGACATGGCCGGCACCCTCGTCAAGGACGCAGAACTGCGGTCGAACCCGCAGGTCGCACCGTGGGATCCGTCGATGCCGATCCTCGAACAATGGTCGGCGTTCGACCACGTCCACGATGTCCTCCAACCCGAGAACCAGGAAGTGTTCCGCCGATGGCGCGAGTTGGCCGACGAACACGGCGCCTGGTTGATGGGTGAGACCTACACCCTCGACCCCGCCGACCTTGAACGTCTGCTGCCCGGAGACGGGCTCCACAACGGGTTCTGGTTCGCGCCGATGCATGTCCGTTGGAGTGCTGACCGGTTGCGGCGAGCGATCGACGAACCATCCCGGCGCCTCGGGGACCGGCTGGTGTGGGCGTCGGGGAGCCACGACGTCGCCCGCGCCCCGAGTCGTTTCGGCAGCGGCGACCTGGGTCGGGCCCGCGCCTTGGCCCTCGACGTGCTGATGGCGTTCCTACCCGGGGTCCCCGTCCTCTACCAGGGCGGGGAACTGGGTCTGGAAGACGGGCGGGTCGATGTGGCTGACACGTTGGATCCCGTCGGTTCGGCCGGTGACGCCGCCGCGGGCCGTGACGGCTGCCGGACACCGATGCCGTGGGAACCGGGCCCCGGGCAGGGTTTCACCACCGGTACGGCGTGGTTGCGGTCATCAACCCGCAGCGACGATGAGACCGTTGAACGCCAGATCGTCGACCCCGGGTCATGGCACGGCCGCTACCGGCGGCTGCTCCACACGCGACGCACCTTGGTCGATGCGGCAGTCGGACCGGTCGAATGGGTCGACGGTGGCGACGGGCCGGTCGTCGCCTACCGGCGCGGTGCCGTTGGTGTGGCAGTCAACACGGCGGACACGTCGCAACCCTTCAACCCGGGTGTCGACGCCGAGGTCGTGTACCGGTCGTGGACCACCGTCGTGTCCGACACCGGCATGTTGGATCTCCCCGCCGCCGGTGCGGTCGTGTGGCGTGGGCGCAGCGTGAAAGAGTTCATCGAATGCGGTGGGGTCACCACGACCCCGGGAAGGGAAACCAGATGACGACTCCGGAAGAACTCAGAGCCCGCATCGACGATGACGGCGTGGAGTTCATCTACGCCATGTTCGTCGAGATGCACGGCAAACCGTGTGCCAAGTTGGTGCCGGTCACCAACCTTGACGAATTGCTCGAGGTGGGGGCCGGGTTCGCCGGGTTCGCCGCCGGGCCCATGAGCCAGACCCCGGCCGACCCGGACATCCTGGCCATCCCCGATCCCGGCTCGTACGTGCAGTTGCCGTGGCAGCCCAACGTGGCCGCCATGCAGTGCGACGCCACCGTCGACGGTGAACTGTGGCCCTACGCCCCCCGGGTCATCCTGCAGCAGGCCCTGGCCCGGGCCGCCGAACGGAACCTGGTGCTCAAGGCCGGCGTCGAAGCCGAGTACTCGCTGCTGGCCCGCGACGACGACGGCACGCTGCGCCCGGCCGACGAGCGCGACACCTCGGCCCTGCCCTGTTACGACGCCCGGGGCCTCACCACCATGCTCGACCACCTGACCACGGTGTCCCGACACATGGACGCCATGGGATGGGGCAACTACGCCAACGACCACGAGGACGCCAACGGGCAGTTCGAACAGAACTTCCAGTACTCGGACGCCCTCACCACCTCCGACCGGCTGATCGTGCTGCGGCTCATGATGCACACCCTGGCCCGCCAGCAGGGTCTGTACGCCACGTTCATGCCCAAACCATTCAGCGACAAGACCGGCAACGGCCTGCACACCCACCTCAGCCTGTGGACCGCCGACACCGACGAACCGCTGTTCCACGACGACGACGACCCCCGGGGCCTCGGGCTCAGCGCCATGGCCTACTCGTTCACGGGCGGCGTCCTCGACCACGCCCAGGGCCTGACCGGCATCGTCTGCCCGACCGTCAACTCGTTCAAGCGCATCGGCGTCGGTCCACCCGACTCGGGGGCCACGTGGGCGCCCTCGTACGTCGCCTACGGCGGCAACAACCGGACCCAGATGATCCGCATCCCCGAAGGTGGACGGCTCGAGGTCCGGGTTCCGGACGGGTCGGCCAACCCGTACCTGGCCTTCACCGCCCTGCTGGCCGGCGGCCTCGACGGGATCGACCGGGGCGTCGACCCTGGTGACCCGAACACCGACAACCTGTTCGCCCTGCCGCTGGACGAGATCCAGCGTCGGGGTATCTCCGCCCTGCCGCCCACCCTTCTGCACGCCATGGACGCCCTGGTGGCCGACGACGTGCTGCGGGCCGCCTTCGGCTCGGGTCGCGACGGCGACTACGTGGACTACTTCGCCGAGGTGAAGCGGACCGAGTTCCGGGCCATCAACGACCGGATCAGCGCGGCCGAGATCGACACCTATCTCTCCTTGATGTAGGAGCCTCGTTGGATACGTCCCTCACCGGCCTGCGAGCCTTCGTCACTGCCGGCGGGGCCGGCATGGGCCGGGCCACGGTGCTGGCCCTGCACGCCGCCGGGGCCGAGGTCGTCACCTGCGACATCGACGCCGCCAGCCTGGGCGGCCTGCCCGACGATGTGGCCACCCACGTGTGCGACGTCAGCGACCCGGCGGCCGTCGACGCCGTGTTCGACGACCTGTTGACCGGCGGCCTCAACATCCTCGTCAACAACGCCGGGGTGGCCGGGCCGACGAAGCCGGTCGAGGACGTCACCGACGAGGAGTGGCGTCACACCATGGCCGCGTGCATCGACGCCCAGTTCTTCTGCGTGCGCCGGGCCGTGCCGGTGTTCAAGGCCCAGGGCCACGGCACCATCGTGAATCTGGTGTCGGCGGCCGGCATCCTCGGCTACCCGGTCACCGTTGATCCCGAGGTCGCACACCCCGTCGATGTCGTTCGCCGGGTCGACCAGGCGACCTCCGGCGAACACGAGGTCGTGGGTCATGCCAGCAGGTCCCGACAGACGTCGAGATACAGGTCGGTGGTGAGACGCAGCGACTCGACGTCGATGCGTTCGTCGTGTCCGTGGAACCGCCGGGCGAATTCGCCGCCGCCGATGGTCGGGCTCAGCAGGCCGGCCCCGTACGCCACCGACCCCATCTCCCGGTACACGCGGGCATCGGTGAAGCCCACGGTGAACTGCGGGTTGATGCGGGCCGTCGGGAACGGTCGGGTGACTGCCCGCTCCAGGGCGTCCCACAGTGGCGTGTCGGTGCGTGATGACGACGCCGGATCGTTCATGAGGGCGTCGACCTCGACGTGATCGGCGAGGTCGTCGCCGAGGGCTGCGCGTAGATGTGCCGCCACTTCGTCGGCGGTGTCGCCAGGCATGGTGCGGATGTCGATGTCCAACGACACCGTGTCGGGAATCACGTTGGTCTTGCCGCGGCCGTCGCCGACGTTGGGGGAGAACGTCGTGTGGGTGCAGGCGTGCAGATGCCGGGCGGTGCCTGCCGACGGCACCGCGGCGAGGAACTCGTCGACCCGGTCCTCGTTGAGCAGTTGGTCGCGGACGTCGTCGGGCAGGTTCATGGCGTCGACCTGTCCGCGCCACAGTTCATGGAACCGTGGCGGCGGCCGGTAGTCGGCGATGCGTTGCACGACGGCTGCCGCCTTCACCAGGGCGTTGTCGGTCCGGTACGGCATGGAGCCGTGACCCGGGGTGCCGCGGACGGTCAATCGCCGCCAGGCCACACCTTTTTCGGCCACGTTGACGCTGATCGCCGGTGCCGACTCATCACCGGAGTGGATGCCGCCGTTTTCGGTGAGGACATAGTCGGCGGCGATGATGTCGCGATGATGGTCGGCCATCCAACGGGCCCCGTGGGCGCTGCCTGATTCCTCGTCGGCGACCGCGAAGAAGATCAGGTCGCCGGTGGGGCGGAAACCCTGGTCGGCGAGGGTTCGGAAGGCGACGGCCTGGGAGGCCACCAGGTTGAGCATGTCGACGGCGCCGCGGCCCCACACTTCGCCGTCAACGAGTTCGGCGGCGAACGGGTCGCGGGACCAGCCGTCGGGGTTGACCGGCACGACGTCGGTGTGGCCCATCAGGCACAGCGACGGAGCGTCGGGTATCGACCCTTCGATGCGGGCCACCAGCGAGGTGCGACCCGGGGCGGCGTCGAACCGTTCGATGTCGAGCCCGGTGCCTTCGAGGAATGTTTCGAGCAGGTCGGCGTTGCGTGTCTCCTGACCCGAAGCGGTGGTGCCGTCGTTGACGCAGGCGTTGCGGATCAACGCCTGGAGCATTTCGACCGTCTGGCTGGTGAGATGTGGGTCGGGGCCGGCCATGGTCAGTCGTAGGCGGTCACGACGTGAACGTGCCGCCGTTGAGGCCGATGGTCTGGCCGGTGATCCACGACGCTTCGTCGGACGCCAGGTAGCAGCAGGCGGCGGCCACGTCGTCGGGGGATCCGAGACGACCGGTGGGGATGGTTTTCACCAGCGCGGCGGCCGTTTCGGCCCGTACCGAATCCATGAGCCCCAACGCCACCGAGTTGGCGGTGATGCCGTCGCGGCCGTGTTCGAGGGCCAGGCTGCGCATCAGGCTGAGTGACCCGCCCTTTCCCACCGAGTACGGGGCGAAGCCGATGCCGACCCCGTGGGTTCCGGCCCCCGACGAGATGGTGATGATGCGGCCGTGGCCGGCGGCGACCATGCCGGGCAGCACGGCATGGCAGCAGTGGAGCACGCCGTGCAGGTTGACGTCGATGGGGCCCGACCAGTCGTCGGGCACCGAGTCGGTGAACCGCTTGGGCAGCATCGTCTCGGCGCCACCGTTGCCGGCGTTGTTGACCAGCACGTCGACCGGTCCGTGTCCGGCCACCGCGGCGACCACGGCGTCGGCGTCGGTGACGTCGAAGGGCACGGCCACCGCGGTACCGCCGTCGGCGACGATGGCCGCCGCCACCTCGTCGGCCCGCTCGGCCCGGAGGTCGTTGACGAGCACGGTGGACCCGGCGGCGGCGAAGGCCCGGGCGATTCCGGCTCCGACGTTCTGGCCGGCGCCGGTGATCAACGCGGTCCGGCCGGTGAGATCGAACATGCGACGGATGGTAGGGGTCGTGTCCGACCCCGGGAAACGCGGGCGGTGCTCCCAGGGGTCGACCCGCAGGTAGATCTCGACGTCGACGTCGACGTCGCCGAGTTCGTGGACGGTGCCGGTCACACCCGACGCCACCCAGGCCGCCGGGTGGCCGTCGGCGTGGTTGCGGTCGAACAGGCTCGGATGCGACGATGCACGCCGTCACCCGGCCCATGACCCGAAAGGCGGTCACCGTGGGTGTGCTCGAAGGCAAGTCGATCGTGATCACCGGGGCGAGCAGCGGCATCGGTGCAGCCATCGCACGACGGTTCGTCGCCGAAGGCGCTCTGCTCACCCTCGGCAGCCGCCGCGACCCCGGTCTGGACGACGCCACGTTCGTGGCCACCGATGTGGCCGACCCGGCCGACGCCGACGCCCTGATCGCCGCCGCCGTCGACACTCACGGGATGCTCGACGCTGTCGTGAACAACGCCGGTGTGCTGGCCGCCGGCACGGTCGCCGACACCACCGACGACGACTTCGACCGGATGCTGGGTGTCAACACCCGCGGGGTGTTCAACTGCTGTCGGGCCGCGGTGCGTCACATGCGCAACCACGGCGGCGGCGTCATCGTCAACATCGGGTCGGTGGGAGCCCTGCAACCCGACGTCGGCATGGCCGTCTACAACGCATCCAAGGGGGCGGTGCACGCCCTGAGCCGATCCATCGCTGTCGACCACGGTGTCGACGGCATCCGATGCAACACCATCGCTCCGGGGTGGATCGCCACCGAGATGGCCCAGGAACTGTTCGACGCCGCACCCGACCCGGCAGCTGTCGAAGCTGCCGCGGCGGCCGCCCATCCGGTGGGCCGGCTCGGGATCCCGGAGGACATCGCGGCCATGGCGCTCTGGCTGGTGTCCGACGATGCGTCGTTCGTGTCGGGTTCGGTGTTCACCGTCGACGGGGGCCTCACCGCCCAGAGTCCGATCCGCCCGTGACCGGGGCGTCGACCGTCCGGCGGCCGCTGGTCGAGTGGCCGACGGTGGCCGTGGCTGTCGCCGTGTATGGCGGTTGGCTGGCCGTGGTTCTGGCCCACCGGTCACTGCCATGGCCGGCGGCTCTGGCGGCGTTGACGGTGCTCATCGCCTGGCACGGCTCGCTGCAACACGAGGCGCTGCACGGGCACCCGTTTCGCAGCCCGACCGCCAACGAGGTACTCGGGTCGGTGCCGGTCAGCCTGCGGCTGTCGTTCCGGGTGTACCGGCGGTCCCATCTACGCCACCACGCCTGCACCGACCTGACCGACCCGGTGGTCGACCCCGAGAGCTTCCATGTCACCGCAGTCACGTGGCGCCGGGTCACCCCGGTAGGGCGGATGTTCCTGCTGGCCCACCACACGCTGCTGGGTCGGATGGTGCTCGGACCGCTGGTCGAGAACGGGGCGATGGCCCGCCGCGACCTGTCGGAGATCCGCCACGGCGACGGCCGGCTGTTCCGCTGGTGGGCCGGCCACCTGGCGGCCACCGCGGTGTTGTTGTGGCTGGTGGTCGGGGTGGTCGGGTTCCCGCTGTGGCTCTATCTGGCGGCGGTGTACACCGGCAACGGTCTCAGCCTGGTGCGGTCGTTCGCCGAGCACCGCTGGAACGACACCGGCGACACCCGTTCGGCGGTGGTGCGGGCTGACCCGTTCTTCCGGCTGTTGTTCCTCGAAAACACGTTGCACGACACCCACCATGAACAGCCCGGGGTGCCGTGGTACGCCCTGTCGGCCCTCGCCGACGAGTTGGGTTCCGATGGCCGGGCCGAGGTCGGCGCCGGCCGCTACCGCGGGTACGGCGAGGTGGCGTGTCGGCACCTGGTGCGGCCCTTCGGCCACCCCGTCCATCCCACCGAGCGCGCCGCCGCCGGCTTGGGAACCGCCTAGTCCCCGGTCCGGACCTCGTCGAAGCGGTCGACGTCACGCAGCGCCGGGAACTTCACCGCCCACACGGCCACCACCACCAGGGCGCCGACCCCGCCGAACACCACGGCGCCGGTCAGCCCGAGCAACGCCGCCGTCACCCCGGACTCGAAGGCCCCCAGTTCGTTGGACGCCCCGACGAACACGTTCTCGAGGGCCAGCACCCGGCCTCGCATGTGTTCGGGGGTGGCCAACGGCGTGAGGGTCGTGCGGATGAACATGGAGATGGCGTCGGCCCCCGACAGCACCATGATGGCCACGAAGGCCAGGACGTAGTTGCGGCTCAGCCCGAGCACGATGGTGCCCAGGCCGAACACCCCGACTGCCGTCAGCAGGATCGGTCCGATCCGGCGGCTCAGTGGCCGCACGACCATCGTCACCGCGGCGCAGCCGGCGCCGATGCCCACCGCGGCCCGCAGCCAACCGAGGCCCACGGCGCCGACCCCCAGCCGGTCCTCGGCGATGGCCGGCAGCAGGGCCACCGCCCCGCCGAACAGCATGGCGAACAGGTCGAGGGTGATGGCCCCGGCCAGCACCGGGCGCCGTCGCACGAAGCGCAGCCCGTCCGCGGCGTCGGCCAGCGACTGCCGGATGCCGGTGGTGTGCAGACGCCGCACCGGGGTGGTGGGGATCAGGACCACCACCAGCGAACCCAACGCCAACGCGACGGCCGCTGCCAGATACGGGGCGGCTTCGTCGACGACGAACAGGAACCCGAACAGCACCGGGCCGACGATCAGCCCGGCCTGGAAGGCCACGTTCTCCATGGCCACAACCCGGGGGAACAGGGCCGGCGGTGCCATGTCGACCGGGAGGGGTCGACCTGCGGCGCCGGTGAACGTCTTGAGGGCCCCGAAGACCAGCACCAGCCCGAAGATGGGCAGCACCGAGGTGGGGTCGCTGCGGGCGTATCCGAACAGGCCCAACGACACCACTGCTTCGGCGGCCAGCGCGGCAGCGAACAGCCGGCGGCGGTCCATCCGGTCGGCCAGGGCCCCGGCGACCGGGGCGGCCAGCAGGGCCGGGGTGAATTCGGCCAGGCCGATGAAACCCAGGTCGAGTTCGCGGCCGGTCATGTCGTAGACCTGCTTGCCGAGGATGGTGATCTGTCCGACGGCGGCCAGCGCCGACAGGAAGTAGGCGGTCAGCAGTGCATAGATCCGCAGTGGAACGCGGTCCGTGGCCGACTGGTTCACGTGTCACTCACCGCTTGGGGTCCGGCGGCCAGCACGCACACCAGGGCCAGCCCACCGAACCCGAGGTAGGCCCACACCAGCGGGGTGACGGTGTCGACGATCAGGCTGTTCACCCATGTGGCCAGCAGTGACGAGCCGGCCATGCTCACCAGCCCGACCACGCCCGACGCCGTGCCGGCCAGGGCACCCATCGGTTCCAGGGCCAGCGACATGCCGGTCGGGGTGAGCAGGGTCAACGAGGTGTTGGCCAGCGCGATGAGGACGAACCACGTCCAGAAGCCGGGCCGGCCGTCGGCGGCGACGGTCCAGGCGAGCAGCACGACGCTGACGGCGATCGTCGCCACCATCACCGCGACGGCCACCCGTTGGGCCCCGTGGCGCAGGATGAACCGGGGAACGGTGAAGAACCCCACGGCCATCAGCGCCGCCTCGGCGCCGAACAGGGGGGCGAACCATGCCGCCCGCCCGTAGATCACGTCGAAGATCGGTTGGGCGCTCGACAGGTGAACGAAGAACGCCGAGAGGGCGAACGTCATGGCCAGCGTGTGGGCGACGGTCACCCGGGTGCGCAACACGAGGCGAATGGCGTCCAGCGTCGGCCCGGCCCGCAACGGGCGGCGGTTCTCGGGGTCGAGGGTCTCGCCGAAGCGGGCCGTCCACACCATGAGGGCACCGGCCAGCACCGTGGCCACCCAGAACACGGCGCGCCATGATCCGACGGCCAGGATCCCCTCGGAGATCAACGGGGCAAGGACCGGGCCGAGGAGGAAGAAGGCCATGACGATCGAGATGACGCGGGCCATCTGGTCGCCGCGGTAGAGGTCGCGGGCGATGGTGGTGCGCAGCAGGCTGGGTGCCGCGGCACCGAACCCCCACAGGAGGCGGGCGGCCAGCAGGAATTCGAAGTTCGGGGTCAGCGCCGAACCGATGGCACCCACCATGTACAGGCCCAACCCGACCTGCAGGACCGGGATACGGCCGAACCGGTCGGCCAGTGGCCCGTACACGAGCTGACCGGCTGCAATGCCGAGGAAGTAGAAGGTGACGATGCGGGTTACCCGGTTCGAATCCTCCGGCAGGTCGAGGGCTGGCCGGATCTCGTCGAAGGCCGGCAGGGAGGCGTCGATGCCGAACGCCATGAGGGCGGCCGTGGTGGCCAGGAAGGCGACGACGTGGCGTTCTGAACGCTGGCGGCCGGGAACGGGCATCGCCGGAGACTAGGGCTCGGTGTGCCGTCCACGGGAATGCGGTCGGACCCCCCTGCTACGGTTCAACAGGCTGGTACCAACGGACGGGAGTCAAAGCATGGTCGGGTTGATCATCGCCATCGTCGCCGCCGTGCTGACCGCCTTCCTGGTGGTGCAGTACAACGGCCTGGTCAGGTTGCGCAACGGGGTCGACAACTCGTGGGCCCACATCGACGTGCAACTCACGAGGCGCAACGACCTGATCCCCAACCTGGTCGAGACGGTCAAGGGATACGCCGCCCACGAGCGCGAGACCCTCGACGCGGTCATCCAGGCCCGCAACGCGGCGGCCGCCGCCCAGGGTCCGGCCGAAGCGGCCCAGACCGACAACCTGCTCACCGGGGCGCTCCGCCAGATGTTCGCCCTCGCCGAGGCCTACCCCGACCTGAAGGCCAACGAGAACTTCGCCCAGCTCCAGGCCGACCTCACCGAGACCGAGGGGCTCATCGCCTACTCCCGCCAGCACTACAACGACACCGTGCTGCGGTACAACAACAAGATCCAGGTGGTGCCGTCCAACATCATCGCCTCGATGTTCAACTTCTCCGAACGTGAGTACTTCGAGGCCGCCGACGACAGCCGCGGCCCGGTCGACGTCCAGTTCTGACCGTGGCCACCGAAACCTCGGTCGCCGGGTCCCGCCGGAAGAACTGGCGGACCCTGGCGATCATCACGCTGGTCGCCGGCATCATCCTGGGGTTGGCGTCGGTGGCAATCGCCAGTGTCCGCGGCCCGCACATCGACCACTACTGGACGGTCGCCGCACTCAACGGTGCCGGCACGGCCAGGATCACCGAGGCCATCGACTACGACTTCGGCCTCGAGGAACGCCATGGCATCTACCGGGATGTCCCGGGCCTGCGGCGCAGCGACGTCGTGTCGGTGTCGTCGCCGTCGGCGCCCGATTCCTACGAGGCCATCGACGGGTACCGCGATGACCTGCGCCTCAAGATCGGGGAGAAGTGGACCACGATCGACGGTCGTCACCGCTACGACCTCGTGTTCGACCTAGCGGTTCCGGACGGCGATGAGATCGTCTGGACGGCGATCGGCGACGGCTGGGAGCGGCCCATCCACGAGGTCGAGGCCCACCTCGTCGCCCCCTTCGAACTGATGTCTCCGGGGTGTGTCTCCGAGGGGGGAACCTGCCGGCTGACCGAGGTCGCACCGGGTCACCTGGTGGTCGATGTCGAGGGGTTGGAGCGGTGGCAACACGTTCGTGTGACTGCGCAGCGGGGAGCGGATCTGCCAGCCGTACCGTCGCCCGGGTCGCCGCCGCCGCTCCCGCCGACCGGCCAGGACTTCCGGTTCCTGCTTCCCGTGCTGTCGATCCTCGCCGTGCTGGTCGCCGTGGCCCTGTTGTTCTTCCGGATCATGCGGCTCGCCGGGCGTGAACAGGTGCGGGATGGCGGCGCCGCCGAGGCGGCGTTCGACCCCGACGGCGACGGGCCGGTGCGCCGGGTCGACCACGCCGAACTGGCCGACCTGGTGACCATCATGTTCTCGCCGCCCCGCGGCCTGGCCGCACACCAGGCGGCCATCGTGCTCGAAGAGGCGGTCACCAACGACGCCAAGGTGTCCTGGCTGCTGGAGCGGGTCGCGGCCGGCGAGTTGAACCTGGCCGAGGAGGGCGGTGTCTCCGTCCTGACCCCCGGCGACGTTCCGTCCGACGACCCGGTGGTGCAGCGCATGTTCGCCACCGGAACCCGCATCGCGCTGGGCACCTACAATTCTTCGTTCGCCGGGGCCTGGGACATGCTCGACGAGCAGTTGGCCGAATGGCAACAGGACAGCGGCCTGTGGAGACACGACAGCTCGGAACGGGTCGGCAACTTCCAGTGGCTCGGCGCCTTCGGGATGCTGGGCGGGCTGGTCGGCACCATCGTCGTCCTGGCTGCCGTGGCCTGGGAGCAGCCGTTCGCTCTGCCCACCCTGGGCACCGCAGCGATCCTGGGAGCCGGCACCGGCGTTCTCCTGCGGGCCGGCGAGTTGGAGGTGCGCACACCTGCCGGCACGGGACGCTGGCTACAGGCCGAGTCGTTCCGGCGGTTCTTCGTCGAATCGGAGGCCGAACACGTCGAGCGGGCCGCCGAACAGGGCCGGTTGCGGGAGTACACCGCCTGGGCGGTGGCCGTCGGCGAGGTCGACCGCTGGTCGTCGTCGATGGAACAGGCCGCGGCGTCGACGACGAGTTCGTACGTGTACGACCCCTACGACCTCATGCTCATGCACAGCCTCTCCTCGATGCATCGCTCCACCAGGTCGACGTCCGTGGAACCGTCGAGCTCGTCGGGCGGCGACTTCGACTTCGGCGGGTTCAGCGGAGGCGGTGGCGGTTCGTTCGGCGGTGGCGGCGGCGGCGACTGGTAGACGGGCGCCACGGGGCGCCTAACGTCGGACCATGGACCTCGTCCCCGTCGTCGACATCGCCGACCCGTCGGCCACCGAACTCGACGCTCTCGACGCGGCCTGCCGCGACCACGGGTTCTTCCTGCTGACCGGGCACGGCCTCGACGACGTGATCGACGCCACATGGGCCGAGGCCCGCCGGTTCTTCGACGCCGACCGGGGCGTCAAGGAGGCCATCCGCCGCACCTCCGACCATCCCCTCGGCTGGTACGACCGGGAGCTCACCAAGCGCACCCGCGACCACAAGGAGGTCTTCGACTTCATCGCCCCGGCCCGGGGCGACACCTCGGGGGCCAACTGGTGGCCGGATCTCGCCGGGTTCCGGCCGGCCATGGCCGACTTCTTCAACGCCTTCGCCCTGCTGCTCGACGACACCGTCGCCCTGGTCCACCGGGCGCTCGGCCTCACCCTCGAGGTGGCCGCCGTCCACCGCGCGTCAGCCGGGTCGAGCACGGTGCGGCTGAACCGCTACACGGTCGGCGACCCGGTGCCGGCCGACGAGCAGACCGGGCTCAACGTGCTCGGCGACAACGCCCTGGGCGCCCACACCGATCCCGGTGTGCTTACCCTGCTCCTCCAGGACGACGTCGGCGGCCTCCAGGCCGAGTCGGCCGAACACGGTTGGATCGACGTACCGCCCCGGCCGGGCACCGTCGTCGTCAACCTCGGCGACACCATGCAGGTCTGGACCAACGACCGCTACCGGGCCGCCGCACATCGGGTTCGACCGATGACGACCTCGGATCGGCTGTCGGTCCCGTTCTTCGGCAACCCGCACCGTGACACGGTGATCCGACCCATCCCCGCTCTGCTCGATGGTCCGCCCCGGTTCCACGAGTACACCTGGAAGGAGTTCATCGGCGGGCGGGCCAACGACAACTATTCGGACATCGGCGAGGACGACATCCAGATCGACCGCTACCGACGTCCCGACCCCGTGGAGGCGACCACATGACCGGACATCTGACCGCCGAACAGCTTGAAGCCGGCCTCGACGAGGTACTCCTATCACCGGCCGACCACGGCACCCTTGAGCTGATCGTGCGCCGCCCTGCAGTCGACGCCCGCGAGGTGCTCGAATCAGGCGAGTTGACCGAAGACGACGGTGTGGTCGGCGACAACTGGAACCGAAAGCCGTCCAACCGGGGCCCGGACGGCGGCCCTCACCCCGACATGCAACTCAACGTCATCAACAGCCGGCTGCTGCGCCTCGTCGCCGGCGACGACCCCGACCGGATGGCCCTGGCCGGCGACCAACTCGTCGTCGACCTCGACCTGAGCGGCGACACCCTGCCAGCCGGCACCCGACTGGCCATCGGTTCCGCAGTCATCGAGGTCACCGCCGAACCGCACACCGGTTGCGCCAAGTTCACCCAACGATTCGGCCTCGACGCCATGCGGTTCGTCAATTCCGACACGGGGCGCACCCACAACCTGCGAGGCGTCAACGCCAAGGTCGTCCAGGCCGGCACCATCACCCGCGGTGACACCATCACCCGGCTCTGACCCGGCATCCGACCTCGGCCAGACTCGGACCCGTGGACTTCGACCTCCCCTCCGACGACGATCCGCGTCGCCTCGCCGTGCGGGAGTGGTTGGACGCCCACCCCGAGCCCACCCCCCGCCAACTGCACGACGCCGGCCTGGTGGTGCCCCACTGGCCGGCGCCGTGGGGGATGGACGCCGACCCGATGCACCAGCTGGTCATCGACGAGGAGCTCCGCCGGGCCGAGGTGACGCGGCCCAACAACCCCATCGGCATCGGCTGGGCCGCCCCGACGATCCTGCTGGCCGGCACCGACGAGCAGAAGCTGCGCTACCTCGACCCGATCTTCACCGGCAACGAGTTCTGGTGCCAGATGTTCTCCGAAACCGAAGCCGGCTCGGATCTGGCCAACCTCGCGACCCGGGCGGTGCGCGACGGCGACGAGTACGTGGTCAACGGTTCCAAGATCTGGACCAGTGCCGGCCACAAGGCCCAGTTCGGCATCCTCATCGCCCGCACCGATCCCGACGTGCCCAAGCACAAGGGCATCTCGTACTTCATCTGCCCCACCGACCTGCCCGGGCTGACGATGACCCCGATCATCGACGCCACCACCGCCCATTCCTTCAACCAGGTCTTCTTCGACGACGTGCGCATCCCGGCCTCGCTGCGGGTCGGCGAGGAGGGCGACGGCTGGCGGCTGGCCCGGGTCACCCTGGCCAACGAGCGGGTCCAGTTGTCGTCGGCCGGGTCGCTGTGGGGCGACGGCCCGTCGGCCGAGGACCTGCTGGACCTGGTACGGGACGCCGGCGGCTGCACCGACCGGGTCCTACGCCAGAAACTGGCCGCCCTGGCCTGCGAGGCCGAGGTGCTGCGCCTCAACCGGCTGCGCACCCTGTCGGCTCAGCTGGCCGGGCGCACCCCGGGCGTCGAGGCCTCCATCCAGAAGGCCATGGCCGACGAACACGGCCAGCACGTGATGGAACTGGCCAAGGACCTGGCCGGCACGTCGGGCCTGTTGATCGGGTCGGGCCCCGCCGGGCCACTACGGCCCTCGGCCCGGGAGGGCACCACCGAGAACCGGCTCCTCAGCCGCCAGTTCCCCGACGTGTCGCCGGTATGGCACTACGGCTTCATCTTCTCCCCGGCGCTGACGCTCGGCGGGGGGACGTTCGCCGTTCAGCGCAACATCATCGCCGAGCGGGTGCTGGGCCTGCCCCGCGACGCCGACCTCGAACGGGGCGTGTCGTGGGCCGAGGCCCGGGCCTCCCGGACCGGTTGAGCCGATGCGGGCCGGCGAACTGACGACGCCGGCGTTGCTGGCCGACGCCGGGGTGCTCGACCACAACGTCGCCGTGATGTCCGCCGCCCGGCCCGGCGCTGCCCTGCGCCCGCACGTCAAGGCCTTCAAGTGCACGGCCCTGGCCGGCCGCCTCGACGCCGCCGGCCACCACGCGTTCTGCTGCGCCACGGTGCGGGAGATGGAGGGGATGGCCGCCGCCGGACTGGGCGCCGACCTCCTGCTGGCCAACGAGGTGCTCGACGCCCAACGGCTGGGCGCCTTGGCCGACGCCGGGACGGCGCGGGTCACGGTGGCCGTCGACTCCGACGCCACCATCGCCGCCGCGGCAGACGGTGGCGTGCGCGAGGTGCTGATCGACGTGGACGTCGGGATGCCCCGCGGCGGCTGTGTCCCGGAGGACGCCGGCCGTCTGGCCGATGTGGCCCGGGCCGCCGGCCTCCACGTGCGCGGCGTCATGGGCTACGAGGGCCATCACATGCACGTCGCCGACGCGGCCCGCCGGGCCGAGGGGGTGGCCCGGTCGATGGCCGTGCTGGCCGAGGTCCACGCCGTGGTGGGCGGTGAGGTGGTGTCGGGCGGTGGCACCGGATCGTGGGACTGCAACGACACGGTCACCGAGCTCCAGGCCGGCTCGTACGTGCTGATGGACGGCGACTACGCCCGCCTCGGCCTGCCCTTCCGGGAGGGTCTGGTCCTGTTGACGACCGCGGTCTCGGTCAGCCCCAAGGGCCACGCCGCCCTCGACGGGGGGCTCAAGGCCCTGGCCATGGACTCCGGCGACCCGACGCTGACCGGAGACGGCGAGGTGCTGTTCTGCTCCGACGAACACACCACGGTCGCCGGCGGTTCGTGGACGGTCGGCGACCGCGTCGGCCTGCGCCCGGCCCACATCGACCCGACGATCGCCAAGCACGAGACCCTCCACCTGGTCGACGACGTCGCCGCGGGGGCCGACGCCGAGGTCCTGGAGTCGTGGCCGGTCGACCTGCGGGGCTGGTGAGCATCATGGGGATCCGGCGACCACACGGCTTCGGCGTCGACGGAACCTGGCGCAATTGGGCCGGTAACCAGGTGGCCCGACCGGTCCGCGTCGAGCGACCTCGAGACGAGACCGAGGTGGCCGGCCTGGTCCGGGCCGCGGCGGCCGAGGGGCGACGGGTACGGGTCGTCGGGGCCGGGCACTCCTTCACCGACATCGCGGTGACCGACGACGTGCTGGTCACCCTGGACGACATGGCCTCGATCGTGGCCATCGACCGCGAGACCGGTCGGGTCGCCGTCGAGGCCGGCATGCGCCTCACGGCGCTCAACCCGCTGCTCGCCGCGGCCGGGCTGGCGATGCCCAACCTGGGTGACATCGCCTACCAGTCGGTGGCCGGCGCAATCTCCACGTCCACCCACGGCACCGGGCTGGGCTTCCACAGCATCGCCGCCGGGGTGGTCGGCCTGCGGCTGGTGGTCGGCGACGGTTCGGTCGTCGTCCTCGACGAGGACCACGATCCGGATGCCCTGGCTACAGCGCGGGTGGGCCTGGGGGCATTGGGCGTCGTCACCGAGGTCACGCTGCAGTGCGTGCCGGCGTTCAACCTCCACGCCGTTGAGGAGGTCCTGCCCGTCGCCGACGTGGTGGCCCGGTTCGACGAGCACGCCGAGGCCACCGACCACACCGAGTTCTTCTGGATGCCCCATACCGACAAGGCCCTGTTGAAGCGCAACACCCGCACCGACGAGGCGCCCCGGCCACCCCGCAACCGCCGGCATGCCCTGAAGCGGCGCTGGAACCGCTTCAAGAACAAGGAGTTGATGGAGAACGTGGCCTTCGGCGCCATGAATCATCTGGGCCGCCGGGCACCGTCGCTCATTCCCCGGCTGAACGGCCTCGTGGCCCCTGAGGGCGGCCGTGCCGACTACATCACGACCAGCTACGACGTGTTCGCCAGCCCCCGGCGGGTCCGGTTCGTCGAGATGGAGTACGCCGTGCCCCGTGAGCACGGTCTGGCGGCCTTCGACCGGGTGCGGGCCCTCATCGACACCCTGGAGCGGCCGATCAGCTTCCCCGTGGAGTTCCGGGTGCTGGGCGGCGACGACATCGCCTTGTCCACGGCGTCGAGCCGCGACACGTCCTACATCGCCGTCCACGTCTTCCGCGACACCCCGTACGAACGGTACTTCCGGGGTGTCGAGTCGATCATGGACGAGTTCGACGGCCGTCCCCACTGGGGCAAGCTGCACTTCCAGTCGGCGGCCACCCTGGCCGGCCGCTACCCCGGATGGGACACCTTCCAGGAACTGCGGGCGAGGCTGGACCCCGACGGCCGGTTCGCCAACGCCTACCTCGACCGGGTGCTCGGCCCGATCGGCTGATCAGCGGCGGGCCACCAGGGCCACGTCGGTGACAGCCCCCTCGGTGGTGGTGAGCGACGGGTCGTACACGTAGCCCTGCGGGTGGTCGAAGTCGGCCAGGCCGCCTGGGTCGGTCAGGCCCTCGTCGAGCACGAAGCGGACCAGGGCCCCCTTGAGCAGCTTGTTCCAGTGGGCCACCGTGACGAGGGTGCGGGCACCGCCCCGTTCCACGTCGTCGAGGAACCGCACCCGGATGCGTCGTCCGGCCACCGACGGATCCCACGCCGCCGAGTGCTCGTTGGGGAGCAGATCCCAGACGCACCCGGCGGCCGCGTCGGCCAGCGTTGCGGTCAGCCGGGGTTTCCAGAACCGGGCCGGCGGTCCGAGCCCCGGCAGCTTGGCACCCATCTTGAGCTTGTAGTCGGGGATGGGATCGGCGGGTCGCAGCGCCCCCCACAGTCCGGAGAAGATCACCACCCGGGCATCCACCCGTTTGCGGAGGCGAGCCGGCAGCGACGGGTAGTCGAGGGCGTCGTAGAGCACCCCGGTGTAGCGCTCGATGGCCGGCCGGGTCGGCGCGTCGTGGACGGCCAGGTTGGCTGCGGTGGCGGCCTCGGGTTGTTTGACCCCGAGGAGGGCGCACCGCTCGGCGACCGGCCGGGTCATGGCGGCTGCGAGGGCGGTGGCCACCTCGTGACGGGCCTCGGCCAGGTCGGGGAACGACTGGTCGAGGGTCGTCCACGGGGCTCCGGTACCGCCGTCGGCCTTGCCTTCGGAGGGTGGCAGCAGGATCAACGGGCCGGGCACGGGCCGACGCTACCCTCGGCGCCGTGGCCGATCCGACCCCCGAACCCTCCGATCCGTCGACCGGACCGGTGGCGGACACCGAATCGCTGGACGACACGGAGCTCGACGCCCTCGAGGCCGACGTGGCCGTCATCGAGAGCGCCATGGACCTCGTCGACAAGGGTGACCTCGACGCCGCCGACCAGCTGCTCGACCGGCTTGGCGATGGTCCGGCCGACTCAGAGCAGGTCGGGGACGGTGCCGTCGCCCAGGAGGTCGACCCGGGCGCCGAGGCGTAGGTCGCCGTCGGCCCAGTCGATCCAACGGCCTCCGAGGTTGGGGATCCGGGCCAGTGGCTCGCCGCACGCCCCTTCCAACGCGTAGATCACGCCGCCGTGGGTCACCACGGCCACGGTGCCGTCGTCGCCGGCCCGGCCGGCCACCCGGGCCAGGGCCCGATGCACCCGGTCGAGGACCGAGGTGTCGCCCTCGTAGCCGTCGGGGCGCACCCCGTCCCGGAGGGCACCGGGCCAGCCGGCTTCGATCTCGTCCCGGGTCAGCCCCTGCCACTGCCCGGCATCGCGTTCGCGCAGATCCGGGTCGGTGAGGACCGGGCCGATGCCGAGCACGTCGGCGATGATCGCCGCCGTGTCGGCGGCACGGTGCAAGGTCGAGGCCACGACGGCGTCGAACGGGCCCAGCGCCCTTCCGGCCCGCCGGGCCTGGTCGCGGCCCTCGTCGGTGAGCGGCGGGTCGGCCCAGCCCTGCCATCGACCCTGGGCGTTCCATTCGGACTGACCGTGGCGGAGCAACAGGAGACGGGTCATGGGGGCCGACCGTACCGGGCCCGACCGGGGGCGCCGGATTCGGATGCCGACCGACTCGCTCGTAGGCTGGCTGGATGGCCGTTCTGCGACTCTTCGCCTCCGTCCGGGTGGCGGCCGGGACGGGGAAGACCGAGGTGCCCGGCGGCACCGTCGCCGATGTCGTCGCCGCGGCCTGCGACCGGTACGGCGCCGAGTTCACCGGTCTGGTCGACACGTGCCGGATCTGGCTGAACGGCGACCAGGCCACCGGCGGCGAGCCGGTGGGCGACACCGACGAGGTGGCCATCCTGCCGCCGGTGTCGGGGGGCTGACCATGCGCCGTCTGGCCGTGCTTTCGATGCACACCTCGCCGTTGATCCAGCCCGGGTCCGGCGACGGCGGTGGCATGAACGTCTACGTGCGCGAGCTGGTGTCGGCCCTCGCCCAGACCGGCCGGTCGTCCACGGTGTTCGTGCGTCGGGCTGATCGCCATGCCCCCGAGGTCGTCGAGGTCGAACCCGGGTTTCGGGTCGTCCACGTTGACGCCGGCGACCCCGATCTGCCCAAGGAGGCGCTGCCGGCCGTCGTCGACGAGTTCGCCGACCGGGTGGCCGGGCACATCCGGGCCGACGGCGGGTTCGACGGCCTGCTGGCCAACTACTGGCTGAGCGGCATGGCCGGTCACCGCCTGAAGCATGAACTTGGCCTGCCGCTGACCACCGTGTTCCACACCTTGGCCCGGGTGAAGGCTGAGACCGGCGATTTTGAGCCCCGGCGGCGCATTGAGGCCGAGGCCGCGGTCATCCAGTGCTCCGATGTCATCTTGGCCAACAGCGTCGAGGAGGTCGACCAGCTGACCGGCCTGTACGGCGCTGATCCGGGACGCATCGAGGTCGTTCCGCCCGGGGTCGACCACGCTTTCTTCTCGCCCGGCCACCAGGGCGGGGCCCGGGACGCCACCGGTCTGGGATCCGGACCGGTGCTGTTGTTCGTCGGCCGCATCCAGCCGTTGAAGGGGGTGGACGTCGCCGTCCGCACCCTCGCCCACCTCGGCGACCACCCCGACGCCCGCCTGGTGGTGGTCGGTGGATCGAGTGGTGTCGACGGCCCGGCTGAGGAACGACGGGTCCGCAGGCTGGTCGACGACCTGGGCCTCGCCGACCGGGTGCTGTTCGTCCCGCCGCAGCCCCACCATCGCCTGTCCACCTGGTACCGGGCCGCCGACGTGTTGGTCATGCCGAGCCGGTCCGAGTCGTTCGGCCTGGTCGCCCTCGAGGCCGCGGCGTGCGGCGTTCCGGTGGTCGCCGCAGGTGTGGGCGGGCTGCGCACCCTGGTCGACCACGGGAGCACCGGCTACCTGGTCCACGACCGGGATCCGGCGACCTACGCCGAGCACGTGTCCCGGATCCTGGGCGACCCCTCGATGGCCACGGAGTTGGCCGCCATGGCCGCCGAGCGGTCCTGGTCGTACACGTGGGCGGCCACTGCCACCCGCCTGCGTCGCATCGGCGACGATCGGGCCAGCCGGGCGCTGGTCGACTGCGCCTGACCGGTGGACGCCGACCCGCCTCTCACCGTCGAGGAGTTGGCCAGCGTCGAGGCGGTCATCGACGACTGGCTGGCCGAGCGTCTCGCCGATGATCCGGTGGTGGCCGCCGTCGAGCGCGACCCCGGCGCCGGCCCCAACGAGTGGCGCTGGTTCGTGCGGGTGCTCGGCGAGGACAAAGACGTCAGCACCCTGTGGTTCACACTGCGCCAGCGCATGCTGCACGTCGAGACGTACGTCATGCCGGCCCCCGAGGACAACGCCGAGGCCTTTTGGGAACACCTGTTGCGCCGCAACCGGCGACTCGTCGGCGTGACCTTCTGTATCGGCGAGGAGGACGCGGTGTTCCTGGTGGGGGCGGTGCCCGCCGAGACCGTCGACGACGACACCCTCGACCGCATCCTGGGCACCGTCTGGACGGCCATCGAGCAGTGCTTCAGGCCCGCCCTGCGTCTCGGGTTCGCCCGCCGCCTGGGCTGACGGGGCGGAATGCAGTAGTTGGCATTGCATTTCAATATATTTCGATCTATGGTGTGCGCCGGGCCCGGTGGTCGGGTCGAGGGGGCTCGATCGGGGAAGTGCGAGCCCCACCGCTCCGGCCACCGGGCTCACGCCGGTGGCGGACTCAGCAGCGGGCGGCAACCGGTAGGTTTCGTGGCGTGAGCACGCGACTGCAGGTGATCGGCGGCGGCAAGATGGGCGAGGCCCTGCTGGGTGGTCTTGTCGCCACCGGGTGGGCCGACGCCGGCGAGTTGCACGTCGTCGAACCCGACCAGGGCCGGCGCGACGCGCTGGGGGTTTCGATTCCGGGCATCTCGGTCGGGGTCGATCCGGTCGCCGGTTCCGACACCCTCATCGCCGTCAAGCCCGACGTCGTGCCCGCCGTGTGTGCCGCCCTCGCCGGGTCGGGCGTCGAGCGGGCGCTGTCGATCGCCGCCGGGGTCACCATCGCCACCCTCGAGGCCGGCCTGGGCCCGGGTGTCGCCGTCGTCCGTGCCATGCCCAACACCCCGTCCCTGGTGGGTCAGGGTGCAGCGGCCATCGCCGGCGGGTCGGCCGCCGATCCCGAGGACCTGGCCTGGGCGGCGGGCATCCTCCACGCGGTGGGAGGCGTCGTGGTCGTCGACGAGGTCGATCTCGACGCGGTGACCGGCTTGTCGGGTTCCGGGCCGGCGTACGTGTTTCTGCTCGCCGAGGCCCTCATCGCCGCCGGGCAGGCCGAGGGGCTCAGCGAGGACGTCGCCGTCGAGCTGGCCGAGCGCACCCTGCTGGGCGCCGCCACCCTCCTCCGTGAAAGCGACGACTCCCCAGACGTGTTGCGGCAGAACGTGACCTCCAAGGGCGGCACGACAGCGGCCGGTCTCGCCGTGTTCGAGGCGGCGGGTTTCCGCGACATGGTGGCCCGGGTGGTCGCCGCGGCCACGGCCCGGTCCCGCGAGCTGGGTGCCAGCTGACCGACATGGCCGGCTACGACACCATCTCGTTCCTGTCGGACTACGGCACCGACGACGAGTTCGTCGGCGTCGTCCACTCGGTCCTGCGCAGCATCGCCCCGATGGCCACGGTGGTCGACGTCACCCACGGCGTTCCGGCCCACGACGTCCGGGCCGGCGCGCTCACCCTGGCCCGCAGCGCCCAGTACCTGTGCCCGGGGGTGGTGCTGGCCGTCGTCGACCCCGGGGTCGGGGGCGATCGGCGTCCGGTGGCCGTCGAGGTGGGAGGGGGGCAGTCGGTGCTGGTCGGCCCGGACAACGGCCTGCTGGCGCCGGCCGTGGCCATGGTCGGGGGTGCCGGACGGGCCGTGGTCCTCACCGATCCGGCCTTCCACCTACCCGGGCCTTCGGCCACGTTCGATGGTCGGGACGTGTTCGCCCCGGTGGCGGCCCATCTGGCCAACGGGGTGGATCTGGGTGAGCTGGGCGAGGCCATCGACCCGGCGGGGCTGATGCCGGCGGTCATTCCGGTCGCCGCGGCCGAGGCCGACGGGCTCCACGCTGAGGTGCTGTGGGTCGACCGGTTCGGCAACGTGCAGCTCAACATCGGCCCCGAGGACCTTCCCGGCGACCGGGTGCAGGTGAGGGTCGGTGACCGGGCCCTGCCGGCCCAGCGGGTCACCTCGTTCGACCAGGCGCCGCCGGGCGGGCTGGGTTTGCTGGTTGACGCCACCGGGCTGGTGGCTCTCGTGGTGGCTCGGGCTTCGGCGGCCGACGATCTGGGCGTCGCCGCCGGGTCGCCGGTGGTGCTCGCCGCAGCGGGTGCGGACGCCGGGGTGTCGACCCCGGTGTCGTTGGGCCGGGCCGGTGACGGCCCGTGAGGTTCGGCACCACCATCGTGACGGGGATCCTGCTGCTGGCCATCCTTGGTGCGGCCGTGCTCCAGTTCGTCCTCCTGGTCGACTGACCCCAACCTGCAGCGCGGGGACAGGCCCCTTCCTGCAGGTTTGTGTGAAACGGGGTCCGGGGGCCCAACCTGCAGGAAGGGGCCTGTCCCCGCGCTGCAGGTTTCAGGCGTCCGGTGCCGTGCCGGCGGCCATCAGGGCGCCGGCGAAGATGAGCGAGATGCCCGCGACCAGGGTCACCGCGAAGCCGGTCATCTCGTCGAGCACCGAGTTGAGGATTCCGCCGTAACTCAACACGAGGGCGCCGGCCAGAATGCCGACGTTTCCCCAGGCGCCCCGGGCCGCTGCCCCGTCCTGCCGGAACAGGCGGATCGCCGACACGGCGGAGCCCGCGATGATCACCAGGGCCCCGAGCGACGACGCCAGGGCGGCAGCGACCCGGGGACCCGCAGCGAACACGTCGCTGCCCCGGGGCAGCTCGTCGGCTACGAACGACCCGGTGATCGGCGCCGCCAGCACCACGCCGACCCCCAACGCGCATGCCACCACGGTCACCGCGGCGATGCGGTCGGCGAGACGCCGGGGCACCAGCAGGTACACGGTGCCCAGGGCGAGGATCGGCACATTGGCCAGCGCCCCCAGGGCGTAGAACACGCGGAACGGACCCGCCGACCAGCCGATGGCCGCTCCCACCATGAGGGCGAAGGCACCGGCGGCGAACAGCACCAGGGCCGCCGCCCACGCGGCGTCCTGGGGACGGTGCCGATCCAGTCGCCGCTCGAACACCGTGGCGGCGAAGGCGGTGGCGATCAGGCCGGCGGTCGCCGCGGCGGCGATCTGAGAGGTCACGGTAGGGCACGGTAGGGGGCACGGGCCCGTCCGGCACCCCGTCGCCGAATGACTAGTGAAACAGTTCACGAGCGCCTAGGTTGGTGGCATGGCCCTCACGCCCCCAGCGACGGTCCCCGAGGCCACCGTGGCCCGTCTGCCCATCTACCTGCGGGGTCTCGTCGAGCTGGCCGACGACGGTACGACGACCGTGTCGTCCAGCGAGCTGGCCGAACTGGCCGGCGTCAACGCGGCGAAGGTCCGCAAGGACCTGTCCTACCTCGGTTCCTACGGCACCCGCGGGGTGGGCTACGACGTCGACTTCCTCGTCCAACAGATCGGCCTGGTACTGGGCGACGGCGATCCGACCCCGGTCCTCGTCGTCGGTGCCGGCAACCTGGGCCGGGCGCTCAGCCGCTACGACGGCTTCGCATCGGGCGGCTTCCCGGTGGCGGCCATCGTCGACGCCGACCCCCTGGTGGTCGGTAAGCGCATCGCCGGCGTCACCGTCCGGGCCATGGACGACCTGCCGGCCGTGGTGGCCGAGACCGGCTGTGGGGTCGGCATCATCGCCATTCCCGCCGCCGACGCCCAGGATGTCGCCGACCGGCTCATTGCCGCCGGCATCCGGTCCATCCTCAACTTCGCCCCTGCGGTGCTGTCGGTGCCCGACACCGTCAACCTGCGCAAGGTCGACCTGGCCACCGAGCTGCACATCCTCGGCTACCACGAGCACCGGCGCGACCTCACCGTCCGGGAGGTCGGGTGAGCGGCCAGACCGCCGGGAAGGGTTGGAAAACCGACGCCGCATCGGGAATGCTTGACCAGCCCGCCGACGGTTCGCCCGCCGGCGTCGCCCCGCCCGCCCCCCGGTGCCTCCGTGCGCCGAAGATCAGCAGATAGGAGACCCGACCCGTGTCGGTCGTCGTCGTCGGTCTGAACCACCGCACCGTGCCACTTGATCTGCTCGAGCGCATGACCGTGCCGTCGTCCCGGCTGCCCAAGGCCCTGGCCGACCTGGCATCCCGCGAGCACATCACCGAGGCGGTGGTGCTCTCCACCTGCAACCGCATCGAGGTGTACGTCTTCGCCGAGAAGTTCCACGGCGCCTACCAGGACATCCGCAACTTCTTCGCCGAGGTGTCCCACGTGGCACCCGAGGAGTTCGCCGACCACCTCACCGGCCTGTACGACGCCGACGCGGCCCGCCACCTGTTCTCAGTGGCGTCCGGGCTGGATTCCGCGGTGCTCGGCGAACACGAGATCCTCGGTCAGGTCCGCACCGCCTGGGAGACCGCTTCGGCTGAGGGCACCGTCGGCACCGTGCTCAACCCGCTGTTCCGCCACGCCCTCGAGGTCGGCAAACGGGTGCGCACCGAGACGGCCATCTCCCGCAACATCACGTCGGTCTCGCAGGCCGCGGTGGCCATGGCCGACCAGCGTCTCGGTGGCCTCACCGGCCGACGGGTCCTCGTCGTCGGCGCCGGCGAGATGGGCGAGGGCCTGGCCCGCGCCCTCCACGGCGGCGGCGTCGCCGAGATCCTCGTCGCCAACCGCACCTGGGAGCGGGCCGTCGATGTGGCGGCCCGTCTCGCCGGCACGCCGGTCCGGCTCGACGAGCTGCCGGGCCACCTGGCCGACATCGACGTGCTGCTCACCTCCACCGGGGCATCGGCGGTCATCCTCGAGCACGGCGACCTTGACGGCGTGGTGGTCGCCCGCGACGGACGCGATCTGCTGATCGTCGACATCGCCGTCCCCCGCGACGTCGACCCGGCGGCCGGTGAGCTCGACGGCGTCACCCTGCTCGATATGGACGATCTACGCGACTTCGCCGAGGCGGGCATCCGCGAACGCCAGCGTGAGGTCACCGCCGTCGAGGCCATCGTCGATCTCGAGCTGAACCGGTACGTCGACGAGTCCACTGCCCGGTCGGTCGCCCCACTGGTGGCCAGCCTGCGGGCCCGGGCCGAAACCGTCCGCAGCGGCGAGATGGACCGCTTCGCCGGCAAGCTGGCCGACCTCGACGACGCGCAGCGGGCCACCGTCGAGGCGTTGGTCGCCGGCATCGTCGGCAAGATGCTCCACGAACCCACGGTCCGTATGAAGGACGCCGCCGGCACGGCCCGCGGCGAACGCCTGGCCGAAGCCCTCCGCGACCTGTTCGACCTGTAGGCCGCGTTGTCGGCCACACACATCAGGGCCGCCACCCGGGGTAGCGCCCTGGCACGCTGGCAGGCCGACCGTGTCGCCGCCCTGTTGCGGGCCGCCGACCCAGCCGTGGCGGTCGAGACCGTCGTCGTCGAGACGACCGGTGATCGTGACCGCACCACCCCGCTCGAACAGTTGGGGGGTCAGGGGGTGTTCGTCAAGGAGGTCCAGGCCGCGGTGCTCGACGGTCGGGCCGACATCGCCGTCCACTCGGCCAAGGACCTCCCCGGGGCACCGACCCCCGGGTTGACCCTGGCGGCCGTGCCCGAACGGGCCGATCCCCGCGACGCCCTGGTCGGGTGCCGCTGGCGCGACCTGGCAGACGGGGCGGTGGTCGCCACCGGCTCCATCCGTCGCCGGGCCCACCTGGCCCATCGACGTCCCGATCTCGTGTTCCGGGGCCTGCGGGGCAACGTGGCCACCCGGTTGGCCGTCCTCGACGAGGTCGCCGAGGTCGACGCCGTCGTCGTCGCCGCGGCTGCCCTCGACCGATTGGGCCTCACCCCGGTGGTCGTCGACTTGCTGGATCCGACGGTGCTGCTTCCCCAGGTGGCCCAGGGGGCGCTAGCCGTCGAGTGTCGAAACGGCGACGACGCGGTGCTCGATCTGCTGCACGCCATCGACGATCGGATGGCGCACCGCACGGTGGCCGCTGAACGGGCGTTCCTGGCCGAGTTGGGCGCCGGCTGCGACCTGCCGATCGCCGCCCACGCGGTGCTCGACGGAGACCACGTGTCGATCACCGGCGCCCTGTCGTCGCTCGACGGCGCAACCCTGATCACCGAGACCCGCTCGGGTGCCGACGGGCCGGCCGAGGGGCGGGCCGTGGCCCGCCACCTATTGGACGACCGTGGCGGCGCCGGGTTGCTGGCCAGCCGATGAGCGCCCCGCTGGCCGGCCGTACCGTGGTCGTCACCCGAGCGACCGATCAGGCCGGCTCGCTGAGCGCCGCCCTGGCGGCCGAAGGGGCGACGGTCATCGAACTACCGGTGGTGGCCATCGCCGACCCGGCCGACAGCGGCGTCGCCTTGCGGTCCGCGTTGGCATCGACCGCCGATCTCGATTGGATCGTCGTTACGTCGCCCAACGGGGCCCGCCGGGTCGCCGATGCGCTGCCCGCCGACGTCGACGTCCGGTTCGCCGCCGTGGGCCCCAAGACGGCCGAGCCCCTGATCGGCGCCGGCCACCCCGTCCACCTGGTGCCCACCCGGGCCGTCGCCGAGTCACTGCTCGACGAGTTCCCGGCACCCCCCGATACCGGGGGCCGGGTGCTGCTGGCCCGGGCCGAGACCGGCCGCGACGTACTCCCCGACGGTCTGCGGGCCGCCGGCTGGACCGTCGACGAGGTCGTCGCCTACCGCAACGTCGAACCCGACGTCGATCCGGTGACGCTTGCCGACGCCCAAGCCGCCGACGCCGTCACCTTCACCGCCGAATCCACCGTCCGGCGCTTCACCGATCTGGTCGGCGGCGATGGTCCCCGGACAGCGGTCTGCATCGGCCCGATCAGCGCCGCCGCAGCCGGTGACGCCGGCTACGACGTCCACGTCGCCGAGCCCTACTCGGTGGCCGGCTTGGTCGCCGCGGCCGTCCGCTGGGCCGAACACCGCTGATCCTTCGTAGGCTCAACGCCGTGATCGACCGTCGACCCCGCCGCCTGCGGCGCACCGCGGCCCTGCGCCGTCTGGTCGCCGAGACCCGCCTGTCCGTCGACGACCTGGTGGCCCCACTGTTCGTCCGCCAGGGCATCGACGCCCCGGAGCCGGTGGCCTCCCTGCCCGGTGTCGTGCAGCACACCCGGGCCAGCCTGCGGGCCGAGGTGGCCGAGCTGCGTGACCTCGGGGTGCCGGCGGTCATCCTGTTCGGCATTCCCGAACACAAGGACGCCGTCGGCTCCGAGGCCTGGAACCCGGACGGCATCGTCCAGACCGCCCTGGCCGACCTGCGCGGTGACGTCGGCGACGACATGGTGCTCATGGCTGACCTGTGCGTCGACGAGTACACCGACCACGGCCACTGCGGCATCGTGGCCGCCGACGGCACCGTCGACAACGACGCCACCCTCGAGCTGTACCAGCGGGCCGCCGTCGCCCAGGCCGCGGCCGGAGCCCACGTGACCGCACCGTCGGGGATGATGGACGGCCAGGTGGCGGCCATCCGCTCCGCCCTCGACGACGCCGGACACCAGCACACCTCGATCCTGGCCTACGCGGCCAAGTACGCCTCGGCGCTGTACGGGCCGTTCCGCGACGCCGTCGACGTCGAGATCGCCGACGGCGGCGACCGCCGTGGCTACCAGCAGGACCCGCCCAACGCCCGCGAGGCCCTTACCGAGATCCGTCTCGACCTGGCCGAGGGCGCCGACATGGTGATGGTCAAGCCGGCCGTTTCCTACCTGGACGTCATCGTGCGGGCTCGCGAGGAGGTCGACGTCCCGCTGGGCGCGTATCACGTGAGCGGCGAGTACGCGATGGTCGAGGCCGCGGCGGCCAATGGCTGGATCGACGGTGACGCCGTCGGCATGGAGCACCTGTTGGCCATCAAGCGGGCCGGGTCCGACTTCATCCTGACCTACCTGGCCCGACGCGCCGCCGAGGCCCTCGCGTCGTGACCGACCGGAGCGCCGAGCTCTTCGCCCGGGCCCAACGGGTGATCCCCGGCGGCGTGAACTCACCGGTCCGGGCCTTCGGATCAGTCGGCGGCACCCCCTATTTCGTGGCCTCGGCTGACGGCCCATACGTGTTCGACGAGGACGGTCGCCGCTACATCGACTACGTCCAGTCCTACGGTCCGGGAATCCTGGGCCACGCCCATCCGGCGGTCATCGAGGCCGTCACCCGGGCCGCCTCGCACGGCACGTCGTACGGCGCCCCCACCGAGGCCGAGGTCGTGCTGGCCGAGATGGTCGTCGACCGCATCGCCGGGCTGGATTCGGTGCGCTTCGTGTCCAGTGGCACCGAAGCCACCATGAGCGCGGTGCGTCTGGCCCGCGGGGCTACCGGCCGCGACCGGACCGTCAAGTTTGCCGGCTGCTACCACGGCCACGCCGACGCCCTGTTGGCCGCCGGTGGGAGCGGGGTCGCCAACCAGGGGTTGTCGGGCTGCGACGGCGTCACCGCGGGTGCGGTGGCCGACACCGTGGTCGCCCCCTACAACCGGGTTCCCGACCTCGACGACACCGTCGCTGCGGTCATCGTCGAACCGGTCGCCGCCAACATGGGCCTGGTGGCGCCGGCCCCCGGGTTCCTCGACGGCCTGCGGGCGGCCTGCGACGCCGCCGGGGCGTTGCTGATCTTCGACGAGGTGATCACCGGCTTCCGTCTGGCCCGGGGTGGTGCCGCCGAGTTCTTCGGCATCACCCCCGACCTGTGGTGTTTCGGCAAGGTCATCGGCGGTGGCCTGCCGGTCGGGGCGTTCGGTGGTAGGCGCGACCTCATGGCCCACCTGGCACCGCTGGGCGGCGTGTACCAGGGCGGCACCCTGTCGGGGAACCCGCTGGCCATGGCGGCCGGGCGGGCCACCCTCGAGCTGCTCGACGACGACGCCCACCGCCGCCTCACCGCCACCGCCATCCGGCTGGCCGACGGCCTCGCCGGAGCCTTCGCCGCCGCCGACCTGACCGCTGTCGTTCCCCGGGTCGGCCCGCTGGTCGGCGTCTACTTCGGTGCCGACACGCCCATCGACGCTCCCACCGACTTCGACGAGGCCCGTGCCGTCTGCGAGAACGGCGTCTATCCGAAGGTCTTCCACGGCCTGCTGGACCGGGGCGTGGCTCTGGCCCCCGGCGCCTACGAGGCCTTGTTCCCCAGCCTGGCCCACGGCGACGACGTCGTCGACGAGACCATCGCCGCGGCAGCCGACGCCGCGGCGGCCCTCTGACTCAGTCCCGTCCCCGCCATGCCCGGTACCGGGCGATGAGGGCGTTGGTCGAGGCGTCGTGGGCGGGAGGCGCCCCATCGGCGTCGGCCCTCAGCTCCTCGGTGAGGCGCACCGCCAGCTGTTTGCCCAACTCGACACCCCACTGGTCGAATGGGTTGATGCCCCACACCGCGGCGGCGGCGACCGTGCGGTGTTCGTAGAGGGCGACCAACTGGCCAAGGGTCGAAGGCGACAGCTCGGGGGCCAGGATCACCGTCGACGGGCGGTCTCCGGGGAACGTCCGGTGGGGGACCAGCTCGGGCGGGCAGCCAGTGGCCGCCACCTCGTCGGCGGTGCGGCCGAACGCCAGGGCTTCGGCCTGGGCGAGCAGGTTGGCGATCAGCGCGTCATGGTGGGCGTCGCGGGGATCGACGCCGGGACGGGCCACGCCGATGAGGTCGACGGGGACGACGTCGGTGCCCTGGTGCAGCAACTGGAAGAAGGCGTGCTGGCCGTCGGTGCCCGGTGCACCCCAGACGACGGTGCCGGTCGGGCCGTCGACCTCGCCGCCGTCGAACCGCACCCGCTTGCCGAGGCTCTCCATCATCACCTGGCTCAGGTGCTCGGGGAACCGTCGGAGCCGGTGGCTGTAGGGCACTACGGCCAGTGACCCCGCACCGAGGGCCGACCGGTGCCACACGTCGAGCAGGCCGAGCAGGAGCGGCCCGCTGCGTGGGTCGTCGCCGACGTGCCGGTCGACGGTGTGCATGCCGGCCAGCATCTCGCCGAACGCCGCAGGGCCGATGGCGACCATCAGACCCAACGACACCGCGGACGGCAGGGAGAACCGCCCGCCGACCCATTCGGGGAAGGTGAAGACGGCGGCTGGGTCGAAGCCGGCGGCCACCGCCCGGTCGGGGGCCGCGGTGGCGGCGACGAGGTGGGCGGACACGTCGTCGCCCACCGATGCCTGCAGCCAGGCGCCGGCGGTCGCCGCGGCGGTCATGGTCTCGACGGTGGTGAACGACTTGGAGCACACGACCACCAGGGTCGCCGCCGGGTCGAGGCCGTCGAGGGCCGTTGCCACGTCGGCGCCGTCCAGGTTGGACGACCAGCGCACCTCGATGTCGGGGTGGGCCAGGTCGGCCAGGGCCTCGGCGGCCATGGCCGGCCCCAGGTGTGATCCGCCGATACCGAGGCTGACCACGGCCCGGATGGTGTGGCCGGTGGCGCCGACGAGCCGTCCGGCCCGCAGATCGTCGGCCAACGCGGCCATGCGGTCCAGGGTGGCGTGCACCCCGGCGACGACGTCGGCACCGCCGACCTCGATCACTGAACCGACAGGGGCCCGCAGCGCGGTGTGGAGGGCCGGTCGTCCCTCGGTCGGGTTGACGGCGCCGCCGCCCATCATGTCGGTCAGCAGGTCGTGGACGCCGCGCTGGTCGGCCAGCCGGAACAGTCCGTCGACGAGGTCGGTGTCGATGGGCTGCTTGGAGACATCGATCCACAGATCGCCGACGGTGAATCCGAGCGAGGTCGCCCGGTCGGGGTCGGTGGCGAACCGGTCACGCAGCGTTGTCGCCCGGTCGGCGTCGCGACGGTGCACCAGGTCGGTCCACACCGCGGCGTCGGTCAGCGCGCTCATCCGGCCATTCTCCCCGCAACGGCACCCGTAACGGCGCCATGGCCGGTCATCGGCGATGCCTCAGGTGCGGACGAGGCGGTCGGGCACGAGCCGCACTGCACCGGCGATGGCTCCGTAGGCGGCCTCGGCGGCTCCCCGGTCCTCGTCGCGCAACAGGTTGGCCATGACCCGCAGCGCCCATTCCATGAGCGGCCTGGACCGCATACCGACCCGGGTGAGTTCCCGGATGAGGGCGGGGTTGCCGATGACCCGGGCGAACAGGCTGGCCATCTTGAAGTACAGGCCGTACTCCTCGTCGAGCATGCCCTCGTAGCGGGACAGCACGCCGTCGTCGCGTGCCGACGCTTCGGCGATCAGCCCGGCGGCCAGTCGGCCGGTCTCGTAGGCGTAGTCGATGCCTTCACCGTTGAACGGGTTGACCGAGCCTGCGGCGTCGCCGACGACCAGCCAGTTGGGCCCGGCCTTGGGGCCGACCGATCCGGCCATCGGCAGGCGGCCTCCGGTGGGCGGGGCGATGGGGGCGGTGGGGTCGATCTGCCAGTGGTCGGGGAGCGAGTGGGCGAACTCCTCGAACAGGTGGCTGGTGTTGACCGACTTGTAGTCGCGGAAGGTGGACAGCAGACCGATGCCGACGTTGATGGTGCCGTTGCCGACCGGGAAGATCCATCCGTAGCCGGGCATGGCGTTGCCGCCGCGGTCACGCACGTCGAGCGAGCTCTCGATCCACGGGTCGTCGTGGAGGGGGCTCTCGAAGTAGCCGCGGATGGCCATACCCATCGGGTAGCCCTTGTCGCGGGTGGTGCCGAGCGCCCGGCCGAACCGTGAGTTGGCACCGTCGGCCACGACCACGTAGCGGGACCTGATCTCGTGCTCGGTGCCGGTCGCCTTGTCGAGCACGACGGCTCCGGCCAGCCGGCCGTTGCCGCCGTCGATGGGCCGGACACCCTCGGTGCCCTGGTGGAGGGTGGCGCCGGCGGCCACCGCATGCTCGGCCACGAACGTGTCGAGGTCACAGCGTCGCACCACATAGCCGTGCTGGGGGTAGACGCCGTGGTCGGGCCAACGCATCTCGAGGGTGCGGCCGTGGGCGATGGCCCGGAGGCCGTCGAAGCGGTGGTAGCCGGCCAGGCGGTCGGCGAGGCCCATCTCGACGAGTTGGTGGACGGCCCGGGGGGTCAGCCCGTCGCCGCACGTCTTTTCCCGGGGGAACGTCTTGCGCTCGACGAACGCCGTGTCGAGGCCGGCTTCGGCCGCCCAGTAGGCGGTGGCCGCACCGGCCGGACCGCCCCCGACGACCAGCAGGTCGTGGACGCGTTCAGCCATGGGAAACGGATGCTCGGATGGGAGCGGTCATCGTTGTCGGTCCCTCGGGGACCGTCGCCCCTGCCTAGTGATCGTCGCCGGCGATCGAAGCCAGCAGGGCGTCGATCTCCTCGACGGTGACCGTCGCCGGATCGAAGTGCTCCGGGAGGTGGAGATCGCCGGCGTGGATGGCGTGGTCGACGGCCTCGGCCAGGGCGGCGTCGTCGGCCGAACCGGACAGGCGGGCCCGTTCATGGAGCACGACCCCGACCAGTTCCTCGGCGGTGAGCACGTCACCCCATCCGGGCATGCCGCCGGCCACGACCCGGCCTTGGGCCGCATCGCCGTACGGGTTGCCGAGGCCGTAACCGTCGGAGCCCTTGACGACCCACTCGATGTGGCCGGCGACCGTCGGGAAGGTGGTGAGCACCTCGCCGTCGGCCAGCGCGTAGCCGCTGCCGCCGCCACCGGTGGCGCCGTGGCAGCTGGCGCAGCGGGCGGCGTAGACGTGGTCGCCTTCGGCGAGGACGCCGGTGGCCTCCTGGGGCGGGCGCTCGAGGGTGCCGACGTAGGTGAAGGCCCAGAGCGGCAACATGATGAGGGCGCTGGCTGCCCACCACGGAACCTTCTTGCGGGTCGCTTCGGCGGCGATGTACGGGGCCACGGGTGCCGGGGGGGCCTCGACGGCGGGAGCGGCGGCCTCTTCGGCGACGGCCGGTGCAGCCTGTTCGGCGACGGCCGGTGCGGTCTCGGCTGGTTCGTCTGCCGGACCCTCACCCGTCTTGGCGGCACGCGCGTCTCGTGCACGCTTCAAAAGGTGCTCGGGGATTTCGGTCAACGCGGCCTCCGGGGCGGAACGTGGGCGGGACGCCGGGTTGCGACGCCTTCGTGCACGGCGGGCAGGTTAGCGGGCCGCCTGGGTGCCGCGGCGCAGTTCGGGCCGGCGGGCCTCCGGGTGGCGTCAACGGCACCCGGAGCGGACCCCGGGGAGCGAATGGGGGTAGTTCGCTGCGGCCCTGTCGTGGTAGACAACGGCGAACTTGCACAGCACCCGACGAGAGGCGCACCGCGTCTGGCGTCGGTCGGTTACCATGGTGCCCGCACCCGCTTGTGCATAGATTCACGAACCCGCCCGTCCAGCCGCCGAGGAGTCCCGAACGAAATGGTCGCGTTTGCCGCATCCATCATCGTCACCGGCTTCCTCCTCTGGGGCATCTCCTGGTACCGCGACCGCTGTCCGGCCGACAAGGTCTTCACGTGGGGCGAGGCCATGGCCTTCGCCACCTACGTGTTCTTCCTGCTGTTCTGGATCTACGGCGTCGTTCCCCACCAGTGGCTCACCTGGGCGGACAGCGAGTTGAACTGGCGCCCCGACCGCTACGTCATCGGACCCGAACTGCCCTGGACCGGCGACCAGGGCATCGTCGAGTGGGCCCTGCCGTTCACCATGACCTACCAGGTCATCCGCGACATCGTCGCCGTGCTGATCTACGGCGTGGGCCTCGGCGGCAACATCGTCCTCTGGGGCACCTGGCAGCGCAGGGGCGAGGACACCGCCGCCCCGGCCCCCACCTCCGAGTACGGGCGTCCCCTCGTCAAGGAAGGGGTGGGATCGTGAGCGTCACCGACGCCAACCCGCCGCACCCCACCTTCGTCGACGACTACGTCCTGCACCAGGTCGACGCCGAGTGGCTGGGCAAGGCCGTCAAGCCCAAGCAGTTCATCCACATCGACCAGTCCGAATGCATCATGTGCGAAGGCTGCGTCGACATCTGCCCGTGGAAGTGCATCCACATGGTGAAGCCCGAGGCCATCGCCGAATCGGTGGGCACCGAGTTGCCCGGCGACGACCCGAGCGACCACGTGATCTTCACCATCGACGACGACGTGTGCACCCGGTGCGCACTGTGCGTCGACCGCTGCCCGACCGGGGTCATCATCCTCGGCAAGTGCAGCGACGCTCCCGCCGACGGCGACGCCAACCAGCGGACCAACACCCACGGGTACGGCTACGGGATGAGGCTGGGCTGAGCGATGACCGGGACGACGCACACACGAACGACGGTTGACCAGGAGAACGCACACCGTGGCTGACGAGAAGAAGCCGGCTGGCCAGGCGCTGCAGGAGCAGCTCAGCCAGCTGACGGACCAGGTCCAGGGCTCGCAGGCCTGGAGCTCGATCTTCCGACCGGGCTCGATCTTCCGGAAGGGCTACAACGACAGCCCACGGAACCGGTCCTACGTGATCATGAACAGCGTGCTGTACCACCTCCACCCGGTGAAGGTGAAGCGACACGCCGTGAAGGTCAGCTACACCCTCTGTCTGGGTGGGCTGTCGTTCTTCCTGTTCATCCTGCTCACGGTCACCGGCATCTTCCTGATGTTCTTCTACCGACCGACCGCCGCCCAGGCGTGGGACGACATCCAGACCCTGCAGACCGCGGTGGGCTTCGGCCTGCTGGTCCGCAACATGCACCGGTGGGCGGCCCACCTCATGGTGCTGTCGGTGTTCCTGCACATGGCCCGGGTCTTCTACCACGGTGCCTACAAGCCGCCCCGGGAGTTCAACTGGGTGATCGGCGTGATGCTCCTGCAGTTCACCCTGCTGCTCTCGTTCACCGGCTACCTCCTCCCGTGGGACCAGTTGGCCCTCTGGGCGGTGACGGTGGGAACGAACATGATGGGCTTCACGCCCGTATTCGGTGAACAGGTCCGGTTCGTGCTGCTCGGCGGCGTCGAGATCGGGACCGACACCCTGCTCCGCTGGTACACCCTGCACGTCCTGATGCTCCCGTTCGTGGTGGTCATATTCATGGCCATCCACTTCTGGCGGGTACGCAAGGACGGCGGCATCTCGGGTCCGCTCTAGGCCGGACCGGTAGGCGACAGGACGACTGAATGACCGAGATCCCCGAACACCTCCGGAAGCGGGCCGAGGCCGCCAAGGCCAAGGCCCAGGGCGCGGCCGACGCGCCGGCCGGCGATGCCGCGCCTGCTGGTGGCGCACCCGCGGGCGACGACAAGATCCCCAGCCACCTCCTGGACCGGGGCACCGCGGCGGCCGACCAGCCGGCTCCCGCGGCCGGTGGACCGGCCGCTCCCGCCGGCAGCAGTGGCCCCGACGGCCACAACCAGCGACTGCTGACCGTCGTCAAGTCGGGGTCCATCCAGGACACCAAGGCCACCCCGCAGGACAAGGTCCACGTGTGGCCGCACCTCCTGCTGGCCGAGTTCCTCGCGGCCCTGGCCGTCACCCTGTTCACGCTGCTGTTCTCGATCTTCGTGAACGCTCCGCTGCTCGAGCTGGCCGACTTCAACAAGACGCCGAACCCCTCCAAGGCGCCCTGGTACTTCCTGGGCCTCCAGGAGCTGCTCACCATGTTCCACCCGATGGTGGCCGGCGTGACCATCCCCGGCATCGGCCTGTTCCTGCTCATCCTCGCCCCCTACATCGACAAGAACCCGTCGAAGCGCCCCGAGGACCGCAAGTTCGCCATCTCGCTGATGACCGTGCACCTCATGTTCTGGACGGTGCTGGTCATGATCGGATCCTTCTTCCGGGGTCCGGGCTTCAACTTCATCTTCCCGTGGAACAGCGGCCTGTTCTTCGAGTTGTGATCGCCGTGTCCGCATTCATCGCCGCCACAGGGCCCAGGAGCTGACCGTGGGTGTCGCCATCGCCATCATCGTCCTGGTCGTACTGGCCGTGGTCGTGCTCATCGGCGCCTCGAAGCGCCGCGACCGCAGCGCAGCCGGGCTGTCCCGGGAGGCCCGCAAGCGGGACCGTTCCAACCCGGTGCTCGACGGCGGGCCGGATGCACCCACCGGCCGTGACGTCGAAGCGGCCGCCGTGGCCGCCCGCAAGGGCAGCGAGGTCGCGGTCGTCGAGTCGGCCCCGGCCGAACCCTTCGTCGCACCCGACCCGGTCGCCGTCGGGGTGTCCCGACGCCAGTTCTTCAACCGCAGCCTGGTCGGCATGATGGGCTTCGGCCTGTCGGGCTTCGGCGGGGCCAGCCTGGCGTTCCTGTGGCCCCAGGGGGTCAGTGGCTTCGGGTCCAAGATCAAGGTCGGCAACATGGTCGAGATCCTCGCCGACATCGACGCCAACAACGGCTTCCTCTACAAGCCCGAAGGCCGCATGTGGATCACCGCCTACCCGAACGGCGCCGTCGAGAAGGCCAGGGCCGCCTACTCGCCGGCAGAATTGGCCGGCATGACCTCCGGGGTCGACCAGGGTTTCGACGCCGGCGTCATCGCCCTCTACCAGAAGTGCCCCCACCTCGGCTGCCGCGTCCCCAACTGCGTGTCGTCGCAGTGGTTCGAGTGCCCGTGCCACGGTTCGCAGTACAACCAGGTGGGTGAGAAGCGGGGCGGTCCGGCTCCCCGCGGCATGGACCGATTCGCCATGTCGGTCGACGACGGCGTGTTGACCGTCGACACCGGCACCATCGTCCAGGGCCCGCCCATCGGTACCAACACCACCGGCCAGGAGGCCGAGGGCCCGAACTGTATCGGTCAGGCCGGCGGCCACTAGGCCCGCGCCGTCAAGGAGAACCCCGAGAACCCGATGACCACACTGATCTTCGCAGCGAGCACCCAACGGACGGTGGGTTGGGCTCTGGCGACCACCGTGATGGTCGGTGCCCTCGTCTACGTGCTGTTCAACATCCGGATCGGCAAGCGCGAGGTCGGCTCCGAGATCGAGGTGGCCGCCAACCGCACGCCCTACCACGACGACGACGTCCTCGAGACGAAGACCCTCGACTTCAACCTCGGCTGGTCGCTCGTGACCCTGGCCGCCGTGTCGCTGATCCTGCCGCTGTACTGGCTGATGGAGCCGGCCCGCCAGGAGAACGCTGCCCAGGGCTGGGTCAACCGGTTCGAGGGGCGCGGTGCCCGCTCGTTCGAGGAGGCTTGTTCCAGCTGCCACGGACCCGCCGGAGTCGGCGGTGTCGCAGCGTTCACGCTCACGGACAGCGATGGTACCTTCGTGGCCCAGGTTGAGTGGAAGGCCCCGGCGCTGACCACCGTGCTCTCCCGCTACGACGAGTCCGAGGTGCGCCACATCCTCAACTACGGACGGGCCGGCACGCCGATGCCGGCCTGGGGTTTGCCCGGTGGCGGACCCATGACCACCCAGCAGGTCCACCAGTTGGTGGTGTACCTGCGGTCCATCCAGCTCGACCAGGATGCGGCCACCGCCGAGATCGACACCGGTGTCGCCGCCGGGGCGCGGGTCATCGTGACCGCGGCCGACGAGTCGCTCACCGACCCCGACGCCATCGACGCCGCCGTCGACGCCTGGCTGGCCCAGGCCGCCGATCCGGCCAGCGACGACTACCTGACGTACGGCGGCCTGCTGTTCAACAACCCAGCCGGCCAGGGCGCCAACTCCTGCGCCCGCTGCCACACGCCCGGCTACTCGTACGGTGCCGTTGACGAGGCCGCCACCGAGGCCCTGCTGGCCGAATGGCCGCGCCTCGCCGACAGCGGCATCCTCACCGGCTGGCAGCCCGGCCAGGGCCACGTCGGTCCCAGCCTGAGCGGCGTCACCGCCCACTTCCCGACCGCAGCCAAGCAGGCCGACTTCGTGCGCACCGGTTCCGAGGTCGGTGTCGGCTACGGCAACGCCCGCGGCGGCACCGGGGTCATGCCCGGCTTCGGCGGCCGGGTCGACGACGACCTCACCGATCCTGACACCGGTGCATCGGTCTCGTACAGCCGGCTGCTGACCCCCGAACAGATCGACGCCATCGTGGCGTACGAGAGGAGCCTGTGATGGACACGCTGGTCACGCTGGCGGGCATTGCGTGGGACCCGCAGATCCGGGGCCTGCTCACCGTCGTCACCGGCATGGTGGTGCTGTTCGGTTCGGTGTGGCTGATCGTCGCCACCAACTCGGGCATTCGGCTCGGCACCCTCATCTCGGTCACCGCCTTCATGGGTTGGATGGTGATCCTCGGTGCCACCTGGTGGATGTACGGCACCGGCTGGAAGGGCGACAGCCCGTCCTGGCAGACCATCGACATCAACATCGGCGACCTGGGGGCGAGCGGGCTGCCCGTGGCCCGGGAGCTCCCCAACCCCGACCAGTTGCCGACGGCCTACGAGCTGGTGGTCGCTTCCGGCGACGCCAAGGCGGTTGAGGAGTACGACACCCTGCCCACCGCCGCCGACCATCCGGACCTCGCCGAGGAGGCCTTGGCCGCCATGCAGGCCGATCGCCAGCTCCGCAACGAGACGACTACCCGCTCCGAGCTGGCGGCGGTGGCTCCGAACATCACCGACGACGCCGGCTTCGGCGACCTTGGCGGTTGGAGCCTGCTGCCCACCACGGCGGCCGGCGACGCCCAGGCCCAGGCCGTGGCCGACGTGCTGGCCCACGAGTCCCTCGGCTTCACGTCCAGCGCCGACTTCAAGATGCTCGACGCCTACACCATCGGCGGCAAGCCGACCCTCGGCGACGACCCGAGCCGCATCGACCGCATCACCCACTGGATCGCCAACTCGGCCCGCCTGACCCACCCCACGAGGTACACGGTCGTGCAGCTCCAGGAGGTCGTGCACCAGCCGACGATCGCCGGCGAGGCACCCCCTCGGCCGGTGGCCGACGCTGACCAGCCGGTCGTGTCGGTGATCATGGTGCGCGATCTGGGGGCCGTGCGGCTTCGCCCGGCGCTGGTCACCATCGGCTCGCTGCTCATCTTCATCGCCCTGTGCTATTGGCTTCATGTCCGGGACAAGGAGGTCATGGCCCGGCGTGAGGAGTTCGAGGCGACGGAGGTCTGATCCGGTGACTGCGTCCGCCGTCACCGAGCAGCAGGAGCGCTGACGTGCTCGGCCAGTACCTGCCGATCGTCGCCCTGCTCGTCCTGGCGTTCCTGTTTGCCGCGCTCAGCTTCGTGGCGTCGGGCCTGCTGGCGCCCCGGCGCCCCAACGACAAGAAGCAGGCACCGTACGAGTGCGGCATCATCCCGGGCCGCGACGCCCCCGAGCGCTTCCCGGTGCGGTTCTTCCTGGTCGCCATGATCTTCATCGTCTTCGACATCGAGATCATCTTCTTCTACCCGTGGGCGGTGGCCCACGGCGGTGTCGGGGTGTTCGGTCTGGTGGCCGTGCTCATCTTCTCCGCCGCGGTGTTCGAGTCGTTCCTGTACCTCATCGGCAACGGCGCCCTCGACTGGGGACCGGTGTCCCGGCTGCAAGGGCGCGATGGCTCCCGGGGGCTGGTCTCGGCCGGCCGCACCGTCGAGAGCACGGTGCGCCACGTCGACGGCGAGCAGATCGGGGTGCGTACCGTCGGGCTCGACGGCCGGACCGACACGGCCGCCGGCCGGGAGCCGGCCGCCTGATGGCCCGCATCCCGCTCATCGGTGAGCCGACCCGGGTGATGGACGAGGGCCTCGAGGGCCTCGAACACAACTTCGTCACCGGCCGCATCGAGGACCTCGTCAAGTGGTCACGGGCCCGCAGTTGCTGGCCGGCCACGTTCGGCCTGGCGTGTTGCGCCATCGAGATGATGGCCACCGGTGCCGCCCATTACGACCTGGCCCGCTACGGCATGGAGGTCTTCCGGGCGTCACCGCGCCAGGCCGACCTGATGATCGTGGCCGGCCGGGTGTCCCAGAAGATGGCACCGGTGCTCCGCCAGATCTACGACCAGATGATGGAACCCAAGTGGGTCATCTCGATGGGGGTCTGTGCCTCCAGCGGCGGCATGTTCAACAACTACGCCATCGTCCAGGGCGTCGACCAGGTGGTGCCGGTCGACGTGTACGCGCCGGGCTGCCCGCCGGGACCCGAGACCCTCATGCACGCCATCCTCACCCTGCACGACAACATCCAGAGCGGTGAGCTGATGCGGCGTCGCCAGGCCAACCAGGGGGGTGCGGCCATCGAGGTCGCCCACGACCACCCGGGCGGCGAGCAGGCGGTCGACCTCGGAGAGTCGGTCGACGCATGACCGACGATTCGGAGCGCGACGTGGCCACCGATGAGCCGGTGGCGGAGGCGCACGGCCCGACCACCCATGGCGTGCCCATGACCGAGTCGAGCGGGCAGACGGTGCTGCACCCCGCACCCGATCAGCTGATCGACACCGTGGTCGCGCTACGCGACGACGGGTACTGCATGGCCATCGACGTCACCGTCGTCGACTACCTCACCCATCCCGGGCGTCACGACCTGCCTGACGGGGTGGCCGCTGAACGCTTCGAGGTCGTCGTGGCGCTCATCGACCACCAGCGGTCCCGTCGGGTCCGGCTCCGGGTCCAGGCCGGCACCGATGCGCCGGTCGTGCCGTCGCTGTTCGACGTCTTCCCCGGTACCGAGGCCATGGAGCGCGAGGCCTACGACCTGTTCGGCGTGGTCTTCGACGGTCACCCCGACCATTCGCGGATCCTGATGCCGGAGGACTGGGTCGGGCACCCGCTGCGCAAGGACGAGGCCGCGGGCCGCATCCCGGTGCAGTTCAAGAGCGCCCCGGGGAGCCGATGATGGCCGACCCGGTGCTGGATCCCGTGGCCGCTCCGTCCGACGTTCCCGACCTGCTCGGTGACCCCGAGCGAGTGTTCCGTCGCGACGACAGCGCCGTGCTGCGCCTGTCCGAAGCGGAAGCGGCCGACCTGGCCGGCGACCCGGGCGACCCGGCCGACGACCATCGCATGATCCTCAACATGGGCCCCTCGCATCCCTCCACCCACGGGGTGTTGCGGCTCATCCTCGAGATGGAAGGCGAGACCGTCCTGCGCTCCAAGCCGGTGATCGGGTACCTCCACACCGGCATGGAGAAGACAGCCGAGGACCTCACCTACCTACAGGGACCCACCAACGTGACCCGCATGGACTACGCCTCGCCGCTGTTCTCCGAGCTGGCGTTCTCGCTGGCCGTCGAGAAGTTGCTGGACATCGAGGTGCCGCCCCGGGCCACCTGGATCCGCATGCTGATGTGCGAGCTGAACCGGATCTCGTCCCACCTGCTGTTCCAGGCCACCAACGGCATGGACCTCGGCGCGGTGTCGATGATGATCTACGGCTGGCGGGAACGCGAAGAGGTATTGCGGTTCTTCGAGAAGGTCACCGGCCTGCGGATGAACCACAACTACATCCGCCCCGGCGGGGTCGCCGCCGACCTGCCCGACGGATGGCAGGACGACGTCCGCCAACTCCTCGACCTGATCCCGCCCCGGCTGGACGAGTACGACATCCTGCTCACCGGCCAGCCCATCTTCCGGGAGCGCCTCCAGGGGGTCGGGGTGTTGAACCCGGCCGAGGCCCTGGCCCTGTCGACGACCGGACCGATCCTGCGCTCCACCGGTTACGCCTGGGACCTGCGGCGTGACGAACCGTACCTGGCCTACGACGAGGTCGACTTCGACGTGGTGGTCGGCACCTACGGCGATTCGTTCGACCGGTACGCCATCCGCCTCAACGAGATCCGCGAGTCGTTGCGCATTGTCGAGCAGATCCTCGACCGCATGCCGTCGGGCGACTTCCGGGTCCAGGACAAGAAGGTCACCCCGCCGCCCAGGGCCCGCATCGACGAGTCGATGGAGGCGCTGATCCACCACTTCAAGATCTTCACCGAGGGCTACCACGTCCCGGAGGGCGAGGTGTACGCCGCCGTCGAGAGCCCCCGCGGCGAGTTGGGCTGCTACATCGTGTCCGACGGCGGCCCCACCCCGTACCGCATGCACGTGCGGGGACCCAGCTTCGTGAACCTCCAGACCCTGCCCCATCTGATGGAGGGTGGGCTCATCGCCGACGGGGTGGCCGTGATCTCGTCGGTCGATCCGATCATGGGTGAGGTGGACCGCTGATGGCCCGGTTCACCGACGACAACGCCCGGCTGGCCGCCGAGATCATCGCCCGCTACCCACGGCCCAAGTCGGCGGTGATCCCGTTGCTGCACCTGGCCCAGGAACAGGATGGCTGGGTCACCCGCGACGCCATGGCCCACATCGCCGAACTCACCGGCGTGACGGCCGCCGAGGTGCTGGGCACCGGCAGCTTCTACGAGATGTTCAAGTTCCATCCCGTGGGCCGTTACGTGGTCAACGTGTGTACCAACATCTCGTGCCAACTACTCGGGGGCGAGGAGCTGCTCGACCATGTCGAATCGTCCCTCGGCGTTCACGCCGGCGGCACGACCGACGACGGCATGTTCACCGTGGAGGACGTGGAGTGCGTCGCCGCGTGCACCGAAGCACCGTGCTTCACCGTCAACTACCGCTACTTCCACCGGGCCGACCCGGCCATGTTCGACGAGGTCGTCGGCGACCTGCGTGACGGCCGGAGTCCTCTGGCCCGCGGCGCCCAGGGCGACGACGGCCCGTTGCCCGACCACGGCACGCTGGCTCGGGTGCGTCAGCACATCCCGGCCGACCGCCGTGCCGGCATCGTCCCCCCCGAGCAGGCCGCCGAGGCGCCGCTGTGGATGGGCGCCGGGGAGGGCACCGATGTCTGACCGGTACGTTCCCCACGCCGCCGGCTACGTCGCCAACGAGGGCCCCAAGCTCATCACCGGCCGGTTCATCCACGACGACTCGTACACCCTCGAGCGCTCGCTGGCCACCGGCGGCTACGAGGGTCTGCGGGCCGCCGTCCGACGCACCCCCGGCGACATCCACAACGAGGTCCGTGACGCCGTCCTGCTGGGGCGGGGTGGTGCCGGCTTCCCGGCCGGCGTCAAGTGGGGGTTCTGCCCGGAGGGGGTCTGGCCCCGCTACCTCGTCGTCAACGGCGACGAGAGCGAACCGGGCACCTACAAGGACCGGCTCCTCATGGAGCGCGACCCCCATCAGCTCATCGAAGGCTGCCTCATCGCCTGTTACGCCCTCGGCTTGTCGCAGTGCTTCCTGTACGTGCGGGGCGAGATGGCCCTGGCCCAGGAACGCATCGCCACCGCCCTCAACGACGCCTACGCCGCCGGCTACGTCGGCCGGCACATCCTCGGCACTGACTTCTCGGTCGACATCACGCTCCACTGGGGGGCCGGGGCATACATCGTCGGCGAGGAGACGGCGCTCATCGAGAGCCTCGAGGGCAACCGGGGCATGCCCCGCCTCAAGCCGCCGTACTTCCCGGCCGCCATCGGCCTGTACGGGCAGCCGACCATCGTCAACAACGTCGAGACGCTGGCCAACCTGCCGTGGCTGCTCCAGCACGGGGCCGACGCCTACAAGGCCCACGGATCCGAAGCGTCACCCGGAACCCGCCTGTTCGCGGTGTCCGGCCATGTCAACCGGCCCGGCGTGTACGAGGTGGAGCAGGGCGTCACCACGTTCCGCGACCTGTTCTACGGCGACAACTTCTGTCAGGGCATCCGCGACGGCAACGAGCTCAAGATGTTCATCCCTGGCGGTGGCTCGGCGCCGTGGTTCTTCGACGAGCACCTCGACCTGCCCCTGGAGGCCAGGGAGGTCGGTGCCGCCGGATCGATGCTCGGCTCGGGGGCCATCGTCGTGATGGACCACACCACCGACGCCGTGAAGGCCTGCCTGCGCATCGTGCGGTTCTTCGCCCGCGAATCGTGCGGCAAGTGCGCCCCGTGCCGGGAGGGGACCAGCTGGGAGGAGAAGATCCTCCAGCGGATCCTCGACGGCCACGGCCGCCCCTCCGACATCGATCTGCTGCTCGACGTCGGCGACAACATCAGCCCCGGCCCGTATCCGGTGGCCTCCCACGCCGAGGCCGGTCTCGACGCCGTGCCGTTCCCGCCCCGGCAGACCACCATCTGCCCGCTGGGTCCGTCGTCGGTGGCGCCCATCGTGTCCACGGTCCGGCGGTTCCGCCACGAGTTCGAGGCCCGCATCACGCGCCGCGACGGCATCCCGGTCGCCGCTGCCCCGGTGGGGGAGCCGTTATGACCGACACCCCGGACACCGGTGTGGCCGTCACCATCAACGGCACCGAGATCGTGGCCCGGCCCGGCGAGCTGCTCATCGACGCCGCCGAGCGGACCGGCACCTACATCCCCCGGTTCTGCCATCACCCGCGCATGGCGCCGGTCGGCATGTGCCGGATGTGCCTCGTCGACGTCGACACCGGGCGGGGTCCGGCCCTGCAGCCGTCGTGCATGTTGACGTGCACTCCGGGCATGGTCGTCGACACCGAATCCGACCGCACCCGCAAGGCCCAGGACGGGGTGCTCGAGTTCCTGCTCGTCAACCACCCGTTGGACTGCCCGGTCTGCGACAAGGGCGGTGAGTGCCCCCTCCAGGACCAGACCATGGCGTTTGGCCCGGGCGAGAGCCGGTTCGTCGAAGAGAAGCGGCACTTCGAGAAGCCCATCCCGGTGAACGACAACGTGATGTTGGATCGCGAGCGCTGCATCCTCTGCGACCGCTGCACCCGCTTCGCCGACCAGGTGGCCGGCGACACCCTCATCCACTTCCAGGGCCGGGGGGTTCAGACCGAGGTCAACACGTTCCCCGACGAGCCGTTCAGCTCCTACTTCAGCGGCAACACGGTGCAGATCTGTCCGGTGGGCGCGTTGACCGCCAAGCCGTTCCGGTTCAAGGCTCGCCCCTGGGATCTCGACGAGGTCGAGTCGACCAGCGTCGTCGACAGCGTCGGCAGCCGCATCGCCGTGCAGTCGTCGCGTGACCGGGTGCTGCGCTTCCAGGGGGTCGACGCCGACGCTGTCAACTGGGGGTGGCTGTCCGACAAGGAGCGCTTCGTCTTCGAGGCCTACGACCATCGCGACCGCCTCACCGCCCCTCGCCGCCGCGACGGCGCCGATCAGCACGAGGTGTCGTGGGGCGACGCCCTCGGAGTGGCCGCTGCCGCTCTCTCGGCCGCCGATCCGGACCGGATCGCCGTGGTCGGTGGTGCCCGGCTCACCAACGAGGCCCAGTACGCCTGGGCCAAGCTGGCCAAGGGGGTGCTCGGCACCGACCACGTCGACGCCCAGTTGGGCGACGGCCTGCCCGGCCGGTTCGTCCTCGGCCTGCCCCGGACGACCATCGACGAGGCGTGCGCGGCAGGCGGCACCATCGTGCTGCTCGGCCCCGACCCCAAAGAGGAGTTGGGGGCGCTGTACCTCCGGCTGCGCCACGCCGTCGTCCACGACGGCGCCACCCTGATCGAGCTCACCCCACGGGCCACCGGCCTGACCGCCCATGCCGCCCATTCGCTGCGGGTCCGCCCCGGCGAAGCGGCCGACGTGGTGCGGTCCATGTTCGGCGAGACCGGGGTGGCCGCGGTCGGCGGGGTGGGACCCGACGAGGCCCGGGCCGCAGGTGCCGTCCTCCAGGCCGCCGGGCCGGTCACCGTTCTGCTCGGCCGGTCGTCGATGGCCGAGGCGGCGGGGCCGGTAATGGACGCCGCCCTGGCCCTCCACGACCGGTTGCCCGACGTCCGTTTCCTCTCGCTGCTTCGGCGCGGCAACGTCCATGGTGCCATCGACCTGGGACTGGCCCCCGGCCTGCTGCCCGGTCGGGTGGGGCTGGACGAGGGACGTATCCGCTTCGCCAACGCCTGGCCGACCATGCCGGTCGCTCCGGGCCGGGACTCGGTGGGCAGCCTGCGGGCAGCGGCGGCCGGTGAGGTCGACGTGCTCGTCCTGCTCGGTGCCGACGTGCTCGCCGACCTGCCCGACCGTGATCTGGCCCGTCGGGCCATCGAAGGTGCCGGCACGGTGGTCGCCGTCGATCTGTTCGCCACCCCGACCGTGCAGGCCGCCGACGTGGTGCTGCCCGCGGCCGGCCCGACCGAGGTCGACGGCACGTTCACCAACCTCGAGGGGCGGGTCAGCGTGGTCACCCGCAAGGTCACCTCCCCGGGTACCTCGCGCCCGGACTGGATGATCGCCGTCGAGTTGGCCGACCGCCTGGGTGCCGACCTCGGCTTCGACGGTGTCGACGCCATCTGGCAGGAGTTGACGACCGTGTCTCCGGCCCATGCCGCCGTCGGACCCGACGCCTTGGCCGGCGCAGTACGCGAGGGGCTGCTCGTCGAAGGCGGCATGGCCCTCGACCGTCCGGAACCCACCGAGGTGCCGAGCCACGACGCATATGCCTACCGGCTGGTGTCCACTCGCTCGATGTACGACCTCGGCACCATGGTCGGCCACAGCCCGTCGATGGCCGGTCTGGCGGCACCGACCCGGCTGACCGTGGAGCCGGCCGACTTCGCTTCGCTCGGCGTCGAGCCCGGCGGCGAGGTCCTGGTCACCGGCCCGCGGGGCACCATGACCGTCGAGGTGGAACCCGACCCGCGTGTCGCCAAGGGCACCGCCCACGTGGCGTTCAACCGGAACGGCTGCCACGCCGGCGAACTCATCGACGCCGCGGCCCCGGTGATCGACCTGACGGTGGAGCCGGTCCGATGACGTTCGCCGCCGACCCGATGCTCAACGGGGACATCAGCCTCGAGATCGTGCTCATCGTCCTGCTCAAGGTCGGGGTGGCGTTCGCCTTCCTGCTGGTGTCGGTCATGCTCATGGTCTGGTTCGAGCGCAAGCTCATCAGCGACATGCAGAACCGCATCGGCCCGTCGGTGGCCGGGCCGTGGGGGATCCTCCAGACCCTCGCCGACGGCATCAAGCTGTTCATGAAGGAGGACCTGGTGCCGGACCGGGCCGACCGGTTCGTGTTCAAGCTGGCCCCGTACCTGTCGTTGGTGCCGGCGTTCCTCGTCTTCGCCATCGTCCCCATCGGCGGCGACTTCCGCGACGGGGCCGGCGGGCAGGTCACCTGGTTCGGCCACACAACCCTGTTGCAGGTCGCCGACCCGCCGGTCGGGGTCCTGTTCTTCCTCGCCATGTCGTCCATCGCCGTGTACGGGGTGATGCTGGCCGGCTGGTCGTCGGGCTCGAAGTATCCCCTGCTCGGATCGGTGCGGGCATCGGCCCAGATGATCAGCTATGAGGCAGCGCTCGGTCTGGCCATCGCCACCGTGTTCCTGATGAGCGGCACCCTGACCACCAACGCCATCGTGGCCGACCAGGCCACTTGGAACTGGAACGTGGCCACTACCGGCGTGGTCCCGTTCATCGTGTTCCTGATCGCCGGAACCGCCGAGCTGAACCGGCCACCGTTCGACCTGGTCGAGGCCGAACAGGAGCTGGTCGGCGGCTTCCACACCGAGTACAGCTCGCTGCGGTTCGCCCTGTTCTTCCTGGCCGAGTTCATGAACGTCATCACCATGTCGGCCATCGCCGTGACCCTGTTCCTGGGTGGACCCAACGGCCCGATCCTCATCGAGTCGGTGGCCTGGCTATGGCCCATCCTCTGGTTCTTCCTGAAGGTCGGTGCGTTCCTGTTCCTGTTCGTGTGGCTGCGGGCCACCTTGCCCCGGTTCCGGTACGACCAGCTCATGGATCTGGGCTGGAAGGTCCTGATACCGGTCGCCCTCGGATGGTTCCTGCTCATCGCCGCTCTGAACATCGGCCGCGACCGCGGGTGGCCCACGCCGATCGTCGTCGCCGCCGGCCTGACCGTGATGGTGGTCGGAGCGATCATGCTGGGTGGGGCGATCCGCAAGGCGGCCGCTGACCGGTTGGCCGGAGCGGAGATGGGCGAGAGCGGGGGGCAGGCCTGATGGGGTACCTCCAGGGCTTCGCCGTCACGTTCCGCAAGCTGTGGGAACGCCGCGTGACGACCCCGTATCCGGACGAGAAGCGGGACAAGCCGGCCCGCCTGCACGGCCGCCACGTGTTGAACCGGTACGAGGACGGCATGGAGAAGTGCATCGGCTGCGAGCTGTGCGCCGGGGTGTGCCCGGCCCGGTGCATCTACGTCCGCGGCGCCGACAACCCGACCGACGACCCGGTGTCCCCCGGCGAGCGGTACGGCTTCGTGTACGAGATCAACTACCTGCGGTGCATCCACTGCGACCTGTGCGTCGAGGCCTGCCCCACCGAGGCCATCACCGAATCCAAGCTGTTCGAGTTCTCGTTCACCAACCGGTCCGACGCCATCTACACGAAAGACGAGTTGGTCGTCGACGACGACGGCCGTCCCCGGCACCTGCCGTGGGAGGACTGGCGACCCGGCGAGGACGCCGACACCTCCGGCTGGATGCGGGCCACCGCGTCGTCCGGTTCGGCGGCGTACTCGGGTCGGGTGGCCTGGTCGGGTGAGCTGGGTTACGGGGTCCGGGCGCCAGAGGCCGGTCAGGCTGACCAGACCGGCGATGACGAGGGCGACCGGGAGGGCGAGGCCTGATGGACGTCGCCGTCTTCATCGTCAGCGCCGTCGTGGTGCTCTCCGGGGCCGTCGGGGTGCTGCTGGCCCGCAACCCGGTGCACGCCGCCCTGTTCCTCGTCGAGACGCTGTTCGGGGTGGCCGTGCTGTTCGTGCTCCTGGACGCCACGTTCCTGGCCGCGGTGCAGGTCGTCGTCTACGCCGGCGCCATCGTCATCCTGTTCCTGTTCGTCATCATGTTGCTCGGAGTGGACCGGGCCGAGGACCTGGGGGTCGAGCCGATCGCCGGACAGCGGCCGCTGGCCGTGGTCATCGGCGCGTCGATGCTGGGCCTGGTCCTGACCAGCCTGATCATCGCCGTCGACGGCCCGACGGGGGCCGACGGGTCGACCGCGCCCCTCGGCGACGCCGCCGACAACACCCGCCTCCTCGGCGAATCACTGTTCACCGACCACGTGTTCGCCGTCGAGCTGACCGCCCTGTTGCTGACCGTCGCCGTCGTGGGGGCGGTCATCCTGTCCCGCCGCCCGACCGGCCCGCTCCAGCCATTGCCGGTGGCTGATGTTCCGACCCCGACCGCCACCGATGGCCCCGAGGACGCCGGAACCGGGGACGAACCTTCTGCCGGCGGGGAGGGCGAGGCCTGATGGAGGTCACGACCACCTGGTACCTGGTCCTGGGCGCCGTGCTGTTCACCCTCGGCGCCATCGGCCTGCTCACGCGGCGCAACCCGCTGGTCATGTTCATGTGCGTCGAGTTGATGCTCAACGCGGTGACCCTCACCTTCGTCAGCCTGGGTGCCGAACTGGGCGATCTCGGCGGCCAGCTGTCGGTGTTCTTCGTGCTGGTGGTGGCGGCGGCCGAGGTCGTCGTCGGCCTGGCGGTCATCGTGGCCATCATGCGCCGGCGTCCCGGAGCGACCGCCGACGACCTCTCGGTGCTGGGTGGGTAGCGGCATGCTCGATCTCGTCTGGCTGATCCCCGCGCTGCCCCTGGCCGGCTTCGTGTTCCTGATGGTCTTCGGCCGCCGTCTCGGCGAGCCGGTCGCCGGCTGGGTGGCCACCGCGGCAATGGCCGGCTCGTTCCTGGCCACCGTCGGGGTGTTCCTGGACCTGCTGGGCCTCGACGCCCACGATCGCCGGTCGGTGACGACGCTGTTCACCTGGGTGCCCGCTGGCGACCTCTCGGTCGACGTGGGCTTCCTGGCCGACCCGCTGTCGCTCACCATGTGCCTGTTCATCACCGGCGTGGGAGCGTGCATCCACCTGTACTCGATCGGGTACATGCACGGCGACGCCGACTTCTCCAAGTTCTTCGTGTACCTGAACCTGTTCGCCTTCTCCATGCTCATGTTGGTGTTGGGCGACAACCTGCTGCTCACCTTCCTCGGCTGGGAGGGCGTCGGCGCCTGTTCGTACCTGCTCATCTCGTTCTGGTTCGAGGATGGCGCCAACGCCACCGCCGGCAAGAAGGCGTTCGTCACCAACCGCATCGGTGACTGGGGCTTCATGGTCGCCATCTTCGTCACCTTCTTCACCTTCGGGTCCATCGACTACGTCCACGTCCTCGACACCACCGCTGCCGGCCAGGTGGCCGAGAGCACGGCCACGTTCATCGCCGTCATGTTGTTCGTGGGGGCCATCGGCAAGTCGGCCCAGTTCCCGCTGTACCTGTGGTTGCCCGACGCCATGGCCGGTCCGACGCCCGTGTCGGCGCTCATCCACGCCGCCACCATGGTCACCTCCGGCATTTACCTGTTGACGAGGGTCAACCCGGTCATCGCCGATGCCGCCGACTGGGTGCCGTCGCTGATCGCCTGGGTGGGTGTGGGCACCGCCCTGTTCGCGGCCACCATTGCCGTGGCTCAGACCGACATCAAGAAGGTGCTGGCCTACTCCACCGTCAGCCAGCTGGGCTACATGTTCCTCGCCGTCGGCTCGGGGGCCTACGTGGCCGCGGTGTTCCACATGATCACCCACGCCTTCTTCAAGGCCCTGCTGTTCCTGGGTTCCGGATCGGTGATCCACGGCATGGACGGCGACCAGGACCTACGCCACTACGGCGGGCTGCGTCGGCTCATGCCGATCACCGGCATCACGTTCATCATCGGGTGGCTGGCCATCGCCGGGGTGCCGCCGTTCGCCGGGTTCTGGTCCAAGGATGAGATCCTGGCCTTCGCCTGGAACGAGTCACCGGCCCTGTGGGCGGTGGGCCTGGTCACCGCGGTGCTCACCGCCTTCTACATGACCCGCCAGGTGTTGCTCACCTTCTTCGGCCGGTACCGGTATTCCGACCCCCGCGCTGACGAGGTCGATGCCGCGTGGTCAGCCCGCCTCGACACCCTGCGGTCCGAGGCCGCCGACGCCGACCGGGCGGTCACCGCGGCCCACGCTTCACTCGACTCGGCCCGCGACGCGGTCGACTCCGCTCGGGCCGCGCTCGACGAGGCCCGGACCGCGGCGGCCGCCCCCGAGCCGGCCGACGGCGGCGACATCGACCCGGAGGCTTTGGCCGCCGCGGTTCTGGCCGCCGAGGACACCCTGGCCGCGGCCGACCAGGCCGTCGTCGACGCCGAGGCCGCGGTGCCCGCCGCCGAAGCCCTGGCCGCCGAGGTCGCCGAAGCCCTGGCCACCCTTGTCGCCGAGGACGACGTCCGGGCGCCGGTGCCCGACCTGTGCCTCGACGCGGCGCCCGACACCGATGCTGTGGCCGACCACCTGCCGGACACCGTGGCCGGCCGGGCCGACCACCATCCCCACGAGTCACCGTGGACCATGACGCTGCCCCTGGTCGTGCTGGCCGGCCTGTCCATGGTCGGTGGGCTGATCCAGCTGCCGTTCTCGTCGTCGCTCAAGCGGCTCGAGCACTGGCTGGAGCCGTCGCTGTTCGGCAACGAGGTGCACCTCTCGGTGGGCACGGCGACCCTGTGGATCCTGGCTGCCGTCGCGGTGGTCGGTGGCCTGGTCGGCATCGGCGTCGCGGTCGCCGCCTATCTGCAGCGCCGTATCGACCATCGGCCCTTCGAGCGGCCGGTGCTGGCCGACGCCTGGCGGGTGGACCGCTCGGTCGCCGCGTTCATGGGTGGCCCGGGTCGGGCCGGCTTCGAGGCGACGGCCACGTTCGACCAGCGGGTCGTCGACGGTGCGGTCGACGGCGTCGGGGCCCTGGTCCGCCGCGAGGCCGGTCTGCTGCGTCGCTTCCACAACGGCCTGGTGCGTACCTACGCCGCCGGGATCGGTGTCGGTGCCGTGGGCCTCCTCATCTGGTTCCTCGTGAGGTCGAGCCTGTGATCGCCGTACTCGCCGCTTCGACCGCCCCCGCCTTCCCGGTGCTGCCGTCCCTGCTGGTCGTGCCGCTCATCGGTGCCGCCCTGGTGCTGTTGGTGCCCCGCCATCGGCCCGAGCTGCTCAAGCTGGTGGCCGTGCTGGCCACGGTGGCCACCGGAGCCATCGCCGTCTGGCTGCTGGCCGCCTTCGACACCGGGCACGGGGCCGCCGACTTCCAGTTCCCGAGCCACCGGGTGTGGCTCGACGATCTGGGCATCTCGTGGTCGTTCGGCGTCGACGGGATCTCGCTGTTCCTCGTCGTGCTGACCGGCATCCTGTTCCCGCTGGCCCTGCTCGCCACCGATCCCGGGCACCACGACCGGGCGTACTACGGGTGGCTGCTGGTGCTCGAGGCCGGGGTGATGGGCGTGTTCACCAGCCTCGACCTGGTGATGTTCTTCCTCAGCTTCGAGGTCGTGCTGGTCCCCATGTACTTCCTCATCGGTCGCTGGGGTCACGGCAACCGCACCTACGCCGCCACCAAGTTCTTCCTGTACACGATGGCCGGGTCGGCGCTGATGCTGGTCGGCATCCTCACCCTGGCTTTCCTGCACGCCGACGCCACCGGTGGTCCCGTCACCTTCGATCTGGTCGAGATCGCCGAGGCCCAGAGCCTGGCCACGACCACGGCCCGCTGGGTGTTCCTTTCGTTCGCCCTGGCCTTCGCGGTGAAGGTGCCGATCTTTCCGCTACACACCTGGCTGCCCGACGCCCACACCGAGGCCCCGACCGCCGGCTCGGTGATCCTGGCCGGTGTGCTCCTCAAGCTGGGCACGTACGGGTTCCTGCGCTTCGGGCTGTACCTGTTTCCCGAGGCGTCCCACTACTTCGCCCCGGTGTTCCTGACCCTGGGCGTGGTGGGCATCGTGTACGGGGCGGTGGTCGCCACCATGCAGGGCGACCTCAAGCGGCTGGTGGCCTACTCGTCGGTCGCCCACCTGGGGTTCATCGTGCTCGGAACCTTCGCCCTCAACACCGAAGGCATCGAGGGCGGCCTGTTGCAGATGGTCAACCACGGGGTGTCCACCGGCGCCCTCTTCCTGCTGGTCGGCATGATCTACGAGCGGCGCCACACCCGCCGGATCGACGAGCTGGGCGGCCTGCAGCGGTCGGCGCCGATGCTGGCCGCCGTGTTCACCGTGGTCATGTTGTCGTCGATCGGGCTGCCCGGGCTGAACGGCTTCGTCGGCGAGTTCCTGGTGCTGGTCGGCGCGTTCAACGCCCACCGGTGGTGGGCGCTGGTCGCCGCCGGCGGAGTCATCCTGGCCGCCCTGTACCTGCTGTGGGCCTACCAGCGGGTGTTCCACGGACCGGCCGAGGGCGACAACGCAACCATGGCTGACCTGAACCTGCGTGAGGCGCTGGTCCTGGCACCGCTGTTGGCACTCATCGTCGGCATGGGCGTGTACCCCAAGCCGGTGCTCGAGCGCATGGAGCCGGCCGTCGACGCCCTCGTCGCCCACGTCGAAGAACATGTCGACGGTTTCCACGAGCCGGTGAGCCGAATGGGAGTCGACATCGGTGAGGCGCCGGCCGGCGCCCACGACGGCGAGGCGGGGCACTGATGGGTGTGATCGCCGAGGTCGCGGCCGTGCCGACCCCCGAGGTGTTGTGGTGGGCCCTGGTCCCGCTGCTGATCCTCTCGGGTGGCGCGGTGCTCCTGCTCACCGTGGCGTCGCTGGTCCGCCGCCTGCCCGGGTGGGTCGCTCCGGTGTGGACAGTGGTGGCCGGCGTCGCCGCCCTGGCGGCCTGCGTCCCCATCTGGGCCCGGGTCCAGGACGAGGGGGCCCGGGCGTTCCTCGGCGGAGCGGTCGGCGTTGACGGTTCGGCGGTGTTCGTGACCGGCGCCCTGGCCGTGGCCGTCGTCGCCACCGCCCTGGTGGCCCACGGGTACCTCGAGCGCGAGGGCCTCCCGAGCGTCGAACTGCACGTGTTGTTGCTGTTGTCGGCAGCCGGCGGGGTCGTCATGGCGTCGGCCAACGACCTCATCGTGTTGTTCCTCGGCATCGAGATCCTCTCCATCGCCGTGTACGTGCTGGCCGCCCTGCATCTGCGGCGCATCGAATCCCAGGAGGCGGCGCTCAAGTACTTTGTGTTGGGGGCCTTCGCGTCGGCGTTCCTGCTCTACGGCATCGCCCTGGTCTACGGGGCCACCGGTTCGACCAACCTGGTGGCGATCAGTGACTTCCTGTCCGGCACGGTGCTCGTCGACGACGGGATGCTGCTGGCCGGCTTCGCCATGCTGCTCGTGGGCCTCGGGTTCAAGGTGGCCGCTGTTCCGTTCCACGCCTGGACCCCCGACGTCTACCAGGGCGCACCCAGCCCCGTCGTCACGTGGATGGCCGCCGGGGTCAAGGCGGCCGGGTTCGCGGCCCTCCTGCGGGTGTTCTCGCTGACCTTCGCCCCATACGCCTCCGACTGGCGGCCGGCGGTGGCCGTGCTGGCCATGGCCACCGTGGTCGGCGGGTCGGTCGTCGCCGTCGTGCAGACCGACGTGAAGCGCATGCTGGCCTACTCGTCGATCACCCATGCCGGCTTCATCCTCATCGGTGTCGAAGCGGCCTCCGACCGGGGCACGGCCGCCGTGCTGGCCTATCTGGCCGTTTACACGCTGCTGGCCGCCGGCAGCTTCGCCGTCATCACGGTGGTCGGCGGGTCCGGTGACGCCGATCATGGTCTCGATGCCTACCGCCAGCTCGGTACCCGGCATCCGGTGCTGGCCGGGGTGTTCGCCGTGCTGCTGTTGGCCCAGGCCGGGGTGCCGTTCACCGCCGGCTTCGTCGCCAAGTTCGGCGTCATCGCCGCCGCCGTTGACGCCGGGTCGTACGTCGTGGCCGCCGTCGCCATGGCCGCCGCAGCCATCGCCGCCTTCGTGTACCTCCGGATCCTGGTCCAGATGTACCTGACTGAGCCCGACCCGTCCGGCGAAACCGCGGGACGCCTGGTGGTTCCCACCGGTGCCCGCGTCGTCATCGGGGTCGCCGTCGTCCTCGTCGTCGTGATCGGCCTCGCGCCGGCCACCCTCGTCGACCTGGCCCGCGACGCGGTGCCGATGCTGGTGCAGGGCTGATCGATGACCGTTCCCACCTTTCGGCCCCCGATTCGTCTCCCGATGAGGCGGCTGGCCGCTAGCCTCTCCCCGTCGCCTCGGTACACCGCCGTGTCGTTGGCCCGCCCGTCCGTGAATCGTTAGGTTCTTCTCCCGTGTCCGACTTCCTGCGTAGTTGGCTGACCCTGGTCATCTTCGGCGGTCTGGCCGTGGTGCTGGTCGGCACGTTCCTGGGGCTGGCCAGCCTGATCCGCCCGGCCCGCGACACCCCGCAAAAGCGCATCAACTACGAGAGCGGCGTCGACCCCCAGGGCGACATGTGGAGCCAGTCCAACATCCGCTACTACGTGTTCGCCCTGATGTTCGTGCTGTTCGACGTCGAGGCGGTGTTCATCTTCCCGTGGGCGGCCCGCCTCGAGGTCTACGACGTGTTCGGCCTGGTCGAGATGGCCATCTTCATCTTCATCCTCGCCCTCGGCCTCTTCTACGCCTGGCGGAAGGGTCTGCTGCGATGGATCTGAGCCACGACGTCCGAGGGGGGTGCTGAGCCGTGGGTCTCGTCGAGTCCGGCAAGCTGCCCAAGCCGCTGACCAAACTGCTCAACGTCAGCCGCAAGTACTCCCTGTGGGTGTACCAGTGGGGCCTGGCCTGCTGCGCCATCGAGATGGGCGCGGCCTTCGCCTCGCCCCGGTACGACGTGATGCGCCTCGGGGTCATCCCGTTCCCGGCGTCGCCGCGTCAGGCCGACCTGGTTGTCGTGTCGGGCACCGTCACCGACAAGATGGCCCCCGCGGTGCGCCGGCTCTACGAGCAGATGCCCGAACCCAAGTACGTGATCTCGATGGGGTCGTGCGCCAACTGCGGCGGCCCGTACTGGGACAGCTACTCGGTCACCAAGGGCGTCGACCAGATCATCCCGGTCGACGTCTACGTGCCGGGCTGCCCGCCCCGCCCCGAGGCCCTGCTGGAGGGCATTGTGCTGCTCCAGGAGCGCATCGCCTCCGAGGACATGACCGAACGCTGGACCGGTGATCCCATTGTCGTCGACTGAAGACACCGTGGAGACCGAGGTCCAGGCGCCGGTGGCCGACGAGGCCCGTGACACCCTGGTCGCCTCGCTGGCCGACGCCCTGGGTGATGCCCTCGTGGGGTCCGAGGTGCGGTCCGGGGTGGACGTGTGGGCCCGGGTCGACGCCGCCGCCTGGCTGGAGACGGCCCGGGTGCTCAAGAGCCGCTGCGGCATGTCGTACTTCAACTTCCTGTCGGCCATCGACTGGCTGCCGTCGCCGTACGGACGCGACATGGATGCCCAAGTCGATCAGCCCGAGCCCCGTGAGGCCGAGGACATGACTTGGGGGGTCACCGGCGGGTCCAGCCGATTCCAGCTGTTGGCCCGTGTCCACGACCCCGTCGGCCACGTGGGCATCACCGTCAAGGCCGACCTGGACGGCGACGCCCCCGAGGTCGACTCGTGGATCCCGGTGTACGGCGGCGCCGACTGGCACGAGCGGGAAGCCTGGGAGATGTTCGGTATCACGTTCCGCGGCCACCCGAACCTGATCCACATCTACCTGCCCAGCGGCTTCGAGGGCACACCGCTGCGCAAGGACTATCCGCTGCTGGCCCGCCGGGTGAAGCCATGGCCGGGCATCGTCGACGTCGAGCTGCTGCCCGGCGACGAGGCTGGCGAGGGTGACGAGGCCGGCGACGAGGACGCGTCATGACCGCGGTGCACGATCCGAAACAGCTGGCCTATATCGCTGGCCAGGCCGCCGACGCCCGGGTCAACTTGGAGATCGAGACCGAGGGCATGACCCTCAACATCGGACCGCAGCATCCGGCCACCCACGGCACGCTGCGGATCATCGTGCGCCTTGACGGCGAGCAGGTGGTCAGCGCCGAGCCGGTCATGGGGTACATGCACCGGGGCTACGAGAAGCTGGCCGAGGTCCGCACCTACCCGCAGGTCACCACGCTGGTGAACCGCATCGACTGGCTGGGCAGCTTCGCCAACGAGGTGCCGTTCATCCTGGCCGCCGAGCAGCTCATGGAGGTCGAGGCCCCGCCGCGGGCCACCTGGATCCGCACCATCCTGTTCGAGTTGTCCCGCATCGCCAACGTGGTGCTGTTCCTCGGCGACATGGGTGTCCAGTTGGGTGCCGTCACCCCGGTGTTCTTCGCCTTCCGGGACCGCGAGTTCGTGCTGAACCAGATCGAGGCCGTCACCGGCGGGCGTTTCCATCCCAACTTCGACCGCATCGGCGGCCTGAAGGACGACCTTCCCAAGGGCTGGAGCGACGAGACCCGCGGTGTGCTGGGCCGCATCCGCACCTTCTGCGACGAGATGGAGGACTTGGTCGTCGGCAACGAGATCTTCCAGTCCCGGACCCGGGGCATCGGCGTGATCCCGCCCGACGTGGGCCTGTCGTACGGCCTGTCGGGGGCCAACATCCGGGCCAGCGGCGTCGACTGGGATCTGCGCCGCGACGGCGGCATCGGCCTGGCCCACGGGGAACTGGACTGGAAGGTCTGGACCCACCCCGACGGCGACTCGTTCGCCCGCTACTGGGTGCGCCTCCAGGAGGTCCGCGAGGCCTGCGACATGGTCGAGCAGCTGCTGGACGGCATGCCGTCGGGTCCCGTGATGGCCAAGGTGCCGCGCATCATCAAGGTCCCGGCCGGCGAGGCCTACGTGGAGACCGAGAACCCGCTGGGCGTCATGGGCTACTACGTGGTGTCCAAGGGCGACCTGGTGCCGTACCGGGTGAAGATCCGGTCGGCGTCGTTCAACAACGTGTCGATCACGCCGTGGCTGCTGGAGGGCACCTACGTGCCCGACGTGGTCTCCATCCTGGCCAGCCTGTACTTCATCCTCGGGGACATCGATCGATGAGGCCGCGACCGGTGGGACGAGTGCGATGACCGGCGCCCTGACCTTCGCCGTGGAGCTGGCCTGGTGGCAGCAGACCGGCATCCGTGCCGTGGTCGGCCTGCTGGCCGTGCTGCTGCCCGCCGGCACGCTCGTCTACCTGTTCCTGTTCAAGATGATGAGCTTCATGCAGAGCCGGCTCGGCCCCATGGAGGCCGGCCCCTACGGCTCGCTGCAGCTGCTGGCCGAGGTCGGCAAGTTCCTCCAGAAGGAGGACATCCTCCCCGCCAAGGCCGACCGCATCGTCTTCAAGGCCGCGCCGTTCGTGGTGCTCATCTCCACGTTCCTGCTGGTCCTGGTCATCCCGGCCGGTCCGGACGCCTGGTTCATCGACGTCGATACCGGCATCTTCCTGGCCCTGGCGGTGTCGTCCATCTCGGTCATCGGGATCCTCATGGCCGGTTGGGCGTCGTCGTCGAAGTACTCGCTGCTGGGTGGCCTGCGGGCCGCCGGCCAGCTGGTGGCCTACGAGCTGCCCCTGGTGCTGGCCGTGATGGGCGTGGTCATCCAGGCTGGCACGCTCAACGTCCAGGACATCGTCATGGCCCAGGCCACCGGCGAGATCTTCGGGTGGGGTGGCATCGGGAACCCGTTCATCATCACGCAGTTCCTGGGCTTCGCCATCTTCCTGGTGGCCGTCCAGGCCGAGCTCACCCAGCCCCCGTTCGACATGCCGGTGGCCGAGTCCGAGATCGTCACCGGCTACCTCACCGAGTACACCGGCCTGCGGTTCCTCTTGTTCTTCATCGGCGAGTTCGCCACCGCCGGCATCTTCTCGGCCCTGGCCGCCACCTTGTTCCTGGGCGGCTGGTACGTGCCCGGCCTGGATCCGACCGACAACCTGTTCAACGTCATCGGGCCGGCCGTGCTGCTCGGCAAGACGATCCTGGTGGCCTTCCTCATCTTCTGGTTCCGGTTCACCTACCCCCGGTTCCGCGAGGACCAGCTCCAGCAGCTGGCCTGGAAGTTCCTGATTCCGTTGTCGCTGATCAACATCGTGGTCACCGGCGTCCTGAAGGTGGTCGTCTGATGCCTCCCACGCCCAAGCTGCCCGGCCTCATCAAGGGCCTCGGCGTGACCTTCAAGACGATGGTCCGCACCCTCACCAAGGGCTCGCACACCGTGCAGTACCCGAGGGTCAAGGAGGCTCCGGCCCCCCGGGCCCGCGGGGTCATCGCCCTCCACGAGGAGAACTGCACGGCCTGCATGCTGTGCGCCCGCGAGT
>CAZPGL010000006.1:4751-66315 GCA_964586175.1 uncultured Microthrixaceae bacterium | reverse complement strand
TCGAGGGCCTGGCCCTGGCCGCCTTCAGCTTCATGCACCAGACCACCGAGGAGCCCCTGCTCAAAAAGCTCCTGCGCTACGTCATGAGCGACGAGGCCCGCCACGTGGCCTTCGGCGTGCTGTCCCTCCAGGAGGTGTACGCCGACATGACCACGGCCGAACTGCGGGACCGCCAGGAGTTCGCCTTCGAGGCCGCCCTCCGCATGCGCGACCGCTTCATGCGCCAGGAGGTCTGGGAACGGTTCGACATCGACGTCAAGGAGATGGTCAAGTTCCAACTGGCCATGCCCGACGAACTGCGGGCCTTCCAGCGGCTCCTGTTCTCCAAGATCGTGCCCAACTGCAAGAAACTGGGCCTGCTCGACGCCGGCGACGGCTGGCTGCGCGACCGCTTCACCGACATCGGCGTCATCGAGTTCGAGAACTGGATCGACACCGGCGAGGAGTACACCGACCTCGACGAGGTGGCCAAGGACCGCGAGGCCGAAGAGATCGCCGGCTGACCCCGTCCGCCTGCCGTTCCCTCCCCCCTGCCGGCAGGCGGCGGGTCAGCCGACGTGTTGGGCCCGCCGCTGGGCGGGCTCAGCCGCCGTTGGCCTGCAAGTGGTGGCGGATCACCTCGTCGATCACGAACCGCAGGAACTTCTCGGAAAACACGGGGTCGAGACCGGTGGCGTCGGCCAGTTGCCGTAGGCGCTCGACCTGCTCGGCCTCCCGGCCCGGATCGGCCGGCGGCAGTCCAGCCTCGGCCTTGTAGGCCCCCACCCGGTGGGTCACCTTGAACCGCTCGGCCAACAGGTGGATCAACGCGGCGTCGATGTTGTCGATGCTGGACCGGAACTCGGCCAACACCGGATCGTCGTAGTCGCTCATCGCCTCCGGTCCTCCTGATCTGCCCGGCAGCGTAGGCGGGACACAGCCGGGTCGGCACCCGGTTTCACCCTGGCACTAGTGTCCGACGGCGAGCCCACCTGACCGCGAGGCCGCCAACCACCCCGGACCGAGGAGCAGCGCACCGCCATGGAGATCCCCCTGACCGTCGCCGACCATCTGGCCCGCGCCGAGACGGTCTACGGCGACCGCATCGCCATCGTCGACGAGCCCGACCAACCGGCGCCCCCGCTCCCCGACCTCACCTACCGCCGCACCGCCGAGCTGGCCCGGGCCATGGCCGCCGGCCTCGACCGGCTCGGACTCGACCTGGGTGCCCGGGTGGCCATGGTGTCGCACAACGCGGCCCGCCTGCTGGTGTTCCTGTTCGGCACAAGCGCCTTTGGTCGCGTCGGGGTACCGATCAATTTCCGGCTCAGCGCCGCCGAAATCCAGTACATCGTCGACCACTCCGGCGCCGAGGCGCTCATCATCGACCCCGAGCTCGCAGACGCCCTCGGTGACATCAACGTCCCCCACCGGTTCCTCACCGGCGAGGAGTCCGACAGCCTCTACCTCGAAGGCGTCGAACCCCGGCCGTGGACCCCTGACGAGTCGGCCACCGCCACCATCAACTACACCAGCGGCACCACGGCCCGCCCCAAAGGCGTCGAGATGACCCACCGCAACCTGTGGATCAACGCCGCGGTGTTCGGATGGCAGTCCGGCGTCAACGACCGCGACGTCTACCTCCACACCCTGCCCATGTTCCACTGCAATGGCTGGGGCATGCCGTACGCCATGACCGGCATGGGCGGCCGGCACATCGTGCTGCGCAAGGTCGACGGCCCCGAGATCCTGCGCCGCATCGACGAGCACGGGGTGACGCTGCTGTGCGGCGCGCCGGCCGTCATCGCCGCCGTGCTCGACGCGGCGGCCGACTGGGACGGGCCGATCCCCGGCGCCGGGCGGATGCGCATCGTGGTCGCCGGTGCCCCGCCGCCCACCCGTACCATCGAACGGGTCGAAACCGAGCTGAACTGGGAGTTCATCCAGATCTACGGCCTGACCGAGACAGCACCCCTGCTCACCATGAACCGCAGCCGGGCCGAATGGGACGACCTCACACCCGGCGACCGGGCCGTCCAGTTGTCCCGGGCCGGCGCCCCGGCACTTGGCGTCACACTGTCGGCATCGGCCGAAGGCGAGCTGCTGGCCCGGTCCAACCACGTCCTCAAGAGCTACTGGGCCCAGCCCGACGCCACCGCCGAGGCGCTGGCCGACGACTGGTTCCACACCGGCGACGGGGCGGTCATCGGCGATGACAACTACGCCACCATCACCGACCGCAAGAAGGACGTCATCATCTCCGGCGGCGAGAACGTCTCGTCCATCGAGGTCGAGGACGCCCTGTTCTCCCACCCCGACGTAGCCGAGGTGGCGGTCATCGGCGTGCCCGACGAGAAGTGGGGCGAGACGGTCAAGGCGCTGGTGGTGCTGGCCGAGGGGGCCACCGCCGATGAGCGCACGCTCATCGACCACTGCCGGGAGCTCCTGGCCCACTACAAGTGCCCCACCTCGGTGGAGGTCCGCGACGAGCTGGCCCGGACGGCCACCGGCAAGCTCCAGAAGTTCAAGTTGCGGGCCCCCTACTGGGAGGGCATGGAGAAGCAGGTCAACTAACCCAGGCCGGGCAGGGGCGCACCCTCGAAGAACCGGCGGGGGTTGTCGACGACGAGCGTGTCGATCTGCTCGGTGGTGACCCCTAGGTCGACCAGCATGGGCACGATCTCGCGGTCGAACCGGGTGGGCTCCATAAGGGCCACCAGGCGGTCCATGGCGTGGGCCGGGAACGGCTCGCCCTTCCAGCACCACACCGAGTCGTGGCTCACCACCACGCGGTCGCCGGCCCCGGCGGCGATCAGTCGGGCCAGGGCGGCGGCCCGCTCTCCGTCGGGCATGAGGGCCTCGATCCCGAACCGGTCGAAACCCAGGTACGAGCCGCCACCGGCGATGCCCAGGTGATAGTCGGTGTCGGTGGTGCCGCACGAGTGGCCGATGACGATGCGGTGGGCCGGCACCCCGGCCCCGGTCAGCACCCGCTGCTGGACGTCGCCCACCGTGCCCTCGTCGGTGTGGGTGGTGACCGGCGCGCCGGTGGCCACGGCCGCCGCGGCCACCGCGGCGAACACCTGGGCCTCGTAGTCCGACATGGTCCCGGGGCCGGTGCCGCACTTGATGATGCCGGGCCGCACCCCGGTGGTGCCGATGCCGTCGGTCAACTCGGCCATGAACTGGTCGGCCATCACCGCCGTCACGTCCTCGTAGCGGGCCTTGTGCGACCAGTAGGGGGCGGCTCCCCCCTCCTCCTTGTAGAGGCCCGACGCGCAGATGATGTTGAACCCGGTCGCCTCGGCCACCTCGACCATCAGCTCGACGTCGCGGCCCAGGTCGGCCGGACACGGGTCGAGCAGCGTCGAATAGCCCAGGTCCTGCAACTCGTGGATCCGGTCGAGGCACACGGCCCGCATGTCGGCCCGCGACGGACCGGTCAGGGTGGTGTGCGATTCCCAACCCGCGTAGCCGACGGCAAGGTGCTCGTGCATCAGGGTGCGGCCCAGCGCCCCGGGGGCGATGGGGCCGGCCACCGTCTGGACCATGGGCGTGGGGTCTTCACCGATTGAGATCATGGCGGCGATCCTGCCAGAGACCGGCGGCCAGCACCCGACCGGTCGCCAAAGGCCGTATGCATCAGGCAAGAAATATGCAGTGGTCGGTTGGCAGTGTGACGTCGGACACCCTACGGTTGTCCCCGGTCGGCCAACGGTGGCCGACACCCCCGCACGGCCAATCTCGTGACGGGGTGGACCATGAACCGGAGGGGGTTCACTATGAAGAGCAAGCTCTGGAAGCTGCTCGCACTGTTCCTGTCCATCGGCGTCGTCGCTGCCGCGTGCAGCAGCGACGATGATGGCGACAGCGCGGCACCCGAGACCACCGCAGCCGAGACCACGGCCGCTCCTGAGACCACGGCCGCCGAGGTCGAGCTGGATGCCGAAGGCAGCCTGCTCGACACCGTCCAGGCCCGCGGCACCCTGAACTGCGGTGTGAGCGGTAGCGCAGTGGCGTTCTCCGAGACCCAGGCCGACGGTTCAGTCACCGGTTTCGACGCCGACTACTGCCGTGCAGTCGCTGCCGCCGTGCTGGGTGACGCCAACGCCGTCAACTTCGTGGCCCTGACCGCCTCCGAGCGGTTCACCGCCGTGCAGACCGGCGACGTCGACCTGCTGATGCGCAACACCACCTGGACCCAGAGCCGCGACTCTGACGTCGGCATGGACTTCGGCCCGACCACCTACTACGACGGTCAGCAGCTGATGGCCCGTGTGGGCGACGGCTTCTCCGGTTCCAGCTCGGTCGCCGACCTCGACGGTGCGGTCGTCTGCACCAACGTCGGTACCACCACCGAGAAGAACATCGCCGAGGCCGCCGAGATCGCCGGCGCCGAAATCACCCTGCTGGGCTTCGAGACCTCCGACGAGGTGTACGAGACGTTCATCGCCGGCGGCTGTGACATCACCACCACCGACGGTTCAGCGCTGGTCGGCCGCAAGGTCAAGCAGCAGCCTGCCGACCAGGAGTGGGTGATCTTCCCGGCCACGCCGATCTCGAAGGAGCCCCTCGGTCCGACCTACGGCCAGAACGACTCGGCCTGGGCCGACGCCATCAACTGGACCGTGTACGCCACCATCATCGCTGATGAGTGGGGCGTGACCTCGGCCAACGTCGATGACCACGTCGGCGCCGAAGGCGAGGTCGGTCGCCTGCTCGGTGGTGACGGCGAACTCCAGACCACGATGGGTCTGGCCGCCGACGCCTTCTACCAGGTGATCAAGCAGGTCGGTAACTACAACGAGATCTACAACTCGAACCTGAACCCGGTCGGGCTCGTCCGTGAGGGCAGCGCCAACGCCGGTTGGCTCGACGGAGGTCTCATCTACGCTCCGCCGGCCCGCTAGGCCAAACGAATCCAACGTGATGGTCCCGTCGGCCCGGAGATGCTCAGCGTCTCCGGGCCACGGGACCGTCCGCGTTGACGGCTGACCCGCTCACGCGAGTCCCGTTCCCCTTGACCCCGACGACGCGGCCGAGATGACGACCTCCACCGATCCTTCCTCCAGCACCACCAGGGCAGCGATCTCAGGGCGGCCACCCCTCTGGCGCGATGTCGTCGTCCTCAAGTGGGTCACCCAGGTGGTCCTGCTGGCCGTGGTGCTCAGTGCCATGTGGTTCCTGGCCACCCAGGCCGGCGACAACCTCAAGGCCCGCAACATCAGCACCGGCTTCGACTTCATCGACCGGCCGCCCGACATCCAGCTCAGCGAGGGCATCGACACCAAGCCGGCCACCGGTGGCCGGGCCCTGTGGGTCGGCATGGTCAACACCCTGCGCATCGCCGCCGTCGGCATCATCTTCGCCACCATCCTCGGCGTGTTCGTCGGCCTGGCCCGCCTCTCCAACAACTGGCTGGTCCGCCGCCTCGGCACCATGTGGGTCGAGGTGCTGCGCAACGTCCCCCTGCTCGTCCAGATCATCTTCTACTTCTCCGTCCTCACCACCCTGCCCAGGGTCGGTCTGGACTCCGGCCCCATCAACGGCTGGCTCCACATCTCCAACAAGGGCTTCTCCATGCCCCGGGTGTTCATGGCCGACGGCTTCTACCAGTGGCTGGTCGTCGTCCTGATCGGCGCCCTGGCCGGCTGGTTCGTGCACCGCCGGCGAACCCGACTCCACGACGCGACAGGGGTCAACACCTCCCCGAATTTGTGGGCCTTGAGCACCGTGGCCGTGTTCGGCATCATCGGGCTCTTCATTCACCCGGTATTCGCCTGGCTGGGGCCGGTCTTCGGGGCCGTCGCCTCGGGGCTCGACTCACTGTCAGTAGGCGTCGCCCAGACCGTGCTCATCGCCGTCGCCGTGGGCGCCGCCGCCCTGTGGATCCGCCGCTTCCTGGCCAACCACCGCAGCGCCCGCGGTCACCTGTCGCTCATCGACGACGAATGGTTCCGCATCATCTTCGTCGCCATAGCCGCCCTGGCGGTCGCCTTCGTCGTCCTTCGCTGGGGCGGGCTGTCCTCCTGGATGCTCAACAGCGGCCGAGACCTGTTCGAGGCCATCGAAGCCAAGTTCGACGTCGACGGCGCCGCCCGGCCGTTCGACGCCATGCGCCCCGACATCGTCCAGAAGGGAATGTTCCCGAACTACGGGGTCAACGGGCTCCAGATGAGCATCGGTTTCGCCTCGGTGTTCTTCGGGGTGGTGTTCTACACGTCGGCGTTCATCGGCGAGAACGTCCGAGGCGGAATCCTGGCCATCCCCAAGGGCCAGACCGAAGCCGCTGCCGCCATCGGCCTGCGCCGCAGCCAATCCCTCCGGCACGTCGTCCTGCCGCAAGCCATGCGGGTCATCCTGCCTCCCACCGGCAACCAGTACCTGAACCTCACCAAGAACACGTCGCTGGCCGTCGCCGTCGGCTACAGCGACATGGTGCAGGTCGGGACCACGGTGTTCAACCAGACCGGCAAGACGCTGCCCGTCGTGTCGATCTGGATGCTCTTCTACCTGAGTTGCTCGCTGACCATCTCGGTCATCGTCAACTGGTTCAACGTCCGCATGCAGTTGGTGGAGCGGTAGATGGGCTTCGCAGGATCAGGCGTCGAGATCGCCAGCGTGGCCGGCGACGTGCCGGTACCCGCCACGCCACCAATCACGCCGAAGCTGCCGCCCCGCGAGTGGCTGAAGGAGAACCTGTTCTCCAACAAGTTCAACACCGCCCTGACCATCGCGTCCGCCGCGGTGCTGCTGGCCATCGCCCGGGGTCTGCTGGCATTCATCTTCCATCCCGAACGCCAGTGGCACGCCACGGCCACCAACCTGCGGCTCTCCATGACCCAGGCCTATCCGGCCGACCAGTACACGCGGGTATGGGTGTCGGTGGCCGTCATCATGACGCTGGTCGGGCTCTCGATGGCCGTGTGGCGGGCCGGGCAGGCCGTCGCCCTCGACGCGCTGGGCCGCAAGCTGTTGTCCTACGGCGCCATCCTGGCCCTGCTGGTGCTCCTCGCCCCGTTCAGCAGCCGGGCCACGCTCATCGGCCTCGCCGCCGCCGCCGCGTTCCTGGCCGTCGGCGAGGTGCTGCGCCGCCGGGACGACGACGATCGCACCATCAGCTCGCTCACCCTGCTCGTCGCATCCCTGGGCGCCCTCGTCGGCTCCCTCTGGGTGATCCCATACGGACACCACAGCTTCATCATCGACCGCACCCCGCGGGTTCTGGCCGAACCGGGCACCGTGGCGATGACCACCAAGTTGCCGTGGACGGTCATGCTCCTCGTCGGCATCGCCGCCTACTTCATCGGCCGGGCGCTGCGCGACCGGCTGCCGGTCAACGCCTTCCGGACCACCATCCTCCTCGTGTGGTTCCTGGCTCCGACCACCCTGCTCTATCTGGTGCTGCGCGACCCGTCGTTCGACATGGGCCACGTCATCTCCACCGACGTGCCGATCTGGGCCGTGTTCACGGTCGCCGGTACCGGCCTGCTGCTGTGGTTGACCCGTCCGACCACCGGTGAGATCGGTCGCATCGTCGCCGCCCTGGTGCTCGTCGCCGCCCTGGCCTCGTTCCTCACCCCGATGCGCATGATCATCCGACTGCTGCTGCTGTTGCTGGGCTTGTTCTCGCTGGCCGCCCCCACCTTCGCCGGCGACGTCTCGGCCCGCCGTCGCTATTCCGGTGGCTGGGTCGGGGTCATCTCGGTGCTGTGCTGGACGGTCACCGCCATCAACACCCCGTCGACCATCGAGGTGCCTGGCGACTTCTTCATCGGCGGCCTGTCGCTCACCTTGATGGTGGCCATCTTCACGATCGTCGTCTCGTTCCCGCTGGGTCTGCTCCTGGCCTTGGCCCGCACCTCCAAGATGCCGATCTTCCGCCTGTTGGCCACGTGGTTCATCGAGTTCGTACGCGGCATTCCCCTCATCACGATCCTCATCTTCTTCTCGGTGATGGTGCCGCTGTTCCTGCCCAACGGCATGCACCTGAGCGAGGTGTCGGCCGTCGTCGTCGGCTACGCCCTGTTCTCGTCGGCCTACCTGGCCGAGAACGTCCGCGGCGGCCTGCAAAGCGTCACCCGCGGCCAGCACGAGGCCGCCGAGGCGGTCGGTATGACCACTGGGCAGAAGACGGTGTTCATCGTGCTACCCCAGGCGCTGCGGGTCTCCATCCCGCCCCTGGTCGGCCACTGCATCGGCGTGTTCAAAGAGACCTCGCTGCTGGCCATCATCGGCTTGTTCGACGTGCTCTACATCGCCCGCAACGTCGTCCCCAACCAGACTGAATTCCTCGGCAGCACCCGCGAGAACCTGCTCTTCGTGGTCGTGATCTACTGGGTGTTCGCCTACCAGATGTCCAAGGCCAGCCAGCGTCTCGAACGGCGTTCCGGGCTGGGCGAGCGATGAGCTTCGACCGAGAGGTGTTGTCATGACCGACGCAACCACATCCGGACCGGCCCGTGATCTGTCCGGGGCCCGCGACATGATCGTGTGCCAGGACGTGTCCAAGTGGTACGGCGACTTCCAGGCCCTCGACAAGGTGTCGTCCACGATCAAGGAGCAGGAGGTCGTCGTCGTCCTCGGACCGTCGGGTTCGGGCAAGTCCACGTGGATCCGCTGCATCAACCGCCTCGAGCAACATCAGGAGGGCCGCATCGTCGTCGACGACGTCGAGCTCACCAACGACCTACGGAATATCGAGAAGGTGCGCTCCGAGGTCGGCATGGTCTTCCAGCAGTTCAACCTGTTTCCGCACCTGACCGTGCGCGACAACGTCACCTTGGCACCAATCTGGGTACGCAAGAAGCCGCGTGCCGAGGCCGAGGAGCTGGCCAACGCCCTGTTGGAACGGGTCGGCATCCCCGAACAGGCCGACAAGTACCCCGGGCAGCTGTCGGGTGGCCAGCAGCAGCGGGTGGCCATCGCCCGGGCCCTGGCCATGGAGCCCCGCATCATGCTGTTCGACGAGCCCACCTCGGCCCTCGACCCCGAGATGATCAAGGAGGTGCTCGACGTCATGAAGGGGCTGGCCCGTTCCGGCATGACCATGATGGTCGTCACCCACGAGATGGGGTTCGCCAAGGAGGTGGCCGATCGGGTCATCTTCATGGAGGGCGGCCAGATCGTCGAGCAGGGCACCCCCGAACACTTCTTCGAGAACCCCACCGAGGACCGCACCAAGCTGTTCCTCTCCCAGATCCTCTGAACGCGACACCCCGGGACCTCCTGGCCTAGGGTCCGCGGCATGGAGATCGAGCCGCTCACCGGTGTACTGGGGGCCCGAGCCGTCGTCGTCGACCTCATGGCGCTCGACGACGACGGTATTACCGAACTGCGTGCCGCATTGTGCGGCCACGAGGTCCTCGTGGTGCCCGGACAGGAACTGTCACCGGACGCCCAAACAGCGTTCAGCCATCGGCTGGGGCCCTACTCGCCGGTGCCGTTCGTCCAGCCGCTCCCCGACCACGCCGAGGTCATCAAGGTGGTCAAGGAGGCCCACGAGGCCGATGCCTTCAACTTCGGCGGCGTGTGGCACAGCGACTTCTCGTTCCTCGACGCCCCACCGGCGTTCACCGTGCTCCATGCCATCGACGTGCCGTCCGTCGGCGGCGACACCGTGTGGGCCTCGATGACCGCCGCCCACGACGCCCTCGACAACGAAACCCGGGATCGGCTGGCCGAGGTGACCGCCGTGCATTCGGCCAGCGCCTCCTACTCCCCCGCCCAGCAGGAGTTGCACAGCGGGCTCGGCAGCATGGACATCCGCACGTCCACCGACGCCGAGGCCACCCGCGACCACCCGCTGGTGTGCACCCACCCCGAGACCGGACGGCGCAGCCTGTTCTTCAACGGCACCTACGTGCGGGGCCTGCGGGGTCCGGGGCTGGACGATCCGGCTGAGGAGCGGCGCCTGATGCGGTGGCTCCACGACTTCACCACCCACGTCCGGTTCACGTTCCGTCACCGGTGGTCGAACGGCGACCTGGTCATCTGGGACAACCGGTCGACGCAGCACGTGGCCATCAACGACTATCCGGGCCAGCGGCGCGAACTGCACCGGACGACCGTCGCGGGCGGCGAGCCGGCCGGGTAGACGAGCCGGCGACCCTCAGTCGTCGCGGAGCAGTTCAATCAGCGTCGACGTGTCGCAACGCCCGCGGCCCTGGCGTTGCAGCCGGGCGTAGTACTGGTCGACCAGGGCCGTCACCGGCAGGCTGGCGTCGATGCGCCGGGCCTCGTCGAACACGATGGCCAGGTCCTTGCGCATCCAGTCCAGGGCGAAGCCGTGGTCGAACTGGCGGTCCAGCATGGTGGCCGACCGGTTCGACATCTGCCACGATCCGGCCGCCCCCTGGCTGACCGCCTCGAGCACCTTGTCCATGTCCAGCCCTGCACGGCAACCGAAGTCAAGGGCCTCGGACAGTCCCTGGAGAAGCCCGGCGATGGCGATCTGGTTGACCATCTTCGTCGTCTGCCCGTGCCCGACGGGGCCGACGAGCACCGTCATGCGGGCGTACGCGTCCAGCACCGGATCGACGGTGGCGAACACGTCGGGATCAGCCCCGCACATGATGCTGAGCTGGCCGTTCTCGGCACCGGCCTGACCTCCCGACACCGGCGCATCCACGAAGTCGGCGTCCTGGTGGGCGGCGGCCGTCGCCAGTTCCCGAGCCAGCTCGGCCGACGCCGTCGTGTGGTCGACCAGGATGGCTCCCTCGGCCATGCCGGCCAGCACCCCGTCAGCGCCGTGGACCACCGAGCGCACGTCGTCATCGTCGCCGACGCAGACCAACACGACGTCGGCACCCGACGCTGCCTCGGCCGGCGTCGACGCCCGTGCGCCACCGTGCTCGGCCACCCACGCTTCGGCACGGGCCGTGGTGCGGTTGTAGACGGTGGTGGGATGTCCGGCGGCCTGGAGGTGGCCGGCCATCGGATACCCCATCACCCCGAGGCCCACGAACGCACAGGTGGTCATGTCAGCGTCTCCCCTTGGGATGGGTGGCGTAAGCCAGGTCGGCCATGAGGCCGAACAGGTTGCCCGGCGGACGGTGGGCCGGGTCCAACTCACGGTAGATGGCGTGGACGTTCACCGCGAGCCGCTCCCACTCCCCCCACTCACCGTAGGGACCGAGCTCGATGCCGGCGATGGCCTCGGCGGCCGTCTCGCCGGCGGTGTGGCGGGCCTGGCACTCGTCGGCGAGAAAGGTCAGGTAGTCGCGGACTGCCGTCACCCCGGCGGCATCGGTGAGTGGCCCGTGGCCGGGCACGATCACCTCGCAACCCAGGCCCAGAATACGATCGCAGGCCCCCACCCAGTTGGCGACCGGCCCGTCCCAGATGATGGGCGTGCCGCCGATGAAAAGGATGTCGCCACAGAACACCGTCGACGCGTCGGGCAGATGGACGAGCAGGTCGCCGGCCGTGTGGGCCGGGCCCACCTCGATCAGCTCGACCGGCCGACCGGCCACGTCGAGCAGCAACTCCCCGCTGAACGTGCGATCCGGCTCCGGCACCTCGATGCCGGCAAAATCGAAGGGCCCGAAGGCATCGGCCACGTACCGGTCGGCGTCGGACCCCAGGTCAGCGGCCAGCAGGGCCTCGATGGCCGACGGCGGCACGGCCCCCATCTCGGCTGCTGCGGCCTCGGTGGTCACGATCTGGGCGTGCCCGGCGACCAGCTCGTTGCCGTAGCAGTGGTCGCCGTTGGCGTGGGTGTTGACCACGACGTCGATCGGGCGCCCGCCGGTGACCGAGGCCATCGTGTCGAGCATCTCCCGGGTGAGCCGCAGGTCGAACAGCGTGTCGACCAGTAGCGACGACCAGTCGCCGGCCAGCAGCCCGGCGTTCGACCATCCCCAACCGCCATCGGGCTGCAGGTAGGCGAACACGCCGTCGGCCACTTCGTGGAGGCCGGGATCCTGGATCATCCGTCGCCCTCCTCGAGGGCCACCCCGAAGTGGTCGATGTACCCGGCCAGGTCACGGCGCAGCGTCGCGGCATCCAACCCGTAGTCGGCCGGGGCGTACCGGTGACTGCCGAACTTCCCTCGGGGCTTTGCCGCCAGATAGTCGGTGATCGCCTCGGCGTGGGCGTCGGTGAGGGTGCGGCCCATCTGGGCGTAGGCCCGGCCCACGGCGTCGACCGGGTCGGCCACCAGGTCGGCGAAATGCACGTCGGCGAACCGTCCTCCCGGATCAGTACGGCGGCGCTCGGTGACCGCGCCCAAGGCCCAGTTGAAGGCGGCCAAAACCCCTGCGGTGGTGGCGGCCACGTCGACCTCGTCGGACCGCAGCCACTTGACCATCGCCGTCGTCGACACGGTCGACGGCATCGTCTTGACCGGATCCCGGTGGGTCTGGACGACCCAGGCGTCGGGGAACACCTCGAACATCTGGTCGAGGGTCATGAGGTGCCCCGGCGTCTTGAGCAGCCAGTCGGCGCGAGGTGCCCCGTGCTGGAGGTACCGCAGCAGACTGCGTTCGTACCGGTAGTTGGCGGCGATGTCGCCGGGCCAGCCCGGCACGTCGGCCACCATCAGCCAGTGGGTCCCGGCGAACGACGGGATTGTGACCGTCACGCACTCGACCGGCAGGTCGGCCCGCAGCTCGTGGATCGCTGCGAATTCTGGCTGGACGTCGGCCCACAGCTCCTGCTCAGCCTCCGACCAGGCCAGGCGGTCGGTCGGCGAGCCGGGGCCTGCCGGGTGCATGACCTCCCATGCCGCCGGGGCCCGCAAGGTCGGGTCGAGGGCCAGCAACTCGAACAGGATCGAGGTGCCCGAACGGGCCGGACCGGTGACCACGACCGGGGCGACGACCTGCTCATCGGCCCAGCCCGGAGCGTCGGCCATGCCCCCAGCGAGGCGGAGTCGGGTGCACAGGCCGCGCAGCAACTCCTGGCGTGTCATGAGCCGGCCCACGGTGTTCAGTCGGGCCGCCTCGTCGAGTCGCTCCACGAGGTGCCGGAACCGGGGCTCCCAGGCGCCGTCGTCGAAGTCGCCGAAGTCGTCGTGGCCGACCGACGCCACCGCCCGGTCGACCAGGTCGTCGGCATCAAGCAGCACCAGGTGGTGGGCCCCACCGACCGAGTCCCCCATGGCGTTGATGCGCCGCACCAGATCGGGGCGCCGGTAGCGCTCGGCCATCGGTCGCACGTCGTCCATCGGCCACGACACTAGGCACCGGCGCCCCGGCAGGCGAACCCCGTCTGGTCGCCGACGACACACAGGTGGCAGGCTGACCGACGGTTGGAGACGACGACTCAGGAGAACGAGTTCATGGGCAACCTCTGTGCAGGTCGGGTGGCCGTGGTGACCGGTGCCGGTCGCGGCATCGGCCGCGAACACGCGCTGCTGCTGGCCGAGAACGGCGCCAAGGTGGTCGTCAACGACCTCGGCGGCGACGCCGCCGGCGACGGTGGCGACATCACCCCGGCCCAGTCGGTGGTCGAGGAGATCGTGGCCATGGGCGGCGAGGCCGTCGTCAACGGGGCCAACGTGGCCGACTTCGACGCTGCCGGGGCCATGATCCACCAGGCCATCGACACCTTCGGCAGCTGTGACATCGTGATCAACAACGCGGGCATCCTGCGGGACCGCATGGTGTTCTCCATGTCCGAAGGCGACTGGGACGCCGTCATCAACGTGCACCTGAAGGGCACGTTCGCCCCCACCCACCACGCCGCCGTGTACTGGCGGGAGAAGGTCAAGGCCGGCGGCGAGGGCTTCGGCCGCATCGTCAACACATCGTCCCCATCAGGCATCTACGGCAACGTCGGCCAGTCCAACTACGGCGCGGCCAAGGCCGGCATCGCCGCCTTCACGCTCATCACCGCCGTCGAGCTGGCCAAGTACGGCGTCACCGTCAACTGCCTGGCCCCCGGCGCCTACACCCGCATGACCGCCGACCTGCCGGGCTTCTCCGGCATGGACGAAGAGGCCCAGGAGGCGCTCGGACCCCGCTGGATCGCCGTACCCACGGTGTGGCTGTGCAGCGACGCGGCCCAGAACGTGACCGGCCGGGTGTTCGACGTGGCCGGCCAGCAGCTCGGCATTGCCAACCAGTGGCACCTCGGCCCCACCGCCACCCAGCCCGACGACCCGGCCGACCTGACCGAGATCGTGGCCGGGCTCATGGCCGAAGCCCGACCCAACTCGGGGATGAACGGCCTACCCATCGAGGGCCCCGGTCGCCCCGGCACCACCATCTGAGGCGGCCCAGTGGCCATCGACTTCTCCCTCTCTCCGGAACTGGAGGCCATCCGCACCCGGGTGCGGGCCTTCGTCGACGACGTGATCAGGCCCGCCGAGGCCCGTATCGAAGGCCGCGGCGACGCTGCCCCATTGGAGGGCCGCGACCGCCTCGACGAGCTCATCGGGCTCCGCAAGCAGGCCCATGCCGAAGGGATCTGGCTGCCCCACATGCCCGAGGACTGGGGCGGCATGGGGCTGGGTCACGTCGAGTTGGCCATGGTCCAGGCCGAGGCCGCCCGCTCGTACTACGGCCCATGGGTGTTCAACTGCCAGGCCCCCGACGAGGGCAACATGCACACCCTGCTCCACTGGGCCACCGACGCCCAGAAGGAGAAGTACCTGAAGCCCCTGTGCGCCGGCCGCACCTGGTCGTGCTTCGCCATGACCGAACCCGAGGTGGCCGGCTCCGACCCCACCCTGATTCGCACCAACGGCTACCAGGACGGCGAGGAGTGGGTGCTCAACGGGCACAAGTGGTTCATCTCCAACGCCCACCGGGCAAGCTTCGCCATCCTCGTGGCCCGCACCGAAGAGGACCCTGAGCTGCCCCAGGCCGCCAACACGGCGTTTCTCGTCGACCTCCCGCAGGACGGCTGGACCGAGGTGCGCCAGATCGAGACCATGCACGGCGGCACCGGCCATTCCGAGATCCGCATCGAGGACCTGCGGCTCCACGAGTCCCAGATGCTCGGCGGCCGTGGCCAGGGCCACCTGCTCGGCCAGTACCGGCTGGGCCCGGCCCGGCTGGCCCACTGCATGCGCTGGATCGCCCAGGCCGAGACGGCGTTGGACATGATGGTCGAACGGTCCCTCGAGCGGTTCAGCCACGGGTCGCTGCTGGCCGAGAAGCAAGGCATCCAGTGGCTCATCGCCGACTCCACCATGGAGCTCTACCAGTCCAAGCTCATGGTGCTCCACGCCGCCTACAAGATCGACCGGGGCGAGGACTTCAAATCCGAGGTGTCGATGGCCAAGCACTTCGTGGCCAACTCGCTGAACCGCATCATCGACCGGTCCATCCAAGTCCACGGGGCGCTCGGCTACTCCACCGACACCCCGCTGGCCCACATGTACCAGCACGCCCGCTGGGCACGGTTCGCCGACGGCGCCGACGAGGTGCACCAGATGCGGATCGCCCAGCGGACCATCAACGCCTTCACCGACTCGGGTTCGACGGCCGCGGCCACCGGCAACCTGCCCATCTGACCGGATGGCGATCCGGTGGGTCGGCACCGGCCGGACACCGACTCCGATCCACTCCGATCCGGCACCGCGCCACCGGTGATCGTAGGGTGGACGCGTCCCGACGAACTTCCCTGGAGCACCCATGAGCAGCAACGGCCGCCGCGACGTCGTCATCGTCGACGCCGTCAGAACCCCCATCGGACGCCGCAACGGCGGACTGTCCACCTGCCATTCGGTCGACGTGCTGGGTACCGCCCAAAAAGCGCTGTTCGACCGGACGGGCGTCGACCCGCTGGAGGTTGGCCAGGTGGTGGGCGGTTGTGTCGGCCAGGTCGGCATGCAGTCCATGAACGTGACCCGCACAGCCTGGCTGACGGCCGGGCTGCCCCTCGAGGCCCCGGCGACGACCGTCGACGCCCAGTGCGGGTCGTCCCAGCAGGCCACCAACCTGGCCTACGCCCTGGTGGCGTCGGGCACCGTCGATGCCGCCGTGGGCTGTGGCATCGAGCTGATGAGCCAGGTCGGCTTCGGCGCCACCTCACCCAAGGAACCGAATTCGGGTCGACCGATCAACCGCAACTACTTCGAGCACTTCGAGTTCACTTCCCAGTTCGAAGGCTCGGAACGCATGGCCGACCACTGGGGGCTGACCCGTGAGGACTGCGATGGCATGGGGCTGCGCTCCCAGGAGTTGGCTGCCCGGGCGTGGGCCGAGGATCGATTCGGCACCCAGTTGGTGAACATCGAGGCTCCGGTACTCGACGAGGACGGCAAGGCCACCGGCGAGACCAACACGGTCAGCCGTGACGAAGGCCTGCGCGACACCACGCTGGAGGGCCTCGCCCAACTCAAACCATCGGGTCGCCCCGATGGCGTGCACACCGCCGCGTCGTCGTCGCAAATCTCCGACGGAGCCGGTGCCGTTCTGTTGATGACGGCCGACAAGGCCGAGGCCCTCGGTGTGACCCCGCTGGCACGCGTCGTCGACACCTGCCTCGTTGGTTCCGATCCCGAGTTCATGCTGACCGGCCCCATCGGCGCCACGCGAAAACTATTGGCCGACAACGGCATGGCCATCGACGACATCGACCTCGTCGAGATCAACGAGGCCTTCGCTTCTGTCGTGTTGTGCTGGGAGAAGGAGATCGGCCCCGACATGGACCGGGTCAACCCGAACGGCGGGGCCATCGCCCTCGGCCATCCGCTGGGCGGCACCGGCGCCATCCTCACCACCAAGGCCGTGCACGAACTGCATCGGGGCGGCGGCGAACACGCCATCGTCACCATGTGCTGCGGCGGCGGCCTGGGTACCGGCACGCTGCTCCAGCGCATCTGATCCTTCGCACGCCATGACCTCCTGCCAGGCCGTCGTCTTCAACGGCGACGGCACCTGGGAGCGCCGGAACGACTTCACGGTCCCCACACCCCCGCCGGGCGGTGCCGTGCTGGCCGTCGAAGCCGTCGGCCTGTGCCACTCCGATGTGGCCCAACTGCACGGCCACAAGCATGTCCCCGGCGAGGTGTCGCCGACGGTGCCCGGCCACGAGATCGTCGGGCGGGTCCACGCCCTGGCCGACGACGCCGACCTCGGCGTGGTCGTCGGCGACCGGGTGGCCGTCGACATCGTCACCTATGGCCAGCCCTACGAGGGCAACCCGTTCGGGGTGCGCTGCTACGGCTACTCGTTCGGGCTGGATGAGGGGGCCGGCCTGTGGGGCGGCTACGGCGAGTACATGGCCGTCCTGGCCGGCACGAACCTGGCCCGTCTGACCGACGACGTGTCGGCCGCTGAGCTCACCATCTTCGAGCCACTGTCCAACATGGTCGCCTGGTTCGACCAGGCCGGGTTCCAGGCCGGCCAGACGGTGGTCATCCAGGGTCCGGGCCACATGGGGCTGACCGCGGCGGCCCACGCCCGTCATCTGGGTGCCGGCACGGTGATCGTGACCGGTACCGCCGACGACGCCATGCGCCTCGCCGTGGCCGCCGAGGTCGGCGCCGACCACGTGGTCGACGTGACGGCCGACGACCCGGTCGAGGCGGTCATGGACCTCACCGGCGGGTTCGGGGCGTCGCTGGCCGTCGACCTGGCCAGCGCCCCGTCGACCCCCGGTCTGTGCTTCGACCTGGTCCACCATCGGGGCACCGTCGTGTGGGCCGGGCTCAAGGACCGCCAGGCTGTTCCGGTGGTCTCCGACCATGTGGTCATGAAGGGCCTGCGAATCGTCGGCGGGGCCGGCGGCACCCCGGAGTCGGTGCACGAAGCGGCCCGCATCCTCAACGGCGGCGACTTCCCCACCGGCCCCCTGCTGGGCGAGGTGGTCGACCTCGACGGCATCGACCGGGCCATGGAGATCCTGAACCGCTCGGGCGGCCACGACGCCGTGCGGGCCGTGCTGGCCCACTCGGTCTCCTGATCCGGCCGGCTGCCGACCTACCGGTAGTGGTAGCGGTCGTCCCAGAAGGTGCGTGACGCTTCGCCGTCGCCGGTGGACGCCGGGTCGAACTCGGGGTCGAGGGTTCGCAGAGGGTGCATCCCGTCGACATACCCCATGAACGGCGGGGTGATGCTGTATCCGAGCATCGCCTTGATGCGGTCGGAGTAGTCGGCAGCCCGTGGCCCCACGGCCAGGATCATGTTCTCGAGTTGGCGGGCCCATGGCTCGCAGTACTGGGGGGTGACGGCCAGCCGGTTGGCGTCGCTGTCGTTGGCGCCGCCCCGGTGCCACAGGGTGCCGGCGAACACGACGACCGATCCGGCGGGCATGGTCACCGTCACCGCCTCGTGGTCGCGGTCGTCGGGCCGTTCATCGCCCCATCGGTGACTGCCCGGGATGACTTGGGTGGCGCCATTGTCGGCGGTGAAGTCGTCGAAGGCCCAGATGGTGGACACGCCGGCCGGTTTGCGGGGTCGGGGCTGGTTGACGCCGCCGTCATCGAAGTGCCACGACTGGCGGGTCTCACCGGGGTGAAGGTCGATGGCCAGGTTGGATGACAGCAGGTAATTGGGCATCAGCACCTCATCGACGATGGCGAGCACGTCGGGGTGTTCGCACAGCAGCGCCGTGCTGGGTGCCTTGGCCAGCAGGGCGTACTGCCGTTTGGAGCGGTGGCCTTCGAAGTCGTTGCGGCCGAACGGTCCGGCGTCGAGCAGCGGCTGGAGTTCGGACCGGACCAGCGCCACCTGTGCGCCGGTGAGCGCCCCCTCGATGACCGTGTAACCCCGCTCCCCGAACTCGGCCATCCGGGCCGCGTGGTGGGTCACACCCGGTCCCCGAAGTAGTCGTGGTGGGTGGCGGTGAGGGTCACGCCCTCAGGGGTCTCGGTGGTGAAGCTGCCGCCGGCCACCGCCGACGACACGAGGGCCAGGGCGATGTTGGACCCGTGCTTCGGCGACCACGACGCCACCCGCACCTCGCCGCACGGTGCACCGTCGGGGCCAGTAGCCGGCCACGGGTGTTCGCTGGTGGCGGCCAGCCGCTCCCCCGACAACAACACGGTCACGAGCCGCCGGGCCGGGCCCCGCTCCCGCTCGGCAAGAAGGGCCGCCTTGCCGATGAAGTCGTCGCCGCGGTCGAGGGACAAGAACCGCTCCAGGCCGCACTCGAGGGGCGTGGCCTCCCCCGCGCAGTCGGCCCGGTACGAGAACAACCCGGACTCGATGCGCTCGTTGAGGGTCGGCCCCCCGGGGTGGATGCCGTACTTCTCGCCGGCGGCCCACACGGCGTCCCACAGGTCGCCGCCCCTCGACCCGTCCTGGAGGAACAACTCGAACCCGCCCTGGCCGCTCCACCCCGACCGGCACAACACGAACGGGATGCCGTCATGGTCGGCCTCGACGAACGCGAAGAACCGGAGATCGCGCACCCACTCCCCCAACAGGTCGGCCATCGTGTCGTCGGCCCGGGGGCCCTGCACGGCCAGCGGCGACACGTCGGGCTCGAACACCCGGCAGTCGAGACCCCGCTCAGCGGCCACGGCCCGGCACCACAGAACCAGGTCGGAGTCGGCGATCGAGAACCACAGCCGGTCCGGGGCCAGCATCAGGGCCATCGGATCGTTGAGCAGCGTGCCCTCGTGGTCGCACACCGGGGCGTAGCGGACCCGGCCGGGCACCATGCCGGTGAGGTCCCGGGCCGACACGTACCGGCAGAGCTCGAAGGCGTCCGGCCCCACCACCTCGACCTGGCGCTCACAGGCCACATCCCACAGCGACACCCGTTCGACCAGGGCCCGGTACTCCTCGTCGGGATCCCCGAACGATGCCGGCATCAGCATGTGGTTGTAGACGGTGACGTGGGTCAGCCCATGGGCGACCAGCCGGTCGTGGAACGGTGACTTGCGGATTCGGGATCCGACGGGGATCTGTAGGGCCATCTCGGGTCTACTCCAGACGGTCGACGACCAGGTTTCCGCCCTGCATGACAGCCGCGAGCGCCGACTCGTGGTCGGCCAGCCCGGCCAGGTTCTCCAGCGGATCGACGTTTGAAACAACCAGGTCGCCGTGGGCGCCCGGCGCCACGACACCGACCAGGCCCTCCATGCCGCACAACCGGGGGTTGGTCAGGTACATCGACCGCAGCACGTCAGCCGCCGGCTCCAACTCGGCCCGGATGGCGAACTCCCGATTCTGGTAGGGCTGGATCTCGCCCAACAGGTCGGTGCCGAAGCCCAACTCGACACCGGCGTCGCGCAGCACGCCGATGGCCTCACGTCCGGCCTCGTACACCCCGGCGTTCTTGGCCAGGTTCCGCTCCGGGAACCCGTGCTTCCCGCCGTGGTGCATCATCGCCCAGTAGGCGACCAGGGTCGGCACGACCGTCGTACCCAGATCGGCCAGATGCGCAGCGGTGGCCGCATCGACCATGTTGCCGTGCTCGATGCAGGCCACGCCATTGTCGGCGGCCAGGCGCATCGACTCGGGCGAATAGGCGTGGGCAGTCACGTAGGTGTTGCGGTGGGCCGCCTCGACGGCGATGGCCGCCACCTCCTCGGCGGTGAACTGCACGCTGTCAAACGGATCGGATGGTGACGCCACCCCTCCCGAGGTGTGGATCTTGATGAAGTCCGATCCGTCGCGCAGGGTCTGGCGGGCCGCCTTGCGGCAGGCGTCGACACCGTCGACGACGAAACTGAAATCGGACGTGATGATCTGGCAGCCACACTCCGGCGGTTCGGTCACCGCACCCCGCAGATCGCCGTGTCCACCGGTCTGGGAGAGCATCCGACCGGCCGACACGATGCGGGGTCCCATGCACAGCCCCCGGCGGACGGCCCGCCGCAGGCCCCGCAGATCGCCCCCGGTGTCGCGCACGGTGGTGAACCCCCGCTGCACCGTGGCCTCGGACAGGCCCGCCACGACGAGCCACCGCTCCATCGGCCAGTGCCTGGCGGCCGCACCGAAATCCAGGGTGTGGATCGACAAATGCACATGGGCGTCGACGAAGCCGGGCAGCACGAACCGGCCCCGGGCGTCGACCACCAGATCGGCCTCGCCTGACCAGGCCGCCTCGTCGACGTCGACGATGGCGCCCTCCTCGACCACGACGGTGCGCTCGCCGGCGAATTGGCCGTCGACCGGCTCGTAGACGTTGCCGTTGACGACGACGGTGCGCATGGTCCTGGGCTCTCCTCGGGGCTACCAGTCGGGCTCGGACACCCCGTGCCGGTACTGGGGGGCGGTCGAGGCCGGCAGCGGAGTATTGCCCAGAATCAGGTCGGCGGCCTTCTCGGCGGTCATCATCACCGGGGCGTAGATGTTGCCGTTGGTGAGCGTCGGCATCACCGAGGCGTCGACCACCCGGAGGCCGTCCACCCCGTGGACCCGCATCGACGACGGATCGACGACACCCATCCCATCGGTACCCATGCGGGCCGTGCACGACGGGTGCAGCGCGGTCTCGGCATCCTTTCGGACCCACTCCAGGACGGCCTCGTCACCGACCACGTCGGGCCCCGGTGAGACCTCCCCCCCGTTGAACGGGGCGAACGCCGGCTGCCCCATGATGTCGCGGGCCACCTCGATGGCCTCGGTCCACTCCCGCCGGTCCTCGGGCGTGGACAGGTAGTTGAACAGCAGCTTCGGCTTCTGGAACGGGTCGTCGCTCTGGATGCGAACCCACCCGGTGCTGTTGGAGAACATCGGCCCGATGTGGAACTGGTAGCCGTGCCCGGCGGCCGGCACCGACCCGTCGTACCGGATGGCGATGGGCAGGAAGTGGAACATCAGGTTGGGCCACGGCACGTCGTCGTTGCTGCGTAGGAACCCGCCGGCCTCGAAGTGGTTCGACGCCCCCGGGCCCCGCCGGAACAGCCACTGCAGGCCGATCCACGGCTTTCGCCAGTGGGCCAGGTGCGGCGCCATGGACACCGGCTGGGTGCAGGCGTACTGGACGTACACCTCGAGGTGGTCCTGAAGGTTCTCGCCGACGCCCGGCAGGTCCACGACGACGTCCACGCCGGCGTCGGCCAGCACGGCGGCCGGGCCGATGCCCGACAGTTGCAGCAGTTGCGGCGTGTTGATGGCGCCGCTGCACGAGATGACCTCGGCGGCCTCGACGGTGCGGGCACGACCCCGGTGGACGACCTCCACGCCGGTCACCCGGGGAGCATCGCCACCTCCGGCCGTGTCGATGACGAGGCGGGTGGCATGCGCCTTCGTCCACAGGTCCAGGTTGGGGCGCCTGAGCACCGGATGCAGGTAGGCCCGGGCGGCTGAGAGGCGCCGACCCCGGTGGACGTTGCGGTCGAAGGCGTTGAAGCCCTCCTGGCGGTAGCCATTGACGTCGCTGGTGAGCGGATGACCGGCCTGCTGCACGGCTTCGAGGAAGGCGGTGAACAGCGGGTTGGTGGCCGGACCCCGCTCCAACTTGAGCGGCCCCTCGCCGCCCCGCCAGTCGTCGGCCCCGGCGATGCAGGTCTCCATGCGTTTGAAGTACGGCAGGCAGTGGGCCCAGTCCCACGTCGCACAACCCGGGGTGGCTGCCCAACGGTCGTAATCCATGGGATTGCCCCGTTGGAAGATCATGCCGTTGATGGACGACGACCCGCCCAGCACCTTGCCCCGGGCGTGGTACACCCGGCGACCGCCCATTTCCGGTTCGGGTTCCGACTCGTACATCCAGTCGTAGAACCGGTTGCCGATACCCATCGACAGAGCGGCCGGCATGTGGATGACCACGTCGGCACGCCAGTCTCGGCGTCCGGCCTCGAGCACCAGCACCCGGTTGGCCGGGTCGGCACTCAGGCGGTTCGCCAGGGCGCATCCCGCCGAACCACCGCCGACGATGATGAAGTCGTACCGGTCGGCCATCCCCGCAGACTACCGACGCCGCCTCCCTCGATCAGGCTCCCAGCAGGGCCGCCACTGCATCGGCCACGGCGTCGGCCGCTGTGGCCAACGACGCCGGTGACGTCGATGCCTCAGGGACGTCCTCCGGGGTGTGGAACCATGGCCCCATGCCCGACAGCGACAGGATCGGCACCGGCCACTCCTGCCACACCGCTCCCTCGCCGAGCCATCCGGTCGGGTCTGGCACCACCCTGTAGCAGGCCGCCTCCAGGGCCTCGGCGACCCCATCGCCGTCGGCCGCCCCACGCACGAAGCCCAACCGGGTCGACGCCAGCCGACGGCCACCCTCGCTATCGGGCTCCTCGGAGGCCACGGCGGCTCCGACATGGACGACGGCCGCCGCGTTCCGGTCGCGACCGGTAATCCAACGGTGCAGACCTTCGTTGTCGAACTCGTGGGCCGTGCTGGCCACCACGAGCAACGGGCGGTCGGCGAACCGTTCGACCAACTCCAACAGGACGGCGATGCCGGTGGCCCGTTCACCAGCGCACCGGAACCATCCGGTCATCGGGGTGCCGATCACCAGCGGATCCCCAGGCATGTCGTTGCGGGCCAGCACATTGGCGGTGCGGCCGGCCACCGTCGAGGCCGTCACGTCGACCCGCACCTCACCGTCAGCCAGGCGTTCGGCCTCACGCCCCGCCACCAGCAGCACCGGGAAGCCGGTGGCCTGAGCGGGCGCTCGGTTGACCGCCACCAGCGAGCCGGCATGGTGTTCGGTGGCCAGCACCACCGAGACCGCCCCGGCGGTCACCGCATCCGACACCACGTCGTCGAACGGCATCTCGCCGCCGAACCCGACAGAACCGCCGACCGCGTGAACCGGCCCTGCCGATACCGGGCCGTCCCACTCGCGATGCACACCCAGCCAGTCGACCGGCTCGCCGGCGACCGTCACCTCGCCCTCAGCCTGCCAGCGAGCGAACGGGAACTCGTCCACCTCGACGGTCAGGCCCCGGTCGGCCAGCTGCGATGCCATCCACGCCGCGGTGAGGTGGTCGACCGAGGTGCCGGCACGGTGATCGCCAAACGCCGCGTAGTCCTCCACCAGCCGGTAGAGCCCGTTGCCGTCCATCCGGCGAACCCTACGCCGATCCCCGACCCCGGCCCCGGTTGGCCTACGCTCCGCGGCGACCAGGAGCAGCCATGACCTTCCAACTCCGCTCGGGCGAGACCTGGCGGGACCCGTTCCCCATGTACGCCACACTTCGCGACGACGACCCCGTGCACTTCGTGGCCTCCACCGGCCCCGACGCCGACGACTTCTGGTTCCTGTCCCGGTTCGCCGACGTGTTCGATGCCGCCCGGGACACCGACACGTTCTCGTCGGCCTCCGGGCTGACCGTCGACCCGTCCCAGCCCAGCGCCGGCATGGGCGACGCCAGCCCCATCGTGTTCATGGACCCACCCGACCACACCGCCATGCGCCGCCTGGTCGGCAAGGGCTTCACCCCCCGGCAGGTCGTCGACCTCGAGGAGGGCATCAGGGCCTTCGTCGTCGAGCGGCTGGACCGCCTGTGCCAGACCGGACAGGGCGACATAGTCGCCGAGCTGTTCAAGCCCCTCCCCTCCTACGTGGTCGCCCACTACCTGGGTGTTCCCGTCGAGGACCGGCCCCGGTTCGACGTGTGGACCGAACACATCGTCGCCGCCGCAGCCGCCGGCGGATCGCCCGATCCCGGCCACGCCGCCATGGACGCCATCGGCGACCTCGTCGCGTATTTCGCCGAACTGATCGAACGGCGTCGCGTCGAACCCGATGACGACATGATCTCGTACCTGGTGGGGCTCGGCGAGGACACCATCTCCATCACGTGGCTGCTGGGGTTCGCCTTCACCATGGTCGCCGGCGGCAACGACACCACCACCGGCATGCTCGGCGGCTCGGCCGTCCTCCTGAGCGACCACCCCGACGAGCGCCGGCGGCTGCTCGACGACCCCGACCTGCTGGAGCCGGCCGTCGAGGAACTGTTGCGGCTCACCTCTCCGGTCCAGGGACTGGCCCGCACCACCACCCGACCGGTCCACCTGCACGGCACGACCGTCCCCGCCGGTGCGATGGTGCTGCTCGGCTACGGCTCGGCCAACCGGGACGAGCGGGAGTTCGGCCCCACGGCCGCCGATCTCGACGTGGGCCGAAGTGCCCCTCGCATGCTGACGTTCGGCTACGGCGCCCACCACTGCCTGGGAGCCGCTGCGGCCCGCCTTCAATCCCGCATCGCCCTCGAAGAGCTGCTGGCCCGGTGCCCCGACTTCGCCGTCGACGGCGACGCCGCCGAGTACGCCACCGGCAACTACGTGCGCCGCCACACCACCCTGCCGTTCTCCGCGACGGCCTGACGAGCCTCGGCTACCGTTCGCCGCGATGACCAACGACTTCCGCAGCGACACCGTCACCCGGGCCACGCCGGAGATGCGCGAGGCCATGGCCGCCGCCGACGTCGGCGACGACGTGTACGGCGAGGACCCCACGGTCAACGCCCTCCAGGACCGGGTGGCCACGCTCACCGGCAAAGAGACCGCCCTGCTGCTGACGTCGGGCACCCAGTCCAACCTGACCGCGGTGCTCACCCACTGCGGGCGCGGCGACGAGTACCTGGTGGGCCGCAACTCCCACATCCTGCTCAACGAGGCTGGTGGAGCCTCGGCCCTCGGTGGAACCACCCCGTGGCCCCTCGAGACCGACGACGATGGCTCGTTCGCCCCCGAAGACGTGCTGGCCGCCATCAAGGAATCCGACGTCCACCATCCCGTCACGCGTCTGCTGTGCCTCGAGAACACCGTCAACGGGTACGCCCAGCCCGTCGACCGCATCGCCGGGCTGGCCGCAGCAGCTCGGGCCGGCGGGCTGGCCGTCCACCTCGACGGGGCCCGTCTGTGGAACGCCGCCGTCGCCAAGGGCGTGCCGGTGGCCGACTACCTACACGGCGTGGACACGGTGTCACTGTGTCTCTCCAAGGGCCTCGGTGCCCCGGCCGGCACGGTGCTGGCCGGCAGCCGGGACGACATCACCAGGGCTCACCGCATCCGCAAACAACTCGGCGGCGGCATGCGCCAGGCCGGCCACCTGGCGGCCGCCGGCCTCCACGCCCTCGACCACCACGTCGACCGGTTGGCCGACGACCACCGGCGGGCCCGGACCATCGCCGACGGCCTGGCCGGCCTGGTGGCCGATGGTCTGCTCGCAGTGCGTCAGGACACCAACATGGTGTGGGTCACCCCGGTCGCCGAGCACCACGCCGGGCTGACCAGCCGGCTGGCCGCCGACGGCGTCCTGGTCACGCCGTGGTCGCCCACCATGCGCATCGTCACGCACCTTGACGTGGGCGACGACGACGTCGAAGCCCTGCTGGCGTCATTCCGGACCTACTTCGACGGCGTCTGACCGTCGTCGGCGGGGCGGATCAGGCCCGGAACGGCTGGATGCGCCCGTAGGTGGCGCAGCGCCACGCCCACTCGGCGGGTCCGAACCGGAAGCGGCGCGTCCACGGCACCGACCAGGCCAGCTGCACCGACCAGATGGCGAACATGGCCACCATCATCCAGAAGGCGTCGACCCTTTCGCCTCGAACCTCGTTGAGCGCCTCGATGACCGCCATGCCCAGCACCGTCTGCATCAGGTAGTTGGTGAGGGCCATGCGCCCGGCCGCGGCGAGGCGGGCCCGCACCCGGGGCAGCCGGCCGGTCGTGCAGACCCACATCACCAGGGATACGTAGCCCACGGCGGCGAACGGCACCCCGGCGTTGTTGACCATCGACATCGTGTCGTCGTCATCGAACAGGAGAGCGGCGGCGGCGACCGTCCATCCGATGCCGATGCCGGCCAGCATCCACCGGCGGTAGAACGCCGGGGAACAGCCGCCAAGGATCACGCTCGTGCGGTAGAGGGCCATGCCGAGGAGCATCATGGCCAGAGCCCGGCCCAGGTATTCCTCCTCGGCGCCCTGTTCGACGAAGAACACGACCACCCACACGGCGGCCGCCGCGCCGACGAGCACCGAGGGCCCCAGGCGGCGGATCGGGTAGAGGATCAGGGCGCACAACGCGTAGACGACCAGGATGTCGCCGAACCACAGCCAACCGTGGAGCAGCCCGATGCCGAGCAGCAGCACGTTGCGCCGGTAGTGGATACCCATGGCCGAACCGCCCCGGTCCTCGATGCGCTCGGTGACGAGCAGCACGCCGGCCCCGAACAGCATCGAGAACACGGCCATCATCTTGTTCAACACGCCGACCAGCAGGAACGCCATGAACGGGGCGCCGGCCGCACCGACCTCCAGGTCATCGAATGACGACGCCACAAGGTCGATGCTGTCCACGTCGAACAGGGTGATGTTGGCGCCGAGGATGCCGAGCAGGGCGAACCCCCGCAGTACGTCGACGGCATCGAACCGTTCGGACGCCGCGACCGGCGCCGCGCTCATCGGACCCAGTCGGCCACATGGGCCGGGATCGGCCGGCCGACCGACCCCTCGTCGGGCTCCGGATCGCCGACGGCCATCCCGAGCGGGATGAGCCCAGCCCACACCGGCTCGTCGAGGTCCTCCGGCTCGTCGACCGGAGGCCCGCTGCGCACCTTCATCGACCAGTCGTCCATGGGCAGGGACAGCACGGTGGTGCCCTTGACCTCGAGGTCGCTGTTGGGGCGCAGGGCGGCGACCTGCCCGGGGACAGTCTGGTCGGTCAGGCGGTCGAGGGCGGCCCGCTTCTCGTCGTGGTCGGTGATCTCCACCGCCCGGCCGATGACCACGACCGACCGGTAGTTCATCGAGTGGTTCAGCGCCGAGCGGGCCAGCACCAGGGCGTCGAGGAGGGTGACGGTGACGCAAACGTCGACGCCTTGCTTGGCGGTGCGCAGCAGCCGGCTGGCCGGCGAACCGTGCAGGATGAGCCGGTCGTCGTCGCGGGCGTAGAGCATGGGAATGACCACCGGATGGGGATCGCCGGAAGCACCGGCGACCAGCCCGACGTGGGCGATCAACCCCTCGTCGAGCACGGCGTCACGGGCCGCCGGGTCCTGGTCGGCCCGATCGGGCTTGCGGCGCAGGCGGGTCCGGTCGCTCACGAAGTCCGGGTCAGCACGTAGTCGCCCCGCTTGTCGTCCCACGACATGGCGACGAGGTCGCGGGTCGCAGCCGCCTTGCAGAACTGCAGGAACCCCCGGTAACCGAAGGCCCGCTCGTTGAAGTCGGGGTTGCGGCGGTTCAGTTCGGTCTTGAGGCCCGACAGGACGGCGCCCTTCTTGCCGGCGTCGCCGACGGCAGTGACCAGCAGGTCGAACCCGGCTTGGGCCGGACCGTCGCCGGTGACCAGGTCGACCTCGGGGTCGCGGCGGGGGCCGGTCAGCTCGACGACCTTGCGGTCGGCGAGGTGGCGCAGCAGCTCGGTGAACCCCCGGAACCCGTGGTCCGACTCGTTGAACGTCGGGTCGACCCGCACCATGGCCCGCTTGAGGGTCGAGGCCCGCACCTCGTCGCCGGTGCCCTGCATGCCGGCCAGGGTGGAGATCACCAGCTCGTCGAGGCTGGGGGCCGGTCCGGCCGCCTCGTCGTCGGCACCGCGTTCGTCGTTGCGCCGCGCCCCGACGCCGTCGAGGTTGTCGTAGAAGAGGAACTCGTCGCAGGCCGGGGGCAGCAGCTTGGAGGTGGAGTCGCGGATGCCGACGCCGATGACCCGCTTGTCGAGCTCGCGCAACTTGGAGACCAGCGGCGTGAAGTCGCTGTCGCCGGTGCCGATGACGATGGTGGTGACGTGCTCCCGCTCGAAGGCCAACTCGAGGGCATCGACGACCATCTTGATGTCGGCGGCGTTCTTGCGGCTGGCCCCCATGCCCTGGGGAATCTCGACCAACTCGACGTGGTGGCGGGTCAGGTGGCGTCGATCGTCGTCGAGGCGGGACCAGTCGGCGTAGGCCCGGCGGTACACGACCCGTCCCCGTTCGGCCATGGCACGAGCGATGGGGGTCAGGTCGAAACGTCTGAGGCCCAGGTGGTCGCGGGCGCCAATGGCGAGGTTCTCATAGTCGAGGAAAAGCGCAATGCGTTCCTCAGCAGGCTGTGAAGTCATGGACCCAGTATCGCCCGGGAGGCGTCAATCCGTGCACCCGCGCTAACGGTCGACAGACCGCACTGGGACGTCGGGGTCGAGTCGGTGGTAGTCGCCGGCCTCGTCGGCGAACAGGCGCAACTCGGTGGTCAGCCCGGTCGGCTGGTCGATGCTGCCGGCGGCCACCGACAACACACCGGGGCGAAGATCGTCGTGCCAGAACAAGGTGGCCCCACACGTCGAACAGAAGCCGTAGCGCACCGTGTCGGTGCGTTCCCACCAGGTGAGGGTGCCGTCGGCGTCGAAGACCACGTCTGCTTCGTCGGCGGCGGTAGCCGCCATGTGGTGGCCGGTGATCCGGCGGCATGGGTCGCAATGGCAGTCGGTGACCTGACGAAGCGGCCCGGTGAGCCGGAATTGGACGCCCCCGCATGCACATCGCCCCGATCGGGTGGCGTGTCGGCTGACCTCGGCCATGGCGGCACCCTCCCACAGGCGCCGGCCCGATCACCAGACGAGCCCAGGTCACCTGATGTGACCCGAAGACCATCCCGGCCCATCTGACTGATTTACTGAGCGACGTGCCGTACCAGCTCGCCGCCCTGCTCGCCGCGTCCTGTTGGGCGTGTAGCAGCCTCATCGCCGCCGAACCGGTCCGGCGGCTCGGCGGACCCCGCTTCTGTCGCATCCGGATGCTCTGGGTCTGCGTCATGCTCGGCGCCTGGGCCACGGTCACCGGCGGCTGGTCCACCATTGCCGCTGACGACCTCGGCCTGTTGGCCCTTTCCGGGCTGCTCGGTCTGCTCGTCGGTGACGTCGCCCTGTTCACCTCGATGTCGCGGATTGGCCCCCGCCGGACCTCGGTGCTGTTCACCACCAACACCCCGATGGCCGCCGTCGGCGGGGTCCTGCTGTTCTCGGAGGCGTTCACCGTCTGGTCGCTGTTCGGCGCCGTCCTCACCGTCGGTGGTGTGATGATGGCCGTCAACTACGGCAGCGGCCGCGGCGTGCCCAGCGACGTGTTCGAACGCATCGAAGGTCGACTGGGGGTCGGGGCCGCCTGGGCCACCCTGGGGGCCGTCGGTCAGGCGGTGGGGGTGCTGGCCGCCAAACCGGTGCTCGACGCCGGCGCCGACACCGTCGCCGTGGCTGCCACCCGGGCATTCATCGCCACAGCCGCCATGTGGATCGTGTCCAAGCCCACCGACCGGTTCGTCAGCCCCGGCGAACGGTCACCGATCCGGCCCAGTGACCATCTGCGGTTCGCCGGCAGTGCCCTGGTCGCCATGGTCGTCGGCATGACCCTGCTCCTGTACGCCCTGGGTGTCGGCGATACCGGCGTGACGACCATCCTGTCGGGCACCACCCCGGTGATCCTGCTTCCGTTGCTGTGGCTGCGCACCCGCCAGGCACCGGCCCCCGGAGCCTGGTTCGGTGCCGCCCTCACCGTGGTCGGCACTGCGCTGCTGATGTGACCGCACGCGCACGGCTCGGCGGCCTCACCATGCCTGCTCCGTGCCCGGGGTGAGATTCGAACTCACATGCCGCCGAAACGGCCGCGGGGTTTAAGCCCACTGCGTCAACCAGTTGCGCCACCCGGGCGTCGGCCACGACGCTAGCCAACCGGACCGGGCGGCGACTCCAGACAGCGTTGTTCAAGCAGCGGCCGCGTCGCCATCGACAGCCAACCACAGCGCCGACCGTACCGTGGCGGCCCGGGCCGCCGACAGCCCGTTGGTCACGATGACCCCCTCGATCATGTCGGCCAGCACCGCGCCCCATGGTCGGCCCCGCACCACCACGGCCACCGACGCCGACACCCCTCGTCGTCGGATGGTGCGCTCGACCCCGACCAGGCCCGGCGGAGCGCGGAAGGTGGGCGCCTCGAGCCCCCGCAGCCGGGCGGCCTGGGCCAGCGATCGGGCCGCCTCGGCGAACCGGAGGGTACGGGTCTCGGGTGGGTGGGTCTCCATCGCCCACGAGTATCCCCGCGGGGTGTGACAATGCTCCGGTGGATGCCGAGCACCCGCAGGAGCCAGCGCTGAACCCGGCCCAGCGAGCCGTGCTCGACCAGTTGGGCGCCCCGCCCGAGTCACGGCCCGTGTTCGCCGAGGACCTCCGCCACCATCTGCGGGCTGCCCTCGAAACCGCCGTCGAACCACACCTCGACACGTTCCCGCCGGGAACCGACCTCTACGTGGCCAAGCATGCCCTGGCAGAGCTCCACGGCTGTCAGGCCAAGTACGTCGCCGAACTGGACCACCCGTTCTCCTGGTCGGTCGCCACTGCCCGGGGGGCCATCGTCCACAAGGCCGTCGAATTGGCCATCAACTGGCGCCGCGAGATCGAACCCCCGGTCCTCGTCGACGAGGCTCTGGCCCGCTACGAACAGGACTCCGCCGGCCTCGGCCACTGGCTGCGCGGCTGCTCCGAGGTCGAGCGGGCCGAACTGCGGTCCACCTCTCTCGACGCCTTCACCAAGTACCTCGAGTGCTGGCCGCCGCTCAAGCCGGCGTGGCGGCCGGTCACCGAGAGCCGACTGCGGGCCGAGTTCTGTGGCCGGCGGCTCATCCTGGGCGGTCGGGCCGATCTCACCCTCGGCGGCGCCGACGGCCAACGGGCCGGCAAGGTCATCGTCGACCTCAAGACCGGCAACTTCTCACCGGTCCACCTCGAGGATCTGCGCTTCTACGCCCTCATCGAGACGCTCCGCATCGGCGTACCGCCGCGCCTACTCGCCACCTACTACCTCGACACCGCACACTTCCTGCCCGAGGTCGTCACCGAGGACCTGCTGCTCGCCACGGTGGCCCGGGTGGCCGACGCCGTCGCCCTGCACGCCGCCCTGGTCCACGGCGGTCTCGAACCCGCCTTCGCCCCCGGTCCGGCCTGCCGCTGGTGCACCATCGCCGACTCGTGCGACGCCGGACGGGCCCATCTGGCCGACCAGCCCGACTGGTGACCGGCCGCTCAGTCGTCCAACCGGTCCAACCGTCCGCTCAGGTACAAGAACAACCCGCCGGCGATCAGGGCGCAGCCGCCACCGGTCACCACCGGACGCGGCCCGAACGTCGAGATGAGCGCCCCCATCACCAGGTTCGAGAACGGCACCATGCCCAGCACCCCCATCAGGTAGATGGCCATCACCCGCCCCCGCACGGCGTCGTCGACCTGCATCTGCACCACCGAGTTCAGGTTGCTGGCCGACAGCAGGTGCATGGCCCCGATGACCAGCAGGGCGACGAACCCCACCCAGAAGGCCGGGGCCGAACCGAACACGGCCACCGCCACCCCGTAGCCCATCAGGGCGAGGAACTGCACCCGGCCCCGATGACGCCGTCCCGCGGTGCCGGCCAAGACCGGTGCAGCCAGCACCGCGCCGACCCCCTGGGCCGATCCGAGCACCCCGAACCAGAACGGTGACACCTCGAAGACCCGCTCGGCGAACGTCACGATCTGCTGGACCAGCGGCATGGCGAACACCGAGATGAGGGTGACGGTCATGATCGCCGTGCGGATCCCCGGAGCGTCGAGCACGTAGCGCACACCCTCCCGATAGCCGGCGACGATCGACGCCGCGGCGTCACCTTCCCGCTTGCTGCTCTCCAGGCGGGCAGGGTCGATGAGCCCCAGGCAGGTCACGACCGGCACGTAGAACACGGCCACCGCGGCGAGGGCCCACCCGGCCCCGAAGGTGCCGATGATCATGCCGCCGACCGCCGGGCCGACGGCCCGGGCAGCGTTGAACTGGGTGGAGTTCAAGGTGATGGCGTTGGGCAACACCGGCCGGGGCACGCACTCCGACACGAAGGCCTGCCACACCGGCAGCTGAACGCCGTTGACGACCCCGTCGGCGGCGAACAGGGCGACCCACGCCCACGGCTCCCGGAGGCCGGCCGCCCAGGCGACCGCCAACGTAGCGGCCAGCGCCGCCCGGGCCAGGTTGGTGGTCAGCAGCGTGCGGCGCCGGTCCCGGTGGTCCGACACCCATCCGGCCACCGGGTTCATGACCACCATCGGGATGAACGTGGCGAACGCCGACGCCCCGATCCACGCCGGGGATCCGGTCAACGAGAAGATGATCCAACTCGAGGCCACATAGTGGATCCACCGGCCGTTGTTGGTGAGGATGCCGCCGATCCAGAACAGCCGGTAGTTGCGGTACGACAGGGCCGCGAACCGGGTGATCGGCAACGGCGCGGCGGGCATGGGCCGACCTTACGGCCCACCCGGGATCGGTCCGGCAACCGGCGGGCATGCCGGGCATGCCAGAATCGGCGGTATGTCCATCCTCACCATTGAGCGGCGCGACCGTGTCGCCCTGCTCACCTTCAACGATCCCGACCGCCGCAACGCCATCTCGGCCGCGCTGAACGACGCCCTACTCGAGGCATTCGACGATCTGGAGGCCGACGACGGGGTCGGGGCGGTCGTCCTCACCGGGGCCGGCAAGGGCTTCTGCGCCGGGGCGGTCCTCGACGACCTGCTCGACGCCGGCGAGGGCCGCGGCCGGGGTGGCGACCTCACCGACATCTACACCGGCTTCCTGCGGGTCGCCCACACACCGCTGCCGACGGTCGCCGCGGTGAACGGTGCCGCGGTGGGTGCCGGAATGAACATGATCCTGGCCTGCGACCTCGTCATCGCCGGCCGGTCGGGCCGCTTCGACTCTCGCTTCCTCGACATCGGCATCCACCCTGGTGGCGGCCACACGTGGCGGCTTCGCAACATCACCGACCTGGCCACGGCCAAGGCCATGGTGCTGTTCGGCCAGATCCTGTCGGCCGAGGAAGCCGTGCGACGAGGGGTGGCCTGGGAGTGTGTCGACGATGACGATCTCGTGGACCGGGCCTGCGAGCTGGCCGCCAAGGCGGCTTCGTTCCCCCGCGACCTGGTGGCGTCGACCAAGGCCACGCTGCACGCCACGGCCGCCGTCACCGATTCGACGGCCTCGGTCGAACTGGAGTTGGGCCCCCAACGGGAGTCGATGCGTCAGCCGGCGTTCACCGACATGGTGGGCCGGCTCAAGGCCCGTATCGCCGACAAGGGCTGAGCGGCTGCGGCAGCCTCAGGTCAGCCAGGCCGCGGCCAGCTCGTCGGCCCGGACCGTCCACTCTTCAGCCGTCATGGCGAACCGCAGGTGGTCCTCCCACACGCCGTCGATCTCGAGGTAGCGCTCGGCGAGCCCCTCACAACGCAGGTCCAGCTTCTCGGCGACCCGCCGGGAGGCTGTGTTCCGGGGCACGATCGAGACCTGGATGCGGTGCAGGCCCTGATCGACGAAGGCGAACCGGGCCAGGGCGACCAACGCTTCGGGCGTGTAGCCGTTGCCGGCCTGGCGTTCGTCGACCCAGTAGCCGACGTGGGCGCTCTGGAACGCACCCCGGACCACGTTGTTGAGGTTGATTTCGCCGATCAACGCCGACCCGACGAAGATCCCGAATCCCCAGCCGGTTCCCAGTTGTCGTTCACGACGTCGCGAGCTGCAACGCACGGTGAAGGCCTGCTGGTCATCGGCCGGATCGGCATGGCCAGCCGGCCGACGAGGCTCCCAGACGGTGAGCCACTCGCGGTTGTGCGACCTCACCTCCCGCCACGCGTCGAAGTCCTCGTTCTCGAGAGGCCGGAGGCTGACCCGCCGGCCATGCAACACCGGACCGTCCCCGGCACACCGCTCCTTCATGGGCCCGAGTCTTCCCATGCGGGCCGACTGGTGACCAGCCGGGCCGAACCGGTTTCAGCCGAAGATCTCGCCCAAGGCGCCGAGCAGCAGCGACACGTTGCGTTCACGGGCGGTATGGCCCATGCAGCCGATGCGCCACACCTTGCCGGCCACCGGGCCCAGGCCGCCGCCGATCTCGATGTCGTACCGGTCGAGGAGCAGGCGGCGCACCGCAGCTTCGTCCATACCGTCGGGCAGGCGGTCAGTGGGCACCACGACCGAGGTCAGTTCGGGCAGCCGGTGGCCCTCCTGGGCGAACAAGTCGAAGCCCAGCTTGACCAGGCCCTCTTGGAGGCGCTCGCCGCAGGCCCGGTGGCGGGCCTGGACGTTGTCGAGGCCCTCGTCGAGGACGACGCCGAGTCCGGCGTGGAGCCCGTAGATCATCGAGATGGGGGCCGTGTGGTGGTAGGCGCGGGTCGTGCCGCCGGTGACGTAGTCGGCGATCATGGCGAAGTCGAGGTACCAGGATGGCGACTTGGGCACGAACCGTTCGATGGCGGCGCCCGACACGGTGACCGGTGACAGCCCGGGAGGCACGCCCAGGCACTTCTGGGTGCCGCTGTAGGCCAGGTCGACACCCCATTCGTCGATCTCGAGTGGAATGCCGCCGAGCGAGGTGACGCAGTCGACGAGCAGCAGGCTGTCGCCCTTGGCAGCCCCCAACTCGGCGATGTCGTTGCGGACACCGGTCGAGGTCTCGGCGTGGACGACGGCGATGACCTTGGGGTTCGGGTGGGCGTCGAGCAGCTGCTGGGGGTCGATGGCCCGTCCCCATTCGACGTCGACCCGCACGACGTCGGCACCGCAGCGTTCGGCCACGTCGCACAGGCGGCCACCGAACACACCGTTGACGCCGACGACGATGGTGTCGCCGGGGCCGACCACGTTGACGACGGTGGCCTCCATGCCGGCCGAACCGGTGGCCGACACGGGGAAGGTCAGTGGGTTGGCGGTGCGGAATACCTCTCGGAGCCGGTCACAGGTCTCGTCGAGGAGGGCGATGAAGTCGGGGTCGAGATGTCCGAGCACCGGTCGTCCGAAGGCCTCGAGGACCTCGGGGTACGGGTTGCCGGGACCGGGCCCCATGAGGATGCGGTCTGCATGTGCCATGGTGTTTCACCATAGCAAAATATCACTACTCGTGGGAAACTTTTTCCCGACCTCAGGCCTCGACCTGTGACGCGACCAACCCGTCCAGGATGTCGGCCTCCGACACCAGGCACTCGTCGAACCCCAACTGCCGCATGACCTTCACCAGGATGCTCATGCCGCCGACGATCACGTCGGCCCGGGCCTCCTCCATGCCGGGGTTCTCCATGCGCTCAGCCCGGTTCTCGGTGGCCAGGGTCCGGAACACGTCCTCGGCCGCCGCCTTGGACAGCCGGAAATGGTGGATCAGGTCCCGGTCGTAGACGGCCAGCCCCTGCTCGACGGCCGCCGCGCACGACACCGTGCCGGCCAGGCCCACCAGGGTCGCGGCACCGGTGACGGCCGGCATCGCACGCAACACGTCGTCCAGATGCGCCTCGGTGATCGACAGACAGGCCACCAACTCCTCGGGCAGCGGCGGGTCGTGGTCGATCCACTGCTCGGTCAGGCGCACACACCCGATGTCGCACGACATGGCGGCCTCGGCCTCGGTCAAGCCGACCACGAACTCGGTGGACCCGCCGCCGATGTCGACGATGAGGAACGGGCCATCCACGGGATCCAGGTCGGCGGTGGCCCCGGCGAAGGACAGCCGCCCCTCCTCCCGTCCCGACAACAACTCGGGGCGCACCCCGAGCGCTGCCTCGGCGGCGTCGAAGAACTCATCCCGGTTGGCGGCGTCCCGGGCCGCCGAGGTGGCCGTCACCCGCAGCCTCGTGACCCCGTGGCGGTCGAACACGACGCGGTACTCCTCCAGCACGGTGACCACCCGGGCGATGGCCTCGGGGGCCAGACGCCCGGTGGCGTCCACTCCCTCGCCCAGCCGGGTGATGCGCATCAGGCGTTCGACGGTGCGCTGCCCATCGCCGATGAGCATCCGCGTCGAGTTGGTGCCGCAGTCGACGGCCCCCACCAGCTCAGCCACGACCGGACCCCCGCACGAGTTCTGCCGGCTCAGACATCGCCGGCCTCCAGACGCTCGTGGACCCAGCGGCCAACCGGGTCGTCGCCCCCGGCCAGGAACCATGCGTAGTGAGCGTGCAGACACTTGACCCCCCGACGGGTGCCCCCCACCCCGGCGCTGGGTCGATGGCCGGGATGGTCGCCAGGAATGTCGGCGTCCCGTTCGGCGGCGTACCGGTCGTGGGCGGCCCGCAACTCACCGGGGTCGACGGCGGCCTCGGCGGCCCGCACCCCACCAATGGACTCCAGCGTCCCGATCCGGGACCGCAGGTCGGCCCCGACCAGCCAGAAGCGGGTGGGCATGGGACGGCCGTCGTCGAGCAGCGGATGGTTCCGGATCACCACCGGATCGCCAGAAGCATCGCGGACCACGACCTCGAAGGCCCCGGCGGGCGGACGGCCCAGCAACTCGGCGACCCTCGCCCGGTCGGCCTCGGACGCAGGAACAGGCACCGGCCTAGACCAGGACGACGATGAGCACGACCACCACGACGGCCGCCAGCACGGCGGGTGCCAGCCGCTTGAGCACCGGGGCTCCGGCCGCGCCGAGCAGGTCGACGGCCTCGGCCTCGGGGGCGTCGACGACCCGGACGGCCCCGCCGTCGGGCAGGTCCCCTCCGGGATCGGGCTCGGCGGCGACGCCGCCCTGCGGTGTGGCGTCGTCGGCGGTGATGAGCTCACTCAGGTTGTCGGCGAACTGGCCCATGAGCTTCCGGGACACGTCGGCCATGACGCCCCGTCCGAACTGGGCCACCTTGCCGGTGACGCTGAGGTCGGTGGTCACCGACACCCGGGTACCGCCGTCGATGGCCTCGAGTTGGGCGATGATGTCGGCCGAGGCGTTGCCGGCACCCCGGGTGTCGCGCCCCTCGGCCCGCAGCACAGCGCGGTGGGCGTCGTCGTCACGCTCGGCAAACGCCGCCGCGCCCTTGTACTGCGCGGTGATGGGGCCCACCTTGACCTTGACGACACCCCGGAACTCATCGCCCTCGATCTCCTGGAGCTGAGACCCGGGCAGACATGGAGCGATGCGCTCGACGTCGGTGAGCACCGACCAGACCTGGTCGATCGGCGCCGCCACCTCGAACTCGTTGTTCAACTCCACTGCCTGAGATCCTCCACGGTGTCGATGTCGGCGGGATGACCATCGCACGCTACTTCCACCACCCACGATGCCCGACGTGCCAGCAGGCCCCGAGCCCCCTCGTCGCCCTCCGTTGGCAACTCGTCCCAGAGGGCGGCGCCGATCCTGACCGGCGGTCGGCGTCGCCCGTCGAACGTGGCGCACACCAGGTCGTCGGACCGCTCGGCCACGGCCCGCCATGCGCCGGCACCCACCAGCGGGGCGTCGGCCAGGCCGACCACGACCGCCTCGTGTCGTGCCCGGCGGGCATGGGCCACCGCGGCCTGTAGCGAGGTCGCCTGACCGTCGGCCCACGCCGGGTTGTGGACCGTCGTGCACCCGGCGGGCACGATCCCGCCGAGGTCGACCGCACCGGTCACCACGATCGTCTCGTCGGCACCTGCGGACATCGCGGCGTCAACGGCCCAGGCGGCCAGAGGACGACCGCGGAAGGCCACCGTCAGCTTGTGGCCGGGGCCGTTCCAGCGGGCTCCCGCACCGGCGGCCAGTACGACGGCGGCGACACTCACGGCGGGGCTCAGTCGTGGATCGGGCCGTCGGTGGCCGACAGCGACCGGGCCGACCGTCCGGTTCGCAGGGCGATGATCTCGGCCACGATCGAGATGGCGGTCTCTTCGGGCGTGCGCGCCCCGACGTCGAGGCCGATCGGCGACCGCAGCCGGGCCAGCCCCTCGTCGTCGACCCCGGCCTCACGCAGGCGGTCCGTCCGGTTGTCGTGGGTGCGACGCGATCCCATGACCCCGATGTAGCCGACGTCGGTGGCGAGGGCGGCGACCACCGCCGGCACGTCGAACTTGTTGTCGTGGGTCAGGATGCACACGGCGTCCCGACCACCGAGCTGGTCGCCGACCTCGGCCAGGAGGCGGTCGGGCCAGTCGACGACCACGGCATCGGCCAGCGGGAACCGCTTCCGGGTGGCGAACACCTCACGGGCGTCGCACACCGTGACCCGGTAGCCGAGCACCTTGGCCACCCGCACCAGGGCGGCGGTGAAGTCGACGGCGCCGAAGATGAGCATGCGGGGCGGCGGGGCGAACGACTCGATGAAGACCTGCACCACCTCCTCGCGGGCCTCGCCGTGTTCGCCGTAGTGGCGCACCCCGGAACGCCCGGCGGCCAGCTCGCCCAACGCGTCGCGGGCCGCCACCCGGTCGAGGCCGGCGTCGCCGAGGGTGCCGTCGACGGTGTGCGGGGGCTGGACCACCATCTTGGCCCCGACTCCAGGACCGTCGACCACCGTCACCAGCGCGAACGGTGCCTCGTCATCGATGAGTTCAGCGACCCGGTCGAACATGGGGGTGCCGGCCATCGCTACCAGTCCAGTGGCTCGACGAACAGGTGCACGGTGCCGCCACAGGTCAACCCGACGGCGAAGGCCTCGTCGTCGCTGTAGCCGAACGTGACCATGCGCCGGTCACCGGTGGCGATGACCTCGAGGGCTTCGACCACGACCGCGCCCTCGACGCATCCTCCGGACACCGAGCCGGCGACCTCGCCGTCCTCGTTGACCCCCATCGTCGCCCCGGGCAGCCGGGGGCCCGAACCCTCGAGGTCGACGACACGCGCCACGGCCACCTGCTTGCCCTGACGCTGCCAGCGTCGGAGGTCGTCGAGGATCTCCCGCATGGCCCGCAGACTACGGCCTGCGACCCGCGGCCGACACGGCCGGAACCGTCGGCCGGCGGGTCAGGAGGAGCGGGAGAGCACGCCGCCAACCGTCGAACCGAATTCCGACGGGCGTTCGACGACGGTGACACCGCACTCCCGCAGGATGTCGACCTTCTCCTCGGCGGACTCGCCGGCCGCCGAGACGATGGCCCCGGCGTGACCCATGGTGCGGCCCTTCGGAGCGGTCAGGCCGGCGATGTAGCCCACCACCGGCTTGTACATGTGATCGCGGGCGTACTCGGCCGCCGCGGCCTCCTGGGGCCCGCCGATCTCGCCGATCATGACCACGACGCGGGTCTGGGGATCCTGCTCGAAGGCGGCCAGGTGGTCCTTGAACGAGCTGCCGTTGATGGGATCGCCACCGATGCCGACGCTGGTGGACACGCCGATGCCGACCGCCTTCAACTGCGAGGCCGCCTCGTAGCCCAGCGTGCCCGAACGGCCGATGATGCCGACCTCGCCCTGCTTGTAGATGTGCCCGGGCATGATCCCGAGTAGGGCCTTGCCGGGGCTGATGACACCGGCACAGTTGGGGCCGATGAGCTGCATGCGCTTCTCGACCTTGTAGCGGCGCATGTAGCGCTTGACCTTCATCATGTCCTGGGCGGGAATGCCGTCGGTGATGCACACGCAGGTGCGCAGGCCCCCGTCGGCGGCCTCCATGATGGCGTCGGCGGCGAACGGCGGCGGCACGAAGACGATGCTGGCCTCGGCACCGGTGGCGTCGACGGCGTCCTTGACCGTGTCGAACACCGGCAACCCCTGGTGGGTGGTGCCACCGCGTCCCGGGGTGACCCCGCCCACGATGTTTGTGCCGTACTCGACCATCTCCTCGCTGTGGAACGAGCCGATGCGGCCGGTGTAGCCCTGCACCAGGATCCGGGTCGTCTCGTCGATGACGATGCTCATGCCATGGCCTCCTCGGTGATGGCGCCCACCGATTTCTCGGCGGCTTCGGCGAGCGTTTCGGCGGTGATGACCGGCACGGAACTCTCGTCGAGGATGCGGCGACCCTCGTCGACGTTGGTTCCCGACAGGCGCACGATGACCGGCACCTGGATGTCGAGATCCTGCATGGCCTTGACCACACCCTGGGCCACCCAGTCGCACCGGTTGATGCCGGCGAAGATGTTGACCAGCACGGCCTTGACGTTCTCGTCGGACAACACCAGGTTGAACGCCTTGGCCACCCGCTCCGGGGACGCCCCGCCGCCGATGTCGAGGAAGTTGGCCGGCTCACCGCCCGAATGCTTGATCATGTCCATGGTGGCCATGGCCAGGCCGGCACCGTTGATGATGCAGCCGATGTCGCCGTCCAGCCCGACGTAACTGAGGCCCCGGTCGGTGGCCCGCATCTCGCGGGGATCCTCCTGGGACTTGTCACGCAGCTCGGAGATTTGCTGGTGCTTGAACAGCGCGTTGTCGTCGAACGCCATCTTGGCGTCCAGGGCCAGGATGCGGCCGTCGGCTGTGACGACCAGCGGGTTGATCTCGACCATGGTGGCGTCGAGGTCGCGGAACGACCGGTAGCAGGCCAGCAGGGTGTTGGACGCCTCGGTCACGATGGAGGCGTCGAGGCCGAGGGCGAAGGCGACCTCGCGGGCCTGGAAGCCCTGGAGGCCGACCGCCGGCTCGATGACGACCCGGATCAGCGACTCGGGATCGTCCTCGGCGATCTGCTCGATCTCCATGCCGCCGGCCGACGAGGCGACGAGCATGACCCGCTCGGTCTCGCGGTCGAGGACGAAGCCCAGGTAGATCTCCCGTTCGATGTCGACGACCGACTCGATGTAGAGCCGGTACACGCCCCGGCCCCGGGGGCCGGTCTGGTTGGTCACCAGCCGGCTGCCCAACATCTCGTCGGCGGCGCTCCAGACCTCCTGCTCACCGCGGCACAGCCGGATGCCGCCGGCCTTGCCCCGGCCGCCGGTGTGGACCTGGGCCTTCACCGCCCAGTGGTCGCCACCGATCTCCGCGGCCCGGTACATGGCCTGCTCGGGGCTGTAAGCGAGGCCTCCAGCCGGGATGGGTACCCCGAAGTCTGCGAGGAGTGCCTTGGCCTGGTACTCGTGGATGTCCATCGTTCCCCCTGGTTCTCGATGGCCGGATGCGGTGGGTGTCGGTAACTGGTTGCCGGCGGCGATTCAGGCGCCGGTCTTGGCCTGGATGGCATCGTCGGTGGCCACGACGTTCTCGGCCATGCGGGCCGAGGCGGCGTCGATCATGCGGCCGTCGAGCTGGGCGGCCCCCCGTCCTTCGGCGGCCGCCTCCTCGAGGGCGATGAGGATGCGTTTGGCCTTGTCGACCTCGGCGGCCGGCGGCGAGAACACGTCGTTGGCCAGGCCGATCTGGGAGGGGTGGATGGCCCATTTGCCCTCGTACCCCAGGGCGGCGGCCCGGCGGGCGCCCAGGTTGAAGCCGTCGGGGTCGTTGAAGTCGCCGAACGGGCCGTCGATGGGGCGCAGCCCGTAGGCACGGCAGGCGACGAGCATGCGGGACAGACCGTCGTGCCACTGGTCGCCCGGGTAGTCGGGGTTGAGACCACCGATGTTGGTGGTGCGGGCCCGGCAGCTGGCGGCATAGTCGGCGACCCCGAAATGCATGGCTTCGAGCCGGTCGCTGGACGTGGCGATGGCCTCGACGTTGGCCATGCCGAGGGTCGTCTCGATGAGGGCCTCGAGGCCGATGCGGTGGGTGAGGCCGACGGCGATCTCGATCTGGGTGACCATGGCGTCCACCATGTAGACGTCGCCGGTGACCCCGACCTTGGGGATCATGATGGTGTCGAGGAACTGGCCGGCCTGTTCGACGATCTCGACGACGTCGCGGTACATGTAGTGGGTGTCGAGGCCGTTGATGCGGATCGAGATGGTCTTGCCGGCGCCCCGCCAGTCGATGTCCTGGAGGGCCTGGATGATGTTGGCCCGGGCGGCCAGCTTGTCGCCGGGCGCCACCGCGTCCTCGAGGTCGAGGAACACGTAGTCGACGTCGCTGGCCGCGGCCTTTTCGAACATCCCCGGGTTGGATCCGGGCACCGCCAACTCGCTGCGCTGCAGGCGGCGGGTGCGCTCGGGAGTGCGGGTGTGGCTCATGGTGTTCCGTTCAGGTGGGGTGGTTCGGCGGGGGTTGACTCAGGGTTCGAACGACCGACACCGGTGGCGGTACGGGGGACAGTATGACCCAACTTTTCCTCTGATTCAAGAGGAACTACCCGGATGGGCGATTATTTCCTTGTGCCGACCCCTCGATACCCGTACTGTCGCAACGATGACCGACGCTCCGGAACCTGAGGGAACCGCCCCGTCTCGACCCGAGGCCGCCGACACCGCACTGCGCGCCGACATCCGGCGCCTCGGCCACCAGTTGGGCGCCACCCTCGTCCGACAGCACGGCCAGGCCCTCCTCGACACGGTCGAGGAGGTACGACGCCTCGCCCAGCGCCTCCGCCAGAGCGGCACCCCGGCCGGCGTCACCGCCGAACTCACCGACCTACTGGCCGCCCTCGACGGCGACCGGGCCATCCACCTCGTCCGGGCCTTCACCGTCTACTTCCACCTCGCCAACATCGCCGAACAGGAACACCGCATCGAGGACCTCAACGTCGGCGGCACCCGGGCCGGCAGCCACTTCGACGAGACGGTGCGCAGCCTCATCGACTCCGGCGTCACCCCCGACGAGATCGGCACCCTCGTCAACCGGGCCGACTTCCGTCCCGTCTTCACCGCCCACCCCACCGAAGCCTCCCGACGCTCGATCCTCAACAAGCTGGCCGCCATCGCCGACCTGCTCCAAGAACGCGGCGACCACCGCTGCACGGACACCGAGCGCAACCGCATCGACCGCCGCATCGACGAGATGATCGAAGCCATTTGGCAGACCGACGAGATCCGCCACGAACGGCCCGACCCGTTCGACGAAGCCAAGTTCGTCCTCTACTACCTGGCCCAGACGGTCAGCGACGCCCTCCCGAACCTGTTCGACAACATGGCCGCCACCCTCGGAGAGATCGGCCAGGAGCTTGACCCCGAGCAGGTGCCGATCCGGTTCGGCTCCTGGGTCGGCGGCGACCGCGACGGCAACCCCAACGTCTCCCCCGGCACCACCGTCGCCGTTCTCGACCTCCAACGCGACCGGGCCATCGAGCTCCTCATCGCCGAGATCGACCAGCTCTCCGACGACGCCTCGATGAGCGGCCGCATCCACGACGTGTCCGAGGAGATGGCCGCCGCCGTCGACGCCGACAAGGCCGCCCATCCCGACGTACTCACCCCCACCCGTCTCGTCGAGCCGTACCGACTGCGGTGTGCCGTCATCGACAAGCGCCTACGGGCCACCAGCCGGCGCGAACCCGGCGGCTACGACTCCCCCACCGAGTTGGCCGACGAGCTCGCCGTCATGGACCGCTCCCTGCGCACGCATGGCGGCACCCTCGTCGCCGACGGCCGACTGGCCCGGGTCCGTCGCATCGTCGGTGCCATCGGCTTCCACTTCGCCAGCCTCGACATCCGTGAACACGCCGTCCGCCACCACGAGGCCCTGGCTGAACTATTCGACCCGCTTGGCGTTGCCTACGGCGACGCCACCCCCGAAGAGCGCCTGACCCGTCTCATCGACGAACTGGACAGTCGCCGCCCCCTGGCCCCACCCCATGGGCACGGCGAGCACGACAACCTCACCCTGTTCCGCACCCTGCGCTCGATCATGGACCGGGACGGCGACGAAGTCATCGGCGCCTACATCGTGTCGATGACCCGAGGTGTCGACGACATCCTCGCCCCCGTGCTGCTGGCCCGCGAGGTCGGCCTCGTCGACCTCGGCCGGGGGGTCGCCCGGCTCGACTTCGTCCCCTTGTTCGAGACGATCGAGGACCTGCGAGCCATCGGGCCGACCCTCCGGGCACTGTTCAACAGCCGCTCCTACCGACGCCTGCTGGCGCTGCGCGGCGACCAACAGGAGGTGATGGTCGGTTACTCCGACTCCAACAAGGACGGCGGCCTCACCACCTCCCAATGGGAGATCCACAAGGCCCTCCGGGTGATCCGCGAGGTGTCGGCCGAGACCGGCATCCGCATCCGGGTCTTCCACGGCCGGGGCGGCACCATCGGCCGCGGCGGCGGCCCCACCCACGCCTCGATCCTCAGCCAGCCCAACGGCGTCGTCGACGGAGAGATCAAGCTCACCGAACAAGGCGAGGTCATCGCCGACAAATACGGCCTGCCGGCCATCGCCCGCCGCAACCTGAACCTGGCCGTCAGCGCCCTGCTCGAGAGCTCACTCGCCCACCGGACCCCCCGCCACGACGACGCCACCATCGCCGCCTGGTACGGGATCATGGACCAGACGTCCGACGCCGCCTTCGCCGCCTACCGCCGATTCGTCGAGACCCCCGGCCTCCCCGAGTACTTCACCACCTCCACCCCGGTCGAAGAACTCGGCTCCATGAACATCGGCTCCCGACCGGCCCGCCGGGCCTCCGCCCAGACCGGCATCGCCGACCTGCGGGCCATCCCCTGGGTGTTCGGCTGGACCCAGTCCCGACAGATCATCCCCGGCTGGTTCGGCGCCGGCAGCGGCCTGCGGGCCGTCGCCGAAGCCGGCTACGGCGACGACCTACGCCGCATGTACGACGAATGGCACTTCTTCTCCACCTTCGTCTCCAACGTCGAGATGACCCTCGCCAAGACCGACCTGGCCATCGCCCGCCACTACGTCGAACGCCTCGTCGACCCGTCACTCCACCACCTGTTCGACCAGGTCGTCGCCGAACACACCCTCACCACCGAGATGGTCGCCTCGATCACCGGCACCGAACTCCTCGCCGACAAACCCATGCTGCGCCGAACCCTCGAGGTGCGCGACGCCTACCTCGACCCCATCAGCGTCCTCCAGGTCGAGCTCCTCACCCGCAGCCGCCGCGACGGCACCGGCGACCGCAGCGACCACATGCAACGGGCCCTGCTGCTGTCCATAAACGGAATCGCTGCGGGACTTCGGAACACGGGCTGAGTTTTGCCGGCGGGGCCAGGGTCGTGAGGTGTGGCTGACCTTGGCTGGCTGCGGGGGCGCCGTCAGGTTTCGGTGATGGCGGCGGCGAGGGTCCGGAGGCTGGTCAGGCTGTGGCCCTCGAGGAACACGTCGACATGGGGCAGCGCGGCCGCCATGCCCTGGGCCAGCGGGGCGTACCCCGGTGAGGCCTTCAGCGGGTTCACCCACACCACCCGATGGGCTACCCGGGCCAGCCGACCCATCTGCTCGTCCATCACCGCCGGCTCGCCCCGGTCCCAGCCATCCGACAACACGACCACCGTTGCGCCCCGGGCCATGCCCCGCAGACCCCACTCGTCGTTGAACGACGCCAAACCGTCCCCCAGCCGGGTGCCTCCCGACCAGTCGGCGACCGCGGTGGTCGCCCGGGCCAGCGCCGCGTCGGGATCCCTGGTCGACAGCTCCCGGGTCAGACGGGTCAGACGGGTCCCCAGGGCGAACGCCTCGACCTGGCCGCGACCGGCGATCGCCGCATGGACGAACCGGATCAGCGCCCGGGCGTAGGGCTCCATCGAACCGCTCACGTCCAACAACAGCACCAGCCGCCGGGGTCGCACCCCGGGTTCCCGGAACACCCGGCGCATCGGCTCGCCGCCGGTGCGCAGTGCGGCCCGCACCGTCCGACGCAGGTCGGGCCGGCCACGGCGGCGGATCGGCCGCAACCGCCGTCCGGGCCGGGTGTCGGCCGTCACCCGCAGGCCGGCCATCAACTCGTGGAGCTCGGCCAACTCGTTATCGGAGCACTCGGCAAAATCCTTGTCGGCCAGCACCTCAGCCCGCGAATACCGGACGGTGAGCACGTCACCCGGACGCTCGTCGTCGCCCCCGGCACCATCGCCGTCTCCGCCCACGTCGAGCACCAGGGCCACCGGCTGCCGATCGGCCTCCTGGCGGAGATGCGGCGCCCCACCGACCCAGTGCCGCTCGAACACCTCGTCGAAGACCGGGATGTCCTCCGGGTGGACGACGAGGGTCGCCCGCCCGCTCCAGTACACGCCGTCCCGTCGATCGGCCCCCACCTCGGCGACGGCCCGCCCGAATTCGAGGGTGGCGCCCAGCGGCACACTGAGACCGGCCCCGCGCAGCGCCTCGACGAACCCGACCAGGTGACGATCGAGGGTGCGCTCGACGGTACCGACCACCGGCGCCCCTACCCCTGGCGTGCCGCAGCGAGGATGGCGCCGAACCCCCGGGCCCGCGAACGCTGCTGATCCTCGCGGTACTTGAGCAGGGCGCCGACCGTGGTGTCGATCGCCCCCTCGTCCAGGTCGTCGACCCCGACCAGGACGAGGGCCTCGGCCCAGTCGAGGGTCTCCGCCACCCCCGGCGGCTTGTAGAGGCCCATGTCGCGCAACTCGGCGGCGACCAGCGCGACGTCGCGGGCCAGCGACAGCGGCACGTGCGGCGCCCGAACCCGCAGGATGGCGACCTCGCGCTCCACCCCCGGATGCTCGACCCAGTGGTAGAGGCAGCGGCGCTTCAGTGCGTCGTGGACGTCGCGGGTGCGGTTGGAGGTGATGACCACCACCGGGGGCACGGCGGCCCGGAACGTCCCAAGTTCGGGGACGCTCACCGCGTACTCGGACAGGATCTCGAGCAGGAACGCCTCGAACTCGTCGTCGGCCCGGTCGACCTCGTCGATCAACAGCACCGGAGGCAGGCCGTCCGTCGGCGAAAGGGCCTGCAGCAACGGCCGCCGGACCAGGAAGCGCTCGTCGTAGAGCTCGTCCTCCAGGGCCTCCACGTCGGCACCGACGGTCACCCCGGTCGCCTCGGCGGCCCGCAGGTGCAGCAACTGCTTGGCGTAGTCCCACTCGTACACAGCCTGGGCGGCGTCGAGGCCCTCGTAGCACTGGAGGCGGATCAGGCGCCCCCCGGTCCACGCGGCGAGCGCCTTGGCGACCTCGGTCTTGCCGACCCCGGCCTCGCCCTCGAGCAGCAACGGCCGCTGCAGCCGCAGGGCCAGGAACACCGCGGTGGCCAGGCCTTCGTCGGCCAGGTACGCGTGGTCGGCCAGCGCGTCGACGACCTCGTCGACCGATGTCACCTCAGGGATGCCCATGGCCTCAGGTTAGACCGGTACGTCACGGCGCCAAGCGCCGCAACCCCTGGTGGGCCAGCCCGCCCGACGCCACGGTCAACGCCCCGAGCGCCACCAGGCCGGGCCAGGTCACGGCCCACGTGATGTCGCCGATGAACCCCTGGCGGGCGAACCGCATGACGTTGGTGAGCGGGTTGACCCTGGCCACCGCATGCAGCCAGCCGGTCATGAAGTCGAGGGGCACCTGCCCGATCGAGGTGAACATGGCGCTGAACCCGACCACCTGGACGATCATCATCGACCGCATGGTCCGCATGCGATACACGACGGCCAAGCCCAGCAGGCAGAACACCATGGCCATGCCGGCCGTCGCCAGGTAGCAGGCTGCCAGACCCACGATGCCGCCCGGCACCCGCAGCCCGCTCCACCACGACACGACCAGCACCGCCGACGTCGGAATGAACGAGCGCACGCCGCTGTAGCCGATGGTGCCGACCAGCAGCGGCAGCCGGCTCCCTGGGGTGAGCAGCAGCCGGTCGAAGAACCCGTTCTCCAGATCGTCGGCGACCGACGAGGCGCTGCCGATGCCGGCGAACACGGCCCCTTGGAGGGCGGCGTAGGGGGCCATCCAGTTGAACACGTTGTCGGTGCCGTAGCCGTCGACCCGGGTCAGCGAGCTGAACGCCCCGGTGAAGCTGATGACGAAGAACACCGGCATGACCAGGGTCGGCAGGATCAGCGACGGTCGGGCCCGGATGCGCTTCATCCCCCGGATACCGATGGCCAACGTCACCGCCGCCGCATGCCGGAGCCCGGTCGACGCGGTCACGAGGCGCGCAGCTTCCGCTGCAGGGCCCTGATGGCCAGGGCCACGGTGAGCACAGCCAACGCCGCCGGCAGGCCCAGGGCCTGGAGGGCGTCGGCAGACGACCAGTCCTCGATGACGAGGCGCCGCATGGGGTTGACGATCCACGACACCGGGTTGGCCTCGGCGACGACCTTGAACCATCCCGACATGAGGTTGGTCGGGAAGAACGCCGACGAGATGAAGATGCTGACGAACACCAGCGGAAACGTGGCCCCCACCGCCTCCTGCGAGCCGGTACGCACGGCCAGCACCTGGCCGATGCCGCCGATGGCCAACACCAGCAGCGCCGCCGTGGCGACCAGCACCACGGCGGCCGGCGGCCCGCCCCGGATCTCGACGCCACAGGCGACGAACACGGCGATGATGACCGCCGCCTTGGCCGCCGACACGACAGCCGCCCCGGCCAGGCGGCCGAGCAGGATCGGCACCCGGGACACCGGTGACGCCAGCAGCCGGTCGAGGAACCCGTTCTCGATGTCCAGGGCCAGCTCGCTGCCGGCCGCTGTCGCCCCGAACGACACGGCCTGCACGATGCACGCCGGCAGCACGAAGTCCAGGAACGAGTCGACCTCGGGAAAACCCGGCATGGCCAGCACCCGACCGAACTGCTTCGTGTAGACGGCGGCCAGCAGCAGTGGGAACACCAGCCCGGGCAGCACCGATGCGAGCTGCCGGCGCTCCGAGGCGATGGAGCGCCGCGCCAACTCGATGGTCTGGACGCCGGCCGTTCGCAGGCCGACCCCGCTCACGTGTCGGCCTCGGCGCCTTCGAGCCGGCGGCCGGTTGCGTCGGCGAACACGTCGTCGAGGCTCGGCGCATCCAGCTCGAGGTGGATGACCCCCACCCCGGCCTCGTCGAGGGCCCGGACGACCTCGGCCACCCGGGTCGCTCCACCGTCAAGGCCGACGGCGACCCGACCTTCACGGGCCGGACGTTCCGGCCCGAACCGGTACACGACCCCCTCGGCGGCGGCCACGTCGTCGGCCGTGACATCGACCCGCAGGGTCGGTGCACCCACCGTCGACTTGAGCTCGTCGGGCGTCCCTTCCCGGACCAGGCGGCCCTGGTCGATGATGGCGATCCGTCCGGCGAGCTGGTCCGCCTCCTCCAGATACTGGGTCGTGAGGAACACCGTCGTGCCGTGGTCGGTGTTGAGGCGGCGCACCTCCTCCCAGAGGGCCTGGCGGCTCGTCGGATCGAGCCCGGTGGTCGGCTCGTCCAGGAACAGGATGCGCGGTTCGTGGATGAGGGAGAGCGCCAGGTCGAGACGACGCCGCATCCCACCCGAGTAGGTGCCTACCCTCCGGTCGGCCGCCGCGGTCAGCCCGACCCGTTCGAGCAGCTCAGCGCCCCGCCGGCGGGCCTCGGCCCGCGGGATGCCGTGCAGAACCGCCTGGAGGCGCACCAACTCGTCGCCGGTCATCAGCGGGTCGATGGCGGCGTCCTGGAGGGCCACACCGATGACCCGCCGGACGGCGGCCGCTTCGGTGACGACGTCATGGCCACCAACCTGCGCGGCACCTCCGGTGGGCCGCAGCAAGGTGGTGAGCATCCGCACGGCCGTGGACTTTCCAGCCCCGTTGGGCCCGAGGAACCCGAACACCTCCCCCTCGTCGATGGACAGGTCGATGGCGTCGACGGCCACGAGGTCACCGAAATTCCGCCCCAGCCCCTGGGTCTCGATCACCGCCGTCATGTCCGCTGACTCCAATCCGGCCGACCCGCACTCCGGCCGGCGCACCCCGCGGACCCTAGTGGCGACCCGTCGGAGGCCCCCAAGCCGGTCAGGCCCCGAAGGGCCACACCCCGCTGATGCGATGGGCTGCCGGCGGTGGCGGCAGAACGGCGTAAGCCTCCTCGTCGGGCTGGACCAGGTTGTAGTCGGCCCGGGCCCGCCGCTCGATCTCCTCGTCGGTGTTGAGGGCGTCGATGCGGCGGCGGTACTCCTGGTTCTGACGCTCGATCTCGTCGACCTCGGCCTGGAGGGTGGTCTGGGCGTCCCGCTGGTCGAGCCAGTCGCGGAACGGCACGACGCCGAACGCCAGCACAGCGGCCACGAGCACGGCGGCGACGCCGATGACGGCGAGGAGTCTGGTGGGCATCGGGTCAGCCCCCCGCCGGACCACCGGCCAGGGCGGCCCGGCCCCGGTAGACGGCGGCTTCGCCGAGGTCGGCCTCGATGCGGAGCAGCTGGTTGTACTTGGCGACCCGGTCGCTACGTGCCGGGGCCCCTGTCTTGATCTGCCCGCAGTTGGTGGCCACGGCCAGGTCGGCGATGGTGGTGTCCTCGGTCTCGCCGGACCGGTGCGACATCACCGCCGTGTAGCCGTGGTCGGCGGCCAGACCCACGGCCTGCAGGGTCTCGGTGAGGCTGCCGATCTGGTTGACCTTGACGAGGATCGAGTTGGCGATGCCGTCGTCGATGCCCCGCTGAAGGCGTTCGACGTTGGTGACGAACAGGTCGTCGCCGACCAGCTGGATACGATCGCCGACCGCCGCAGTGAGGGCCGCCCATCCGGCCCAGTCGTCCTCGGCCATCCCGTCCTCGATGGACACGATCGGGTACCGGTCGGTCAACTCGGCCAGGTAACCGGCCATCTCGTCGGGGGTCAGGGTGCGGTCCTCGCCGGCCAGCACGTAGGCCCCGTCGCGGAAGAACTCGGTGGACGCCACGTCGAGGGCGAGGGCCATCTGGTCGCCCGGGGTCAGCCCGGTGGCCTCGATGGCCTCGACGAGCAGCCGGCAGGCGTCCTCGTTGGACGCCAGGTCCGGGGCGAAGCCCCCCTCGTCGCCGATGGCGGTGGCCAGGCCCCGCTGGCCCAGCACCTTCTTGAGCACGTGGTAGCACTCGACGCCCCACCGCAGCCCTTCGGAGAACGACGTCGCCCCGACAGGCATGAACATGAACTCCTGGAGGTCCACGTTGTTGTCGGCGTGTTCGCCGCCGTTCAACACGTTGAGCATCGGGACGGGCAGCACGTGGGCGCCGTCGCCGCCCACCGACCGGTACAGCGGGGTGCCGCGGTCGGCGGCTTGGGCCCGGGCGGCGGCCAGGGACACGCCGAGCACCGCGTTGGCGCCGAGGCGCCCCTTGTTGGGGGTGCCGTCGGCGTCGATCATGGCCCGGTCGAGCCCGGCCTGGTCGGCGGCGTCGAGACCGACGACGACATCGGCCAGTTCGTCGTTGACGTGGCCGACAGCGGTGGCCACGCCCTTGCCCATCCAGGTGGAACCGCCGTCGCGGAGCTCCACGGCCTCGAACTGGCCGGTGGACGCGCCGCTGGGCACCATGGCCCGGCCGGTGGCACCCGAGTCGAGGGTGACGTCGACCTCCACGGTGGGGTTGCCGCGGGAATCCAGGACCTGACGGCCGACCACGGCGCGGATATTGCTCACGTTGGCTCCTCTGAGGCTGCTCTGCCCCACGCTACCGGCGAGCATCCCACCCGACGGGGACGCTAGGCGCGATTTACAGTCAGAAATCGCGCGCTGCGCGCGATCGGGTGTGGTAGGTCCGCCGGGTGTCCTCGTCGGCCGTCGCCAGGTCGACCCCGTCGGCGATGGCCGCCGCTTCGGCCGCCCGCACCCCGGCACTGAACTCGGCCACGGTGGCCCGCAGGGCGTCCTCGGCGTCGAGGTCGTGACGACGGGCCCACTCGACCAGGCCGAACAGCGCTTCACCCAATGCGCCGGCATCGGCCGGACCGTCGGCCGGAGCGTCGGGCCCCACCCCCAGGCCGGCCGACCGCCGGGCCACCTTGCGGGCCGCGGCCAGCGCCGGCAGGGCCGCCGGAATACCGTCGAGCACCGATTGGCGGCCCTTCTCCACCTGCTTGATGCGGTCCCAGTTGGCCACGACGTCGTCGGCCGACCCACCGGGCGCCCCGCCCTCGGGCCCGAACACGTGGGGATGGCGGTGCCGCAGCTTGTCGTGGATGCCGTCGGCCACCGATCCCAGGTCGAAGCGTCCCGCATCGGCGGCGATGCGAGCATGGAACACCACCTGGAACAGCAGGTCCCCCAGCTCCTCCTCGAGGTGCTCCGCCCCGTCGCCGGTCGCCTCGTCGAACCCGTCGAGGGCCTCGAGCACCTCGTAGGCCTCCTCGAGCAGGTGGGGCCGCAGCGACGTGTGGGTCTGCTCGGCGTCCCAGGGGCACTCGCGGCGCAGCGTGTCGACCAGCCCGGCCAGCCGGGCCACGGCCTCGGCCCGCTGGTCGCCCATCTCAGGACCCGTCGCTCGGACCGGCGGGCGGGACCACCATGCCCCGCACCGGGTCCCACGTGCCGTAGCGGGGGTCGATGTCGACGTCACCGGTGATGGTGGCCATGGTGGTCAGGATGCTGACCCTCCGCATGGCAGCCCCGTCGAACGTCTCGGGCTCCACGGGGCTGATGGCGTCGATGCGGATCACGTGGAACCCGAACTGGCTCATCACCGGCTCGAGGACCGTCTCACCGGGCACCACGTCACCGGCGGCCAGCGCACCCAGCACGGCCCGCTCGAACTCGCCGACGAAGTCCCCGACGGCGACACAACCCAGGTTGCCGCCCCGCGACCCGGATCCCGGATCCTGAGACAGCGCCACGGCGAGCTGTACGAACGTCGAACCCTCGTCGAGCATCTCGAGGACCCGCTCGGCGTCCTCCAGCGAAGGTACCAGGATGTGCGAGGTGCACATTTCGTGGGCGATCAGGTCGGTGTGGTCGTCGAAGGCGGCCCGTGCCCCGGGCACGCCGTCCTGGACGAGGTTGATGGCCGCCTGCCAGCCGGTGAGACCGTCGAACGTGGGGGCGGTGTCGGGGATGCCGGTGGCGATCAGCTGGTCGCGGGCCACGGCCAGGTCGGCATCGGTCGGCGCGACCCCGTAGTCGGCCAGCAGGCCCAGCAGCGACTCGTACTGCACGTACTCCTGCAGGACCTGGGCGGTCATGGCCGAGTCCAGCGCCGCACCGGGCTCGCTGCCGTCGATGCGACTGGCGACCCAGACGGCCAGCTCGTCGCGGTCCATCGACGCATCGCTGACCTGGATGGCCGTGGTCGACGAGCCACAGGCGGACAGGGCGGCCACGGTCACCAGGAGAAGCGGGGACAGGAGACGACGGCACATCGGGTTCACGAGTTCAGGATGCTACGGGAGGATCGGAGGGTTCGAGCACCGGGACCAGGTCGTCGAGCATGCCGGCCAGCGCATCGGCGAGGGAGCCCCCGGGTGCCCCGGCCGGCACCCGGGCCAACGGAAGATGCAGCTGACGGGGTCCCGGCTTGTAGACGGCCTCCCGGTGCAGACGGGACAGGCGGGTCTGGCGGCTGAGCGGCAGGGACACCGGGGCGCAGCGGGCCATGTACTCGGGCCCACCCAGGCCCGCGCCGCCGGGCACCCGGGTGACGGTGACCTCGGTGATGCCGCGGGCCACGCACATCGACCGCAGCCGGGCCACCGCCAGCAGGGCCCGGGCCGGCTCAGGGACCGGTCCGTAGCGGTCCACCCACTCACCCTCGACGGCGTCGACCCCGGCCGGGTCGGCCGAGGTCCCGGCGGCGGCCAGCCTGCGGTACGCCTCGAGACGGAGGTCGCTGCGGGACACGTACCCGTCGGGCAGGTGGGCGTCGACGGGAATCTCGACCCGAATTTCCACGGCCGGCTCCGGCACCTGGCCCGCCAGCTCGGCCACCGCCTCGGTGACCATCTGGCAGTACAGGTCGTAGCCGACGGCGGCGATGTGGCCGCTCTGACCGGTACCCAGCAGGTTGCCGGCACCCCGGATCTCGAGGTCCCGCATGGCGATGCGGAAGCCGGATCCCAACTCGGTGGTCTCGCCGATGGTGCGCAGCCGCTCGTGGGCCTCTTCGGTCAATACCCGGTCGCCCGGGCTGAACAGGTAGGCGTAGGCCCGCTGGCCGGCCCGGCCCACCCGGCCCCGCAGCTGGTGGAGCTGACCCAGGCCCAGCAGGTCGGCCCGGTCGACGACCAGCGTGTTGACGGTCGGCATGTCGATGCCCGACTCGATGATCGTGGTGCACACCAGCACGTCGTAGGCGCCGTCCCAGAAGTCCAGCACGACGGTCTCCAGGGACGCCTCGTCCATCTGGCCGTGGGCCACGGCAATCCGGGCCTCGGGGACGAGATCGCGCAGGCCGCCGGCGATCTGGTCGATGTCGGCGACCCGGTTGTGGACGAAGAACACCTGGCCTTCACGCAGCAGCTCACGGCGGATGGCCTCGCCGACGGCCCGCTCGTCGTACTCGCCGACGTAGGTCAGGATGGGCTGGCGGTCGGCGGGCGGCGTGTTCAGCAGGCTGAGGTCGCGGATACCGGTGAGGGACATCTCGAGAGTGCGGGGAATCGGGGTGGCGGTCAAGGTGAGGACGTCGACGTCGGTCCGCAGCGCCTTGATGGACTCCTTGTGCGACACCCCGAAGCGCTGCTCCTCGTCGATGACGAGCAGCCCCAACCGGGCGAACCGGATGTCGTCGGACAGCAGCCTGTGGGTGCCGATCACCACGTCGATGGATCCGTCGGCCAGCCCGGCGGCGACCCGGCGCCCCTCCGCCGGCGTGAGGAAACGGCTCAGCACCTCGACCCGGACCGGGTACGGCGCCAGGCGGTCACGGAACGTCTGCCCGTGTTGCTGGGCCAGCAGCGTGGTGGGCACGAGCACCGCGGCCTGGCGGCCGTCCTGGACCGCCTTGAACACGGCCCGCACCGCCACCTCGGTCTTGCCGAACCCGACGTCGCCGCACACCAGGCGGTCCATGGGCACCGGTCGTTCCATGTCGGCCTTGACGGCTTCGATGGCCTCAAGCTGGTCGGGGGTCTCCTGGAACGGGAACGCCTGCTCCATCTCGCGCTGCCACGGGGTGTCCTCGGCGAAGGCCCGGCCCTCGGCGGCCAGCCGGGTCTGGTAGAGCACCACCAGCTCCTGGGCGATCTCGGCGACCTCGGCCCGCACCTTGGCTCGGGTCTTGTGCCAGTCGGCGCCGCCCATCCGGCTGAGCGACGGGGTCTCGCCGCCGGTGTACGGCCGGATGACGTCGATCTGGTCGGTGGGCAGGTACAGGCGGTCGTCGCCCCGGTATTCGAGCAGCAGGTAGTCGCGTTCGGCTCCGCCGAGCGTGCGGGTGACCAGCCCGGCGAACCGGGCGACCCCGTGGTGTTCGTGGACGACATGGTCGCCGGGGGCCAGGTCCTCGAACACCCGGACGGCGGCCCGGCGCCGCGGGCGGCCGCCGCGACGGGTCCGCCGCCGGCCGGTGGCCTCGGCCTCGGTGATGAGGGCCAGGCGGGCCGCGGGCAGCACGAACCCCCGCTCGATGTCGCCGACGACGAGATGGGCCCCCGGTCGGGTCAGACCCTGCGTCGGACCGGCCGGGGCGATGGCCACGCCGTCGACCAGCAGGCGTTCGGCCAGCCGGCCGGCGGTGCCGGCCCCGTCGGCGACGACGACGACCCGGTAGCCGTCGGCAAGGAGGGTGGCCAGCCGCCGCGGGACGCGATCCTCGTCGCTCGTCGGACGATCCCAACCCGAGGCGACGACGGTGGCGACGTCGGGTCCATCGGGTACGGCGTCGAGCGTCCACACCGGTGCCCCGGTGTGGACGAGCAGGCGATCCCAGTCGGTGTGCAGCCGGGGGAACCCGGTGTCGTCGGCACCCCACGTGACGGCCAGGGTGGCGGCCAGGTCGGCCTCTTCGGCCCGCAGGTCGGCGATACGGTCGCGCAGCCGGCGCGGTTCGACGGCCAGCACGAGCGCATCGTCGTCGACGAGGTCGAACAGCACCCGTTCGTCGCCGGCCAGCCATGGCAGCCACGATTCCATGCCGTCGAACAGCTCGCCGTCGGCGAGGCGGTTCCACTGCTCCCGCCCCCACGGCTGCTCGGCGACCAGGGACTCGGCCCGGGCCCGCACCTCGTCGTCGGGAATGAGCTCGCGGCACGGATGGATCTCGACCTCGGCCCGGGGCACGGTGGCCCGCTGGTCGGCCACCCCGAACTCGGTGAGCCGGTCGATCTCATCACCCCACAGGTCGATGCGCACCGGGGCGTCGGCCGTCGACGGCCACACGTCGACGATCGAACCCCGTACCGCCAGCTCGCCGCGGTGTTCGACCTGGTACTCGCGCCGATACCCGGTGGCCACCAGGTCGGCGACGAGGGCCCGCTGGTCGACCTCGTCACCGGGGCCGAGCCGTCGGGGCGGACGCTCGCCGGCCCCGGGACCCAGCCGCTGGACCAAGGCCCGACCGGAAGCCACGACCACCCGGGGTCGGTCGGCAACGTCGGCGAGCCGGTGGAGGACGTGGAGCCGGCGGCCCATGGTCTCCACCGCGGGGCTCACCCGTTCGAAGGGCAGCGTCTCCCACGCCGGGAACACCTCGACGGCGTCGGCCCCCAGGTAGGCGCGCAGGTCGTTGGCCAGGCGGTCGGCCTCGGTGCCGGTGGGTACGGCGACGACGACCGGGCGGCGGTCGGCCCGCTCAACCAGGTTGGCGATGACCACGGCCCGGGCCGGCTCGGGCACCGCCAGGGCGGCATGCCGCCGCCCGAGGACGTCGGCGAGCGCGTCGGTGTCGTCGAGCAGGCCGGGTAGGTCGGCCAGGCTTCCGCCACCCCCGCTCGATGCCGGCGGGGTCACGGCCGGGTGTTGAACCGGGCCATCGCCGCATCCACCCCGTCGGCCAGCACGGCCTCGACGGCGTCGGCGGCCTCGGCGATGACGACGCCCAACTCTGCGGCCTCGGTCCGACCAGGTCGCCGCAGCACATGGTCGGCACCCGACTGACGGCCGGACGGTCGGCCGATGCCGATCCGCACCCGCAGGTAGTCCTGGGTGTGGAGGTGGGCGGTGATGGACTTGAGCCCGTTGTGGCCGGCCAGGCCGCCGCCGGCCTTGACCCGCAGGGTGCCCACCGGCAGATCCAGCTCATCGTGCACGACGACCAGCCGGGCCGGATCGTCCACACCGTGGCGACGGACCAGCAGCCCCACCGACCGGCCCGACTCGTTCATGTACGTCTGGGGGAACGCCAGTGCGACCCGGGCCCCGTCGATGCGCACCTCGGCGCTCAGCGCCTGTTCACGGCCTGAGCGCAGTGCACCATCGTGGCGACGGGCCAGCTCGGCGACCACGTCGGCACCCACGTTGTGGCGCGTGCCCTCGTACTCGATGCCGGGGTTGCCGAGGCCGACCACCAGCAGGGCGGCCGGCTCTCCGGACTTGCGGGACGGGGACCGCCGGAACACGACGGCTGACCGGTCGTGACGCGGCGGTTACTCGCCGCTGTCGTCGTTGTCCGGCCCGCCGTCGTCGCCGTCCTCGGCGCCCTCGCCGTCCTCGGCGCCCTCGCCGTCCTCGCCGTCCTCGAGACCTTCGGCCTCGGCGGCCTCGGCGGCCTCTTCGGCGGCGATGGCTTCGAGGGTGGACCGGGTGATCATGCCGACGGCGACCGTCTCGTCAGGGTCGACGTCGGAGGTGACGCCGGCCGGCAGGACGATGTCGGCCACCCGCAGCGAATCGCCGACGGTGAGGGCCGAGATGTCGACCTCCAGCTCGTTGGGGATGCTGTCGGGAGCGGCGCTGACCGTGAGGGCGAACAGGTTCTGGTCGACCATGCCGTTGGCGTTGGTGACCTCGGTGGCCTCGCCGATCATGACGACCGGCACGTCCACCGTGACGGCCTGGTTGGGGTCGATGCGCAGGAAGTCGACGTGGACGACGTCACGACGCACCGGATGGCGCTGGATGTCCTTGACGATGCTCATCTGGCGCTCGCCCTCGACATCGAGGTGGATGACGGCGTTCAGGCCGGCGTCGGTGGTGAGGGCACGACGCAGCTCAGGCCATTCGACCGACACGGTCTGGGGGTCCTGGCCGAGGCCGTAGATGACGCCCGGCACGTGACCCTCGCGTCGCATGCGACGGCTGGGCCGGGTGCCGGTGGTGCGGCCGGTGGCCGCGGTGAGCACGATCTGATCCATGGGAACGCTCTCTGGAGGTACTTGGCTGGAAAATCCTGGCGGAAGCGACGGCCTCCGGCGGAACCGTGGTCCGTCCAGCGGTCGGCGGACCGGCCGGGAAGCCTACCTCCCCCAGCCTGCCAACCGGCCGGTCAGGACAGATGGTTGCCGCCGAAGATCTCGCTGACCGAGGCATCGGAGAACACGGCGGTGATGGCCCGGGCGATGAGCGGGGCCACCGACAGCACCTCGATGAGGTCGTCGTCGTAGTCATCGGGCATCGGGATGGTGTCGGTGACCAGCACCTTCTCGATGGGTGATGCGGCCAGGCGTTCCATGGCCGGCCCGGAGAACACCCCGTGGGTCGTGGCGGCGATGACCCGGGCGGCACCCCGATCGGCCAGCTGTTCGGCCGCCGCGCAGATGGTGCCCGCGGTGTCGATCATGTCGTCGACGAGGATGCAGACCTTGCCGTCGACATCGCCGACGACCTCCTTGGCCTCGACGGCGTTGAATGCCGTGTGGCTGCGCCGCTTGTGCACGATGGCCAGGTCGGCGCCCAACTGCATGGCGTAGCGCTCGGCCACCTTCACCCGGCCGGCGTCGGGCGACACGATGGCCAACTCGCCTTTGAGGGCTCGGAGGTGGTCGACGAGCACCGGCATGGCGGTGAGGTGGTCGACGGGGCCGTCGAAGAACCCCTGGATCTGACCGGAGTGCAGGTCGACGCCGACGAGGCGGCTGGCCCCCGCCTCGCGGAACAGGTTGGCCAGCAGCTTGGCGGTGATGGGCTCGCGGCCCGACGACTTGCGGTCCTGACGGGCGTACCCGTAGTGGGGGCACACCACGGTGATGCGTTTGGCCGAGGCCCGGCGGGCGGCGTCGACCATGATGAGTTGCTCCATCAGGGAGTCGTTGATGGACGACTCGGCGGTGTGGCAGTGGGTCTGGATGATGAAGACGTCGGTGCCCCGGATGGACTCGGAGAACTTGCAGTGGATCTCGCCGTTGGCGAACTCGGCCAGGTTGGGTTCGCCCAACTCCTCGCCCATGACGTCGGCGATCTGTTGGGCCAGCGGTCGGCTGACCCGCCCGGCGACCAGGTAGAGCTTCTTGTTGGTGACCTGTTCCATGGTGGCTCGTGGTCCTGCGCGTGTCTCGGGGATGGATCCGTGGTGTCGCGGCCGGCGGCACTACCGGGAGCCGAGCATAGGTCGGCGGGGCGGTGATCAGCCGATCCAAATGGGGCGGGGCGGGATCCCGCTGTCCTGGCCGACATCGCCCGACTGGTCGCCGTCGGGGTCGGGGCCGATGGGCAGGGGAACGACGGGGACGGTGATGACCGGTCCTGCGCTCCAGGGGCGGGCCGAGGCGGTGGCCGAAGCCGGTCCGACACCCATGGCGTTGGCCGCGGCGACCCGGAACCAATGGGTCAGCCCGTTGGCCAGCCCGTCGACGAGCCGGGCCGTCTCGGGGCTGCCGGTGTCGGCAACCAGCACCGTCCAGTGCACGCCGCCGTCGGTCGACACCTCGATGCGGTAGCCGATCACGACCCGTCCCCCGCCGGCCGCCGGGGCCTGCCACGTCAGGACCACGCTGCCATCGCCCGCCGCGGCGGTCAGGCCGGTGGGCGCATCGGGGACGGTCGCCGGCGTCGCCTCGGCCAGGGCCGACGGAGAGCCGGTGCCGGCGGTGTTGACGGCGGCCACCCGGAAGGCGTGGGGCACCCCGTTGACGAGCCCGGTCACCGTGTGGGTGGTGGCCGACGATCCGGTGTCGGCGACGATGGTCGTCCAGTGGTCGCCCCCGTCGACCGACCGCTGCACCGTGTACCCGGTGACGGCACGGCCGCCATCGTCGGCGGGTGCCGTCCACGACAGGTCCACGGCACGGTCGGTGGCCCCGGCCACGAGCCCCGCCGGGGCGGCAGGCACAGTGAACGGCACGGCCGCCGCGGTGTCCGACGGGTCGCCGGTCCCGACCCCGTTGACCGCCGACACCCGGAACCGATACGCACCACCGTTGACGAGCCCGTCGACCGTCGCTGCCGTCGACGAGGGCGACGACGACGCCGACCATGTCGCCCCACCGTCGGCCGACACCTCGACCACGTACCCGGTCACCGCCGCCCCACCGTCGTCACCGGGCGCCGACCACGACAGGCCGACCGCGCCGTCACCGGCCACCACGGCCAAGCCGGTCGGGACATCGGGCGGGCCGACCGGGGTCGCCACCGCGGTGTCCGACGGGTCGCCGGTCCCGACCCCGTTGACCGCCGACACCCGGAACCGATACGCACCACCGTTGACGAGCCCGTCGACCGTCGCTGCCGTCGACGAGGGCGACGACGACGCCGACCATGTCGCCCCACCGTCGGCCGACACCTCGACCACGTACCCGGTCACCGCCGCCCCACCGTCGTCACCGGGCGCCGACCACGACAGGCCGACCGCGCCGTCACCGGCCACCGCGACCAGACCGGTCGGGACGTCGGGGACGGTGGCCCCCTCGACGGCCACGGCCAGGAACCGGCCCGCGCTCTCCCCGCCGAGCAGGATCCGACCGTCAGCGGCCAGAGCCAGCCCGTGGGCCACGTCGTCGCCACTCACCCCGACGGTCAGGGACCCGTTGCCGCTGAAGCCGGCGTCGAGCGCGCCCGCGGCGGTGAACCGCAGCACGGCGGCGTCATCGTCGGCCCCGTTGTGGCTGCTGCCGGCCACGACGACCCGGCCGTCAGAGGCCACGGCCACGGCCCGGCCGGCGTCGTCCCCCGAGCCCACGGCGACGGTGACGGCGCCGGTTCCGCCCCATGCGGCATCGAGGGCCCCGGAGGCCGTGAGGCGCACCACGGCCACGTCGCCACCGCTGGTGCCGGCCACCACCACGTCGCCGTCCGGCGCCAGGTCGACCGCGGCACCCGCATCGTCGCCGGCCCCCAGATCGACGGTGACCACACCGTCGCCACCCCATGCGGTGTCGAGGGCCCCGGAGGCCGTGAGGCGCACCACGGCCACGTCGCCGCCGCTGGCGCCGGCCACCACGAGGCCACCGTCGCCGGCCCGGTCCACCGCGTACCCGTGGTCGTCGCCGCTGCCGACGGGGACGAGCACGGTGCCGTCGCCGGCGAAGCCGGTGTCGAGGTCCCCGTCGGCGGTGAGCCGCGCCACCCCCACATCCCAATCGGTGCCGTT
>CAZPGL010000006.1:0-4651 GCA_964586175.1 uncultured Microthrixaceae bacterium | reverse complement strand
TCCCCCCACGTCGACGGTGACGAGGCCGTCGCCGCCCCAGGTGGGGTCCAGGGTGCCGGCGGTGGTGTAGCGGGCCACGGCCACGTCGAGGTCGCCGCCCACCTCGGCGCTGCCGGCGACCAGCAGCCGCCCGTCGGCCTGGACGGCCACCGCCCGCCCCTCCGCTGCGTCGCCGATGACCGTCGTCGCCACACCGTCGCCGGCGAAGCCCGGATCCAGGTCGCCCGGGTCGGCGGACGCGGTCAGCACGCCGACGGCGACCACCGCCGGGAGCATCGCCACGGCGAGGGTCCGCCCGACCCACATGGCCCCCATGACGGGGAACCTACGCCGTGGCCCGATCCGGTGCCACGGGACCGTCGTCTACCCTCGGTCCATGTTCCGATCCGCAGTGATGTCGGCCGTCGTCCTCCTGGCCGCCTGCACCTCGGCCACGACCCTCCAGCCGCCCGCCAGCACCCTCACCGACCCGCCGCCCTCGGACGGTCCGGCGCTGATGACGGTGTCGATCCACGTCGAAGGCTGGACGGCTGAACGCGACAACCCCGAGGTGTTCGACCGCCACGCGGCGATCATCCTCGACACCGCCCGGGCGGCCGCCGACGGCGGCGGGATCTTCTGGTTCGAGTTGTCCACCGCCTTCGCCCTGGCACCCGGCGCCCGGGCGGTCGTCGACGAGCTGCTGGCCCTCGGCCACGCCGTCGAGGTCCACGCCGACGTCGGCGGCCAGGGCACCCCGAACCTGGCCGTGCTGACAGAACAACTGGCCGCCAAGCGCCGCCAGGTGGCCGACCTGGGGGTCGACCCCGTGCAGGTGTCGGGCATCTGCGCCGACGGCCCGTTCGTCGAGGCCGCCATCGCCGCCGGCTTCACCACCACCACCGGCAGCGTCGAGTACTGCCTCGTCGCCGTCGACCCGGCGGTGCAGCCGGCAGGCTTCGACGCCGCCACGTGCACCAGCCCCGCCCAGTGCCACGGCCCCCCGCCGTTCGACCTGGCCACCCGGGCCACCCCCTGGTGGGTCGACGCCACCGCCACCTGGCCGGTGCCCGATCCGTCGGGCCGCCTGCTCATGATGGTCGGCGAGTCCGGCACCAGTGTCCCGTGCATGGTCGAGGGCTGGCCCCGGGAGGACCCGTGCACCGCCGACGACGCCGACATCGCCGAGTTCGCCCGACGGGCCGCCGAGTACGCCGGCCTCGACGCCGCCACCCATGGCGGCACCTGCTGTGTGCTCTCGACCTCCTGGAGCATCGGGTCCGCACCACCCGACGGATTCACCGCCAACCTGGTGGCGTCGGTCGCCCCCCTCGTCGCCGACGGGGCCATTGCCTGGGCCACCCCGGCCGACGTCATCGCCTCGGCCCGCTGAACGCCGGTTTTTCAGCCGTCGAACCCGTCAGATCCGGGCCTTTCGAGCATCTCCTTGACAGCGCCGGCCACCGGGTCGGCCCCGAAACGAGGAGATCGGCCATGCGGCGAAGCCCCGACGCGACCACCCGCCCAGCCCGGCCGGTCCCCGCAGACCGGTGACCGGTGATGTGTCATCATCAAGGGTCATGGCGCCCACCGATGCCGCACTGGCGACCGCGCTCGCAGCCGGCGACGCCAATGCCCTGGCCGGCATCTACGACCGCTACGCCGACACCCTCCACAACTTCTGTTTCGGGGTCTGCCGCAACGCCGACCAGGCGGCCGACGCCACCCAGCAGACCTTCCTGCTCGCCTTCGAACGGGTGGGTCAGCTCCGCGACCCGGCCAAGCTCCGGTCCTGGCTCTTTTCCATCGCCCGGAACGAAGTCATGAAGGGCTTCCGGCAGACGGCCCGCACCCGGCCCGCCGAGGACGAGGTGCTCGAGACGGCGACGGCTGCCGACGTCGTCGAGACACCGCTCGAGACCGCCGAACTCCAGGACCTGGTGTGGGAGGCCGCCGAAGGGCTCGACGAGCGCGACCGCGTCCTGCTCGAGCTCAACGTCCGCGGCGGCCTCGAGGGCGGTGAACTGGCCGATGCCATCGGCGTCGACCGCGACCACGGCTACGTGCTCGCCAAGCGCATGCGTGAGCGGGTCGAGAAGTCGCTGGGGGCACTGCTCGTCGCCCGCCAGGCCCGCACGGCCTGCCCCGACCTGGACCGCCTCCTCGCCGACTGGGACGGCCGGTTCTCGGTGCTGGTCCGCAAGCGGGTCGGCCGCCACCTCACCCAGTGCGACGACTGCGAAGAACGCCGTCGACGCCTCGTGTCCCCCGTCGCCCTCTACGGTGCCGCCCCGGTGCTGGCCGCCCCGATCGGACTCCGCCAGGCCGTGCTCGACGGTGCCGGCTCGTTCGTCGGCACCGCCGAAGCCGCCGAATACGACTGGAACGCCGACGGGTTCCCCGAGCCGCTGGAGCCCGACTTCTTCGACGACCCGGAACCCGACACCGGCACGGCCGACGACACCACCCCTCCCGACGGCACCGCCCCACCGGGCGACCGGCCTCCCCGCCGCGGCAGGTCCGGCGGAAGCGGCGGCGGCCGTCCCCGCGGCTCGACCCTGCGGCGGATGGCTCTGCTGGCCGCGGTGTCAGCGGCCGTGGTCGCCGTCGGCGTGGTCGCCTCACAGGGCGGCGACCAGCAACCCGACCTGGTCGCCGCACCGGCCACCACGACCGAGGCACCGCCGCAGACCGTTCCCACCACCACGGTTCCCGCCACGCCCACCACCGAGGCCCCCACGCCCACCACGACGACCACGACCACGACCACCCTGCCGCCCCAGCCACCGCCGGCCCCCACGCTCACCGAGGTCGACCCCAGCGGCACGGCCATCTGGATCCGGTGGGACCCACCCACGCCCTACCCGCCGGGCACCTTCGAGGTCGGGCTGACCACCAACGGTGGCGATCCGGTGGTCACCGACGTCGGCGTGCCGAACAACCTGATCCACCAGTTCCCGGACCTGTCGTGCAACCAGACCTACGGCGTCGGGGTGCGCTTCGTCGACGACAACGGGCTCGCCAGTTCCTGGGCCTTCCAGGGCGGCGTGGTGCTCTGCTGAGGGTCAGGACCGCCCAGTACCCCACAGGTCGTCGCATGCCTCACACACCGAGGACGGCACCACCCCGACCCGCATGAGCCCGGCGAACACCGCGCAGCCCACACAGAACCCGGCGAACGCCTCCAGGGACGCCGCGGCCACCAGCACCACGATGACGCCGACCGCCACACCCGGGGCGTCGAGCACCGCGACGGCGATCAGTGCCGACAGCGAACACCCGGCGCCGATCGCCTGGGCGAACCGCTTCGGTGGACCCGGAACCGGCCGGGCGGTGACGGAGAGCCGAGGCCGCACCACCCGGGTGACGAGCAGCCCAAGGGGGCTCAGCGTCGGTCCGGCGGCCACCCGGGCCAGGAACCCGTAGGCCAGCAGCCAGAGCAGCGGGGTCCAACCGGTCACCAGCCAGGCGACGGCCATGGCCACGACGCCGGTGGCGACCAGCCGGGCGCTGACCTCGTCGACCGGGTGGGGAAAGGTGAACAGCCGGCGGTCGACCGGTGGACCGGACATGGCGCTCACCCGACGGGCGTCGAGGCCACCGGGGCGCCCTCGCCCAGATCCTCGGCGCCCAGGCGCTCCATGGTGCGCTCCCAGGAGGCCCGCAGCGTGGCCTGGTCGGGATCGGCGGCCAGGGCGGCACCGATGTCCACGACCCGGTAACCGCCGTTGCGGGCCACCCTCGTCGGGGTGACCACCACCCGGTCGGCGACAATGCCGGTGCCGGTCTCGAGCAGCTCCACCTCCACGATCACCCCGTCCTGGGTGCCGACGGCGCAGCACGACGCCGACTGGTTGGTGAGGAAGTTGCCCAGCCCGTACACCACGTACTCGCCGCCCACCATGCCCACCGGCTGGACCACGTGGGCATGATGGCCGACGATGAGGTCGACGTCAGCGGCCGGCAGCAGCGTCTCGGCCAGGGCCCGCTGGTCGGCGGTGGGCGCCGTCCGGTACTCCTGACCCCAGTGGATGCTGACCACCACGAACTCGGCACCCGCCGTGCGGGCCCGGTGGGCGGCCAGCAGCAGCTCGTCGGCGTCGACCCCCGACACCAGCCATGGGGTCGATGCCGGCACCGGAATGCCGTTGGTGGAGAACGTGGCCGACACGTGACCGACCACGATCCCGGCGGCGTCGTAGAGCACCGGGGTGACGGCGTCGGCCTCGGTGGGGGCAATGCCAGCCTGGCCCAACCCGGCGGCCTCCATGGCGGCCACCGTGTCGAGGGCCCCCTGGAGGCCCTGGTCGACCACATGGTTGGAGGCCGTCGAGCAGCCGTCGTACCCGACGGCGACCAGGTCGTCGGCCCACGAGGCCGGCGCGTTGAACAGCGGGAAGCCGGACAGGTCGGTCAGGTCCGTGGTGAGCGGTGTCTCGAGATGGCACAGCGCCAGGTCTGCGGCGGCGATGCGGTCGGCCACCCCGGCCAGCAGGGGCCGAAGGTCGTGGGCCCGGTCGGTGCCCTCGGCGGCGATGGCCGTGGCCCGCACGACCGGCGAATGCGGGATGAGGTCGCCGGTGAACAACAGGGTGGCCTGGCGGGGCGGCGGCAGGGTCGTGGTCGTCGTCGTGGTGGTGGTCGTGGTCGTCGTGGAGGTGGTCGTCGTGGT
>CAZPGL010000005.1:0-102807 GCA_964586175.1 uncultured Microthrixaceae bacterium | reverse complement strand
CGGTGGTCGCCGGAGCCTCGGTGGTCGCCGGAGCCTCGGTGGTCGCCGGAGCCTCGGTGGTCGCCGGAGCCTCAGTGGTCGGTGTGGCGTCCTCGTCGCTGCCGCAGGCCGTGGCGATCAACGCCAGCGGAAGCAGTAGCGCGAGTGACAGTCGCAGTCTGCGCATGGGTGTGGTTCCCTCCCTAAACGCGGCCCTGTTGCCGCTCAGCATGATTGAACCACAATTCTGACGCGATGTCAGGTCCTGGTGAGATATTTCTGACACAGTGTCAGAAACTTGGCGGTGGTCGGCTAACGTGCGCGGGCCGGATCATCGAGTGCCATCATCGTGGGGCGACACTGCGGGACGGGCCACAGACGTGGGGGACACGTGGACGAAACCAATCACGGGGCGACCGGCGAGGATCTTGACGCGTCAGTGGAACAGCCGACCGGGGCCGCGACCACGTCACTGACGTCGGTCATCTTCGAAGAGGAGGAGGCCCGGCGGGCCGAGGCCGGCAAGCGGGTCGACACCGTCCTGCCCGACGACCTGCTGCCCGGGGTCGGCGGCGACGGCACGAAGCTGCGGGAGGGTCTCAAGGCCGGCGGCCCCAGCATGGCCATCGTCCTCATGCTGCTCACCATGGTCGAGGAGTTCGACCGGGTGGCCCTGCACGTGCTGGGCCCCGACATCCAAGACTCGCTCAACATTTCCGACACCGTGCTGCTGGGCCTCCAGAGTTTCGGCGGCGTGGTGTTCGTGCTGTCAACCATGCCGTTCGCCTGGGCTGCCGACCGCTACTCGCGCACCAACCTGTTGGCCGCCGCCACCGGCGTCTGGGTGGCCTTCGTCGGGTTCACCGGCACGGTGGTGAACGCCTTCCAGATGGGTGTCGCCCGGGCCGGCACCGGCTTCGGCGGTGCCGTTCGGCTGCCGGTCAGCCCGTCGTTGATCACCGACCAGTACCCCATTGGGGTGCGGTCCCGCCTGTTCGCCTTCGAGGCTCTGGGCCGGCCGCTCGGCCTGGTCATCGGCCCACTGCTGGCCGGAGCGATCGTGGCCACTGCCGGTGGAGCCGGCGGCGACTGGCGGTGGGCGTTCTGGCTGTTCATGATGCCGGCCGCCGTACTGGCCGTCATCACCGCCTGTCTGCGTGAGCCGAAACGCGGCAGCCACGAGCAGAAGGCGGTCCTCGGCGAACAACTCGACGGCGGCTTCGAGGACCCGCCGATCCGGCTGCCAGCGGCATTTCAGCGACTCAAGAACGTCCGCACCTTCTACTTCCTTGTGGTCGGCATCGGCGTGCTCGGCTTCGCCCTGGTCGCCGTACCCGGGGCGTTCAACCTTCTCCTGGAGGAGCACTACCACTACAACGCCTGGACCCGTGGCTGGATCGGCGCCATCACCTGGTCGGGAGCTCTGCTCCTGATCCCGGTCGCCGGCCGCTTCGGCGACAGTTTCTTCCGCAAGGATCCCTCCCGGGCCATCCGCATGGCCGGCTTCCTGATCATCGGGTACGGCGTCTTCACCACCGTCGGACTGCGGTTCGAGAACCCGGTGATGCTGGTGGCCGGCATGACCCTGGCCAACGCCTGCCAGGGCGCGGCCTTCACCCAGGTAGGTCCCACCATCTCGGCCGTCGTGCCGTACCGCATGCGGGCCCAGGCCTTCGCCCTGGTCGGCATCTACATCTTCCTCATGGGCGGGTTCTTCGGCGGGCTGTTGGCCGGCGCCCTGTCCGACGCCCACGGTGAACGCACGGCGTTGACCGTCGTGGTTCCGCCCGCGGCGCTCCTCGGCGGTCTGCTCATCATCTATGGCTGCCGGTACATGCGCCGTGACATCTCGCTGGTGGTCGAGGAACTCCTCGAGGACCGCGAGGAACATCAGCGCCGCATCGCCGATCCCGACTCGATGCCGGCCCTCACCGTGCGGCACCTCGACGCCTCGTATGGGCCGGTCCAGGTGTTGTTCGACGTGTCGTTCGAGGTTCAACGGGGTGAGACGCTGGCCCTGCTGGGCACCAACGGGGCGGGCAAGTCCACTTTGCTGCGGTCGCTGTCCGGCCTGATGCTGCCTGACCGCGGGTTGGTCCGTCTCGGTGGCGGAACCATCACCCTGGCCGACCCCACAGACCGGGTCGAACGCGGCCTCATCCAGGTGCCGGGCGGCGATGCCCTGTTTACGTCACAGACCGTCGGCGAGAACCTCGAAGTGTGGGGCTGGCAGATCGAGGATCCCAAGGCCCGCAAGGAAGGTCTGGAAAAGGTGTTCGACACCTTCCCCCAGCTCCGGGACCGTCTCGACGACCGGGCCGGATCGTTGTCCGGCGGTCAGCAGCAGATGCTGGCCCTCGGCAAGGCCGTCATGCTCGACCCTGAGGTACTGCTCATCGACGAGTTGTCGTTGGGTCTGGCGCCGGTGGTCGTCCAGGAACTGCTCCAGGTGGTCGAAGCTCTCAAGGCGGAAGGGTTGACCATGGTCATCGTGGAGCAGTCGGTGAACGTGGCGCTGACCGTCGCCGACCGGGCGTTGTTCATGGAGCGGGGCCGCATCCGGTTCGAAGGCGCAGCCCAGGAACTCCTCGAACGTGACGACCTGCTGCGGGCTGTCTTCTTGTCTGGCGAGGGCGCGTGATGAGCGGAGTGCTGGCGTTGACCTACAGCCACGACATCGTCTTTCAGGCCCTCGTCGAGGGGCTGGTGTACTCGCTGGTCGCCATGGGTCTGGTGCTGGTGTTCAAAGCCACCGGCGTCATCAACTTCGCCCACGGCCAGGTCGGCGCCTTCGGTGCGTACGCCATGGCCCTGCTGTACGCCAACTTCGACATCGCCTACGGCATCTCGCTGCCGTTCGCCATCGTGGCCGGCGGCGCGATGGGGGCTCTGATCGAGCTCCTCGTTGTCCGGCGCCTGTTCACCCAGCCGCGGCTGCTGTTGTTCATCGCGACCCTGGGCGTGTCCCAGGTGATCCTGGTGTTCCAGATTCGCCTTCCGGAGATCGAAACCTTCCTGGCCTGGCCGGAGCCCATCAAGTCCGAATGGGACCTTCCCGGAGGCATCACCCTACGGGGCGCCCAGCTCCTGGTGCTCATCGTGGCTCCGGTCATCATGGTGGTGTTCACCTGGCTGATGCAGCGCACCCGCTTCGGCCTGTCCATCCGGGCCGCGGCCGACAACCCGAACGCCGCCTCACTGGCCGGCATCAGCATCCGCTCGGTGTCCACCCAGGTGTGGGTGCTGGCCGGCGTGCTGTCGACGGTGAGCGTGCTGCTCATCGGACCGATCCAGCACCTCGACGCCGGTGGTATCCAGACCATGGGCCCGAAGCTGCTGCTGTTGTCGCTGGCCGCGGCCATGTTCGGCCGGCTTTCGTCGTTCTCCGGTGCGGTGGTCGGCGGTCTCGTCGTCGGCGTCATCGACCGCATGTTGCTCGCCAACACCGAGACGTTTGGGTCGGGGGCCAACCTGGTGGGGTTGTTTGTTCTCGTCCTCGTTCTCGTCCTGGTCCGGGGTCGGGCCGAAGCCGGTGACGAGCAGGCATGGGCCCTGTCACCCAAGATCCGGGCGCTCCACGCCGACCTGGCCCGCCACTGGGCGACCCGCACGGCACGCTGGTTGGGTTCCGGTTTTCTGGTCGTCCTCGGGTTGGCCATGCCGTATTTCATCGACGCCAAGTCCGACTACATGCGGTTCTCCCAGGTGCTGCTGATGTTCATCGTGGCTCTGTCGGCCACCGTGCTCACCGGCTGGGCCGGGCAGCTGTCGCTGGGCCAGTTCGGGTTCGTCGCCCTCGGCGCGGCCATGACCGCGTACTACGCCCAGGCCCTCTCGTATCCGGTGTCGCTGGGCCTCGGCGTGCTGTGGGGGGCCGGTGCCGCGGTCCTCATGGGCATCCCGGCCCTGCGTATCCGGGGCATCTACCTGGCCATCGTCACCCTCGGGTTCGCGCTGGTGTGTCAGACGTGGCTGTTCACCGTGGAACGCATCTCCACCCACTCGACGGGGGCCGGGTTCAAGCTGAACCCCATTCCAGAGATCGGCCCGTACTCCATCTTCGGTCTGGACCTCGGCCCATGGGACATGCGCAAGGACAAGCAGGCCCTCTACTACGCGTGCCTGGGATTCGTGCTGGTCTCACTGCTGGTCGTCACCCGCATTCGCCGCACCGGCATCGGCCGCTCGCTCATCGCCGTGCGGGAGAACCAAAACAGTGCTGCCGCGTACACCGTGTCGCCCACCCGGGCCAAGCTCATCGCCTTCGGCGTGTCGGGCGCCCTGGCCGCCCTCGCCGGCGGCCTGCTGCTGATGACCACGGCCACCGGCGGCATCAACACCGACATGGTCCAGCCCGAGGAGTCGCTGAAGGTCATCGCCATCGCGGTGGTCGGCGGCATCTCGTCGATCACCGGCGCCGTACTGGGCACCCTGCTCGTGGTGGCCCTCCCGGAACTCCTGGACGGGACCGACCAGGTGAAGTTGTTCACCAGTGGCCTCGGGATGATGATCATCATCCTGTACTTCCCCGGCGGCCTGGTATCGATCGCCCAGAACGTGCGCGATCTTCTCGTGAACCGGATCATCAAGCGCACCAACTGGACCCCGCCAGCCAAGGAACACACGGAGTCGGTGGGTTCGTTGTCGGCTCGGGAACCCAGCGCATCGACCGAGATGCCGCTGATGGCCGAGCACGTTTCGGTTTCGTTCGGTGGCCGCCCGGCGGTTGCCGACGTGTCGGTCAACGTCCAACCTGGCGAAGTGGTGGGCCTCATCGGAACGAACGGCGCCGGTAAGACCACCTTCATGAACGCGGTGTCGGGCTTCGTGCCGGCCGAAGGCACCATCGAGGTGTTCGGTGACCGGGTCGACGGCCTGGCCGACTACCGCCGGGCCCGGCACGGGGTGGGTCGCGCCTTCCAGAACGCCCGCCTGTTCGGGGCGCTCACCGTGCGTGAGACGCTGATGGTGGCCCTCGAGGCCCGGGAACGCTCACTGCTGCTGCCCTCGATGACCGCTCTGCCTCCGTCGGTGTTCGCCGAACGGCGCAAGCGCTCCCAGGCCGACGAGATCATCCTGTATCTGGGCCTGGGCCGTTACGCCGATTCGCTGCTGGCCGAGCTTTCCACCGGTACCCGGCGCATCGTCGAGTTGGGCAGCCTCATGGCGCTCGACACGCGCCTCATGCTGCTCGACGAGCCCACGGCCGGTGTCGCCCAGCGGGAGACCGAGGCCTTCGGCCCGCTGATCCGCTCCATCCAGGCCGAGTTGGACAGTTCGGTGCTGATCATCGAGCACGACATGCCGATGGTCATGTCGATCAGCGACCGCATCTACTGCCTGGAGGCCGGTCAGGTCATCGCCGAAGGCACCCCCGACGAGGTGCGCCACGACCCCAAGGTCGTCGCGTCGTATCTCGGTACCGACGAGCGGGCCATCCAGCGCAGCGATTCCCAGCGCAGCGACGCCTAGTCAGCTCTGTCAGCTCTGTCAGCCCTGCCAGCCCAGCCGGTCAGGCATCCGGCACCTTCGAGCGGGTGAAGGGAATCGAACCCTCATCATCAGCTTGGAAGGCTGAGGTTCTAGCCGTTGAACTACACCCGCGGCGGCGACGAGCGTAGCGGCCGCCGTCCCGGCCGGGGTGGGCCTAGCCTTGCCGGCCGTGAGCATGCACCGGTTCGACGAGGAGATCGACGAGGTCATCTGGGCCGTCTTCCGATACGCCCTCGACCGGATCAAGAACCAGCCGCCCCTCGACGGCCCACGCCCGGCCGAGGAACTCTGGGACCTGGTCGGCCAGAGCATCACCCCGGAGGGGCTGGGTGGCTCCGAGGCCCTCGCCGCCTATGCCGACCACCTGGCCCCGGCCTGTATCTCGGCCGACCATCCGAGGTTCCTGTCGTTCGTGCCCGTGGCACCCACCAAGGCGGCGGCCGTGTTCGACCTGGTGGTCGGGGCGTCGTCGCTGTGCGGATCTTCGTGGCTGGACGGCTCCGGCGCGGTCTTCGCCGAGAACCAGGCCCTGCGCTGGGTGGCCGACCTGGCCGGTCTGCCCGATGGTGCCGGCGGCTGCTTCGTATCCGGTGGGACCATGGCCAACCTGTCCGCGTTGGTGACGGCGCGCCATGCCGCCGACGAGGCCCGGGGTCCCGGCACATCCAGGCCCAGATGGGCCGTGGTCGCAGCCGAGAGCGCCCATTCGTCGGTGGCGTCGGCGGCCCGGGTCATGGACGTCGACGTGCTGAGCGCACCGGTCGATGTCGACCGGCGGCTCCGCGGCGACGCCCTGCAGGCGACGATCGACCGGCGACCGGCCGGTACCGAGGTGTTCGCCGTGGTGGCCACGGCCGGCACGACGAACCTGGGCACCGTCGACGCCATCGACGAGGTGGCCGCCGTGGCGGCCGGGGCCGGGGTCTGGTTGCACGTGGATGCGGCGTACGGCGGCGCCGGGCTGGCGGCCCCGTCGGTGCGGCAGGCGTACGCGGGCATCGAGCGTTGCGACTCGATGGTCGTCGACCCCCACAAGTGGCTGTTCGCGCCCTACGACTGCGCGGCGCTCGTCTATCGCGATCCGGCTCCCGCCCGGGCCGCCCACACTCAGCACGCCGACTACCTCGACCCCATCATCAACCGCGACGAGTGGAATCCCAGCGACTACGCCCACGTACTCACCCGTCGGGTCCGCGGTCTGCCGTTCTGGTTCTCGTTGGCCGTCCACGGGACCGACGCCTACCGCGACGCCGTCGAGCGCACCCTCGAGGTGGCCCGGGCGGCCACGGCGATGGTGCGTGACGCCGAGCACTTGGAACTGGTCGACGAGCCCACCCTGTCGGTGGTCGTGTTCCGTCGTCTCGGCTGGTCGGCCGACGACTACACGGCCTGGTCCGACCGGATGTTGGCCGACGGTACGGCCCTCGTCGTGCCGACCAAGGTCGACGGCGAGACCGTCCTGCGCTTCTGCATCGTGAACCCGGTGACCACCGAGGCCGATATCGCCGAGATCCTGCAGGCACTCTGCTGACCAGAACCCGCGGACCAGGATCCGGTGAACCGGATCGGGTGAACAGGGCGAAAACCCCGGTGGAGACGCCCGGCGGGGCACGGGGACGGCGGGATGCCGCCGGTACACTCCGGTCACTGTGAACAGCACCGTGGAGACATTGGATGGCGACCTCGTCAAGTTGAGCGTCGCCATCGGCGAAGCCGAATTCGACCAGGCGGTCGACGCCGCTTTCAAGAGGATCGCCAAGGAGGTCCGGCTACCGGGTTTCCGCCCTGGCAAGGCCCCCCGCAAGATCCTCGAGGCCCGGCTGGGCGTCGAGGCAGGTCGCCACGAGGCGATCCAGGAGGCCGTCCCCGACTACTACATGCGGGCCCTCGTCGAGCACGCCATCGACGCCATCGATGCCCCGAAGTTCGAGGTCACCGGCGGCGAAGCCGACGGTGCGTTGACCTTCGACGCCGTGGTGCCGGTCCGGCCCCGCCCCTTGATCAGTGGCTACGACGTCCTGCACATCGAGATTCCCGGCCCGGTGGCCTCCGACGAGGACGTTGACCGCCAGCTCGACGCCCTACGCAACCAGTTCTCCACCCTCGAGACGGTGGAGCGGCCCGCGGAGGACGGCGACCAGGTCACCATCGACATCGACGGCACCCACGACGGCGAGGCTGTCGAGGGTCTGACCACCAGCGACTACCTCTACGAGGTGGGCGTCGGTGCCGTCGTCCCCGAGATCGACGAGAACCTCCGGGGCGCGTCGGCCGGCGATGTCGTCGAGTTTGACGCCGACCATCCCGACGACGAGGGCCAGCTGCATTTCCGGATCGAGGTCAAGGAGGTACAGGCCCGGGTGCTTCCCGACGTCGACGACGCCTTCGCCGCCGAAGCCTCCGAATTCGACACCGCCGACGAGCTCGTGTCCGACCTCCGGCAGCGCATCACCGACATGAAGCGCGGCCAGGCCGGCGCCCTGGCCCGCGACCGGGTCGCCCAGGCGGTGGGCGAGCTGGTCGACCTGGAGCCGCCGGCCGCCATGATCGAGACCGAGGTGACCCAGCGCATCCAGGACCTGTCCATGCGGCTGGGTGCCCAGGGCCTCGAACTGGAGCGGTACCTCGAGGCCATGGGCCGGGATCTGGCATCGCTGCGGGCCGAGTTCGCCGACGGGGCCGACCTGGCCGTCAAAGTGGACCTCGGCTTGCGGGCCGTCGCCGACGCGGAGAGCCTCGGTGCCGACGCCGACCAGCTCGACGACTACTTCGCCGCCATGGCCGCCCAGTTCGGCAGCACTGCCGACGAGGTCCGTGCGTCGTTCACCGAATCGGGCCGGATGCTCGACTTGGAGGCCGACCTGCGTAAGCAGGCCGCCCTCGACTGGGTGTTCGAGCGGGCCGAGATCGTCGACGAGGAGGGCGAGCCCGTGGACCGGGCCGACCTGGAGCCCCCCGAACCGGAGCTGGTCCTGCCCGAAGGCGACGCCGATGAGGATTCCCAGAAGACCGCGACCGACACCTCCGAGGAGGAGTGAGCCGATGTTCCCGGATGAGACCATGATCCACGGCGACCCGGCCCCCGGGACCCTGGCCGACCTGCGGGTGCAGAACTACCTGGTGCCCACGGTGGTCGAGCAGACCAACCGGGGCGAGCGGGCCTTCGACCTGTACTCGCGGCTGCTCAAGGAAAACATCGTGTTCCTCGGCACGCCCATCGACGACACGGTCGCCAACCTGATCTGCGCCCAGCTGCTTCACCTCGAGTCCGAGAACCCGGACCGCGACATCAGCCTCTACATCAACTCGCCGGGCGGGGACATCAACGCCCTGTTCGCCATCTACGACACGATGCAGTACATCCGCCCCGACATCACCACCATTTGCTTCGGGCAGGCCGCCTCGGCCGCTGCAGTGCTTCTGGCCGCGGGGACGCCGGGTAAGCGCATGGCGTTGCGTCACGCCCGGGTGCTCATCCACCAGCCGTACGCCGGCGCCCAGGGCCAGGTGTCCGACATCGAGTTGGCCTCCAAGGAGATCCAGCGCCTGAAGGTGCAGCTCGAGGAGATCCTGGCCCGCCACACCGGTCAAGACGTCGAGCGGATCCACGGAGACACCGACCGCGACTTCGTAATGACCGCCGATGAGGCCAAGGACTATGGCATCATCGACGACGTGATCGAGGCCCGCGAGATCGTCGACAACTCGGGGCCCATCACCGCAGTGCAGTAGAACGGGTCTGCCGGACCGACGACGGTCCGGTAGGACAGGGAACGACACAGGGGGAGGGGGAGACCGGTGGCCAAGTTCGGCGAAGGGGGCGAGCTCCTCAAGTGCTCGTTCTGTGGCAAGTCGCAGAAGCAGGTCAAGAAGCTGATCGCCGGCCCCGGTGTCTACATCTGCGACGAATGCATCGACCTGTGCAACGAGATCATCGAAGAGGAGTTGGCCGAACCCACCGAGCTGGCGCTCGGCGAGTTGCCCCGCCCCCGCGAGATCAACGCCTTCCTCGACGACTACATCATCGGCCAGGAGCAGGCCAAGAAGATCCTGTCGGTGGCCGTCTACAACCACTACAAGCGCATCCAGGTCGGCACCGGTCCGGGCGACGACGTGGAGTTGGCCAAGTCCAACATCCTGCTGATCGGCCCCACGGGCTGCGGCAAGACGCTGATGGCCCAGACCCTGGCCCGCATGCTCAACGTGCCGTTCGCCATCGCCGACGCCACGGCCCTCACCGAAGCCGGCTACGTCGGTGAGGACGTCGAGAACATCCTCCTCAAGCTGATCCAGGCCGCCGACTACGACGTCAAGCGGGCCGAGACCGGCATCATCTACATCGACGAGATCGACAAGATCGCCCGCAAGAGCGAGAACCCGTCGATCACCCGCGACGTGTCGGGCGAGGGCGTCCAGCAGGCGCTGCTCAAGATCCTCGAGGGCACGACGGCGTCCGTGCCACCCCAGGGTGGTCGCAAGCATCCGCATCAGGAGTTCCTCCAGATCGACACCACGAACATCCTGTTCATCTGTGGCGGTTCGTTCGCCGGACTCGAGCAGGTCGTCGAGAGCCGGCTGGGCGGATCCGGGGTCGGGTTCGGTGCCGATGTACGCAAGGCCGACGAAAAGGACCTGGGCGGGCTGTTCGCCGAGGTGCGACCCGAAGACCTCGGCAAGTTCGGCCTGATCCCCGAGTTCATCGGCCGCCTTCCCGTCGTGAGTTCGGTGCGGGGCCTCGAGGCCGAGGCGCTCATCAAGATCCTGGTCGAGCCGCGCAACGCCCTCGTCAAGCAGTACCAGAAGATCTTCGCCTTCGAAGACGTCGACCTGACGTTCGAGGACGACGCCCTTTCCGCCATCGCCGACCAGGCGCTCGAACGGGGCACCGGCGCCCGCGGGCTCCGAGCCATCCTCGAAGAGGTGCTGCTCGACGTGATGTACGAGCTGCCGGGCCACGACGATGCCGACCGGGTCGTCATCGATGCCGAGTGTGTGCTCGAGCGCATCACCCCGACGGTGCTGGGTCGGGACGTCGACTCCAAACGCGCCGCCTCCTGACGCGGCAGACGTGGACCACGCCGAGGCCCTGCGGTACCTCGACCGCCACGTCAACCTGGAGGCCTCGGCGGGCCGCATCCACGGACTGAGCCTCGACGCCATGCGCGGGCTGGTCGCGACCATGGGAGATCCGCAGGCCGACCTGCAGTGCGTGCACGTCACCGGCACCAACGGCAAGGGCTCCGTGTCGGCGATGATCGGCTCGCTGCTGCGGGCCGCCGGCCTGAAGGTCGGGTCCTACACCAGCCCGCACGTCGACACGATCCGCGAGCGCCTGTCCATCGATGGTGAGCTCATCAGCGAGGAGCAGTTCGGTGAGCTCGTCGGCCAACTGGCCCTCTACGTCGATGCGGCGCCGGAGCGGCCCTCCTACTTCGAGCTGCTGACCGCGGCGGCCCTGCTCTGGTTCGCCAACGAGGCCGTGGACGTCGCGGTGGTCGAGGTCGGCCTGCTCGGTCGGTTCGACGCCACCAACGTCATCGACGCCGAGGTGGCGGTGGTGACCAACATCGGCCGCGACCACACCGACGGCACCGGCGACTGGCGGCGGGACGTCGCCGGCGAGAAAGCGGGCATCATCCGGGCCGGTCGCCCGCTGGTGCTCGGCGAGACCTCGGTCGAACTACTCGACCTGTTCGCCGGCGAACACCCCGATCCGCTGCTCCTGCGGGGTGAGGCCTTCGGGGTGGCGTCGACGACGCCCGCGGTGGGGGGCCAGCAGGTGGACCTGTGGGGGCCGGCCGGGCGCTACGACGAGGTGTTCCTGGCGTTGCACGGCGACCATCAGGCCGACAACGCAGCGGTGGCCGTGGCCGCCGTGGAGTCGTTCCTCGGCACGGCGCTGGGCGACGAGGTGATCGCCGAGGGGCTCGGGTCGGTCACACTGGCGGGCCGTCTCGAGGTCGTGGCCACCGAGCCGCTGGTGGTGCTCGACGGGGCCCACAACCAGGACGCGGCCCGGGCCCTGGCAACTGCGGTGCCCGAGGTGTTCCCCGGCTCCCGGAGGGTGGTGGTGCTCGGCACGCTGGGGCCGCGCGAGCCGGTCGAGGTCGTCGACGAGCTGCGGGCCATGAACCCCGACCTGGTCGTGTGCTGTACCGCGCCATCGCCCCGGGCCGTTCCCGCCGCCGACCTGGCCTCCATGGTGGCGTCCCGCGGGCTCGACGTCGAGGTGGTTCCCGATGCCGAAGAGGCCGTTCGTCGAGCGGTGGCGTTGTCCGACGACGACGACCTCGTCCTCGTGACCGGCTCGTTCTACGTCCTGTCGTCGGCCCGGACGGCCCTGGCCGACGATTCCCGAGCCGGCCTCTGAGCCGATCAGCTCCCATCGCCCCTAGCCTGCCGGCATGGATCGAACACTCGTCATCTGCAAGCCTGACTCGGTCGAACGCGGCCTGGTCGGGGAGATCATCGGCCGCCTGGAGGGCAAGGGCCTGCGCCTGGTGGCCGCCGAGCTGCGCCGTCTCGACCCCGAGACGCTGGCCCGCCACTACGAGGAGCACGTAGGCAAGCCGTTCTACGATGATCTGGTGGCGTTCATGTCCCGGTCGCCGGCCATGGTGCTCGTCGTCGAGGGCCCTGAGGACACCTTCGCCGTGGTCCGAACCCTCATGGGGTCCACCAACCCGGTGCAGGCCGCACCGGGCACGATCCGGGGGGACCTAGGCCTGGTCATGACCGAGAACCTGGTGCACGGTTCCGACTCCCTGGAGTCCGCCGCCCGCGAGATCGACATCTTCTTCCCTGCTTCCTGAGGGGACGGGGAAAACCAGCCACCGCTGCTTTCGCAGCGTGGTCAGCCATGCGCCGAGCGTGGCATTTTGGTGACGGATCGGTTACGGTCCCCGGCAGAGACGGTAACGACCCCACTCCGGGTGGAGGGTCGTCGCTACCGGTGCATGATCTGACGGAACGGACCACCCGACCATGGGCGCACGGAACAGGCGAACGGCGGGCGGCGCCCTGATGGGGGGCCGCGACATCGCGGTCGATCTGGGCACCGCCAACACGCTCGTCTACGTCCGCGGTGAAGGCATCGTGCTCGACGAGCCCTCCGTGGTCGCCGTGAACGTCCTCGACGGCACGCCGCTGGCCGTGGGCGCCGAAGCCAAGCGCATGATCGGCCGCACCCCCAGCCACATCCAGGCCACCCGGCCCCTGAAGGACGGCGTCATCGCGGACTTCGAGGTGTGCGAGAAGATGCTGCGCTACTTCATCCAGCAGGTCCATCGCAGCAAGTGGTCCAAACCCCGCATGGTCATCTGTGTGCCGTCGGGGGTCACCGGGGTCGAGCGCCGGGCCGTCCAGGAGGCGGCCGAGTACGCCGGCGCCCGTGCCCCGGCCTACATCATCGAGGAGCCCATGGCCGCCGCCATCGGAGCCGGTCTGCCGGTGGCCACACCGACGGGCTCGATGATCGTCGACATCGGGGGCGGCACCACCGAAGTGGCGGTCATCTCGCTGGGCGGGGTCGTGGCCAGCCAGTCGTCCCGGGTGGGCGGCGACGAGTTGGACGACGCCATCAAGCAGTACCTGAAGAAGGAGTACGGCGTCGACACCGGGTTGCGCACGGCCGAAGAGCTCAAGATGGCCCTGGGCTCGGCGTCCCCGCTGCGAGAGGAGCGTCGGGCCGAACTACGCGGCCGTGACCTCGTGACCGGGCTGCCCCGCACGGTGCGTGTCTCGACCGAGGAGATCCGCGAGGCCATCGAGGAGCCGGTGGCGTCCATCATCGACACGGTAAAGGTCACCCTCGACCGCACCCCGCCCGAACTGGCCGCGGACATCATGGAGCGGGGCATCACCCTCGCCGGAGGCGGGTCGCTGCTCATCGGGCTCCCCGAACGGTTGCGGGCCGAAACAGGCATGCCGGTGTGGTTGGCTCCCGATCCGCTGCTGGCCGTCGTGATCGGCGCCGGGCAGGCGCTCGAGGACCTCGAGACCTACGGCGACGCCATCTTCAGCGACGGCACCGACTAGGCCATGGCGGCTCCCCGCCGGGCCGAACGTCCCCGCCCGACGCTGCTGATCCTGCTGGCGGCGGCGCTGACCCTGCTGACCCTGCAGTTCCGGGGCGCCGAGCCACTGAACGCCTTCCAGCAGGGGATCCGGGACGTCATCAGCCCCGTCCGGTCAATCGTGGACCGGGCCACCGACCCCATCCAGACCGCCTGGTCCGGCATCTTCGGGTACGCCGACCTGCAGGCTGAGAACGAGCGCCTGGCAACCGAGTTGGCCCAGGTCCGGGGGGCGGTGTTGAGCGACGAAGCCGACCGCGAGCTCCTCGAACGCCTCCTGGGCGAAGTCGACATCGCCTACGCCGACCTCGACACGGTGGTGGCCCGGATCCTCGGAACCCCTCCGGGGAACTTCGGCTCCCACCTGGTCGAGATCGACAAGGGCAGCGACGACGGTCTCGCCGAAGGGATGGCGGTCGTGTCGGGAGCAGGGCTGGTCGGGCGGCTCGACCAGGTGGACCGGGACCGGTCGGTGGTCATTCTGGCCACCCACGCCGACTTCTCGGTCGGTGTGCGGCTGGTGGCCTCCCAGGACGAGGGGCTGGCCCGGGGAACCGGTGGTCCGACGATCCGAATCGAGAACGGCATCCGGCTCGACGCGGTGATCGCCGACGACGAGGTCGTCGTCACCGCGGGCGGTCGCAGTCTCTTCCCCGCGGACATTCCGGTCGGCCGGGTGGTCGATCCCGACAACTTCGCCGAATACGAGCGCTCGGTGGTGGTGGAGTTGGCCGCCGGCCTTGAGAACCTCAGCTTCGTCAACGTGGTCGTCATCGCCGAAGAGGACACCCCATGACGGGCCGGGTGCGCTCCCTGGTGGTGCTCGTCACTGGGCTGCTCCTGCAGGCGACGATATGCACCGAGTTTCGACACCGCGGGGTCTCCGTCGAGTTGCTGCTCCTCGTCACGGTCCTGGCCGGCTACCACGGCGGCCCGGACCGTGGGGCCGTGGTCGGCTTCTTCGCCGGCCTGCTCCACGATTCCCTGGTCGGGGCGCCGCTCGGCCTGCACGCCCTGGTCTTCCCCCCGGTGGCCGTCGCCGTGAGCAGCCTCGAACAGCGGATGCTGCGGTCGACACCCCTGCTCGACGGACTGGCGGTCGCCGCCGCCGTCGCCTCGGGAACGGCCGCGGCCTCGATGGCCGGCCTGGTGTTCGGCCAGGAATCGGTCGATGCAGCGGCGCTCGTCGAACGTGCGGTGCGGGCCGGGGTGTTGACCGCCGTCGTCGCCGCTCCCGTCAACCGGGTGGTGCGGTGGTCGATGGCCGGGTCGGGTCCGGCATCCATCGAGCTGCGGACGCCCGCCGGCTGACCGGTGGAGGACAACACCCGCTACCGGATGCGGATCCTGGCCGTGGTCGCCGTGTCGATGTTCGCCGCTCTCACGGCCCGGTTGTGGTACCTCCAGGTGCTGACGGCCGAGGAGGCGGCCGCCGTCGCCGAGACCAACATCCTCCGGGAGATCCGGGTCCCAGCACTGCGCGGGCGGATCCTCGACGTCAACGGGAACACCCTGGTCGGCAACCGGCTGACCACCATGGTCACCATCAACCGCCGTGAGCTGGCCGAAGCCGACCTCGACGCGGACGCCCGGCAGGCCATGCTGACCGAGATCGCCGTCGAGGTGAATCGGACCGGTCAGCTGTTGAAGGTGTCCGACATCGAGTTCGCCCTCGCCGACCCGTCGTACGGCCGCTACGACGACGTCCCGGTCGCCGTCGACGTCGACGAGGAACTCCTCATCTACTTCGGCGAGCGCCCCGAATCGTTCCCCGGGGTGGCCGTCGTGGACGACACGGTCCGGGCGTACCTGTACGGGGATCTGGCCAGTCACATCCTCGGCTGGGTCGGTCCCATCAACGACAACGAGTACCAGAGCCGCCGGCCGCCGTCCGACAAGGCGTACAGCCTGCGGGACGAGATCGGGAAGGCCGGCATCGAGTTGATGTTCGAGGACGATCTGCGCGGCGTGGCCGGCCGCCGGGTGGTGGAGGTGGACCGCCTGGGTCAGATCGTGCGGGAGCGAGAGGAGTTGTTCATCGCTCCGATTCCCGGCGACGACGTCCGCCTGACCCTCGACATCGACGTCCAGCACCTCGTCGAGACGGAGCTGGAACGCACCGTGATCGCCCAGCGGGCCGTTATCCCGGAGTGGAAGGAGGGCGAGGAGGAGCCGCCGGACTTCGAGGTCCCCGGTGGGGCCGTCGTGATCATGGATCCTGACGACGGCGACGTGATCGCCATGGCGTCCTATCCCTCGTTCGATCCCAACGAATCGATCGGCGGGTTCTCCCGCGACCAGTGGGCGTCGCTGAACGATCCGATCAACGACCTGCCCATGCTGAACCGGGCCATCCAAGGCGAGTACGCCCCCGGGTCGACGTTCAAGGTGTTCACGGCCCACGCGGCCTGGCACGAGGGCGTGTTCGGCACCGGCGCCGTCAAACCGGCCGAGGAGTTCTGGGACGACCCGGGTTGGTACCGGCTGCAGAGCTGCGTCTTCGGCGCCGAGGCCGAGCTGACGGCCGGCGGGTGCCTGTTCCGCAACGCCGGGTCCACGCCCTACCCGGCCGTCGACCTGACACGCAGCCTCACCGTGTCGAGCGACGTCTACTACTACACGATCGGGGAGTCGGTCTACATAAACCCGATGCACAACGACACGGCCATCCAGGATGCCGCCGGCGCCTACGGGCTGGGACTCGAGACCGGGATCGCCCTGCCGTTCGAACAGGACGGCTACCTGCCGACCCCGGCCAAGCGGGCCGCCCGCCACGAGGCCAACCCGACCGCCTTCCCCAACGGGATCTGGTACCCGGGCGACAACGTGAACACGGCCATCGGTCAGGGCGGGGTACTTGTCACCCCCCTTCAGTTGGTCAACGCCTTCTCCACCTTCGCCAACGGCGGCACCCTCTGGTCGCCCAACGTCGCAGTCGAGGTGGTCACCCAGGACGGCCAGCAGGTCCGGGAGTTCGGGCCACGGGCCATGGGGGAGGTCGAGATCGACGGCGACTTCCGGCAGCGGGTCATGGACGGACTCACCGGCGTGACCGCCGACGAGGAGGGCACGGCCTACGAGGCGTTCAACGGCCGTTCCACCGGGGGAGCCACGTTCGCGTTGGATGAGACGCCGGTGGCCGCCAAGACGGGCACCGCCGAGGTCAACGGCAAGGCCGACACGTCGCTGTTCGCGGCGTTCGGCCCGGCCGACACACCCACCATCGCCGTGGTCGCCGTCCTCGAGGAGGCCGGCTTCGGCAGTCGGGTTGCTGCCCCGTTGACCGCCCGGCTGCTCGATCGGATCCTCACCGGAACGGTCGCCGAGGCGCCCACCGCCGCGGTGAGCTATGCCCGCTCAGCGGCTCTGCCGCTGTGCAGCAACTGGCTGGAATGGACGACCGGCGACCGACTGGACCGCCTGGAGGGAACCGACTCGACGGCCGACCCGAAGAGCGGCCCGGTGCTCGACGTCGACGGGATCGTCCGGGTTCGGGGCCAGGAGATCGACTGTCGCACCGTCCTGGCCGAACTGGGTGATCCAACCAGCGGCACGGGGGCGACGCCATGACCGAGGTGCGGATTCCCCGTCAAGCCCGGCCGACGCCGTTCCGGCACATCGACTACCTCCTGCCGTTGCTGGCCAGCCTCGTCGCCGCCGTGGGTGTGGTGATGGTGTACTCAGCGACCCGCGGGCCGGCCACGGCACTGCGGCCGGCCGAGACCCGATATCTGAGCCGGCACCTCATGTTCGCCGTCGCCGGCGTCGTCGTGATGCTCGTCACCACCTGGGTCGGCCATCGGGTGGCCCGCCGGATCAGCGTCGTGCTGTACGTGGGGCTGCTCGGGCTGCTGGTCGGGGTGCTGGCTGCCGGCGTTGAGGTGAAGGGCGCCCGGGCGTGGTTCCAGTTCGGTGGCTACCAGCTGCAGCCATCGGAGTTCGGGAAGGTGGCGGTCATCGTCGCCCTGGCGGCCTGGTTCGGGGCGACCGAGCGCGTCTCGGTGGGTCGCCTGGCCGTGGCCATGGCCATGGTCGGGGTGCCGGTCGTACTGATCCTCGGGCAGCCCGACCTCGGAACGGTGCTGGTGTACGGGGCCATCACCGCGGGGATGGCCCTCGTGGCCGGCGTGCGGGGCCGGCATCTGGTGATCCTGGGTCTCCTGCTGGTGACCGGCACCGTGGCCGTGCTCCAGTCGGAGGTGCTCGCCGACTATCAGGTCGACCGCCTCCTCGTGTTCATCGACGAGGAGTCCGACTCCCGGGCCAGCTACAACCTCGAGCAGGCCCAGGTCGCCATCGGCAACGGAGGACTCTCCGGCAAGGGGCTGTTCCAGGGCACCCAGAACAACTCCGACCTGGTGCCCGAGCAGCAGACCGACTTCATCTTCACGGTGGTCGCCGAGGAGACCGGGTTCATCGGCAGCGTCACCGTGCTGGGACTGATCGGCCTGCTCTTGGTCCGGGTGTGGCGGATCGGCCGCCTGGCCGATGACCGGTTCGGGTTGCTGGTCTGCGCCGGGGTGTTCTCGATGATTCTGTTCCAGGTATTCCAGAGTGTCGGGATGGCCGTCGGCATGATGCCCATCACCGGCATCCCGCTGCCGCTGGTCAGCTACGGCGGTTCCTCCGTGCTCACCACGTTCATCGCCCTGGGTCTCGTGCAGAGCGTGCACATGCGCCGCCACGATGCGCAGTACGGCGGCCGCTTCTGAGCGTCGCCGGGGCCGTCGATCGGCGACCGCGTGATCCGGCGTCATCGCTGGGTAGCATGAGGTGGTTATGAGTTCGCTCTGGCCCGAGCTCGAGGTGTTTCTCGACGAGGTCCAGAAGCCGGCCCGCTACATCGGCTGCGAGGACGGGGCCATCACCCCGGTCCATCGGCCGGACAAGGCGGCCTGGCTCCTGATCTACCCGGACACCTACGAGGTGGGGCTCCCCAACCAGGGTCTGCAGATCCTGTACGAGATCCTGAACGAGCGGCCCGACGCGGTCGCCGAACGCTCCTACGCGCCCTGGACCGACATGAGCGAGGCGCTGCGCAGCCGGCGGCTGCCGTTGTTCTCGGTCGACACCCACCGCGCGGCGGCCGACTTCGACGTCCTGGCCTTCAACCTGGCGGCCGAACTCGTGTACACCAACGTGCTCGAGTGCGTGGATCTGGCCGGGGTGCCGGTGCGCACCGCGGACCGCCGGCCCGAGGATCCCCTGGTCCTGGTCGGGGGCCACTGCACCTACAACCCGGAGCCGCTGGCTGACTTCGTCGACGCCGTCGTGTTGGGCGACGGGGAGGAGGTCGTGGCCGACATCACGAAGGTCGTCACCGAATGGAAGGCCGCCGGACGCACCTCGCGTGACGGGGTGTTGCGGGCGCTGGCCGCCGTCCCCGGGGTGTACGTGCCGTCGGCCTACGAGGTGGCGTTCGACGGCCCCGACCTGGTGGGCATCACCCCCCGGTTCGCCGGCGTGCCCGAGGTGGTCGAGAAGCGGACGGTGGCCGACCTGGCCGACTGGCCGTATCCGAAGTCGCAGCTGGTGCCGCTCACCGAGGTGGTCCACGATCGGCTGAATGTCGAGGTGTTCCGGGGATGCACGCGGGGCTGTCGGTTCTGCCAGGCCGGCATGATCACCCGGCCGGTGCGGGAACGCCCGGCCGAGCAGGTTCGCACCATGGTCGCCGACGGCCTGCGGCGCACCGGCTACGACGAGGTGGCGCTCACGTCGCTCAGCACCGCCGACTTCAGCGGGATCGAGGAGGTCGTCACGGCAGCGGTCGACGACTCGTCGTGCGGCCAGGTGTCGGTATCGTTGCCAAGCCTGCGAGTCGACGCCTTCACCGTCGACATCGCCGCCCAGATCCAGCGGGCCCGGCGCACCGGGTTGACCTTCGCCCCCGAGGCTGGAACCTGGCGGATGCGCCAGGTCATCAACAAGTTGATCAGCGAAGACGATCTGTTCTCGGCCGTCGAGTCGGCGTACTCACAGGGCTGGAGGCGGATGAAGTTGTATTTCCTCACCGGGCTCCCCACCGAGACCGACGAGGACACGCTCGGCATCCTGGATCTGGCCCGTCGGTGCGTCGAGATCGGGCGCACCCACCAGCGCAGCCCCTCGGTCACCGCGTCGGTCGGAGGCTTCGTCCCCAAGCCATTCACGCCGTTCCAGTGGTTCGGGCAGAACACCGAGACCGAGTTGCGGCGCAAGATCGGCCTTTTGCGTGACAACGTCAGAGGGGCGCGGGGTGTGCAACTCAAGTGGCACGACCCCCGTGCGTCGGTGGTCGAGGGTCTGTTCAGCCGGGGCGACCGCCGGCTCGGTCCGGTGCTCGAGGAGGTGTGGCGACGGGGCGGCGTGTTCCAGGAGTGGAGCGAGCACTTCGACCTCTCCCTCTGGCAGGAATCGATGGACCGCCACGGGTTGTCCATGGACTGGTATGTGCACCGGCACCGCGGCGAGCATGAGGTGCTGCCGTGGGACCACCTGTCGGCCGGCCTCCACAAGGACTTCCTGTGGCAGGACTGGCGCGACGCCCTCGATGCCGTGGGCCTCGAGGACTGCCGGTGGACACCCTGCTACGACTGTGGAGCCTGCACCGGCTACGGCATCGAGCATGTCGTGGCGTCGGCCACTCCGCCGGCCGGCGGCAGTCAGGGCACCGGCCAGGGCCTGGCCACCGGTGGGGGGGTCCCGGTCCGGCTCGGAGCCGCCCGTCTCTCGGTGACCGGAGTGTCGGCATGATCAGGCTGCGCGTCCGGTTCGCCAAGCGGGGCAAGGTCCGCTTCACCAGCCATCGCGACGTGGCCCGCCTCTGGGAGCGGGCACTGCGTAAGGCCGGGGTCGACGTCGCCTACAGCGAGGGGTTCTCGCCGCGACCGAAGTTGTCGTTCGGCCTGGCCCTGTCCACCGGCCACGAATCCGAGGCCGAGTACCTCGAGATCCGCCTCGCCGAGGGTCCCCGGACCGACACCGACCTGGCCGACCTCGATTCGCTGGGTCGACGCCTCGACGAGGCGCTGCCGGCCGGGATCGACGTCCTGGCCGTGGCGGCCAGCGACCAGAAGAACGATTCGCTGCAACAGGCCGTCACGGCCTGTACGTGGCGGTTCGACGTCGACGACCTCAGCGTCGCCGACGCTCGACGATGGGTGGCCGACCTGCTGGCCACCGACCAGATCGTTGTCGAACGAGAACGCAAGGGCACGGTGGTCAGCGAGGACCTCCGACACCAGGTGTTCGCGCTCGACGTCATCGGGGCCACGGCGACCGGAGTCCGGCTTGAAGCCGAACTCGGCACCCAACCCCGAGCACTACGCCCCGCGGAGTTGTTGGCGGCTTCGAATCCGCCACTGCGGGCGCGCTATGTGTGCAGGATGCACCAATGGATGTTGCAGGGCGACGAACGCGTCGAACCACTGGCGGTCGATGCCGGCCCTGCCCCGCTCGCGAACCAAGCGGGCGTGATGAGAAGGGAACCACACAATGTCCGAACAGACGGACACGCCCCCACACGAGGGCTCGAAGAATCGAGGGCCGGCTGAGCCGGCCCAGAAGCCGCAGGTCGGCGACAGCCGTCCCGCGCCGGTAGCGAAGCCACAGATCGGCGACAGCCGACCGGCCCCGTCGCCGAAGCCGCAGATCGGCGACAGCCGACCGGCCCCCGGGCCGAAGCAGGGGCCGGCGGATGGCTCGTCGGGCGAGGGTGGCCGCAAGCGGCGTCGCCGCCGCGGAGGCCGCGGCCGAGGCCGGGGTACCGGTGGCGGCCAGCGCTCCGGCAACTCGCCCGTCGAGGCGATTACCGACGACGGCCCCCTCGAGCTGGATGAGGAGACCCTCAAACGGCGTCGTGGCCGGGTGCGCCGCGGCAAGCCCATCGGCCGCTACCAGATGTGTGTCAGCGTGTCCGAGGGCAACACCCAGATGGCGGTCATGGAAGGGCGGGTGCTGATCGAGCACTACCTGTCGCGCCCCGCCGACGACGTCGCCGAGATCCACGGCAACGTGTACCTGGCCAAGGTCCAGAACGTGCTGCCCGGCATGGAGGCGGCGTTCGTGGACATCGGCACGCCCAAGAACGCAGTGCTCTACCGCGGCGACGTCCAGTTCGACCCCGACGAGGTGGAGGGCAAGGGGCGTCCCCGGATCGAGCAGGTCCTGAAGGCCAAGCAGACCATCCTGTGCCAGGTCACCAAGAACCCCATCGCCCACAAGGGCGCCCGCCTCACCCAGGAGATCTCGCTCCCGGGGCGGTTCGTGGTGCTGGTGCCCAACAGCACGACATACGGCATCTCCAAGCGCCTCGGAGACGGCGAGCGCAAGCGTCTCCGGCGGGTGCTGGACCGGGTCAAGCCGGCCGAGCACGGCATCATCGTGCGCACCGCCGCCGAAGACATCACCGACGAGGAACTCGAACGGGACGTCACCCGTCTGGTGCAGCAGTGGAACGAGATCCAGGCTCTGGCCGGCCGCTCCCAGGCGCCGGCGCTGCTGTACCGCGAGCCCGAACTGGCGTTCCGGTTCATCCGGGAGGAGTTCAACAAGGAGTACCGCAGCGTGCTCATTGACGACCGGGACCTCTACGAGAAGGTGCTGGCCTACGTCGAAGGGGTGAACCCGGCCCTGGCCGAGCGCGTCACCTTCTACGACCCGGACACCGAGTCGTTGCCGCTGTTCGAACGCCACCACGTCCACGAGCAGCTCCGCAAGGCCCTGGACCGCAAGGTGTGGCTGCCGTCGGGCGGTTCGCTCATCATCGAGCACACCGAGGCCCTGACCGTCATCGACGTCAACACCGGCAAGAACGTGGGCCGGTCCAGCCTCGAGGAGACGGTGTTCCGCAACAACCTCGAGGCCGCCGAGGAGATCGCCCAGCAGCTGCGCCTGCGGGACATCGGCGGCATCATCGTCATCGACTTCGTCGACATGGAGGTCAAGGCCAACCGCGAAGCGGTGGCCAACACGTTGCGCGACGCGTTGTCGCGTGACAAGACCCGAACCCAGGTGTTCGACATCTCCGACCTGGGCTTGGTCGAGATGACCCGCAAGCGCATCGGTGAGGGACTCCTCGAGTCGTTCTCCGCCGGCTGCGACGACTGCGAGGGGCGGGGACGGGTCCTCGACGGGCCCCTCCTCGGCGTATCCGTCAAAGGTGTCCGATGACCGCCCCCGCCCGGTGGTGACCGGGTCCGCGATGGATAGCCTGGAGTCCCTATGTATGCAGTGATTGCCACCGGTGGAAAGCAGTACACGGTCGAAGAGGGCCAGCGGGTCCTCGTCGAGCGTCTGGGAGCCCCCGACACCGATGTCGAGCTGACCCCGTTGCTGCTCGTCGACGGCGATGACGTGCTGGCCACGCCCGAGGACCTGGCCGGCACCACGGTCACCGCCCGGGTGGTCGGCGACGCCAAGGGCCCCAAGATCCGTGGCTTCACCTACAAGAACAAGAGCAACCAGCGTCGCCGGTGGGGTCACCGCCAGCACCTGGCCGAGATCGAGATCACCTCGATCTCGAAGGGCTGACGAGAAGGGCTGACGACATGTCCAAGACCAAGGGCGGCGGTTCCACCAGGAACGGCCGTGACTCCCAGTCCAAGCGCCTCGGCGTCAAGGTCTACGACGGCGGTCAGGTCACCGCCGGCGCCATCCTGGTCCGTCAGCGGGGCACCAAGTTCCATCCCGGCACCAACGTCGGCCGGGGCGGCGACGACACCCTGTTCGCCACTGCCGACGGTGTGGTCAAGTTCGCCAGCCGTGGCGGCCGCAAGCTGGTCGACGTCCTCGACGGCTGACCCAGCGGGCCGCCCGCGGCTCGACACGAACGCGACGCTCCGCCCCGGTCCTTGGGCCGGGGCGGAGCCGCGTCGAAGCACGAAGCGTCAACAACCTCCTCGCCTAGGCTCGCACCATGTCCCAGTTCGTCGACGAATGCGGTCTCAACCTGCGCGCCGGCGACGGTGGTGCCGGGGCGGTGTCGTTCCGCCGCGAGGCCCACGTCCCCAAAGGGGGGCCCGACGGCGGTGACGGTGGTGACGGCGGCAGCATCTGGTTGGAGGCCGACCACAACGTGGCGTCACTGCTGGCGTTCCGCGACCACCCCCACCGCCGGGCCGGCAACGGCACCCACGGGTCGGGCGGCAAGCGTCACGGCCGGGCCGCCGAGGACGTGACGATCAAGGTGCCCGAAGGCACCACGGCCTACGACCTGTACAGCGGTGAGGTGCTGGCCGACCTGGTCAGCCATGGGGACCGCTGGATGGGGGCTGCAGCTGGGCGCGGCGGTCGGGGGAACGCCAAGTTCCTCTCCAATCGGAGGCGGGCCCCGGCGTTCGCCGAGCAGGGCGAGGACGGGATCGAACGGTGGCTCCGTCTCGAGCTCCGGTTGCTGGCCGACGTCGCCCTCGTCGGTTTCCCCAACGTGGGCAAGAGCACCCTGATCGCCCGCGTGTCGGCGGCCAAGCCGCGGATCGCCGACTACCCGTTTACGACCCTCGAACCCAACCTCGGGGTGGTGCGCCCCGACGGCCGGCCCGAGTTCGTGTTGGCCGACATCCCCGGCCTCATCGAGGGAGCCAGTGACGGCAAGGGTCTCGGCCACCGCTTCCTCCGGCACATCGAACGGGCCCGGGTGCTGTTGATGATGCTGGATCTGTCGCCCACGGCAGAACGCCCACCGGCCGAGCAACAGGCCGTGCTGGAGGCCGAGTTGGCGGCCTACCGCCCCGATCTGCTGGCCCGCCCCCGATTGGTCGTGGGGTCCCGGGCCGACGTCGCCGGAGACGTCGAATTCGCCGGCGAACGCCTGTCCGCCATGACGGGCCAAGGACTCGACACGCTCATCCACAGCCTGGCCGACCTGGTGACCGAGGTCCGCCAGGCTCCCAGGGAACGGCCGGCCCTGGTGGTCCACCGTCCCGAACCCACCGATGTCGCCGTTGTGCGGGCCGACGACGGCGCCTGGGAGGTCGCCAACCGTGACGTGGCCCGGGTGGTCAACCTCAACGACCTCACGAACCCCGATGCCGTCGACTACGTCCACGATCGCCTCAAGTCCATGGGCGTGGACCGGGCCTTGACCCGGGCCGGCGTACGCGAAGGCGAAACCGTGCGCATCGGCCGCCTCGAGTTCGACTACGAAGAAGGCTGATGCAGACCCAAGGCCGAGGATTCCAGCGGTGACCGGCACCATCGTCGTCAAGATCGGGTCGTCGTCGATCACCGGTGACGACGGTGTCGTCGACCGCGCCCTCGTCGATGGCCTCTGCGACCAGGTGGCGGCCTTGCGTCTCGCCGGCCACCGTCTCGTGGTCGTCACCTCGGGTGCCATCGCCGCCGGCCTGCCTGCCCTCGACATGGGTGGCGAGCGCCGCCCCCGTGACGCCGTCACCCTGCAGGCGGTTTCCGCGGTCGGCCAGGGACATCTCATCCGCACCTACCAGGATGCCTTCGAGCGCCACGGTCTGGTCGCCGGCCAAGTGCTGCTCACCCCCCTCGACTTCTTCCTCCGGGCCCAGTACCTCCACGCCCGTGGCACCCTCACCCGCCTGCTTGAGCTGGGTGCGGTGCCGGTCGTCAACGAGAACGACGCCGTCGCCGACGACGAGATCCGCTGGGGTGACAACGACCGCATCGCCGCCCTGGTGGCCCATCTCGTCGACGCTGAGCTCCTGGTCCTGCTGACCGACACCCCTGGCGTGCTGACCGCCGATCCCAGGTTGGACGCCGGTGCCTCGTTGATCCAGGAGATCGTCGAGATCGACCACGAGTTGGAACAGCGGGCCGGTGGTGCCGGCAGCGAGCGGGGGAGCGGGGGGATGGCATCCAAGGTCGCGGCAGCCAAGATCGCCAGCTGGTCGGGCGTACGGACGGTGATCGCCGATGCCCGGCGGCTCGACGTGATCGCCGACGCGGTGACCGGCGTGCCCGGAGTCGGCACCGTGGTCCACGCCCGCCCGGGCCGCCTCGGCGCCCGCCGCCTCTGGATCGCCTTCGCTGTCGGCTCCTCGGGACGGGTGGTGGTCGATGCCGGCGCCCGGCGCGCCCTCGAAGAGCGGCGGGTGTCGCTGCTGCCGGCCGGGGTTCTGGGCGTCAGCGGAGATTTCGAGGAGGGTGAGGCCGTCGAGATCGAGGACGAGGACGGGGCGGTGTTCGCCAAGGGAATCATCCGCCACGACGCGATGGTGCTTCGTCAGGTCATGGGCCGGCGGACCGGCGACCTACCCGAGGGGGTGTCCCACGAGGTGGTGCACGCCGACGACCTGGTGGTGTTGCCCCGCTAGTCGCCCCACAGGCGTCGGCGGATCGGGCCGAGCACCAGGTGGGCTTCGGCTACCCCGGTGCGGTGGGCCGCCACCACGTACACGAGGCCGGCCACCCCGACGGCCACCGGTGCGCCGAGCAGCACCGGCACCTCCTGGAGCGGCATCTTGACTGCAGCACCGACGGCAAAGGCCAGGGCGGCTGCCGGGGCCAGTCGCCCCAACACCGATCGGGGGGTCGCCATGCCGGGAATCGAGCGGCCGACCAGGCGGGTCAGCAGGATCAGCTCCAGCCATGCCGCGACGGCCGAGCCGAGTGCCAGGCCGACCGCCCCGAGCCGGGGTCCGACCGGCGGGTCGTTGAAGAACGACCCGTCGGCGACGCCCACGGTGTCGAGCGGGAACATGAGGGCCACGCCCAGGCCGGCGGCCACGGCGACACGGACCGCAGCGATCCGGGCCGGGCCGCTGGTGTCGCCGAGCGCGTAGCACGTGTTCTGGAGTATCCGGGCCGAGCCGATGGCCGGCAGGCCCAGGGCGTAGGCCCCGAGCACCATCCAGACGGCCCGGGTGTCGTCGGTGCCGAAGGCACCCCAACCGAACAGGGCGTCGATGAGCAACTCGCCGACCGCTATGTAGGCCACGGCACTGAACACGACGAAGAACGAGGTGCGACACAACGCCGATCCGGCCCGGGTGGCCAGCACTGACGGATCGGGGTCGCGGGACATGTCGGGCAGTTCGCTGGCTGCCACGCTCATGGCGAACAAGCCGATGGGAAGCACGTAGAGGGCTTGGGCCGACAGCAGGGCAGCCACCGCGCCGGTGGCGAGCAGCGAAGCCAAGATCAGGTCGATGTAGGCCGACAGCTGGACCACACCGCGGCCGGCCACCGCGGGCAGGAAGCGCCGGCGGACCTCGGCCACACCCGGCAGGGACCGTGCCAGCGACGGCCGGAGCGAGGGATCCAGGCGCAGCACGGCGACTGCCTGGACGCCGAACTGGATGAGCCCGCCGGCCACCAGACCCCAGGCCACGCCGCGGGCTGCGTCGACCGGATTCCAGTCGCCGACCAGGGCCGCGATCAGCACGGTGATCTGTGCCGCATTCCACAGCACGGGCGCCACGTACGACAGGAAGAACCGGCGGTGGCTGTTGAGCACCCCCAGGCACCACGCCGAGAGCACCAGCACGCCCGCCCCCGCCGTGGTGATGCGCATCAGGTCGACTGTCAGCTCGAACCGGGGCCCGTCGAATCCCGGGGTGAGCAGGGCGGTGATCGGCCGGGCCAGCACGACGGCCACCACGGCGAACCCGCCGGCCACGGCTGTCAACAGGCCGGCGACCGCTCCGGCCACCCGCCCGGCCACCGGCTCGGCGTCCGCCTCACGGTCCTCGTCGAGGAGCCGGCTGTAGACGGGGATGAACGATGCCGAGAGTGAACCCTCGCCCAGGAGGTTCTGGAGGGCGTTGGGGATCCGCAGGGCCGCACCGAAGGCGTCGGCGGCCGGCCCGAGCCCGAGGGTGGCCCGGAGTAGCGACTCCCGCACCACGCCGGCGACCCGCGACAGGGCGATACCCAGGGCCACCGCCGAGGCGCCGCCCGACCGCACCGACGTGCCGGTGGTCGGTGCGTCCCGGTCGTTTGCCACGACCGCCGAGGGTAGTACCCGCAGCCAGGTTCGGGGTTGCGGTGGGCCCCCCGGTACCCTGATGCACCGTGACCGAGCAGCCGATGTCGAGCATCCCGGGTCTGGCCTGCCGGGCCAAGCAAGCGGCTCCGGCCGTCGCGGTGCTCCCATCGGCCACCAAGGATGCCGCACTACGGGCCGCCGCGGACCGGTTGGTGGTCGACACCGACACCCTCCTGGCCGCCAATGCGGACGATGTCGCCCGGGCCGAAGCCGCCGGGGCGACCACCGCCGTCGTGGACCGTCTCCGCCTCGACGCCGGCAAGGTGGTGGCCATGGCTGATGGCCTGCGGCAGGTGGCCGACCTGCCCGACCCCGTCGGGGTGGTGACCGCCGACTGGACCCGCCCGAACGGCCTGGCGATCACCAAGGTCCGGGTGCCGCTCGGGGTGGTAGCCATCATCTACGAGAACCGCCCCAACGTGACCAGCGACGCCTTCGGCCTGTGCCTCAAGTCGGGCAACGTCGCCTTCCTGCGCGGCTCGTCGGGGGCGCTGGCCTCGAACATCGCGATCGCCGGGTCGATCCGAAGTGCCCTGCCCGATCTCGGGGTGCCGGCCGATGCCCTGGTGCTGGTCGAGGAGACGAGCCGGGAGGCTGCCATCGAGTTCATGCGCCAACGGGACGCCATCGACTGTCTGATCCCACGTGGCGGTCCGTCGCTCATCCGGTCGATCCTCGACAACGCGACCGTGCCCTACGTGATCGACGGTGACGGCAACTGCCATGTCTACGTCGATGCCGCGGCCGACCTGGCTATGGCCGCCGACATCCTGGTCAACGCCAAGACCCAACGCCCGTCGGTGTGCAACGCCGCGGAGAGCCTGGTGGTGCACGCCGATGTCGCCGATCGGTTCTTGCCGGCGGCCATCGACGCCTTGGCCGGCGTCGAGTTGGTGGGCGACGAGCGGGCCCGGTCCATCGCCCCGTCGATCGGCGAGGCCAGCCCCGAGGACTTCGCCACCGAGTTCCTGGACCTGAAGATGTCGGTGCGGGTGGTCGACGACCTCGATGAGGCCATCGAGCACGTCAACGCCAACGGCTCAGGACACTCGGAGGCCATCGTCACCACCGACGGGTCGGCCGCTGACCGGTTCACCAACGAGGTCGATGCCGCTGCGGTGGTGGTCAATGCCTCGACGAGGTTCGTCGACGGCGAGGAGTTCGGGTTCGGCGCCGAGATCGGCATCAGCACCCAGAAGCTGCACGCCCGTGGCCCCATGGGCCTGGCCCAGTTGACCACCGAGAAGTACGTGGTGCGCGGCGAAGGCCAGATCCGGACCTGAGCAGCCCCGGTCCGGTGACGGGGCCGCACCTACCGGGCGGTAGCCTCGCCGCCATGACCGACCAGGAACTCCGATTCGACGACGTCCCCGGCGTGCGCGCCGCGTTGGCCGACGCCCGCTACCTGGCCGACGAAGGCATCGCCGGCATCGTCTACCTGGCCGACCGCCTGGGCAAGCCCATCCTGATCGAGGGCCCGGCGGGCACCGGCAAGACCCAGTTGGCCAAGAGCGTGGCTGAGATCACCGGCTCCCGGCTGATCAGGCTGCAGTGTTACGAAGGACTCGACGAGTCCAAGGCCCTCTACGAGTGGAACTACAAGAAGCAGCTGTTGCGCATCCAGGCCGAGGGCGGTGAGGGTGACTGGAACAGCATCGAGGACGACCTGTTCTCCGAGGAGTTCCTGTTGACCCGGCCGCTTCTCGAGGCCATCCGGGCCGAGGATCGCGTCGTGCTGCTCATCGACGAGGTCGACCGGGTCGAAGTCGAGACCGAGGCCCTGTTGCTGGAGATCCTGTCCGAATACCAGGTGTCCATTCCCGAGTTGGGAACCGTCGAAGCCAACCAGGTGCCGCTGGTGTTCCTCACGTCCAACGCCACCCGCGAGCTGTCCGAGGCCCTGAAGCGTCGCTGCCTCTACCTCTACATCGACTACCCGGATCTGGACCGGGAGCGGGAGATCGTGTTGTCCAAGGTGCCCGGAGTCGACGAGAACCTGGCCGACCAGGTGGCCCGGATCGTCCGCTCCATCCGCCAGCTGGACCTGAAGAAGCATCCGTCGGTGTCCGAGACGCTCGACTGGGCACGCACCCTCGTGTTGCTCGGGGTGTCCAAGATCGACGCCGCTACCGCCACCGAGACGGTCAACATCCTGCTCAAGTACCGCAGCGACATCGACAAGGCGATCAAGGAGTTCGCCGACAACCCCGAGGAGTTGTCGGCGGCGGCCTCCTGAACGAGGTCACCCCATGGACACCGTGACGGCTCCAGTTGCCGACACCCCGCTGCTGGACCTGTTGGGCGGTTTCATCGTCGAGTTGCGGGAGGCCGGCCTCCCGGTCAGCCTCACCGAGAACCTCGATGCCATGGAGGCGGTCACCCACATCCCCCTTGAGGACCGCGAGGCGTTCAAGTACGCCCTGGGAGCCACCCTCGTCAAGAACCACGCCCACTGGAAGGCCTTCGAGATCGTCTTCGAGGTGTACTTCTCAATGCGGGGCGCCGAGTACGCCATCGGTGAGGGGGACGCTCTGGCCACCGACGAACCGGCCGAGGGCGACGAGAACGCCATGCCCGGCGACGGCCAGCCCCAGGGCGGTGGTGGCGGCGGCCAGGCCCTCAGCCCCGAACAGTTGGCCGAGATGCTGTTCCGAGCCCTCATGAACGGCGACACGGCGATGATGGCGGCCCTGGCCCGCCAGGCCGTCATGCGCTACGCGGGCATGGAGCCCGGCCGGCCGGTGGGCGGCACCTACTACCTGTACCGGACCCTCCGGAACCTCGACCTCGACGGCATGCTGGACCGGCTGATGGAGGCGTCCCGGGAACAGGCTCCCGAATCGCTCACCCCGCTTGAGGAACGTCTCGAAAAGGACGAGTTCGCCGACCGCATCGAGCAGCTCAAGCGGGAGGTCGAGGCGGAGATCCGCCGCCGTCTCGTCGCCGACCGCGGGGTTGAGGCCATGGCCCGCACCCTGCGCAAGCCGCTCCCCGAGGACGTGGACTTCATGCACGCCTCACGCGAGGAGATGGCCAGCCTCCGCAAGGCGATCTATCCGCTGACCCGCAAGCTGGCCGTCCGCCTGGCCCGCAAGCGCCGCCACGGCCGCAAGGGCCCGCTGGACTTCCGCAACACCATCCGCCACTCGTTGAGCTACGGCGGGGTTCCGGCGGAGCCCAAGTTCAAGTTCCCCCGGCCGGCCAAGCCCGAGATCATGGTGGTGGCCGACATTTCCGGGTCGGTGGCCGCCTTCGCCCGCTTCACGCTCCACCTCGTCTACGCCATCAGCAACCAGTTCTCCAAGGTCCGGTCGTTCGTGTTCATCGACGGGCTGGACGAGGTGACCCGCTTCTTCGAGGGAGTCGAGGACATCGGTGAGGCTGTACACCGGGTCAACACCGAAGCCGACGTGGTGTGGGTCGACGGCCACTCCGACTACGGCCACGCCTTCGGGGTGTTCTGGGAGAAGTACGGCAAGGACGTGGGGCCCAAGACCACGGTGCTGGTGCTGGGCGACGCCCGCAACAACTACCACGCCTCCCAGTCCTGGATCATCAAGGAGATGCACCACAAGGCCCGCAAGGTGTACTGGCTGAACCCAGAACCCCGGGCCTACTGGGACACCGGGGATTCGATCGTGGGGGAGTACACCACCCACATCGACGGCTGTTACGAGGTCCGGAACCTGCGCCAGTTGGAGACGTTCGTCGAGAAGCTGGTGTGACGGCGGCCGCTGGCGGCCGGATCAGCGGTGACCGTTGCGGAGCAGCTCCGCCAGCCGGAACGCCAGGTCGACGCTCTGGCTGCCGTTGAGCCGGGGGTCGCACATGGTCTCGTACCGGTCGGCCAGGTCGGCGGTCACCAACTCTGCACCGCCGCCCAGGCATTCGGTGACGTCGTCGCCGGTCAGCTCGAGGTGCACCCCGCCGGGGGTGGTGCCGAGCGAGCGGTGCACGGCGAAGAATCCCGACACCTCGGCCAGCACGTCCTCGAAGTGGCGGGTCTTGCGGCCGTCGTCGGCCGTGAACGTGTTGGCGTGCATGGGGTCGCACACCCACACCACGGGGTATCCGGCGTCGCGCACGGCCCCGATGAGCCCGGGTAGTTGGTCGATCACCTTGTTGGCGCCCATGCGGGCGATGAGAGTCAGACGGCCCGGCGTGTGGTCGGGGTCGAGCGCCGCGCACAGGCCGAGCACCTCATCGGCGGTGGCGGTGGGGCCGATCTTGCAGCCCACCGGATTACGGACGCCGCGGAGGAACTCGATGTGGGCGCCGTCCACCTGACGGGTGCGCTCGCCGATCCAGAGCATGTGGGCTGAGCAGTCGTACCAGTCGCCGGTGAGCGAATCGCGGCGGGTCAGCGGCTCCTCGTAGTCGAGCAGCAGGGCCTCGTGGCTGGTGAAGAAGTCGACCTGACGCAGCTCGGCGAGCGTCTCGCCGGTGACGCCACAGGCCTGCATGAACTGGACCGCCCGGTCGATCTCGTCGGCCAGGTTCTCGTAACGCTGGCCGGCCGGGCTGTCGACGACGAATTCCCGATTCCAGCGGTGTACCTGGGACAGGTCGGCGAAGCCACCCTTGGTGAAGGCCCGGAGCAGGTTGAGGGTGGCGGCGGCCCGGTTGTAGGCGGTGATGAGCCGCTCCGGATCGGCGACCCGGTCGGGAGCGGTGAAGCCGATGTCGTTCACGATGTGCCCCCGGAACGAGGGCAGCTCCACGCCATCGACGGTCTCGGTGTCGCTCGAACGCGGCTTGGCGAACTGGCCGGCGATGCGCCCGACCTTCACGACGGGGACGCCGGTGTAGTAGGTGAGCACAACGGCCATCTGGAGGATGACCCGAAGGCGGTCGCGGATGGAATCGGCAGAGGTGTCGAATGACTCGGCGCAGTCGCCGGCCTGGAGGAGGAACGCCTCGCCACGGGACACAGCGGCCAACGCATCGGTCAGATCGCGGCTCTCGCCGGCGAACACCAGCGGTGGCCGTGCACCCAACTCGTCGACGGCCGCTGCATGGGCCCCGGCATCGGGCCAGTCGGGCTGCTGGAGGGTCGGCCGGTCACGCCAGGAGCCGGGATGCCAGTCAGTGTCGGAGCGCGCCGTCGTCGAATCCACGATCACAGAGCCTACGGCGAGTGGCCGGGTGGCCCCCTTGGAGTTTTCCCGGTGGGAGGGGTCCGGGTCGCTCAGGCGGCGTCGATGGTCTCGCCGGCCCGGTCGCGCACCGTGTTGACGGCCCGCTTGACCAGGCGGCGGGCGGCCTCGGCGGTCACGCCCAGATCCTCGCCGACCTCGCGGTAGGAGCGCTTGCGGCCGTCGGTGAGCCCGAACCGCTGCTCCACGGCGTAGCGGGCACGGTGGTCGAGGACGTCGAGAAGGCTGGTGGCCATGTCGTTCTCGGCGCGGGCCATGACCTCAGCCTCGGGGCCGGGAGTGGCGTCGGGCAGCAGGTCGACCAGCTCGTTGCTGTCGTCGTCACCGATGGTGCGGTCGAGCGAGGTGGGGGTGGTCAGACGGTGCAGCCGGGCGTGCTCCTCGTCGAGTTCGTCGCCGTTGCCGGAGACGGCACGCAGGGCGGCCCGGAGGCTGGCCGAGCGGTCGCCGGGCAGGCGGACCAGGCTGGCCTTCTGGTCGAGGGCTCGGCCGATGGCCTGACGGATCCAGAACGTGGCGTAGGTGGAGAACTTGAACCCCTTGCGCCAATCGAACTTGTCGACGGCGTGCTCGAGGCCCAGGTTGCCCTCCTGGATCAGGTCGAGCAGCTCCATGCCGGGGGGAAGGGGGTAGCGGCGGGCGACGCTCACCACCAGGCGGAGGTTGGAGCGGATGAACCGGTCCTTGGCCCGGGCGGCGGCCCGGATGGCCCGGTCGATGTCACGGCCGGTCTCGCCGGCCTCCTTGCGGGCCCGGGCCTCGGCCCCGGCCTCGATGGTCTGGGACAGTTCCCGCTCCTCCTGGGCATTCAGGAGGGGGACCATGCCGATCTCGTTCAGGTACTGGCCGACGGAATCACTCATTGTTCGCTCACACTCTGCTGTGGGGTCCGACCGCGCGTCGGGACCGGAAAGGTTGTTCAGGGAAGGTCGACGGTCGCCGCTGACCCGCAGACGGGGTGGATGTGTTGGCTTCTGCGTCGGGACTCAATTCAAGCACAGATCGCCGCGCGGGGGAAGGGGGAATCGTATGACGTATGGCACATATTCTCGAAAGTCGCAGGTCAGCCATGCTTTCGGTTGGTGCATATTCCGGAAGGTATGCACGGGTACGGCTAGGATCAGCGGGGTGTTCGACGCCCCGCCACGACGGATCGGCCTCTTGGGGGGCACTTTCGACCCGCCGCACCGGGGGCATGTGGCCGCTGCGGTGGCCGCCCGGGACGTCCTCGAGGTCGATCTGGTCCTGCTCGTCGTCGCCGGCGATCCGTGGCAGAAGACGGCCGCCGGTCTGACGGTGAGCCCGGCGGCCCAGCGGCTGGCCATGGTGGAGGCCGCAGTGGCCGGCCATGCGGGGATCCGCGCCGACGACACCGAAATCCGGCGCGGTGGACCCTCCTACACCGTGGACACCCTGGACGACCTGGGCCGCCGGTATCCCGGAGCCGAGGTCCTGGTCCTCGTGGGTGCCGACGTCGCAGCCGACCTCGATACATGGAAACACGCTGACGAGTTGCGCCAGCGTGCCACGATCGTGCTCATGGACCGCCCTGGCCATCCAGCCGCATCGGTGCCCGACGGTTGGGCATGTCGCCACCTGGAGGTGGCCACGCCCGACGTGACCAGCACGGAGGTCCGAGCCCTGGTCGCAGCCGGCCGGCCCGCCAGCGAACTGGGGGAGCTGCTGCCGGCGGGCGTCGCGTCGGTGATCGACACCGACCGGCTCTACCGGCCGGGCAGTGCCGCGTGAGCGATCCGGGCCGGCCGCCGCCGAGGTTCCGCCGCCGGGTGGCCGCCCCGTCGGCGTCGTTGCCGTGGCGCTGGCTGTTTCCCATCGCCCTGGTCGGGGCCGTGGTCTGGTCGGGGTTCCTCCTCGTCGAAGGGGCCCGCCAGGTTCTGGATATGCGCGACGGTGAGACCCGTGAGGCCATCGTGGATCCGACGGCAGCGGGGTTCGAGGCGTTCGTCGCCCAGACGTGGTCGATGTTGATCGTGACCGAGGACGACGACGGTCTACTCACGTCGGTGGCCGTCTCCACGGTGGCCGACCGCCAGCGGGGCGGAGGGTCGGTGCTGGTCGTCCCGCCCGAATTGTTGGTCGATTCGGCCTGCACGCCGCCGTGCAGCCTCGTCGACGTCCACCAGCAGGGCGGGGTTCCCGCGGTGAACGACGCGTTGGTCACGCTGTTCGACGTGGGCTTCACCGAGTTCGTGCGCCTCACGCCGCCCCGCTGGGCCGGCCTGGTCGGGCCGGTGGGGGTGGTCGAGGTTCCGCTGGCCACCGACCTGGTGGAGGTGGCCGATGACGGTACCGAGGTGGTGCGTTTCCCGGCCGGCGACACCACGGTGTCCGCCGACCAGGTCGTGGCGTTCCTGGGGTTCCCCGACGAGGCTGGTGGCGTGGAGCGCATGGAGAGGGGCCGGGCGTTCTGGCGGGCGTGGCTGGAGGTGGTGGGCGAGGGAGGCACCCCCTTGGCCAGGTTGCCCGAACTCGAATTGACGGTGGTCGACCAACTGGGGGCCATCGCATCGGGAGCGGTCGCCGTCGGTGCCCTGCCGGTGATCGAGACCGCTCAGGGGCTCGTCGCCGACCCCGGGCTGCTGGCGTCGATGGTCGTCGACCTGTTCCCGTTCCCCATCGCCGCGGTCCCCGGCGACCGGACCACGGTGCGGCTCATCAACGGAACCGGGGACTTCACCTTGGATCCGATAGCCCGGGCCCGGGTCGTGGCCGCTGGGGGTGAGATCACCGTGGTGGGCAACCACACCAGCTTCGACGTGCTGACGTCCAAGGTGGTGCACCGTGATCCGGCGCTGGCCGAGGAGGCGGCGGTACTGGCCGACCGACTGGGGATCGGCGTCGAATCCGACGAGAACTCCAGCCCGGCGGCCGACGTGACGGTGCTCGTCGGAGCCGATTTCGTCGCCTCGGGATAGCGTGCGGACGCCATGACCAGATCGCCTCTCTCCGGCCCGCCGGTGGCCGATCCATCGACCGCAGCCGGCATCCGCCGCTGGGCCACGCAGGCTGCCCGGGCCGCCGACGACAAGTTGGGCCGGGACACCATCCTGATCGACGTGGGCGAGGTGCTGTCGTTGACCGACCTGTTCGTCGTGACGAGCGGCGCCAACCGGCGCCAGGTCCGGGCCATCGTCGACGAGGTCGAGGAGCAGATCACCCTGCTGGACGGCCCCAAGCCGCTGCGTCTGGAAGGACGCGAGCACGGTGAGGGGCCGACTTGGGTGCTGATGGACTTCGGTGGCTTCGTCGTCCACGTGTTCGACGAGGAGGCCCGGGCCTTCTACGACATCGAACGCCTGTGGTCGGACCGCCCCCGCCTCGACTGGCAGGCCGAGGCATAGTCGGGGTGACGCGAAAACACCGCAGGCCGGGGGCCTGCGGTGCTGCGTGGAGCTAGAGGGAATTGAACCCTCGACCTCCTCCATGCCATGGAGGCGCTCTTCCAACTGAGCTATAGCCCCGAGAGGGGGACAGGCTATCCGGCGGGTTCGGCGACCAAACGGGCCGGAACCCCAAAACAGCGGTGCGGTGGGCCGGCAGGGTCGGTCGCTAGCCTCACAGCGATGTCTCACGACTCCGACCCCCGGGCCTACGACCCGCAGGCCATCGAGGCCCGCTGGCAGCAGCGCTGGCATGACGAGGGCACCTACCACGTCGACAACGACGACCCCCGGCCCCGGTACTACGTGCTGTCCATGTACCCGTACCCCAGCGGCCCGGCCCACATGGGCCACGTCCGCAACTACACGATGGGTGACCTGCTGGTCCGGTACCGCACGATGCGGGGCGACGGTGTGCTTTCGCCGATCGGCTTCGACTCGTTCGGGCTGCCGGCCGAGAACGCGGCCATCAACACCGGCACCCACCCGCGTGTCCACACCGACGCCAACGTTGAGGCCCTGTCCGCGTCGCTGCGCCGGATCGGCGCCGTCTACGACTGGCGACGGGTCGTCCGCAGCCATGACCCCGACTACATCCGCTGGACGCAATGGATCTTCCTCAGGTTCTACGAGGCCGGTCTCGTGTATCGGGCCGAAGCTCCCGTCAACTGGTGCCCCGGCTGCCAGACCGTGCTGGCCAACGAGCAGGTCCTGGCTGACGGCACCTGCGAGCGGTCCGGCGACCTCGTCGACCGCCGCGACATGGAGCAGTGGTTCTACCGCATCACCGCCTACGCCCAGGAACTCCTCGACGACCTCGATGACCTCGAGTGGCCGTCGAAGGTCAAGATCATGCAGCGGAACTGGATCGGGCGCTCCGAAGGTGCCCAGTTCGGGCTCCCCATCGCCGGCGCCGACGGCTCTGCCCGCACCGATGTCGATCCTTTGGACGTGTTCACCACCCGACCCGACACCGGCTTCGGCATGACCTTCGCCGTCCTGTCACCCGAGCATCCCCGCGTCGACGAGCTGACCACCGACGAACATCGGGCTGCGGTCGAGGCCTTCCGAGCGTCGGTCGCCGGCCGGTCCGACATCGACCGGCTGTCCACCGAAGGGGCCATCGACAAGCGGGGAGTGTTCACCGGCACGTCGGTCGTGAACCCGTTCAACGGCCAGGCCATCCCCCTGTATCTGGCCGACTACGTGCTCATGACCTACGGGACCGGGGCGATCATGGCCGTGCCCGGCCAGGACCAGCGCGACTGGGACTTCGCCACCGCCCACGGCTGCGACATCATCCGCACCGTCGAGCCCCCCGTCGACTTCGGCGGCGAGGCGTACGTCGGCGAAGGCCCGGCGATCAACAGCGGGTTCCTCGACGGGCTCGGCGTCGACGCAGCCAAGGCCGCGGCCACCGACTGGCTCGAAGCCCGAGGGCTCGGCCAGCGAACCGTCAACTATCGGCTCCGGGACTGGCTCCTGTCCCGGCAGCGGTACTGGGGATGTCCCATCCCCATCGTTTATTGCGGCGACTGCGGCGAACAGCCGGTGCCGGCCGACCAACTGCCGGTCGACCTGCCCGACGACGTCGAATTCATGCCCACCGGCCGTTCGCCGCTCACCTCCCACGAGGGCTTCCTCCACGCCACCTGTCCGGCGTGCGGTGGCCCGGCCCGGCGTGAGACCGACACCATGGACACCTTCGTGGACTCGTCCTGGTACTTCCTGCGGTTCACCGACCCGTGGTGTGACGACGCCCCGTTCGCCGTGGAGGCCGCCGACCGGTGGCTGCCCGTCGACCAGTACATCGGCGGCGTCGAGCACGCCATCCTCCACCTCATGTACGCCCGCTTCTTCACCAAGGCCCTCGCCGACCTCGGGGTGGCCCCGGCCGATCTCCGGGAACCGTTCCGGCGCCTGTTCACCCAGGGCATGATCCGGCTCGGCGGCTCCAAGATGTCGAAGTCGAAGGGCAACTTGGTGGCCCCCGAAGGCATCCTCGACCGCCAAGGTGCCGACGCCCTCCGGCTGGCCCACCTCCAGGTCAAACCACCCCAGGAGGACGTCGACTGGGAGGACTTCGGCATCGACGGGTGTGCCAAGTTCCTGGCCCGGGTGTGGCGCATCGCCGTATCGGACAGCGACCTCACCGCCGCGGCCCGCGACGGCGAACCGACGGCGGCCGACCTCAAGATCGACAAGGCCACCCACCGCCTCATCGCCCGCGTCACCGACGAGTACGACCGCTGGTCCTACAACACGGCGGTCGCTGGGTTCATGGAGTTCACCAACACCCTGTACCGCTGGGTCCAGAGCGACGACGGGCCCCACCGGGCCACCCTCGATGCTGCACTGGACGCCCTCTTGACCGTCATGGCGCCGGCCGCACCCCATCTGTGTGCGGAGCTGTGGGAGGCCCGCCACGGCGACCACGTGCACCTGCGGCCATGGCCGGAGGCGGAGGACGACAAGCTCGTCGACGACACGGTGACGATGATCGTCCAGGTGAACGGCAAGGTGCGCGACCGGATCGAGGTAGCGGCCGACATCGCCGACGACGCAGCCCGGGCGCTGGCCCTGGCCAGTGGGAAGGTGGTCGACCAACTGGGCGGAGCCGAACCCCGCACCGTGATCGTGCGGGCCCCCAAGCTGGTCAACGTCGTCAGCTGAGCCGCCGGGTTACTGCTCGCGCAGGAAGCGCTCCAGTTGGGCGGCCAGATCGTCGCCGCTCGGCAGGCTGCCCCGGACGTCGTGGAGGTCGTCGTAGGCCTCCTCGAGCGTCTCGAGCATCGTGACGTGCTCGGGGTTCCTCGCCACCAACTCGTCGAGCCGGGTCCTGGTGGCCAGCGACTTCTCTGCCACCGCACCCAGGTCGATGGGCACCTCGATCAGGTCGGCCAGACCGTCGAGGATGGCTTCGGTCGCCGGCGGAAACCCCGACGCCGAGAGGTAGTGGGGTACCTGGGCCCAGATACCGACCGCCGGCAGGCCGACCGCGGCCGCCGCAACCTCGATGATGGCCTGCACGCCGGCCGGCACCTCCAGCGACGCGGTGACGAAGTCCAGGCGTTCCATCAGTTCGGCGGAGGCCGCGGTGCACGAGAGCCGGGTGGGGCGAGTGTGGGGTACCGCCGCCGGATACGCACCGAGCCCGACCACCAACTCCACACACAGTTCGTCAGCCAGCGAGACCACCGTGTCGGCGAAGGTCTCCCACTCGTGGTCGGGTTCGGGGCCGTGCAGCACCAGGACGTCGCGGTGACCGAGCTCGGTGTACAGGTCGATGACCAGTTCGGGCCAGCGCACACCGCGGGTCACCCCGTCCACCAGCTCGAGCATCGGACGGCGGGTCCGGTGGTCGAGGAGGCGGTCGGTATCGAACCGGGCCACCCGGTGGGCGGAACCGGCGCCCAGGTGACGGGCCGCTGCGGCGGCCGCACCGGCGGCGTCCACCCAGCCCTCGACGGCGAGTACCAGCACCGGGGCCCGGAGGTCGGGGGTGGGGAAGACCTCGACCAGGGGCCGGTCGCCGTCGGTCATCGGGCGCTGGCCAGGGTCTCGGCTGCCAGCTCGCTCAACACGATCACCCGGTTGCCGAAGGCCTCGACGGTGTCCGCGTCGGTCTCGCCCATGGCGCCGGCCGCGTAGCGGGTGTAGACGCCCTCGACGATGCAGGCCACCCTCCAGAGGGCGAACGCCACGTAGTAGTCGAGGTGTTCGAGGTCTCGCTGGCTGTGTTCGGCGTAGATGGCCCGGACCTCGTCGGCACTCGGGTACCCCTCTGCGGACGTCGGCTGGGTCGGAGCCCCCGGGGTGCGCTCCGACGCGTAGGCGATCATGCCGGCCAGGTCGGCGAGCACGTCGCCGAGGGTGCAGAGCTCCCAGTCCAGCACGGCGGCCACCCCACCATCCGGGGTCATCATGCAGTTGTCCAGCCGGTAATCGCCGTGGACGATGCCGACCCCCTGCTGGTCGGGCATACGGGCCGCCAGGGACTCGTGCACCTCGAGCACCCGGGGGACCTCCCGGGTGGTGGCCTTCTCGAACTGGGTGCGCCATCGTTTGAGCTGACGGGCCAGGTAGCCGTCGCGTCGCCCCAGGTCGCCGAGGCCGACGGCGTCGACGTCGACGGTGTGGAGCCGGGCCAGGGTCTCGATGAGGGACCGGCCCATGGTGGCCCGGACCTCCGGATCGAAGCGCTCGGCGTCCTCGCGGGTACGTACCACGACACCGGGCACGAAGTCCATGACGTAGAAGGGCGCCCCGTTGACCTCTGGATCCTCGCACAGGCCAACGATCGAGGGGACCGGCACCCCGCTGTCGGCCAGAGCGCTGATGATGCGGTGCTCACGGGCCATGTCGTGGGCGGTCGCCAGCACGTGCCCGAGTGGGGGCCGACGCAGGACCCACCGGCGGCCGCTGTCGTCAGTCACCGTGAAGGTCAGGTTGGAGTGGCCCCCGGCGATCGGGCCGAACCGCAACTCGCCGTCGACACCGCCGACGTGGGCGTCAAACCAGCGCTGCACCCTCGGGGCGTCAATACCGGCCACGGCGTCCATCGACTGCACGGTAGTGGAGGCCGTGCGGTCCCTCCCTACCCTGAGCGGCACAGCCAGTCCCGTTGCCGAACCGAGGAACCCGACGACACCCATGGACGTCACCGACGCCACGTTCGAGACCGAGGTCATCGCTCGGTCGGCCGAGGTGCCGGTCGTCGTCGACCTGTGGGCACCGTGGTGCGAGCCGTGTAAGCAACTGGGCCCCATCATCGAGCGGGTCGTCGCCGAGACGGGGGGCCAGGTCGTCCTGGCCAAGGTCGACGTCGACCAGAACCCGGGTATCGCCCAGGCCTTCCAGGTGCAGTCCATCCCGGCCGTCCACGCCATCGTCGACGGTCGGCCGGTCGATTCCTTCATGGGTGCGCAGGGCGAGGCGACCATCCGCGAGTTCGTCGCCAAACTCCTGCCGGCCGAGAAGCTCTCCGAAACCGATCGCCTGCTGGCTGCCGGCGACGAGGAATCGCTCCGCCTGATCCTGGCCGACGAGGCCGACCACCCCGAGGCCATCACCGCGCTGGCCGCCCTGCTGATCGCCCGCGAGGGGGACGGCGACCGCGACGAAGCCCTCGCCCTGCTGGCCCGGGTGCCCGACAACGCCGAGACCCGACGGCTGGCTGCTCTGGCCCGGACCGAACCCGTCGACGACATCGAGGGACGGCTCGGCGAGCTGTTGTCCGACGTGAAGGGCGACGACGAGGCCCGCCGGGCGTTCGTCGACCTGCTCGAGGTGCTCGGCCCCGACGACCCGCGCACCGCCGTGTGGCGCCGCCGTCTCACGTCCACGCTCTACTGAGATACGCCCCTGACATCGGCCGCCCTGTCGGCCCGCACCTGTACCGAACCGGCTTCCCCCGCAGAGTCCAGCGATGACAAAGGGGGGATCGTGCCCGGCGCTGATCCTGACTCTCCGGCCGGTCCGCGCACCGGCTCCGACCCGGGTGCCGGTCGCGATGCCGGTGGCCCGGGGCCGTTTCGCCGACGCATCGAGGAGTATCTCTTCGAGCATCCACCCCGTGGCCGGCCCGTCGCCTGGCTGGTCGCGGTGGTCGCCGTTGCCCTGACCGTCGGGCTGCTGGCCCAACGTGACACCGGGCGGCCCGTCGAGGCCGACCTGCCCTTCGTGGCTGTTCCATCGACCACGAGCGTCGTGCCGTCGACCGTCGTGGTCCATGTCGCCGGGGCGGTGTCCTGGCCCGGGCTGTACGTGCTCCGGGAATCGGCCCGAGTGGCCGACGCCATCGAGGCCGCCGGCGGGGTGGTGGTGACGGGGCGGGCCGACCTGGTGAACCTGGCAGCACCAGTCGTCGACGGCAGTCGCATCTGGATACCGGACGCCGACCGGACGGCCGATCCGGTCGTGGCGACCGACGGCCTCGACGGGCCGGTCGACGTGAACCGGGCCACCGCCGCGGAGTTGCAGGACCTGACCGGAATCGGTCCCTCGCTGGCCGCGGCGATCGTCGCCCACCGTGTCGAGCACGGACCGTTCAACGACGTCGACGATCTGCTCGCCGTCACCGGAATCGGGCCGGCCACATTGGCCCGATTCCGGGACCGGGTACGCACCTGACCCGGCCGGCACCGTGACCCTGCTGCTCGTGGTCGGTGCGATCGCCGGCGCTCTGTTCGCTCGGGGCGTGGGGACGGCGATGATCCCGGTCGGCCTGGTGGTCCTCGTCGTGGCCCGCCGCTGCGGGCTCCGGAGGGCCGTCCTCCTCGCCGTCGTCGTCGGAGCGGTCACCTCCCATGGTGCGGCCCGGGCCTGGCAGGCGACCTCCGTACCGGCGACCGGACCCCATCACGGGGTGGCCCGTCTGGTCGGTGACCCGGTGCCTCGGGCCGGGGGAGGGTGGCGGGCCGAAATCCGACTGGAGGGCCGGCGATTCGATGCGGTGTTCGGACCGTCGGTATCCGGCGTGGCGACCCTCTCGGCCGGGCAGAGCATCGAGGTGGCCGGCGACGTGCGCCACCCCCCTCGTCGCTGGCAACGCACCCGCCACGTGGCCGGCAGCCTCATCGTGGAGCGGGTCGGATCCTCCGGGCCGGCCGGCTGGTGGCATCGTGTCGCCAACGGGCTGCGCTCCGTGCTGACCAGCGGTGCCCAAACGCTCGGCGACGACCGCGTGCCGCTGTTCACCGGCCTGGTGATCGGCGACGACCGGCTTCAGGGCCCGGTGGTCGCCGACGACTTCCGGGCCGCCGGCCTGGGCCACCTGCTCGCCGTGTCGGGACAGAACGTGGCATTCGTCCTGACCGCCGCCGGCCCGCTCCTCTTGCGCCTCGGGCGACACTCCCGGGTCGCGGTGACCCTCGTGCTGCTGGTGTTCTTCGCCCTGGTAACCCGCTTCGAGCCTTCGGTGCTGCGGGCCACCGTCATGGCGGGCGGCAGTGCGCTCACCGTGGCCGCCGGCCGACCGCTGCACGGCCTGCGATTACTGGGCCTCGCCGTCGTGGCCCTGCTCGTCATCGACCCGCTGCTGATCCACCGGGCGGCCTTCCAGCTGTCGGTGGCCGCATCGGGAGGCATCCTGCTCGGTGCCCGGCTGTTGGCCACCGTAGTTCCCGGCCCACGCTGGCTGGCCGAAGCGGTCGCCGTGACGCTGGCCGCCCAGGCCGCCGTCACGCCGCTGCTGCTCGTCTGGTTTGGTCCGGTTCCAGCCGCTGCCCTGGCCGCCAACGTGCTGGCTGCCCCGCTGGCCGGAATGGTCATGGTGTGGGGGGTCACCGCCGGTCTGCTTGCTGGGGCGGTTGGCCCGCCGTTCGCAGCGTGGATTCACACACCGACCGCCTGGGCGCTGGACTGGATCGCCGGCGTCGCCGGATTCGTCGGGCGCCACCCCACGGGACGCCTCCCGGCCGTGGCCGCCGTGGCGGTCGTCGCCCTCGTCGCCGTCACCGCGCTGGCCGCCCATGGTGAACGGCGTGCGCTCGCCCGATGGAGTCTCGGGGCCGTCGTCGCCTCGCTGGCGGTCGTGGCCGCGGTGGCGTTCGCCCGCCCGGCCGTGCCGGGGAGCGGACGGTTGTCGAGGGTTTCGGACACCGGAGGCATCGTCGTCGTCGACGCGTCGATCCGTGATGCCGAACCTCTCCTCGCCGAACTGCGGGTCATGGGTGTGGCCGACCCAGGGATCATCGTGTTCCGCCACGGGATCGACGAGCGGGTGGCGGCCGCCATGGCGACCCGGTTCGGCGCTCCGGCGCTCTGGGCGCCGATGCCCGCCCGGGGGGTCGTCGTCCCCGCCGGCGGCGAGCTCCTGGTCGATGGCCGGACCCGATGGCGGGTGGATCATTACCGCGGCCACCTCGTGGTGCGGGAGGTTCCGTGACGCCCGGTGTACCGTCAGCCGGGTGATGCTCGAACTCGGATCCGCACATGCGTTCGACATCACCCACCGGACGCTGGTCATGGGCATCTTGAACCGGACCCCCGACTCGTTCTTCGATCGTGGACGCTTCTGGTCGTTCGACGACTTCCTCCGGCTCGCCGAACGGCACGTGAGCGACGGTGCTGACTTCCTCGACATCGGCGGGGTCAAGGCCGGGCCGGGGCCGGAGGTCACCCTGGCCGAGGAACTCGACCGCACCATCCCCGGGGTCGAGGCGCTGGCCGCCCGTTTCGACCTGCCGATCTCGATCGACACGTGGCGGGGGGCCGTCGCCGAAGAGGCCTTCGAGGCCGGAGCGTGCGTCGGCAACGACATCAGCGGCTTCGCCGACCCGACCTTTCTGCCTTCCTGTGCCCGACACGGGGCATCGGTCGTGGCGACCCACGTCCGGATCGGCCCCCGGATACCCGACCCCCGGCCCGACTACGACGACCTGCTCGCCGAAGTCAAGGCGTTCCTGGCCGACCGGGCCGACCGGGCCCTGGTTGCCGGCATTCCGCCCGAGCGGATCATGCTGGACGCCGGGCTGGATCTCGGCAAGACGCCCGCCATGTCCGCAGCTCTGCTTCGCCGGTCCGATGATCTGGTGGATCTCGGCTACCCGGTATTCCTGTCGGCGTCCAACAAGGGGTTCCTCGGCGAGGTGGTCGGCGTCGAACTCGACGACCGCCTCGAGGCGGGCTGGGCTGTCCACGCCCTGGGCATCGCCCTCGGCTGTCGGATCCTGCGTGCCCACGACGTGCGGGGGGCCCGGCGGGTCGCCGACCTGATGGCCGCCGTCCTCGAACACCGGACACCGGTGCCGGCATGAAGGACCCCCGGGTGGTGCTCATCACCGGCGACGACGACGCCCTCGTCACCGAGGCGGTGCGGGCTGCGGTGACCGACGCGCTGGGCGACGACGATCGGGCCCTGGCCCTCGAGGAGTTGGTGGAGGACGACTACCGGGACGACGACGGGTTCTCCGTGGGTCGGCTGATCGACGCCGCCGGAACCCCGCCGTTCCTCACCGGTCGCCGTGTCGTGGTGGGCCGGCACCTGGGCCGATTCGGAACCCTGGACCTGGTCGCCCCGCTGGTCGATCACCTCGAGTCGCTGCTGGAGACCACCCGGCTGGTGCTGGTCTGGGAGAAGGGCGTAACCCCGCCCCAGCAGCGCCTGAATGCGGTGCCCAAGAGCCTGAGCGCCGCGGTGGCCGCCGCCCGCGGCGAGGTGCGGTCGGTGGCCGTGGGCCGGGGGAAGGACGCCGACCGTTGGCTCACCCAGCGTCTCGATGCCGCCGACCTGCGCCTCGACCGCTCCGCCCGGTCGGCCATCACGGCCCAGGTGGGAGAGGACCGGTCGCGGGTCGTCGGGCTGATCGACACCCTCGAAGCTGTGTTCGGACCGGGGGCTGAGATCGGCGTCGAACAGGTGCGGCCCTACCTCGGGGAGGCCGGAGGGGTCGCACCGTGGGAGCTGACCGACGCCATCGACGCCGGCGAGGTCACCAAGGCCATCGACCGTCTACACCGCATGCTGGGGGCGGGTCAGCGCCATCCCCTGGCCGTGGTCGCCGCCCTGCACGGGCACTACGGCCGACTGTTGCGCCTCGACGGCGCGGATGTCGTCGACGAGCGGGGAGCCGCCGAGATGCTGGGCATCAAGGGGTTTCCGGCCAAGAAGGCGCTCATGGTGAGCCGTCGGATGGGCAGCGACAAGGTGGCCCGGGCCGTACGGCTGTTGGCCGCCGCCGACCTGGATCTCCGGGGACGCACGGCGTGGCCGCCCGAGCTGGTGGCTGAGGTGCTGGTGGCCCGCCTGGCGTCGCTGGCCCGCTAGTCGCTCCAGCGGGCCGGCCGGAATCAGCCGGCCTGGGCGCTGAGGGCGTTGATGCGCTTCTGCAGGCGGGACTTGCGGCGGGCTGCCGTGTTGGCGTGGATCACGCCCTTGGCGGCGGCCGTGTCGAGGCGCTGCATCGCGGCCGCGAGGGCCTCGGAGGTCTCGTCGCCGGCCTCGGCGGCCGACAGGACGGCCTTGGTCCGGGTCCGCAACTCGGAGCGCACGGCCCGGTTGCGCAGGCGGCGCTTCTCGTTCTGGCGATTGCGCTTGATCTGGCTCTTGATGTTGGCCACGGGGGCACACACCTCTGGGGGATTGCTGGCGGAAATGGGATCTCGTCGATCCGACCGGCCCGAAGACTGCGGTACCGGTGCGGCCGACCATGCTACCGGCCGCCCCCGGCAACCGGGCACGGCCAACGGTCACGCCCCGGTCGCGCCCCCCGATCGGAACGGACCGGTACCGTCACCTGACGATGGACCCGTCCCGTATCCGAAACACGTCGATCATCGCCCACATCGACCACGGCAAGTCGACGCTGGCCGACCGCATGCTGGAACTGTGCGGCGCCGTCGATCCCCGCGAGATGCGGGCCCAGTACCTCGACTCCATGGACCTCGAGCGGGAGCGGGGTATCACCATCAAGTTGCAGAGCGTGCGCCTCGACTGGGGGGACGCCGTTGTGAACCTCATCGACACGCCAGGCCACGTCGACTTCGGCTACGAGGTCAGCCGGTCCCTGGCCGCCTGCGAAGGGGTGATCCTCGTCGTGGACGCCGCTCAGGGCATCGAGGCCCAGACCCTCGCCAACTGCTATCTGGCCCTCGAGAATGATCTCGAGATCGTCGCCGCCCTCAACAAGATCGACCTTCCGGCGGCCGAGCCCGACCGCTACGCGGAGGAGATCGAGCAGGTGTTGGGCATTCCGGCCGAAGACGTGCTCCACATCAGCGCCAAGACCGGGGAAGGGGTGGCCGAGTTGCTGGACGCCGTGGTGGCCCGCACCCCGTCACCCGTCGGGGATCCCGATGCGGCGCTCAGGGCCCTGGTGTTCGACAGCCATTTCGACCAGTACCGGGGGGTCGTGTCGTCGATCCGGGTGGTCGACGGGACGTTGGCCGCTGCCGGCCGGGTCCGCTTCATGCAGGCCGGTGTGACCCATGAGATCGACGAGATCGGGGTACGGCGTCCCGACGCCACCCCGGTCGACACGCTCGGACCCGGGGAGGTCGGCTATCTGCTGGCCGGGGTCAAGAACGTCGGGGAGGCCCGGTCCGGCGAGACCATCACCAGCCATCGCGATGGTGCCGACCAGCCCCTCGACGGCTACCGCGAACCACAGCCCATGGTGTTCAGCGGCCTCTACCCGATCGAGGGCGACGAGTTCGGCGACCTTCGTGAGGCGCTCGAGAAGCTCCGCCTCAACGACTCCAGCTTCAGCTATCAGCCTGAGACCTCGGGAGCGCTGGGATTCGGGTTCCGATGCGGTTTCCTCGGGCTGCTCCACATGGAGATCGTGCGTGAGCGCCTGGAACGCGAGTTCGATCTCAGCCTCATCACGACGGCCCCGTCGGTCGAATACCTGGTGACCCGGGCGGGGGGACAGCCCGTCGAGGTCGACAACCCCTGCGATCTACCGCCGGCCGGCGAGATCGAACGTATCGAGGAGCCGTGGTTGACGGCCAAGATCATCTCGCCCAGCGAGTACACCGGCACGCTCATGGAACTGTGCCAGGAACGCCGGGGCGAACTCGACGGCATGACCTACCTGTCGCCGGAACGGGTCGAACTGAGCTACCACCTTCCCCTGGCCGAGGTCGTCATCGACTTCTTCGACCAGATGAAGAGCCGTACCCAGGGGTACGCCAGCCTCGACTACGAGCCCGAGGGGTACCGCGCCTCTGACCTGGTACGGGTCGACATCCTCCTCCACGGCGAGCCCGTCGATGCCTTCAGCATGATCGTCCACCGCGACGCCGCACCCTCGTACGGGCGGCGGATGGCGGCCAAGCTCAAGGAGCTCATCCCCCGACAGCAGTTCGAGGTGCCGATCCAGGCGGCCATCGGCGGGCGTATCATCGCCCGGGAGACCGTGCGGGCCTTTCGCAAGGACGTGACGGCCAAGCTCTACGGCGGCGACATCACCCGTAAGCGCAAGCTGCTCGAAAAGCAGAAGGAAGGCAAGCGGAAGATGAAGGCCATCGGGCGGGTCGACATCCCCCAGGAGGCGTTCGTCTCCGCTCTGCGTCTCGACGACTGACCGACGGTCGGCCATCGAAGCCGGGGGAGCGGAGCGGTAGCATCGTCGCCATGCTGGAGGACCGGAAGGCCGCCATCCTGAGTGCGGTCGTCGAGGAGTACATCGACACCGCGGAACCCGTCGGTTCGGGACGCATCGCCGACGCGCCCGGGATCGACGTGTCCCCGGCGACGGTCCGCAACGAGCTGGTGCGCCTCGAGGAACAGGGCTATCTAGTGCAGCCCCACACCTCGGCCGGCCGGATCCCCACTGAGAAGGGCTACCGCTTCTTCGTCGACCGTCTGGAAGGTCCGGCCCGTCTGGATCCGGCCGACCGGGAGCAGGTCCGGGCGTTCTTCTCCCGTTCGCACAACGAGCTCGAGCAGATGCTGCGAGAGACCAGCAACCTGCTGGCCGACCTCACCGGCAGCGCCGCGGTGGTGCTGGCGCCCGACCGGGACCACCAGGAGGTGCGATCGCTCCAGCTGGTCGGCCTAGGCCCGCATCTGGCGCTTCTGGTGCTGGTCATGGCCAACGGGTCGGTGGAAAAGCACGCCATCGAGCTTGCCGACGACACCCCGGAGTCGACCCTGGCCGTGGCTGGCGCCCACCTGTCCGCCGTCCTCATCGGTCACCGTTCGTCGGATGTCCCTGAAGCGCCGATCACCGGTGACGCCGCCATCGACGTCGTCCTCACCCGCTGTGTGGCCGTGCTGGCGGCACGTGACGTGGAGCCGGAACGGGCGTTCGTCGGTGGTGCCGCCCAGGTGGCGTCGGCGTTCGACGGGATCGAGCGGGTCCAGCAGGTCCTCGGTGTGCTGGAGCGACAGTTCGTGGTCGTGAGCCTCATCCGCGACGTCATCGACCGGGGGCTGAGCGTGGCCATCGGCACCGAGACCGGCGTCGAACCACTGGCCGAGTGCTCGCTGGTCGTCGCCCCCTACGAGATCGAAGGCGAGCGGGCCGGTTCGATCGGTGTGCTGGGTCCGACCCGGATGAATTATCCGCAGGCTCTGGCGACCGTTGCCGTGGTCGGCCGCCGGCTCGGTGACCGGCTCACCGAGGGCTGACGTGGCATCCGATCCCTACGAGGTGCTCGGGGTCGGCCGCGGGGCCGAACCGTCCGAGATCAAGCGGGCCTACCGGACCCTGGCCCGCCAGCTCCACCCCGACGCCAACCCGGACGACCCGACGGCCGAGGCCCGGTTCAAGGAGGTGGCGGCGGCCTACGAGGTGCTGTCCGACGCCGAACGGCGGGCTCGTTACGACCGCTTCGGCCATGAAGGCGGACCGGACGGTGGCGATCCGTTCGGAGGCTTCGGCGACATCTTCGACACGTTCTTCAGCGGTACCGGCTTCGGCGGCACCGGCTTCGGGGGACGCCGGCGGTCCGGTCCACCTCCCGGGGAGGACCTCGAGACCACCCTCGAGGTGGACTTCGAGGACGCGGTGTTCGGGTCCGAGGCCGAGATCGAGATCCGGACCGCGGTGGCCTGCACGACCTGTGAGGCCACGGGCGCATCACCGGGTACGTCGGCGGCCACATGCGGCGAGTGCGACGGCCGGGGTCAGGTGCAGCGGGTCCGCCAGTCCGTTCTGGGGCAGATGGTCACCAACACCGTGTGCCCGCGGTGCAACGGGCGGGGCACGACGATCCCCGACCCGTGCCGCGACTGCCGGGGCGAGGGGCGGCGGATCGAGGAGCGGTCGTTCACCGTCGAGGTCCGGGCAGGGGTGGACGACGGGTCGACACTCCGGCTGACGGGCCGGGGGGCGGTGGGCCCGCGGGGTGGATCGGCCGGCGATCTGTACGTCCACCTGCGCGTGGCGCCGCATCCGGTCTTCGAGCGCGAGGGCTACGACCTGGTGCATCGTCTGCACATCCCGATGACCCAGGCGGCCCTCGGGGCGGACATCGACTACCCGACCCTCGACGGCGACGAGACGCTAAGCATCCCCGCCGGCACCCAGACCGGCCGGGTCTTCCGACTCCGCGGCCGCGGGGTGCCCCACGTCGAGGGGCGGGGTCGAGGCGACCTGATCGTGCAGGTGGTGGTCGACACCCCGGTCGACATGACGGACGAGGCCATGGCCCACCTGCGGCGTTTTGCCGAGGCCTCCGGCGACGAGGTGGCCCCCGAGGATCCGGGTCTGCTGTCCCGGATCCGGACCGCATTCCGGTGATCGGGCGGCCTCCCGACGGGCGGGCGGGGCCCCATGCCTTCGTCGACGATCTCGACCAGCCGGAACTCGCCGAGGCTGACCAGCATCATCTGGCCCGGGTGTTGCGGGTGCGGACCGGTGATGCGATGACCCTGTCCGACGGGCGGGGACGGTGGCGGCCGGCCGCCTTCGACATCGTTCCGGTGCCGACGGGAGCGATCGTCGAGGTGCCTGCACCGGCCTATCCGGTGGCCGTCGGCTTCGCCCTCATCAAGGGCGGGAGGCCCGAGATGGTCGTCCAGAAACTGACCGAGCTGGGCGTCGACCGCATCATTCCGCTGCGGGCCACCCGGTCTGTGGTGCGTTGGGACGAGGACAAGGCGGCGGCCCATCGGGAGCGGCTCGTCCGGGTCGCCCGGGAAGCGTCGATGCAGTCCCGGCGGGTCCGTCTGCCCGTCGTCGAGCAGGTCGGTGCGGTGCCCGACGTGGACGGCGGCCGTGGCACGGTCTCGGCCGAACCGGGGGGGCGACCCCTCGGGGCTGCCGACCGCCTCGTGTTGGTCGGACCCGAGGGAGGTTGGACCGATGACGAGTTGGGCGACCGTGAGCGGGTGGGGCTGGGCCCCACCATCCTGCGGGCCGAGACAGCGGCGGTGGTCGCCGGCACCCTGTTGACCGCTCTGCGTGACGGCGGGGTCGGGCCCTTGGCCGGCGGGCCATCCGGCGGGTGAGATGAAAAGAGCTGTTGACCTGCAAGGTTGAAGGTCCCTGACGGTGATTGCGGGGTCTGGCCGACCCTTGTACGCTCAGCGGCCACCACGCGCCGTCGTGGAACGACCACCGAACGCAGCCTTTGGGCCGCACCGCGACACGACTGGACATGATGGACGACGAACTTGACGCCGGCTACCGACGGAAGGTGGGCGAACGTATCCGGACCATTCGACGTCAGAAGCGTCTGTCGCTCCAGGACGTGGAGGCCCGGTCCGACGCCGAGTTCAAGGCCTCGGTCCTGGGGGCCTACGAGCGGGGTGAGCGGGCCGTCTCGGTGCCCCGCCTGCAGCGCCTGGCCCGCTTTTACAGCGTGCCCGTCGACCAGATGCTGCCGTCGGACGGCGAGACCGATCTCGGCATCAGCTCTCCGGCCGGCGACGCCCCGGTTTGGGTTCCCGGACAGAAGATCATCATCGACCTGACCCGCCTGGCCGAGGCCAGCGGACCAGAGGCCGAGATGATCAACCGGTACCTCACGATCATCCAGGTCAAGCGCCAGGACTTCAACGGCCGGGTGCTGACCATCCGGCGCGACGACCTGCAGGCCCTGGCGGCCATCCTCGGCACCGGGGTGGACGGAGCGGCACCGAGGCTCGACGAACTGGGCCTCCTGTACCGCCCGGCCACCGACTGACCCCGGTCGCGACCGGTAGTCTCGGCGGCGTCATGGGAGTGTTCTCGCGGGTCCTCCGCAGCGGTGAGGGCAAGAAGGTCAAGGCCCTTGAGGCGTTGGTGCCGGACATCAACGCGCTCGAGCCCGGCGTCGCCGCGCTGTCCGACGACGCCCTGCGGGCCAGGACCGGAGAGTTCCGGGGGCGTCTGGATCGAGGCGAGGAACTCGACGACCTGCTCGTCGAGGCGTTCGCTGTGGTACGGGAGGCGGCCCAACGGGTTATCGGGCAACGTCACTACGACGTCCAGCTCATGGGCGGCATGGCCCTCCACCTGGGCTGGGTGGCCGAGATGCGCACCGGTGAAGGCAAGACCCTGGTCTCGACGCTGCCCGCCTACCTCAACGGCCTCACCGGTAACGGGGTGCACCTGTGCACCGTCAACGACTACCTGGCCTCTCGCGACGCCCAGTGGATGGGACAGATCCACCGCTGGCTGGGCCTAGAGGTCGGGTTGGTGGTCCCCGACATCCGGGACCGGGTCGACAAGCGGGCCGCCTACGCGGCCGACATCACCTACGGCACGAACAACGAGTTGGGCTTCGACTACCTCCGGGACAACATGGCCATGTCCGCCGAGCAGAAGGCCCAGCGGGGACACGCCTTCTGCATCGTGGACGAGGTCGATTCGATCCTCATCGACGAGGCCCGGACACCGCTCATCATCAGCGGTCGTCTGAGCGACGCCGTCGCCCTCTACCAGCAGTTCGCCTCCGTCGTGACGGGCCTCGAACGAGACGTGCACTACGACGTCGACGAGGAGAAGCGCATCGTGGCCCCCACCGAGGACGGCGTCCACGCCGTCGAACGGGCGCTCGGCGTTGACAACCTCTATGACCAGGTGTCGGCCAACCTGGTGCACCAGTTCCAGGCGGCCCTGCGGGCCAAGGAGCTGTACCTACGGGACCGCGACTACATCGTCGCCGGTGGCGAGGTCCGCATCGTCGACGAGTTCACCGGTCGGGTGCTCGAGGGCCGCCGCTGGTCCGACGGCATCCATCAGGCGGTTGAAGCCAAGGAAGGGGTGACGATCAAGGAGGAGAACCAGACCTTGGCCACCGTCACCCTCCAGAACTACTTCCGCCTCTACGACAAGCTGGCCGGCATGACCGGCACCGCCGAGACCGAGGCAGCCGAACTGGCCGGTATCTACGGCCTCCAGGTGGTTCCGATCCCCACCAACCGTCCCATCGCCCGGGATGACAGCCGCGACCTGGTCTACAAGAGCGAGTTGGGCAAGTTCGCCGCGGTGATCGACGACATCGTCGAGCGACGCGACGCCGGCCAGCCGGTGCTGGTCGGCACGGTGTCGGTCGAGAAGTCCGAGGTGCTGTCCCGCGAACTCGACAAGCGGGGCGTCGACCACGAGGTGCTCAACGCCAAGCAGCATTTCCGAGAGGCCGAGATCATCGCCCAGGCCGGGCGCAGCGGGGCGGTTACCGTCGCCACCAACATGGCCGGCCGGGGCGTCGACATCCTGCTCGGCGGCAACCCGGAGAACCTGGCCGAGCGCGAGGTCCGGGCCGCCGGCGAAGACCCCGACAGCGATGCCGGCCGGGCCTTGGCCGAGCGTCATCTCGGACGTTTCACCGCCGAGTGTGACGAGGAAGGCGAGCGGGTACGCCGGGCCGGGGGTCTCTATGTCCTCGGAACCGGCCGTCATGAGTCACGCCGCATCGACAACCAGTTGCGGGGCCGTAGCGGCCGCCAGGGCGACCCGGGGGCGAGCCGCTTCTACCTTTCGCTCGACGACGACCTGATGCGGCTGTTCGCCTCCGGCGCCATGGGCGGCCTGATGGACCGGGCGCTTCCCGAGGACGTGCCGATCGAGTCCAAGATGGTGACCAAGGCCATCGAGCGGGCCCAGACCACCGTCGAGCAGAAGAACGCCGAAGCGCGCAAGAACGTCCTCAAGTACGACGAGGTGATGAACGAGCAGCGCAAGGTCATCTACCGGCGCCGCGACCAGATCCTCGGCGACGCCGACCTGCGTGACGAGGTCCTTGAGCAGATCGCCGCGGTGAGTGGACGGGCCATCGACCGGTTCTGTGGCGCCGAGCACCCCGAGGAATGGGACCTCGAAGGTCTGCACGCCGAACTGGACGGGTTCTGGCCGGTCGGACCCACCGCCGAGGAGCTTGGGGCGGCCAGCTCCGACGACGTGCTCTACGACCTGGTGACCGCGGACGCCGTCGGCATCTACGAAGGCCGTGAGGCGGAGCTGGGTGCCGAGACGTGCCGCGAGGTCGAACGTCAGGTCATGCTCCGGATCATCGACCAGCGCTGGCGGGAACACCTCTACGAGATGGACCACCTCCGTGAGGGCATCCACCTGCGGGCCATGGGACAGCGCGACCCGGCCACGGAGTGGAAGCGGGAGGGTTTCGAGATGTTCGGCCGGTTGATGGATCTCATCGGCGAGGACTTCGTCCGCTACGTGATGCGCATCAAGGTGACGGTGGCCGATGACGCTCCGGAGACCGACATGATCGCTACCGGCCCCGAGGGCCCGGTGACCGGTGCCGCGGCGGTGGCGGCTGCGGCCGGCGCTCCGGCCCGGGTCGAGGAGTCGACCCCCGACGTGCCGGTCCAGAAGGTCAACACGGAGTGGGAGGCGACGCCACGCAATGCCCCGTGCCCGTGCGACTCAGGGCGTAAGTTCAAGCACTGCCACGGCCGCTGACCGGGTCGCTCGACCATGCAGGACTTCACCGACGAACTGAACGCGCTGGCTGCCCGCCTGGACGAGGCGACGCGCTATCTGCGCATCGACGAGCAGCGGCAGCGGCGATCGGCCCTCGAGGCCGAGATGGCCGACCCCGACCTCTGGAACGACCAGGACCGTGGCCGCCAGGTGCAGAAGGATCTGGCGGGGGTGGTCGAGGATCTGGACCTCCACGGTTCGCTGGCAGCCCGCATCGAGGACGCCGAGACGCTGGCCCTCATGGCCGCCGAGGAGGACGACGCCTCCCTCGACGGCGAGATCGCCGACGCGTTGGCCGGACTCAGCGCGACGTTCGACGAGCTGGAGCTGCGGTCGCTGTTCTCCGGCCAGTACGACGAGAGCGACGCAGTGTGCCACGTGCAGTCGGGGGCCGGCGGCACCGATGCCCAGGACTGGGCGGAGATGTTGGTCCGGATGTACTCCCGCTGGGCGGAGCGCCGGGGGTTCAGCGTCGAGGTCGATGCGGTGTCCGAAGGCACCGAGGCGGGGATCTCGTCGGCCGAATTCATCGTCCGCGGCCGGCACGCCTTCGGGCTCCTCCAGGGGGAGCGGGGGGTCCACCGTCTGGTGCGGATCTCCCCGTTCAACAAGGAGGCCAAGCGTCAGACGGCGTTCGCCTCGTTTCAGGTCGTGCCGTTCCTCGACGAGATGGTCGACGAGGTGGACATCGACGAGTCCGACCTGCGGATCGACACCTACCGGTCGTCGGGGGCCGGCGGGCAGCACGTGAACGTCACGGATTCGGCGGTCCGCATCACCCACCTGCCCACCGGCCTGGTGACGTCGTGTCAGAACGAGCGCAGCCAGCACCAGAACAAGGACCGGGCGATGCAGATGCTGGCCGCCAAGCTGCTCGACCTGGAACGCCAGAAGCGTGACGAGGAGCTGGCGGCCATCGGCGGGGAACAGCGCAACGTCGACTTCGGCAGCCAGATCCGCTCGTACGTCCTGCAGCCGTACCAGATGGTCAAGGACCTGCGCACCGAGCACGAGGTCGGCGACGTCGAGGGTGTGCTCGACGGTGCGCTGGACGGGTTCATGGAGTCGTACCTGCGATGGGTGCGGGCCACCGGGTGATGGGGCGACGCGCCACGGTCCGGCCGGAGGGCTCTGGTACCGTGCCCGACGTGCGCGATGTGGCCCCTCTCGACGTCGGTTGCGGCTCCGCATGATCCGCCTTGAAGGTGTCACCAAGGTGTTCAAGGGCAACGTCACCGCCCTGCGCGACGCGTCGGCCGAGATCCAGCGGGGCGAGTTCGTGTTCCTCGTCGGCCAGTCCGGGTCTGGCAAGTCGACGTTCATCCGCCTGTTGAACCGCGAGGAGGTCGCCGACGCCGGCCGCATCATGGTCGCCGGCAAGGACCTGGGTGCCATGCACTCCTGGAAGGTGCCCTACCTCCGCCGCAACATCGGCTACATCTTCCAGGACTACAAGCTGCTGCCGAAGAAGACGGTGGCCGAGAACGTGGCCTTCGCCCTCGAGGTGATCGGCCGTCCACGACCCGTCATCAAGAAGCAGGTGCCGGCCATTCTCGAACTGGTCGGTCTCAGCCTGAAGGCCGACCGGTTCCCCGACGAGTTGTCCGGTGGGGAGCAGCAGCGGGTGTCGATCGCCCGGGCGTTCGTCAACCGCCCGCTGATCCTGCTGGCCGACGAGCCGACCGGTAACCTCGACCCGTCCACCTCGGTGGGCATCATGCGCCTGTTGGACCGCATCAACCGCACCGGCACGACGGTGGTCATGGCCACCCACGACCGGGGGATCGTCGACACCATGCGTCGCCGGGTGATCGAGTTGGACCGAGGTGTGATCGTGCGCGACGAGTCACGCGGCGTCTACGAGTGATCGGCTGCTGAGCGCCGTGTATCGCATCTGGTACTACCTCCGGGAGACCATCTCCAGCATCTGGCGCAACCTCAGCCTGACCCTGGCCGCCATCCTCACGGTGGCCATCTCGCTGGCGCTGGTGGGGGCCTCTCTGCTGGTCCGGGAGGGCGCCGAGCGGGCCACGGCCCAGTTCCAGGAGGGCGTCGAGTTCATCGTGTTCATGAACCCCGATGCGGCCGCCGACCAGGACGAGGCCATCAGGGACGTGCTCGACAACAGCCCGGTGATCGACGACTACATCTACGTCGACAAGGAGGCGGCCTACGACGAGTTCCGGACCCTGTTCGCCGACAAGCCGGACCTGGTCGAAAGCGTCACCGCCGACGTGATGCCACCGTCCTACCGCATCGTCCCCACCGATCCGTCGGCGGACAACGTGACCGAGTTGGCCCGCCAGTTCTCGGCCCAGCCCGGCGTCAAGGAGGTGGCGACGGCCACCGAGGCCATCCGTCAGATCGACGACTTCTCGACCCGGGTGAGCCAGGCCCTGCTGGTCGCCGCCGTGGTGCTGGTGGGGGTGTCGGCGCTACTCATCTTGAACACCGTGTTCACCGCCATCGGAGCCCGCCGCCAGGAGATCGAAGTCATGAAGCTGGTGGGGGCGACCAACTGGTTCATCCGGATCCCGTTCATGCTGGAAGGGACCATCCACGGCCTGATCGGCGCGGCCCTGGCCATTCCGGCCTTGTTCGTGGTCGACAACGAGGTGCTGGCCTTCTTCCAGGAGTCGGATGCCGTGCCGTTGTTCCGCGGGTTCGCCGTGCCCGACGGTTTCGTCTGGGACACCAGCATCTGGCTGCTGCTGATCGGTGGGGTGGTCGGGATGGTCGGTTCGGCCATCGCCGTGACCCGGTACCTGGACGTCTGACCCCGTGGCCGGCCCCGGCGACGGCTGGATCCGGGTGGCCTCGGCCGACCTGGCCCCCGGGGCGGTCGTGGAGGCCGATCAGGACCCGTCGATCGGCGAGGACCTCGTGGTGTGGCGCACCGCTGACGGGACGCCATGCGTCATGGAGGCCCGCTGCCCCCATCAGTGGTCGCACCTGGCCGGCGAGGGGGTGGTCGACGGCGAGGAGCTCGTCTGCCTCACCCACCTGTGGCGGTTCGCCGTCGACGGGGCGGGATGGAAGGCCAACATGGCTGGTCGTCGTGACCGCAAGGGTGACATCGTGGTGTATCCGTGCCGCGAGGACGGCGGAGCTATCTGGATCCGGAGCGATGATGACAACTGACCGCGACCTCGATCCCGACCGGCTGGGGCGGTACACCCTCGCCACCTGGGGCTTCAAGCAGGGCGAGGTGGTCTCGTTGATGATCCACCTCGGCCACCGCCTCGGCCTGTACGAGGCGCTCGACGGCGCGGGGCCGGTCACGGCGTCGGAACTGGCGGCCGCGACGGGCTACCACGAGCGGTGGCTGCTCGAATGGCTCCGAGGCCAGGCGGCGGCCCGCCTCCTGGTCAGCGACGATGGTGAGGTCTTTGAGCTCGAGGCCGAGGCAGCCGAGGTGCTGGCCCGATCCGGCTCCCGCTCGTTCGCCGCCGGGGCGTTCGCCGTGCTGCGTCCCGCCGCCGTCGTCGACGGTATCGCCGAGTCATTCACCACCGGACGGGGCCTCGACTATGACGGTCTCGGCGAGGATTCGGCACAACATGTCGAGGGCATGCTGGGGCCGATGACCCGGGCGCTCCTGTTGCCGGTGGTCATCCCGGGCCTCGACGGGGTGGCCGACAAGCTCGCTGCCGGCGGCACGGTGATCGACGTGGGCTGTGGTGGTGGTCTCGTGATCGAGATGCTGGCCGACGCCTTTCCGGCCTCGAGGTTCGTGGGCTACGACCCCTCGGAGCGGGCCATCGAGATGGCGTCGGAGCGGTTGGTGGGCCGCGACAACGTCGAGCTGCACACCAAGGGCGGCGAGGAGCTGCCCCCGAGCGCCGACGCCGACCTGGTGGTCACCTTCGACTGTCTCCACGACATGCCGCGACCCGACCTGACCATGCAGGCCATCCGGGGGGCGATCAGCGACGACGGGACGTGGGTGATCAAGGACATCCGCTCCAGCCCACACTGGTCGGACAACCTGAAGAACCCCATGCTGGCCATGATGTACGGCACCTCGGTGGGGTCCTGCCTGCAGTCGGCCATGTCGGCCGATGATGCGCTGGGGCTGGGCACGTTGGGGCTCAACCCCGAGGTGGCCCGGTCGATGACCGCTGAGGCGGGCTTCGGACGGTTCTCCCGGCTCGAGGTCGATGATCCCACGAACCTGTACTACGAGGTCCGTCCCTGAGCGGGCGCCGCGCCTGACGCTCGCCGCCGTCCGTCCTTTCGGAGGTGCCTGACCGGATCGCCGCGATGTGCGTAGCCTCCTCATCGTGAGCGACGAGACGCCGGCGGGCGACCCCGAGGACATCGCTGAGCCGCCGGCCGATGCCGCCGCCCCGGAGGAGCGGCTCGCCGAAGCCGGCACCGAGGTCTCCCGGGGTCTCCGGTCGCGTCGCTCAGCGTTCTTCCGGGAGGTCGAGGAGGGCGAGTCGCCGCTCACTGGCCTTGCTGTCGAACCGGGTGGCCGATGGTCGACCGCCGAAGCCGACCGGCAGATCCGGGCGTTCCTCATCCGGCTGGCCGGCGACCGGCGGCTCGACCATCAGTCCGACCCGGTGGAGCTGGCCCGCCAGAACGACCTTCTTTTGCTGTTCGGCCCTGAAGAGGAGGAGGCCTTCGCCCGCCTGGCCCTGCGGTTCCCCGAGGAGACGGTGCAGACCTGGGCCACCCTGCTCAGCGGTGGCGACGCGTCGGAGGCCTTCGGTCCCCGTTCGCGGGCCGAACGCCGCGACGAGGCGGCCATCGGCCGTTCGCTGCAGTTGGCGTTCCGACGACGGGTGGTGGGCGTCACCGTCGGGTTGCTGGTGGTGGCCGGCGCGGTGCTCGGTGTCCGTGCGTTGTGGATCGACGGGCCGTTGGACCGTTCCGACCGGGCCCTGCGGTTCTCGGCGACGGCGACGGACACCGGTGACGGCGCCGGCGGTCCCGCCCTCACCGGGCTGCCGGTCGCGGCCACCGAGTTGGTTGCCCTCCTCGACACCGTGGTGGCCGTGGCGGCCGGCGAAGGCCCGCGGGAAGCGCGGGTCCAGGTCGATCCGCCGGACGGCGTGCTGCCGCTCGCCCCTGGTGTGGTGGCGGCGACGGTGTTCGGCCACCACGGCGGCCAGGTGGCGCTCCTGGGTCCAACGGGCTGGGCCACGACGTCGTGTGTGCGGGTATCGGTTGTCGACCACCGCCTCAGACCGTTGGACGCCGTGGTGGCCATCGGCGAGGACGGGACGTGCCCGGACGGCCTTGCCGGTCGGCCGGCGTCCGTGACCTGTCACGGCGACACGGTGGTGATGCTGGCTGTCGACCTCCCCCAGGGGGAGGTGGCCTACGTCGAAGGCGGCGGCGGCTGGGCCGAAGCGATCCGGGTGGCCGTGGAGTTCTCCGAGCCGGGGTGGGAATCCCTGTCGCTCCGTGGCGTGATCGCCGTCGATCCCGATGACGCCGGCGTCGTGATCCCGGTGTTCGGTGGCGTTGCGGGCGACGAAATCACCGTCGATCTGGGTGTGGCGGGCTCTGGTCAGTGCACGCTGCAGTGACGGCGGTCCGGCCCGGCGGGACGAGGCGTCCGTCGTCGGACGGTACGGTGGGCGTATGTGCGGCCGGGTGGTCATCGCATCCTCTCCGGAGGAGTTCGCCGAGTATCTGGGGGCGACGGCCATCGCCGAGACCCTCGCCGGCCCCGACCACAACCTTGCCCCGTCGCGGCAACTGCCCCTCGTGTGGGATTCCGGGAGTGACCGCACGCTGGGCCTGGCCCGCTGGGGCCTGGTCCCCTCATGGGCACCCGACGCGTCGTTCGGGGAGCGCACGTTCAACGCCCGGGCCGAGACGGTGGCGGTCAAGCCGTCCTTTCGCGCCGCGGTGAAGCGCCGACGGTGCCTCGTGCCGGTCGATGGCTACTACGAGTGGGCCGCCGGTACCCCCAAGCAGCCGTGGTTCATCCACGGTTCCGACGCCCGGCCGCTGGCCCTGGCCGGCCTGTGGGAGACATGGGACGACCCTGCATCCCCACATGACCAGCCGGTACGGAGCTGCACGGTGATCACCGTGCCGGCCAGCGACGATGTCGCCGCCGTCCATCATCGGATGCCGGCCGTGCTGGCGCCCGATGCCTGGGCGACGTGGCTGGATCCGGACATCGAGGAACGGGACCTCATCGAGCCGATGCTTCTCCCTGCCCCGGCCGGGACGCTGGCCCGCCATCCGGTCGACCGCCGGGTCGGCAACGCCAGGATCAAGGGAGCCGATCTGGTGGATCCAGTGACGCCCGACGGTGCGGCGCTGCCCGGTCCCGGTCAGGAGTCCCTGTGGTGAGCGACGGGCGCTCCCGCGGCGGTCGGGCCATCGACTGGACGGGCGAGCACGTCGTCACCCGGGTCCACACGGCCCGGCGCCGTATCGACATGGAGATCCTGCGTTGGCAGGCGCGGCTCGAGAGCCGGGCCGTGGACCGGGTGTTGCCGTGGGCCATCGCCCTGGTGCTGGGGGTGGTGTTGACCCTTCTGGCGCTGGCCCGGTACCGCGACCTCGGAACGGGTCCGCACCTCGGCTTCCACCTCCAGGCGCTGCACCTCATGGACCAGGACATGACCCCGGTGGTCAGCGAGCTGGGCCTCGACGTGTTCGCCGTCCAGGCGGCGTTCGTCTTCGTGCTGGTGGCCCGGCTGACCGACGTGTTCCCGACGGCCGAGACCCTGCTCGTGGTGCAGGCCGTGGCGCTGTCCCTGGCCGTCGTACCGCTGTGGCGTATCGGCCGGCAGTCGGCCAACCTGCGCGTCGGGGCGTGCTCGGCGCTGGCCGTGGCCTACTGCCTCCATCCGTCGGTGCACAACCTGAACCTGGCTGGCTTCCATCCCGAGGCCTTGGCGATGCCCGCGCTCTTCGCCGCCTACCTCGAGGCCCAGAAACAGCGGTGGTGGACCGTCGGCCTGCTCACCCTGGTGGTGGTGTCGGCCCGGGCCGACCTGGGTCTCGCCGTCATGGCGCTGGGCCTCGTGCTGGTCACCGAGGATCGGCGTGTTCCCGGATGGTCCCTGGTCGCCTTCGGCACGTCGTGGTTCCTCGCCATGGCCCTGGTGGTGCAGCCGACGCTGGGCGACGGCCACTACCCGCACCTCGACGCATTCCATGCGTACGGCGATGGGTTCCTCGGGGTGATCGGGGGGATGCTGAGCGATCCGGTGGCCGTGGTCGGGGACATGTTCGACCGCACCAGCTTCGAGAAGGTCTTGTTGCTCATCGGGCCGGTGCTGTTCCTGCCCCTCGTCCGGCCCCGGTACGTGGCCCCGGTGCTGCCCCTGCTGGCCCTGTACCTGGTTGCCGACGTCCCGGAGCGGGGCCTCGGCAACCCGCAACAGGACGTCGCCGTACTGGCCTTCGTGTTCATCGCCGCCACCTACGCCCTGATGCGCATCGGCTCCCGGGGGATCGACCGGGTGCTGGTCGATCACCGGGTCCTGGCCGTCCTGGCGCTCACGGCGATGATGTTCTTCGTGCGCGATGCCGCCTCGACGCCGTACGAGGACCCGTGGGACTGGGGGCGTCGGGACGACGTCGACCAGGCCCGGGTGTTGGCCACCGGCTTCGTCGATGATTACGACCGGGTACTGGCCCATCCCGCGGTGTTCAACCTGATGGCGGAACGGGAGACCATCCGCCTACTCGATGACGGCACTCCCTTCCTGCCTGATCCGGCGACGGTGGAAGGGATCGACGTGGTCGTGTTCGACGGCGAGTCCTCGGGGTGGCCCCATGCCGATGTCCGGGCGTTCGGCGGGGCGATGGCGGTGCTGGATTTCAGGGAGCGCTTCGAACGCGACGGGGTGCGGGTCTACGTGCGGCAGCCTCAGATGACCGACCCGTGACCGGCGGCGGCCAACGCGGCGCGCATCTCGTCGGCGACCAGGTCCAGGTCGTCAGGGTCGGCGGCGGTATCGGCCTGGGCGAAGTCGAGGTCGGACATCGAGTCGATGGGGACACAGTGCACGTGGGTGTGGGGGACCTCGAATCCGGCGATCATCAGGCCGACCCGCAGGGGAGCGAAGACCTCCTGCTGGGCCTGGGCGACGGCGTGAGCGACCTCGAAGACGTGGGCGGCCGTCGCGGGGTCGAGATCGGTCCACCGGTCGACCTCGGTGCGGGGGATCACCAGCACGTGGCCTCGGTTGAGTGGCCGGATGTCGACCATGGCCACACAGTGGTCGTCGTTCCAGATCAGCCGTCCGGGGATCTCGCCGTCCATGATCCTGGTGAAGATCGAAGGCATGGGTACTCCTGGTCGAGGCGAAGGTGCCGGCACCGGTCGGTGCGGGGTCCGTCGATCGTAGGCTGTCGGCCGTGATCGGTGAGGACGACGAGCGGCGTGGGGGGTCAGGAGGCGTGCTGACGGTTCCCAACGTCATCAGCCTGATCCGGCTGGCGTGCATCCCACTGTTCGTGTGGTTGCTGTTCGGCGCCGACAACCGTACCGATGCCGCCCTGCTGTTCGGGGCGCTGGGGGCCACCGACTGGATTGACGGCTACATCGCCCGGCGTTTCGACCAGATTTCCGAGGTTGGCAAGATCCTGGATCCCACCGCCGACCGTCTGCTGTTGCTGGTCGCCGTGTCGTCGATGATCGTTGACGGTTCCGTTCCGGTCTGGTTCGCCGTGGCCACCCTGGTGCGCGAGGGGTTGATCGGGTTGGGAGCGCTGTTGCTGCTGGCGCTTGGGGTCCGACGAATCGACGTGACCTGGTGGGGGAAGACGGCGACGTTCGCCCTGCTGTGGGCCTTCCCGTGCTTCCTGGCCGGCGAGTCGACGGCGTTCGCCCACGAGTGGTTCGCCGTGGCCGCATGGGTGTTCGGTCTGCCCGGTCTCGCCATCGCCTGGTGGTCGGGTCTGGGGTACGTGCCCGAGGCCCGCCGGGCGCTCCGCTCAGCGGGTGATGCCCGCCGGAACGCCGTGGGCGGCTGATGGCACCGGGGGGTTCGACGGCGGAGACGGCGCGGCGGCCGGAGCATCTTGTAGGTTCGGGTCATGAACGTTCCTGAGGGGTTGCGATACTCCACCGACCACGAATGGGTGCGCTCGGACGGCGACCGAGTCCGGATCGGCATCACCGATTACGCTCAGGACGCCCTTGGTGACGTGGTCTACGTGGAGCTGCCGACCCCCGGTGGCCGGCTGGCGGCCGGCGAGGTGTTCGGCGAGGTCGAATCGACCAAGTCGGTGTCGGAGTTGTTCGCCCCGGTGTCCGGCGAGGTGGCGGTGGTCAACGACGAGCTCGAGGCCAACCCGGAACGCATCAACGAGGATCCGTACGGTGACGGCTGGATCTGTGAGGTGGTCGTCGACGATGAGGCCGCCCTCGACGGGCTTCTCGACAGCGCGGCCTACCGGGCCCTCGTCGAGGGCGCGGGTTGAAGGGCCGCTATGACGTCGACCAGTTGCCCCGCATGTGGCCAGGCCCGGGACGGGTCCGCCAACTTCTGCCCGGGTTGCGGCATGGCCCTCCGCCCGACCGACGATGAGATCACCGATGTGTTCGAGGTCGCCGACCTGGTACCCCACGAGGACGATCGTGTCCGGTTCCCGACGGACTGTGGACTGTTCGTGGTTGAGACCGGCCCCAAGGCCGGGGCCCGTTACGGCTTGGAGGCCGAGCACACCACGATCGGCCGCAACGGTAAGGCCGACATTCTGCTCGATGACGTGACGGTGTCCCGGCGACATGCCGAGGTCGAGCGCACCGGCGACCGGTACGTGGTCCGCGATGTCGGGTCGCTCAACGGCACCTACCTGAACCGGTCGCGGATTGATGCAGCTGAACTGCACGACGGCGACGAGCTGCAGGTCGGGTGCTTCCGGCTGGTCTTCTTCCACGGCATGGCCGGCTGATCGGCGCGTCGATGAGCGAGCAGCCGGCCGGCGACAGGGCCCCCGCCGATCGTCGGGCCCTGTCGATCGGCGAGGTGCTGGCCCGCCTCGAGCCCGAGTTCCCAGACATCACGGTGTCCAAGATCCGCTTCCTCGAGGCCCAGGGGTTGCTTGATCCGGATCGGACACCGTCGGGGTACCGCCAGTTCGCCGAGGACGACGTAGCCCGTCTGCAGTGGATCCTGCGCCAGCAGCGCGAGCACTTCCTTCCGCTGAAGGTGATCCGCGACCTGCTGGATGAGGCTGGCGGGGCCATCCCCGAGGTGGCCGAGGATGCCGACGGCGACGTTCGGCCGTTCCGCGAGCGGACGACCCGTCGGCCCGGCATCGGGTCGGTCAGCGTGAGCCTCGAGGAGCTGGCCCGGGCGGTCGGGGTGGGACCTGAGGTGATCGGTGAGCTCGAGCGCCTGGGGCTTATTCAGGGACATGCCGCGGGATCCACCGTGGTGTACGACGACGATGCCCTGCTCGTCGCCCGCCTCGCAGAGCGGTTCATCGCCCTGGGATTCGACGTCCGGCATCTCCGCATGTACCTGGTGGCAGCACAGCGTGAGGCGGGGGTGCTCGAACAGGTGCTGTTGCCCCGTATGCGCGACGACCACCGGGCCCGGGCCGCGGTGCGGGCGCAACTCGACGAGCTGACCGAGGCCGGGGCCCGTCTGCGCGAGATCATGCTGCGGCGGTCGCTGGGCGGGCTGGGGGACTGACGCCATGCCCGCCCCCCGCCTGCTCCACGACCGCCATCAGCTGGCCACCCGGGTCCGCGAGTTGGGTGCCGAACTGACCGACGTCATCGACGACGGAGCGGTGTTCATCGGGGTCCTGAAGGGTTGTCTGCCGTTCCTGGCCGACCTCGTGCGCCACGTGCACCGCGACGTTCGGATCGACTTCATGGCGTTGTCGGCGTTTGCCCCCGACAGCGGCCGGGTCCGACTCACCCGTGATGTCGAGACCGAGCTGGCGGGCCGTCAGGTGGTGCTGGTCGAGGACGTCGTCGACACCGGCTTCCGCCTCGACTTCCTGCTCCGCCACGTGCGTGACCGCGAACCGGCTGATCTCCGGGTGTGCACGCTGTTTGACCGCACGGCCCGACGGGTCCTGCCGGCGACCATCGACCACGTGGGATTCGACCTGGCCTCGCCCTTCGTCATCGGCTACGGCATCGACCATCAGGGATGCTTCCGGAACCTTCCCGACGTCGTCGAGCTGGACCTGTCCGCATTGGACGCCGATCCGGACGGGATACATCAGGTGGTGCACGAGTTGGTGGGGGAGCGTACCCTCGCCGTGCACGGGGCCTCGGCGTGACCTTCCGGCTCGACGAGACGATGAGCCGATGATCGAGATGCGCATCGTGGGTGTCCAGGAGGTGCTGCCGACCAACGCCCCTGTCGTCCTGTTGCGTGAGGTCGATGGCGACCGGCTCCTGCCGATCTTCATCGGCTTGCCCGAGGCGACGGCGATCGGGTTGGCCCTGGCCGGCCAGACCCCGCCCCGGCCGATGACCCACGACCTGCTGGCGACGGTGGTCGAGACCTTTGGCGGCCGTATCGAGCAGGTGGTGGTCAGCGACCTGCGGGACAAGACGTTCTTCGCCGAGATCGTGCTCCGGGGCCCCAGCGGGGTCGAGACGGTATCGGCGCGGCCATCGGACGCCATCGCCCTGGCAGTGCGTAGCGGCTCGCCGGTGTTCGCCGCCGAGGAGGTGCTCGACGCCGCAGGGTACGTGGCGACCGATGACGATGAGCCGGTGGCCGAGGAGCAGGTCGAGGAGTTCCGGGAGTTCCTGGACAGCGTGAACCCCGACGACTTCGCCGGCGATTAACCCACGCTGGGTGAAACTCACCGCGCGCTGGGCGCGAAATGCTTGCCGAGGTCCGTTTTCCGACCTACCCTGATGGAGTCACAGCGGTGTAGTTCCACGCTGGTTATCTGCCCGCCACCCGGTGGGAGCGGATCATCGGCTTCGACACCGTCGTCACGACCAAGGAGCGCGCCACATGTCCGAGCATGACAGCACTGAGGGCTACAGCGGCAAGAAGACCGCCGAGATCGTCGGCATCACGTACCGGCAGTTGGACTACTGGGCCCGAACTGACCTCGTGAAGCCCTCGCTGGCCCAGGCCACCGGCAGCGGCAGCCGTCGCCGCTACTCATACCGCGACCTCCTCGAGCTCAAGGCGGTCAAGTCCCTGCTTGACGCCGGCATCCGGCTGGAGTTGGTCCGCGAGGTGTTCAGCTATCTCTCCGAGCACCTCGACGAGGACGTGACCCAGGTGAACCTCGTGATCAGCGGCACACGCTCGGTGGTGGTCCGCAGCGGCGACGAGATCATCGACCTGCTCCAGAAGGGCCAGGGCGTGCTCAACATCCTTCCGCTGGCCTGCGTCAAGGACGAGATCGACACCAAGATCATCGAGTTATACCCCGAAGGCCGAGCCGCCTCCGGTGACCCGGACCGTCGGGCGGTCGGCGAGTAGGCCGACACCGATTCGATGGCCGACGTCCACCCGTTGCATCCCGAGCGTCAGCCGGTGACGTTCGCCCACGAATCCGAACAGCGGGTCGCCGAGCTCCTCGATTTCTACGGCATTGCCTGGGAGTACGAGCCCCGGACGTTCGTGCTGGAGCGCGGGGCCGACGGCCATCCAACCTCAGCGTTCACCCCAGATTTCCATCTGCCCGACCACGGCATCTACCTCGAGGTCACCACACTGCGCCAGTCGCTGGTGACCCGCAAGAACCGCAAGGTGCGGCGCCTCCGGGAGCAACACCCGGATATCGAGGTCCGCATCCTCTACCAACGGGACATCGAGCGGCTCTTCACCACCCACGCCGCCTGAGCGGCGCTCGTGCCGCTACGGTCGTCGGGGAGCGGCGCTGTTCGACGTGAGCCACCTCGGCACCCTCGAGTTGGATGGCACCGACGCGTTCGACACCCTCCAGTCGACGCTGTCGAACGATCTGCGCCGGATCCGGCCCGGTCAGGCCCAATACACCCACCTCCTCGACGAGGCCGACAAGTCGGTGGTCGACGACATCATCGTCTGGTGACTCGACGAGGAGCGGTTCTGGATCATGCCCAACGCCGCCAACACCGACGGGGTGACCGCGGCGCTGCCCGAGGCCGTCGACCTGGGTGCCGACCGGGCCCTGATCGCCGTCGAGGGGCCGGCATCGAGGGAACGACTCGCCGCCGTCAGCCCGGAGGCCGCCGTCGTGGGGCGGTTCCGTGTGGCCGAGGTGCCCGGGTCGTCCCCCTCCCGTTCGTGGGCTGAGGCGGCTCAGTTCACCAGGTCGGGGCACTCCTGCAGGATCCGGTCGAACAGCGGCTGGGCGCTGAACCAGCCGGCGAACGGGTTGCCGTTGATGCCCTGGGTGTGGGTCGCGACGTCATGGTCGATCAGCACCGGGGTGCCGGCCGCCTCGGCCAGCAGCTGGGCCTGACAGGAGCGTTCCATGGTGACGAACAGCCAGGTGGCCTCGTCGACGCTTTGGCCGACGGTGAGCAGGCCGTGGTTGCGCAGGATGGCGGCCCGCATGTCGCCCAGGGCGTAGGCGATGCGCTTGCCTTCCTCGGGATCGTTGACCACCCCCGTGTAGTCGTCGAACAGCACGTGATTGCCGTAGAAGATGCAGGCGTCCTGGGTGATGGGGTCGAGCATCCGTCCGAGCGACGACCACGCCTTGCCGTGCAGGGAATGGGAGTGGGCGGCGGCGATCACGTCGGGCCGGGTCATGTGGATCCCGGAGTGGATGGCGAACGCCGCCTGGTTGACCGCATAGTCACCCTCCAGGATCTCGCCGGTGTGTGAGACGAGCAGCAGATCGGAGGTTCGGATGTCGTTGAACGGCTGGCCGAAGGCGTTCACCCAGAAGGCGTCGGTCAACTCGGGGTCCCGCACCGTGATGTGGCCGGCCACCCCCTCGCTGAACCCGAACTTGCCGAAGATCCGGAAGGCGGCGGCCAGGCGCTCCTTGCGGTGGCGGCGTTCGCTCTCCACATCGTCGAACGTCGGGATGTCGTAGAAGATCGGACGCTCGCCGAAATCGGGTGAGGTCACGGGCTCGGCCATCGGGCCTCCAAGTGTCGTGGACGCGCCGCGAGTGTAGGTCGGGTCGACGCAGAGGTCCGGTTCGGGATCAGGAAGGAATGACGTCGACGGCGGCCTGGCGCAGCCAGTGGTCGGCGAGGGTCAACAAAGCCATCGCCTCGACCATGGGAACGGCGCGGGGCAGCACGCAGGGATCGTGGCGGCCCTTGGCCTCGAGGGTGACCGGTCGGTTGTCGGTATCGACCGTGTCCTGGGCCGAGGCGATGGTGGCCGTGGGCTTGAACGCCACCCGGCACACGACGTCGGCACCGTTGGAGATGCCGCCCTGCACGCCGCCTGAACGGTTGGTGGCCGTCAAGGGCCCGTCGGGGCCGGCGACGAACGGGTCGTTGTGGGCCAGCCCGGTCATGGTGACGGCATCGAAGCCACTGCCGACGTCGAACCCCTTGGCCGCGGGTAGCGACAGCATGCCCTTGGCCAGATCGGCCTCGAGTCGGTCGAACACCGGCTCGCCGAGGCCGGGAGGCACGTTGCGGGCCACGCAGGTGACGATGCCACCCAGGGAGTCGCCGTTGCGGCGGGCGTCGTCGATGGCGAACGTCATGGCCGCTGCCGCCTCGGGATCGGGGCAGCGGGTCGGGTCGGCCTCGACCTCGGCGAGGGTCACGGTGGCCGGGTCGACCGCCGAGCCGATGGTGTGGATCTGGGACACCCAGGCCAGCACTTCGATTCCGGCGACCTCGGACAGCAGGCGTCGGGCGACGGCGCCGGCCGCCACCCGGCCGATGGTCTCCCGGGCGCTGGACCGGCCACCGCCCTGCCAGTTGCGTACGCCGTACTTGGCGTCGTAGGTGAAGTCGGCGTGGGACGGTCGGTAGACGTCCTTGAGATGGCCGTAGGCCCCCGACCGGGCATCGGCGTTCCGGACCAGCACCGCGATGGGGGTGCCCAGGGTGCGGCCCTCGAACACGCCGGACAGGATCTCGGCCGTGTCGGCCTCGTCCCGCTGGGTGGTGAGCCGGCTCTGGCCGGGCCGTCGCCGGTCGAGGTCGCGTTGGAGGTCCTCGGCGGTCAACTCGAGGCGGGGCGGGCAGCCGTCGACCACGACGCCGATACCGCCGCCGTGGCTCTCGCCCCAGGTGGCTATGCGGAAGAGGTGTCCGTAGGTGCTGCTCACGGGCCCGAGCATAGGGGGAGGGGTGGCTCGGCCCGGGACCATTAGGAGTGGGCTGCCGCTGCTACCTTTCCCGCCGTGACCAGCACCTCGTTGAACCTCGCCACCGCATGGGAGGCGGTGGCCGACGTGGCGGGGGGCCGGCCCGCCCTGGCTGTGGATGGGCGACGCACCTCCTGGATGGGATTCGAACGGCGGGCGGCCGGCGTGGCCACCACCCTGACGGCCCACGGGCTGGGTGCCGGCTCGAAGGTGGCCCTGTTCCTGTACAACGGCGCCGAGTACCCGGAAGCCCAGTTCGCCGCGTTCAAGATCCGCGGGGTGCCGGCCAACGTCAACTACCGGTACGTCGACGACGAGTTGGCCTACATCCTCGACAATTCCGACGCCGAGGCGATCGTGTTCGACGCCGACCTCGCCGACCGGGTCGCTGCGGTGCGCGACCGGTGCCCCGGGCTCCGGGTGGCCGTCCAGGTCGGGGGTGACGACGTCCCGCCGTGGGCCGTCGACTACGAGGTGGCGGCGGCCGCCGACCCCATGCCCCCCATCAACCGCAGCGGCGACGACCTCTGGTTCCTCTACACCGGTGGGACGACGGGGATGCCCAAGGCGGTGATGTGGGACCACACCAACCTGTTGGGGATGATGGAGAACACCTTCCGGCCGTTCGGCGAGGCCGTGCCGACGACGCCGGCCGAGGCGGCGGCCACCGCCGAGCGGGTCCTGGCTGTCGGCCAGGAGATCCGACAACTCTGTGGAGCCCCCCTGATGCACGGCACATCGGGCCTGCCGGCGTTGGCCACCCTGACCCACGGCGGGATGCTGGCCACCCTGTCGGCCCGGTCGTTCGATGCCGACGAACTTTGGGAGGTCGTCGAGCGGGAGCGCATCACCATGACCACGGTGGTCGGCGACGCCTTCACCAAGCCGATGGTCGAGGCGCTGGACCGGGCGGCGGCCGCTGACGCCATGCCCGACCTCTCGTCGTTGCGGCTGGTGCTGTCCTCGGGGGTGATCTTCAGCGCCCCGGTGAAGGAGCGACTGCTGGCCCATCACCCGTGCACGATCGTCGATGCCCTCGGGTCCAGCGAGGGGGCGGGGATGGCGCGGCAGGTCTCCACCAAGGGTTCGGAGCGGGGCACGGCCCGTTTCGCCCTGGGTGAGCACACCACGGTGTTCACCGACGACGACCGGGAGGTGGCGCCCGGGTCGGGGGAGCGGGGTCGGGTGGCTCTGGGGTATCCGCTGCCCCTCGGCTACTACAAGGATCCCGACAAGACGGCGGCGGTGTTTCCGACGGTCAACGGGCGTCGTTGGTCGATTCCCGGCGACTACGCAACCGTCGAGGCCGACGGCACGATCACCCTGCTCGGCCGTGGTTCGGCCTGCATCAACACCGGCGGTGAGAAGGTGTACCCGGAGGAGGTCGAGGAGGCGCTCAAGGAACTGGCGTCGGTGCGCGACGCCAACGTGGTCGGCCTGGCCGACGACCGGTGGGGTCAGGCGGTCACCGCGGTGGTCGAACTGGAGCCCGGAGTCGAGGCCGCCGGTGACGTGGAGGCGGCATTGCGGGATGGGGTGCGGGCCCATCTGGCCGGCTACAAGGTGCCGAAGCGGATCGTGGTCGTCCCCCGGGTGGAGCGCAGCCCGAACGGCAAGACCGACTACGCGTGGGCACGTGTGACCGCCGAAACGGCGGTGGGTGGGGCCGGCTAGAAGTCGGGCATCAACGACTGGGCCGACGGGTTGCGGCGGTGCTGGATCTCGTCGTGGCGCTTGGCGATGACCGCGACGTGGTCGTCGTCGGTGAAGATCCAGAACGTCTTGTCCACCACGGCGTCGTGGACCATGTCGGCGACGGCTGCAGGGCGGACCGCGTTGGCCTGCATGTACTCCATCACGGCATCCCGCCGGGCGGCCTCCTCGGCGCTGATGGGTTCGGCCAAGGGGTCGGTCAGCGCTTCGGGACGGTTGCGGTCGGAGATGAAGATGTTGGTGGCGACGAATCCGGGGCACAGGCACGACACGCCGACGTTGGAGTCGGTGGCCCGGCATTCGGCATCGAGGGTCTCGGCGATGGTGACCGTGGCGTGCTTCGACGCGTTGTAGGCCGACAGGCTGGCGTGGGAGGTGTGGCCGGCCACCGACGCCGTCATGACGACGTGACCGTCGTCCTGGGCCAGGAGGCCGGGGAGGAACACGTCGAGCCCGTGGACGATGCCGAACAGGTTGACGCCGAGCACCCATTCCCATTCTCCGACTGACATGTCGGCGATGTGTTTGGAGGCCGCGACTCCGGCGTTGAGACACAGCAGATGGGCGCCGCCGTAGGCCTCTTCGACCTGTCGGCCGAAGGCCTCGACCGACGCCAGGTCCGACACGTCACACCGGACGCCGATGACCTCGGCCCCGCCGGCCCGTAGTTCGTCGACGGTCGCGTCGAGGACCGGCTCCTCGACGTCGGCCAGGGCCAGGCGCATCCCGGCGGCCGCGAACCGCTCGGCGAAGGCCCGCCCCATGCCCGAGGCGCCGCCGGTGATGACGGCGACCTTCCCGCGTAGATCCTCCATGGCGTTCCCTCCGGTGTTGTGGTCGCGACGATCATGGCCGATGGGGCCGGGCGATCAGAACTCGAGCAGGGCCTGTTCGACGACCTCGGGCATGGCCGGGTGGATGTAGTACTGGTCGGCCGCCATCTCGTCCACGGTCTGTCCGGCCGCCATGCCCTGGATGAGCTGCTGGATCAGCGTCGGTGCCTGGGGGCCGATGATGTGGGCGGCGAGGAGGCGGCGGTCGTCGGGGTCGGCCAGCAGCTTGACGAACCCGGTGGTGTCCTCCATGGCCCAGCCGTACGCGGTGTCGGCGTACGGACGGTTGGCTACGAGGTACGGACGGCCGGCGGCCACCAGGTCGGCCTCGGTGGGGCCGACGGTGGCGATCTGGGGGTGGCCGAACACGGCGTACGGGGCCAGCGTGCGGTCCACCGACCGGAGGTCGTCGGGGTGGGCGAGGTTGTGGCGCACGATGCGGGCGTCCTGGTTGGCGGTGTGCTTGAGCTGGACCGGGTTGGTGATGTCGCCGAGCGCCCAGACGCCGGGGGCGTCGGTTTGCAGATACTGGTCGGTCACGAGATGCCCCTGTCCTGTGGTCGTCATGCCACCGGCGGCCACGTCGAGGGTGTCGGTGTTGGGGCGCCGGCCGGTGGCGATCAGCAACTGGTCGGCCTCGATGGTCACGTCATCGGGCAGGCTGACGGTGAACGACCCGGCGTGGTCGACGGTGATCGGCGCCGCGCCGAGCCGGACGTCCATGCGGTCGGCGTAGGCGGCGGTGATACAGCGGCGCAGGTCCTCGTCGGCTCCTCGGAGCAGCAGGTCGCCCCGGTGCACGATGGTGACCTGGCTGCCGAGGGCGGAAAAGACGTGGGCCATCTCGACGGCGATGAAGCCGCCGCCGACGATCGCCAGCCGGTCCGGCAGTTCGTCGAGGCGCATGACGGTGTCGGAGGTCTGGAACGGGGTGGCGGCCAGACCGGGAATGTCAGGGACGGTCGACCGGGCGCCGGCGGCGACGACGATCTGGTCGGCGGTGACCTCGTGGTCGCCGATCCGCAGGCGGCGGTCGCCGATGAAGCGGGCCGCCTGCTCGTAGACGGTGACGTGGTCGAGCGAGTGGCGGTAGGCCCGGCCCGAGGCGGCGATGGGGTCGATGCGGCCGAACACCCGGTCGCGGATGGCCGGCCAGTCGGCCCCGTCGAAGGTGGTGTGGACGCCGAGTGCGGGGGCTCGCCGTGCCGACAGGGCCAGGTCGGCGGCATGGACGAACATCTTGGACGGGATGCACCCGCGGTTCATGCAGGTGCCGCCGAACTCCCAAGGCTCGACGATGGCCACGTCCATCCCGTCGTGCTCGGGGCCGATGATCGAGTTGCCGGAGCCCGCCCCGATGATGAGGAGGTCGTGGTGGGGCACGGTCCGCGGGGTCACGCGTCGGCGAGCCATCCTCCGAGCGTGCGGAGGGTCTGGTTGCCGGCGCCGAGCGAGGACGTGAGGTGGATGTTCCAGAGGGTGTAGCGGTGCAGGGGGTAGTCGCGGGCGACGCCCATGCCGCCGTGGCAGTGCTGGGTGGCGTGCGCGACGTGGGTGGCCCGTTCCGATGCCCACCACTTGGCGACCAGCAGATCCTCGGTGGCGTCGAGGCCTTGGGAAAGCCGCCACGCCGCCGACCAGGTGGCCAACCGGATGCCGCCGACGTTGATGAACTGGTCGGCCAGGCGCTGGGTGACGGCCTGGAAGGTGGCGATGGGTCGGCCGAACTGCTCCCGCTCACTGGTGTAGGCGGCGGTGAGCCGCAGCGCCGCCTCGGTCACGCCGAGTTGGGTGGCGCAGATGGCAGCCCGCAGGTGGTCGATCAGCCAGGCCGGCGAGCCGCCGAGGGCCTCGGCCGGAGCACCGTCGAAGGTGATCCGGGCCGCTTCGTCGCCACGGGTGGAGTGGCCGACCTCCACGGTGATGTCCGGCCCGTCCAGGGCGACCAATGCCAGGCCGGGACCGGTGGGGCCGTCGACGGTGAGGACGGCGTGGGAGGCGGCCCGGGCGAACTCGACGACCTCCTTGACCCCGTGGACCGAAGCACCGTCGAAGCGGGTCGACGGATGGGTGAGCCGGTCGTCGAGCGGCTCCTGGACGGCGGCAGTGAGGATCCGCGAGCCGTCGGCGACCCCGGGCAGGAGGCGGTTTCGCTGTTCGCCGGTTCCCCAGGTGTCGACGGCGAGGGCGGCGATCCCGGTGGGCAGCAGCGGCAGCGGTGCCACATGGGTGCCCTGGGCGTGGAGCAGCGCGGCCAGGGCGACGAGGTCGAGGCCCGCGCCGCCCACGTCCTCGGACAGGTGGATGCCGGTCAGCCCGGCGGCAGCCAGCTCGGCCCACAGGTCGGCGTCGAACCACCGGCCCTCGGCCTCGATGGCCATAAGCCGTTCCTGGTCGAGGCGGTCGCCCATGATCCGGTGGGCGAGGTCGGCCACCGCCTGTTGTGCCTCGTCGAAGGAGAAGTCCACCCGGCCTACTTCCGTCGCCGCTCGCGTGGGAGCTTCAGCCCGGCTCCGCCGATGATGTCTCGCTGGATCTCGTTGGTGCCTCCGCCGAACGTCAGGACCCAGACGGCCCGGAACGAGGATTCGATCTCGCCGGCCAGGACGGCACCCGGCGAGCCGGCGGCGAGGTGTCCGGTGGCGCCGAAGACCTGCATCAACAGGGTGAAGATCCGGTGCATCGACTCGGAGCCGTGAACCTTGACCGACGACGAGTCGGCGGGATTCATGCGGCCGTGGGTGTTCTCGACGGCCACGTACCAGTTCATCAACTCGAGGTGGCGGGCCAGGGCCCGGCACTCGGCCAGCGCCACCCGGGCCCATTCCTGGTCGATGACCCGGCGCCCGTCGGCCAGCACGGTGCTGCGGGCCCAGTCGAGGGCGGCGTCGACCTGGCGGACGAGGCGGCCGGCGGCGAACAGCGAGACCCGTTCGTGGTTGAGCTGGTTGGTGATGAGCCCCCAGCCGCCGTTGACGTCGCCGACCCGCATGGTGTCGGGGACCCGGACGTTGTCGTAGAAGGTGGCCGCGGTGTGGGTGGGGCCGAAGGTCTCGAACGGCTGGATGCTGAAGCCCGGGTCGTCGGTGTCGACGAGGAACATGGTGATGCCCTTGTGGCCCGGGGCATCCGGGTCAGTGCGGGCGGCCAACCAGATGTAGTCGGCGTTGTAGGCGATGCTGGTGAACAGTTTCTGCCCGTTGATGATCCACTGGTCGCCGTCCCGCACGGCCCGGGTCCGCAGCGACGCCAGGTCGGTGCCGGCCCCGGGTTCGGAGTAGCCGATCGAGAAGTGCATGTCGCCGGCCAGGATCTTGGGCAGGAAGAAGTCCCGCTGGGCGTCGGTGCCGAACTGGCGGATGGTCGGTCCGACGGTGTTGGTGGTGAGGAACGGGATGGGGCAGCCCGCGGCCTGAGACTCGTTGAAGAAGATGTACTGCTCGACCGGAGTGAAGTCCTTGCCGCCGTACTCCGAGGGCCAGCCCACACCCAGCCAGCCGTCGGCGCCGATCTTTCGGATGAGCGCCTTGTACTCGGGGTTCTCGGCGAACTCGGCCCGGGCCACCTTCTGCTTCATCTCGGGCGTCATCAGCTCGGTGAAGTAGGTGCGCAGTTCGGCCTGCAGAGTCCGCTGGGCGTCGGTGAGGTCGATGAACACGCCGGTCCTAACTCCGGGGAACGTCTTCCCAGGCCGCACCCTTGTACGGGTCGGGTTCCTTGGGGAGGCCCAAGACCCGCTCACCGATGATGTTGCGCTGTACCTCGTCGGTGCCGCCAGCGATGCTGACCCCGGCGACGCTCACGCACGTGGTGGCCCACACAGCGCCACTGGGGTCGTCGGCCATCCACGCCTGGCCCGACGCGCCGACCAGATCCATGGTGACGTCCCGGGCCGTGCGGGCGATGATCGCCCCGTTGAGCTTGGCGATCGACCCTTCGGGGCCGGGCACGCGTCCGGCGGCCACTGCCGTCCGGATCCGTCGGCCGATGTAGTCCTTGATCTCCTCCTTGATCCAGAGGTCGGCCAGGCCCTGGCGAATGACCGGATCGTCGTCGCGGCCCAGCGTGCGGGCCAGCTTGATGAGCCGAGGGGAGCGCTTGGCGTTGAGGGCACCGCCCCCGGCGCCGATGGAGACCCGTTCGAACATGAGCATGGCCACGGCCAGGTTCCAACCCTGATTGAGGTCGCCCAGCTGGGCATCCGCCGGGATCCGTAGATCGGTGAAGAACACCTCGTTGAAGCCGCTGGCCCCGGAGATCTGGCGTAGGGGTCGTACCTCGACCCCGGGATCGTGCATGTCGACGATGAACATGGTGAGGCCCTGGTGCTTGGGCAGGGTGGGATCGGTCCGGGCGACGACGATGCCGTGGTCGCAGTAGTGGGCACCTGAGGTCCAGACTTTCTGACCGTTGACGACCCACTCGTCGCCGTCGCGCACGGCCCGGGTGGCCAGGCCTGCCACGTCCGAACCGGCACCCGGCTCGGAGAACATCTGGCACCAGATGGTGGTGCCGCGGATGCAGTCGGTCAGATAGCGACGCTTCTGATCGTCGGTGCCGAACTGGTTGAGCATGGGCAGGCACATACCGTGGGAGATCGACAGGGCCGCGTTCGGGAGGGGGTAGTCGGCGGCTGCCCGGTCGAAGGCCTCCTGATGGGCCTTGGTGAGGCCGGCGCCGCCGAACTCGGACGGGTAGGCCAACCCGGCCAGGCCGGCGTCGGCGAGGGCGGCCTGGAACGCCTTGGCCGCGTCGACGCCTTCAGGGTCGTCGGCCGCGGTACCCGTGCCGGGGCAGTGGGCGTCGAGGAACGCGGTGACCCGGTCGCGGAACTCCTGGTCCACGTCGGGGGAACTCTGGGCCGTGGAGGTCATCGGGGCGACCGTACAAGCCGGCCATCCGGGATGAGGAATCCGGTGGCGGAGCGTCTCAGGCGTAATCGTTGATGTCGGGGCAGGCGCACACCAGGTTCTTGTCGCCGTGGGCGGCGTCGATGCGCCCAACCGGCGGCCAGTACTTGTCGGCCGTCGTGACGGTGGCCGGGAAGGCAGCGGTTCGGCGGTCGTAGGGATCGGGCCGCTCGCCGGCACCGGGTGATCCGGGTGGGGTCGAATCTGACGGTCCGTCATACAATGGCGGCGGAACGCAGACGTCGGATGGGTGAAGCCTCGTGGGTGACGGACGACAGACCAGGCAGCGGGTGGCCGCGGTGGAGGGCCTGTTCACCATGGACGACCAACCGCACCTGATCGGTGGTCGGCTCAGCGGTGCCGGCGGCTACTGTTTCCCTCGGGACCTGGGCGGCGCCGACCCCCGGGTGCCGGCCGGCGACGTCGACGAGGTGCTGTTGAGCCGCACCGGCACCATCTGGTCGTACACGAACAGCGAATACCCGCCGCCGCCGCCGTTCATCGTGACCGAACCCTATGAGCCCGTCGTGGTGGCAGCCGTCGAGCTGGCCGAGGAACGCATGGTCGTGCTGGGTCAGGTGGCACCGGGTTGGACGGTCGACGACCTGCACGTCGGCCAGGAGGTCGAGTTGGTCCTGGGCACGCTCTACAGCGACGACGACCACGACTACATGACGTGGCGGTGGCGGCCGGTCCAATGAGCAACGAGGCGAGCACCGTGGACGACATCGCCATCCTGGGTGTGGGCATGCATCCGTGGGGTAAATGGGGACGCAACTTCGTGGACTACGGGGTCCATGCCGCCCGGGAGGCAATCGGCGATGCCGGCGTGGCCTGGACCGACGTCGGCTTCGTCTCCGGGGCCATCACCGTGCGGTGCGGATACCCGGGGTACGTCGCCGGCTCCACGTTCGCCCGGGCGCTCGGCTTCAACGGCGCCCAGGTGGCGAGTTCCTACGCCGCCTGTGCATCGGGGGCCACCGCGCTGAGCGTGGCCCGCGGGCAGATCCTCTCCGGGGCCTGCGACGTGGCCCTGGTGGTGGGTGCCGACACCACCCCGAAGGGCTTCCTGGCTCCCAACGAAGGCAAGCGCCCCGACGACACCGACTGGCTGCGCTTCCACCTCGTCGGGGCCACCAACCCGGTGTACTTCGCCCTCCACGCCCGCCGCCGTATGGCCCTGCACGGGGCGACCGCCGAGGACTTCGCGATGGTGAAGGCCAAGAACAGCCGTCACGGCGTACACAACCCGAACGCCCGCTTCCCCAAGGAGTACGGCGTCGACGACGTCGCCAACTCGCCGGTGGTCTCCGATCCGCTGCGGCTGCTCGACATCTGCGCCACGAGCGACGGCGGAGCCGCCATCGTGGTCAGCTCGCTGGACTACGCCCGCTCCCTCGGTGTGGCCGACCCGGTGCGGGTGGGAGGCATCTCGACGGTGACCCCCACCTATCCCGACACGGTCATCGACCTTCCGTACCTGGCCACTGACTCTGCGGCCGCCGTAGACGCCCCCGAACTGGGCTTCAAGGAGTCGATCGGCGCCCGGGTCTACGAGGAGGCCGGCGTCGGCCCCGAGGACGTCGATCTGGCCGAGGTCTACGACCTGTCGTCGGCGTTGGAACTGGACTGGTACGAGCAGTTGGGCCTGTGCGAGGTCGGCGAGGCCGAATCCCTCATCAGGTCGGGGGCGACCAGCATCGGTGGACGCATTCCCGTCAACGCCAGCGGCGGGCTGGGCGCGTTCGGCGAAGCGGTGCCCGCCCAGGCCATCGCCCAGGTCTGCGAGCTGACCTGGCAACTGCGCGGGCAGGCCGGCGGGCGCCAGGTCGAGGGGGCTCGGGTCGGCGTGACCGCCAACCAGGGCCTGTTCGGGCACGGCTCGTCGGTGCTGGTTCGGAGGTAGGGTCCGAGCATGGCCCTCCACGAGACGATCGACGCCGGGGTGGCGACCGTCGTCATGGACAACCCGCCGGTCAACGCGCTCAACATCGCCGACACCTACGGGGTCGCCGACATCCTCGACGGGTACCGCTCCCGCAGTGACGTGCGGGCCGTCGTGCTGACGGCGACCGGGCGGGGGTTCTGTGCCGGGGTCGACATCAAGGAGATGCAGCAGCTGCCGGGCCATCAGGGGGTGGTCGAGGCCAACCGTTCGTGCTTCGAGGCCTTCCGCGCCGTCTACGAGTGCCCGGTGCCAGTCGTGGCCGCCGTCAACGGCTTCTGCTTGGGGACCGGGATCGGGTTGGTGGGCAATGCCGACGTGATCGTGGCCGCCGAGGGCGTGGCCTTCGGGTTGCCCGAGGTCGACAACGGGGCCCTCGGTGCCGCCACCCATCTGCACCGTCTGGTGCCCGCCCATCGGGCCCGCTGGATGCTCTACAGCTGCGAGCCGGCCACCGCTGAGGAACTCCGCGCTTTCGGGTCGGTGCTCGAGGTGGTGCCAGCCGACGAGCTGGCCGGCACCGCGCAGCGGGTGGCCGGAGTGATCGCAGCCAAGAACGGGCAGGTCATCCGGGCGGCCAAGGAGAGCCTGAACGGCATCGACCCGGTCGACGTGCTCACCAGTTACCGCTTCGAACAGGGGTTCACCTTCGAACTGAACCTGCAGGGGCACGGCGACGAGGCCCGGGACGCGTTCCTCCGGGGCGACCGGGCACCCAACGCCGCCGCGGACTGAGCCGAGGTGAACACTCCGGCCGACATCACCCTGGTCGTCATGGCCGGCGGGTTGGGTTCCCGCTTCGGTGGCACCAAACAGTTGATCGACGTCGGGCCCGACGGTGAGGCCTTCCTGGACTACGCCATCCGCGACGCCGTATCCCTGGGCCTCGGCGGGGTAGTTGTGATCGCCCGCACCGACCTGGACGAGGCGTTGGCCGCACATCTCCACCGCCAGCACGGCGACATCACTGTGGTCACCGTCGTCCACCAGGATGTGTTCGGACCCCATCGGGCCAAGCCGTGGGGGACCGGGCACGCCGTGCTCAGCGCCGCTGACGCCCTGTCGGGACCGGCGATCATCATCAACGCCGACGACCACTACGGTCCGACCGGCATCCAGCGGGCTGTGGACGCCATGTGCAGCGGAGGCGGCGAGCGGGCGGTGCTGGTCGCCTTCGAGTTGGGGCACACGCTGTCGGCGTCGGGCCCGGTGTCTCGAGGCGTGTGCCGGGTAGACGGCGACCGGTTGGTCGAACTGGTCGAGACCCATGGCATCCGGCGGGAGGGTGACGGCATCGTCGCCGACGATCCGCCGGGTTCGCTGGCGGCGACAGAGCCGGTGTCGATGAACCTGTGGGGGCTTCCGGCGGCGGCCGTCGATCGGCTCGGCGGCCAGTGGGTGACCTTCCACCACCTCTACAGCGACGATCCGTCGGCCGAGTTCCTACTTCCCGAGGCTCTCGACGAGCAGCGGTCCCAGGGCCTGCTCGAGATCGAGGTGGTCCGCAGCGACGAGCAGTGGATCGGCATCACCGGCCCCGCCGACCTGGAGGTGGCCCGGGCCGCCTTCGCCGTCGACGCGGGCTGAGCGGGGCACCGGTCATGTCCGATCTCCTCGTCGAGCGGGACGGCCCCATTCTGACCGTCACGATGAACCGTCCCCAGCGACGGAACGCCATGACCCTGGCCATGTTCGCCCGTCTGGCCGACGTCTGGGACATGGTCGACCACGAGATGGACATCCGAGTCGTGGTGCTCACCGGGGCCGGCGACCACTTTTCGGCCGGCATGGACCTGCGGGCCATGGCCGGCGACGCCGATGCAACCGACGACTACGACGTGGCCGGGCGCATGGAGCGTGAGGGCTCAGGGTTCATCTACGACGGCCTGCTCAAGACCTGCCACCCCCGGGTTCCGGTCATCGCCGCCGTCGAAGGTACCGCCATCGCCGGCGGTACCGAGATCCTGCAGGGCACCGACATCCGTGTGGCCGGGGAGAGCGCCATGTTCGGGGTCTCGGAAGTCCGGTGGTCGCTGTACCCGATGGGGGGATCGGCGGTCCGCCTGGCCCGGCAGATCCCCTACACCGAGGCGGCCGACATCCTGTTGACCGGACGGCACGTGTCGGCGGCCGAGGCGAAGGCGCTGGGTCTGGTCGGCCACGTGGTGCCCGACGGTACGGCGCTGGCCCGAGCCCGGGAGATCGCCGACACGGTGGCCGCCAACGGCCCGCTGGCCGTCGAGGCCGTGTTGCGCACGCTACGGGAGACGTCGGGGATGACCGAGGCCGAGGCCTTCGCCCACGAGCAGGAGTACGGGATGGCGGTGTTCAGTTCCGACGATGCCACCGAGGGCCCGCGGGCCTTCGCTGAGAAGCGGACGCCGAAGTTTCGGCGCCGCTGAGCGGGTCGCCCGGACGGTCAGGCGCCGGCCAGGCGGTCGGTGCCGGCGCCGAGGCCGGGCAGCTGAACCTGGATCTCCCGACCCATGGCCGCGGCCAACTCCAGGATGCGCTGTTCGCAGTCCAGCCAGTCGGTGGCCCGGGGGCCGGGAAGATGCCGGTTGTAGGGGGCATCGAACACGATGACCGTGTTGCCCGAGTCGCGGAGGGCCTCGACGTTGTGGGCAGCGTCGTCGATGTAGATGTCCGCCTCGACCTCGGGTTTGGCGCCCAGGAAGCAGATGTCCCGGTACGGGATCCGGGCCTGGTCCAGCCACTCGACGGTGTCGGCGATGGCCGTGGCGTGGCCCCAGTTGACGTAGAGGCGGTGGGTGATGACCCGGATCCAGACCCCGGCATCCGAGAGGCGCCACAGCACCTCGGCAGCGTGGTCGAAGACCGGCATGTTCCGGAGCATCCGGTGTTCGTTGACGGCGAGGGTGTGGAGGCGCTGGAACTCCTCCGGCGACAGACCCCATTCGGCGAAATCCCAGCCGCGTTCCAGCGGTAAGGCGCTCTCGTCGACGCCCAGTTCGGTGGCGACCACGGTCCGGAAGGCCGTCGTGTAGTCGCCGCACACCCCGTCGAGGTCGACACCCAGGACCAGATCGGCAGTGCCCATGTCGACACGGTACCGGCCGCCGGGGACCGGATCAGCCCCAGGCGGCGTGGACGCTTCGGGGAGCCCGGAGGGTCGATCCTTCGGGAGACAGCCCGTCCGGGTCGGCGGACCGCAGCCTGGGAAGGCGTTCGAGCAGGACGTCCAAGGCCACGGCCAACTCCCGACGGGCCAGGTGGGACCCCGGGCAGAAGTGGGGCCCGGAGCCGAAGGAGATGACGGGACCCGGCGGGCGGTCGATCCGGAACGTGTCGGGATCGTCGAAGACCGCCGGGTCCCGGTTGGCCGACGCCACCCCGAACAGGAGCAAGGAGCCCGCCGGAATGTCGATACCGCGCCAGGTCGTGTCGATCGTGGCGATGCGGGGGAGGACGCCGAGAGGCGGTTCGAAGCGGAGCAGCTCCTCGACGATCGCCGGCCGCGACGCGTGGTCGGTCATGGCCAGGTGGTGGATCCCGGGGAGGGTGAACAGAACGGATAGCAGGTTGCCGATGGCGTGGTAGGTGGTGGCGGCCCCGGCGGCGAAGAACATGCGGATGTGGGAGGCGACCTCTTCGTCGGTGAGTCGCCGACCGTCCACCTCGTGATGGAGCATCGCCGACAGGACGTCGTCGGTCGGGTGTCGTCGCCGTTCATCGAATCGCGGCGCCAGGTGCTCGTCGAACTCGGCGCGGGCGGCCATGGCCGGCCCGGGATCGCGGTGGAAGCCGAGCAGGTCGAACGACCAGCGGCGCAGCTGCTCGTGATCGGCAGGTGGCAGGCCCAACTTGGCGGCGATCACCCAGAACGGGAAGACGGCACAGAAGTCGGCCATCAGGTCGGCCGCACCGTTCTCGGCGAACCGGTCGACGACCCGGTGGGCGGTGGCGGCGAGGCCCCCGGCGTCGAAGCGGTCGATCGCCCGGGACCGGAACGCCGGTTGGGCCAGCCGCCGGTACAGGTTGTGGTCGTCGCCGTCCATGCTCTCGAAGGTGCGCCCTTGGACCGGCTCGATCACGATCTCGTAGTGGGCGCCGGCGGGAAAACGCTCGTTGTCGCGGAACGCGGCCACGACGGTGTCGTTGGTGGTGAACAGGAGCGCCGGGGCATCCAGGTAGCGGACCTTGACGACCTCCCCCTGGTTCCGCAACCTGGCGCAGAGCCGGTGGAAGGCCTCGCCGGGCAGGGTGTCGATGGCCAGGTCGGGGCGGTCGACGGCTGAGGTCAAGGGATCAGCCGGCGGTGACGCCGGCGTCGACCGACACGATGGCGCCGTGCATGCCTCGGGCGGCGTCCGACGCGAGGAAGGTGAACACCTCGGCGATGTCGGCCGGGTCGGCCATGCCCCGCATGCCGACGTACGGCTGGACGAGGGTGAAGTCGACGTCGTCGGGCATTGAGTAGTTGTGGACCAGGGGGGTGTCGATGCCGCCTGGGGCGATGGCATTCACCCGTATGCCGGTCTTGACGTACTCCATGGCCAGTGCCCGGGTCATGTTGACGACCGCGCCCTTGGTGGCGCAATAGGCGACCGTGTAGGCCTGACCCATCAACCCGGCGTTGGAGGCGATGTTGATGATGGTGCCGTCGGTTTCGAGGAGGTGGGGGAGGGCCGCCTGGGCGCACCAGTAGACACCGGACACGTTGACGCCGAGCATCAGGTTCCACTGGTCCTCGGTGACGTCGGTGACGTGCTCGCTCCGGGCGATCCCGGCGATGTTGCCGAGGATGTCGAGTCGACCGTGGCGCTCGATGACCTCGGCCACGGCCCCGTGGCAGGCGTCGCGGCGGGTGATGTCGGCCTCCACGCCGGAGATACGGTCGGGCCGTTCGGCGATGGTGGCTTCGAGGCCCTTGCCGTCGATGTCGACACCAACGACCTCGGCGCCCTCGGCGGCCATGGCCAGGGCGGTGGTGCGGCCGAGGCCCGACGCCGCACCGGTGAGCATCGCCACCCGTCCTTCGAATCGTCCCATGGGTCGAGCACTCTCCTGTCGCCGGTTGCCGTCGGCGAACCTAGCGCGCTCGGGATCGGCCTTCGAAGCCGCCGGTAGGTGGCTCGTTGGATGGTGGGAGGGGACAGCGGAAGACGATGCTGATACGCGGCGACGCGCTGGCCACCTTGGGTACGGCGTGCTCGTGGCGGTGCTGGGTGCGATCGCCGACGACCAGCAGGTCGCCCGAATGGAGAGGGAAGCCTCTGGATCGCCCTCCGCCGGCGGGTCGGAACCGCAGGGTCCGGGGGCCGCCGAGGGACACCAGGGCGACGGTCTGGTGTCCGATCCCCACCGGGAGCCGGTCGTGGTGCCAGGCGACGCTGTCGTCGCCGTTGCGGTAGTGGTTGCACCAGGCGGCCCGGAACGGCCGCCCGTAGTGCTCGCCGAGGGCGTCACCCATGGCGTCGAGCCGCTGGGCGATCGGCCCGTGCTCGGGGACGCCGGCGGTCAGGCGGGGCTCGATGACATGGTGGTCGATGATCCAGCGATGCCCCTGTCGCCAGTCCAGCTTGTGGACGAGGGCAGCGTAGAGGTCGTCGGCTCCCTGTACCCAACGGTCGGCCGTGTCGACCCAGGCACCGGGCTCGAGGGAATGCCGGTGCACCGAGGTGGCGAGCGGTGTGAGGGCGAAGGGGCCGGTGCCGAAGAGGGTGGTCTGGAGCACCCCCACAGTATATCGAACAGATGTTCGGTCCCATGGCATGGCCCCAAAACGGGGAACGCCCCCGCAGCCCGGAAGCTGCGGGGGCGTTCCGGCCGATCGAGATCAGCCGCGGCTCAGGCCCTTCCCGACGGCGCTGATCACAGCGTCCTTCACCGGAATGAAGGCCAGGATGGCGATTGCCGTCCCGACCTGCATGCCGAAGTCGCCCATGCCGAGAACCTCGGTGGACGCTCCATACGGAATGCCGGTGATGTCGGTGATCATCACGAACAGGACCGCCCAGATGAGCGTCAGGTTCGCACCGATGACCGGGATGCCGGACAGGATCGCGTTGACACCGACGGTGTCGAGGATGCTGTCGAGCACAGCCAGAACACCCTGGAAGATCATCGCAAGGACGATCAGGGTGAGGATGGTTGCCATCATGATGGTAAAACCCCTTTGTTGGTTTGCAGTCGGTCCGGCGCATCGTCGCGCCAGCTCCATCTGTCAGGTACAACGGTAGAAGTGGCCGCCGACGTCAAACGGGGATGCTCGGACAGGTTGTGGTCAGGTCACCACGGTCCGTGACCACCTGTTTTCCCTCTTTGCCGGGCTGCCCGGGCCGGACAGGGTCACCGGGTGCCGATCTCCTCGTGGTAGTCCTCCTCGACGTTGACCTGCCATACGTCGTGGTCGGCGCCGAGGACGTTCTGAACGCTCAGCATGGCGGTCAGCATGGAGTGGTCCTGATTGTTGTAGCGGTGCATCCCGTTGCGGCCGACGGGGTACACGTTGGTGGCGTGGTCGGTCAGCCAGCACCGCATGGTCTCGACGTGGGCCTGGTAGTCGGCGTCGTACATGGGGTAGGCCTTGGGCATGCGCACGACGTGGCCGGCCTCGACGTGGCTCGGATCGAGCAGGCCGAGCTGGGCCATTTCCCGGGTGGCCAACGCCACCAGGTCGGCGTCGTCGGCCGTCCAGAGGTGGTCGCCCTCGGTGACGAAGTACTCGAGGCCCAGGCAGGTACGGCCTTCCTTGACCATGTGCGGTGACCATTGCCCGAAGTTCTGGACCCGACCCACCTCCACGTCGGGGGCGTGGATGTAGATCCAGTTGTCGGGGAACCCGTCGGCTTCGGGTACCACGAGGGCCACGGTGAGGAAGTCCCGGAACCCCAGGCCTTCGGCCGCAGCCCGGACGTCGCCCGGCACCGGCGGGTCCATGGCGGCCAGCAGGTGGGGGAGAGGCATCGACGAGATGACATGGGATGCCGGCAGGACCACCGGACCGTCGGGTCCCTCGGCTTCGACACTGTGGACCCTCCCGTCGGCGTGCCGGATGCGCCGCACCGGATGCTCGAGCAGGACGTCGGAACCCTGGGCGGTCACCAGTTCGTGACACCGTTCCCACATCATTCCGGGGCCATGGCGCGGGTACTCGAACTCCTCGATGAGACTGGTGATCTCCGTCTGTTTGCGGCGGGGCATCAGCGAGTTGAGGACGGCGCGGAACAAGGACAGGTTCTTGATCCGCTGGGCGGCCCAGTCGGCCTGCAGTTCGGTGGCCGGGACCCCCCACACCTTCTCGGTGTAGGTCTTGAAGAAGGTCCCGTAGAGCCGCCAGCCGAACCGGGCCGCCACCCAGCCTTCGAAGTGGGTCTGGTCCTTGGGGGGGCGCACACGGACCCACAGGTACGACAGTGCGCAGCGCACGGCTTCGATGATCCCCAGGTTGCGCAGGGCGTTGGTGGCCCGCAAGGGATAGTCGTAGAACTTCCCCCGGTAGAAGATGCGGCTCATGCGGGGACGGAGCAGGAAGTCGTCGTCGTCGAGGATCTCGTGCCACAGGTTGGAGACGGCCCGGACCTTGGTGAAGAAGCGGTGACCGCCGATGTCGAAGCGCCAGCCGTCCCGCAGGACGGTGCGGCTGATCCCGCCCACCACGTCGTCGGCCTCGAGCACCGTGGTGGTCACGCCAGCCTTGCCGAATGTGTAGGCGGCGGTTAGTCCGGCGGGGCCGGCACCGATGACGACCGGCCGGGGAGCGGTGTCGGCTGGTGGATCGGGCGGGGACATGCAGGCAGTCTGGTCGAAGGACGGTCGCCTGGAGCGTAACCACCCGCGGCCCTGGCTCCCGGTACCATCGGCGATCGTGCTCGGGAGTTCCCCATCGCCGCAGACCCACCGGCGTGTCACGCGGGCCGGTGTGGGCGTGGTTGCTGTGCTGGTCGTCGTCGGCGTGGTCCTCCGGTTCCACGCCGATTCGCCGATGTGGCTGGATGAGGCCATCTCGGGAGCGATCGCCGCCGGCGGGGTCGACGACCTGGTCGGCCACCTGCGTCGCGACGGGCATCCGCCGCTCTACTACCTGGCCCTGATCGGCTGGTCCAACCTGTTCGGCGACTCCGACGCCGCCTTGCGGGCCCTGTCCGGGGTGCTGTCGGTGTCGTCGCTGGGGGTGTGCGCGGTGATGCTGCGTCGGTTCGCCGACCGTTGGACCGCCCTGCTGGGGGTGGGGGTGCTGGCGTCGAGCCCGTTCGCCGTGCGCTACGCCACCGAGGCCCGTATGTACTCGCTTCTGGTGCTGCTGATCCTGCTGGGCCATCTGGCCGTCGCCGGAGCATGGCGGCGACCCACCCCGTGGCGGCTGGCCGGGGTCACCGCGGTCACCGCGGCCCTGTTGCTGACCCACTATTGGACCCTGTTCCTCGTCGCCGTGGCGGGTCTGGGCCTGTGCTGGCTGTGGCGCCGAGGCGATCCGGCATCGCGGGGTGCCGCCCGACGGCTGATGGTGGCCGTCGGGCTGGGGATCGTCGTGTTCACGGCGTGGTTCCCCGTGTTCTGGCACCAGCTCGCCCACACCGGCACACCGTGGTCGCCGGCCCCGCGGCCGACCGTGGTGGCTGCCTTGGCGCTCGAGGCCTATGGCGGAGGGCGTGGTTCCGAGGCGCTGCTGGTCGCGGTGGCGACGATCGTCATCGTCGCCCTCGGCGTCGGTTCCCGACGGAGCGGTGAGGTGACGGTGCTGGGCCTGACCGACCTGCCGTGGCTGCGGGCCACGGTGCTGTTGGGTCTGGCGGCCATGGTGGTCGGCGCATCGGTGAGCGTGGTCGGCGGTTCGGCGTTCCAGGGCCGGTACGCCGTGGTGGCCTTCGTGCCGCTCGTCGCCGCGGCCGCCGTCGGGTTGGCCCGGTTCACCCGGCCGGTGGGCCTGGTGGCCCTCGTGCTCCTGGCCGGCCTGTCCTGGGTGTCGGTGGCCCGGGAGTTGTCCCGCGACCGCACCCAGGTCGGGGTGATCGCGGCCCGGGTCGATTCCTCGGGCGGGGTCGGTGATCCGGTGGTGTTCTGCCCCGATCAGCTGGCCCCGGCCGGCAACCGCCTGTTCGACGACCGGTTCGTGCTGCTCGCGTATCCGACGCTGGATCCCGGAGTTTCCGTCGACTGGACCGATTACGCGGCCCGCAACGAGGACGCCGACCCGGGCGCGGTGGCCTCGGCCGTGCTCGGCCTTCGACCACCCGGCGGGGCGGTGTGGCTTGTATGGTCCGACGGCTACGAGACCTTCGACGACCAGTGCAGTCGCCTGCGCTCAGCGTTGTCCGCCGGGTCCTCAGGGACGGCACGGATCGTTCATGCCGACGGCGACCGCTTCTTCAACAGCGCCAACCTCAGCCGATTCACCGGATGACCGGGTCGACCACCCGACGTCTCGTCGACGACCTCCGGGTCGTCGTGCCGGCATGGGTGGTGGCCAGGGTTCTGGTCGCTGCCGGGATGGTGGCGGCACGGCTGGTGGCCGGGCGGGGGTCGGGGGTGCGGCCGGCGACCATCGACCAGGGCTTGATGGCGTGGGATGGTGGCTGGTACCGGTTGCTGGTCGAGGTCGGGTACGGCGACGCCCAGCGCGAGGCCGTTCGCTTCTTCCCCGGCTTCGCCCTGGCGGGTCGGGTGGTCGACGCGATTCTGCCCGGTGCGGCCGACGTCGCCCTGCTGGTAATCGCCAACGTCGCAGCGCTGACGGCCATGGTGGTGCTGCGGAGGCTGGTGATGGCCGAGACCGGCGAGCGCCCCCTGGCCGACCGGTCGGTCTGGCTCCTGGCCTGCTTTCCGACGGCGTTCGTCCTGGTGTGGGGCTATGCCGAGGCGCTGTTCCTGGCTCTGTCCGCGGGGACGTTTCTGGCTCTACGGCGTGAGCGCTGGTGGTGGGCGGCGGGCTTGTCGGCCTGTGCCGGCCTGACCCGACCGACGGGTGCGCTGCTCGCCGCGGCCGCGCTTGCCGCGGTGTGGCCGTTCTGGCGTCGGCACGACATGGCTGGCCGTCTGGCCGCGGTGGCCGGCGGTGTCGTCGGGGCCGGCGGCTTCGTGGTGTGGGCGTCGGTCCGCTTCGAGGAGCGGTGGATCCCGTTGAAGGTCCAGTCGGAGCTCCGGGGGGACGACGTCAATCCGGTGGTGCGGCTGGTGGACGGTGTCGGCGATCTGTTCGGTCCGGAACGCTGGGGCGACGGCATGCACATCCCGTTCGCCGTCGTGTTCGTAGTGCTGGCCGTGGTGGCGTTCCGGACCCTGCCGCTGCGCCACGGCCTGTTCGCCGCGGCCACCCTTCTCGTGGCTCTGGGGGCCGAGAACCTGAACAGCCTCGAGCGTTACGCCCTCAACGCGTTTCCGCTGGTGATCGCCCTGGGGGTCGTGGCGGGATCCCGGCGGATGGGCCGGGCCGGTGTGCTGGTGTTGCCGGTGTCGGCGGTACTGCTCGTGGTCCTCACCGCTATGGCGTCGTACGGCTCGTACGTGCCGTGAGGCCGGTGTCGCGACCGGGGACAAAACGCGGAAACGGCCCCGAGTAGCCTCCCGGCGAACCGGTCAACTCCTCGGAGCCGCTCCTGGCGTTCCGTTTCCACCCGGCGATGCCGTCCCGTCGGACGACCCGCACCTGGAGCTGGACCCTCCCCGAAGGGCGGCTCCCGCTCTGACCCGGACCCGGGCGACCCGTCGGTCCCCGGACCCGTGCCCGGTTCGACTGCCGATCCCCGGCGGGATCGAGCCCACCTCCTCCTTCCCGTGCCCGGCGGCACCGGAAGGACCAGGTGTGCCCGGCACACCGTTCCCGGTTCCACACCCTGTTGCTGCCACCACCCGGCGGTGGCGGTGCAACCCGGTGCGACCCCGGGCCCGGCCGGTATCTCGTCCGGCTGGTTCGCCCCGATCTTGCGATCGTTGCGGATCCTGCCGGCCTCGACACCTCCGTGCCTGCGGCCGACCCGCTGTCTCCGTCGGTTCCCCGTCGGATCCAGCGTGGTCACGGTCCTCCCCGAACCCGTCTCAGAAGCATCTCCAGGGTCTCGGCCCTCCGTTCCTCCGGTGGGACTTGCGTCCCTCCTTCGGTCCGGGTTGCCGGTTCCATCCGGTTCCGACTTCCTTGCCGTGTTCGGCGTGCAGGCATCATGCGCCCGGGTGTGACGTCGGTCAACCCGATTCAGAGTATTCCCCAGAACTGGTTCGGATTTCCCCAGGGTGGTCGCCCGCCGTCCACACGCTGTCCACAGAATGCCCGCGGATCGGCTGCAATCCGTGAGGGAGGGGGGGAAACGCGTCCGTCAGGCGACGAGCGCCGACCCGGCGAACAGGGCACCAAGAGAGGCGATCAGACCCAGGGCGCCGGTCGTTGCCCGGATCACCACCGACCGGGTGGTGCCGTGTGCGGCGGCCAGGGCCCCCGACAGGCCCACCAGCAGGAGCTTCACGAAGAGGGTCACCTGGTAGTCGGTGTCCCGATCGCCTAGGTCGACCTCCATGAGGTTCCAGAGCCCGGTTACCAGGGCCAGGGCGAAGCAACCCCATGCGAAGCGCCCGAACCGCTGGGCGGCCTGTCGGGGGGCCTCGGGTCCGAAGCGGCGCAGTACCGGTACGAGGGCCCCCATCAGCAACTGGCCGCCGACCCAACCACACACCGCGAGGACGTGGAGGAACACCCGGAACGTGTCGACGTCGATCATCTGGTCAGCCTTCCACAGCATCCGACCAGCGGCCGGCATCGAGAAGCACGCCGCGGAGCACAGCCGGCCGGTCGGTCATGATGCCGTCGACGCCGAGGTCCACCAGCCGGGCCATCTCTCCGGGGTCGTCGATGGTCCACACGTGGACTTGCAGGCCGAGTCGATGCGCGGCCTCGACGAGGCGGCGGTCGACCAGGCGGACTGGTCCCTGCCGGACCGGCACCTGCAGGCAGTGCCACGGCGGGTCATGACGGGCCGCCCCGAGGCTGGCCAGCCGGAAACGGGCTGTGGCCAGGGGGCCGGCCGAGGTGCACAGCCCTGGTCCCAGCAGCCTGCGCAGGCGACGGAGGCGGCGATCGGAGAAGGCGCCGACGCACACCCGGTCGAGGGCCCGGTGGGCAGACAGCCGTTCAGCCAGCGCCTCGACGACCGCGTCGTGCTTCGGGTCGATGTTGATGCGGACGTCCGGGAACTCCTCGAAGAGGTCGTCCAGGAGGGGGATGGGCTCGCGGCCATCGATCCGGGCCCGGGACACCTCCGACCACGGCAGGTCGGCGATCCGCCCGCGGCCGTCGGTGACCCGATCGAGCGTGTCGTCGTGGAAAGCCACCACGACCCCGTCGGCGGTGGTGTGCACATCGGTCTCCACGTAGCGGTAGCCGAGCTCCACGGCGTTACGGAACGCCGGCAGGCTGTTCTCCGGCCAGTCACCGGCCCCGCCCCGGTGGGCGAAGGCCAGCAGACCGTCATGGTCGAGAAACGGATGGGGGGCGGCCATTCCCCGACGCTACCTAGCGGCCGGGCACCCGGTTAGCGTCCGGACGTGATCGACCGCGACCTCAAGCGCTGCCTGGGGCAGATGATGAAGGGCGTCCAGGTGGTGGCGGCCAGCCACGACGGGGTGACCCGGGGCTACTGCTCGCACTGGGTGTGCCAGGTCTCGTTCGAGGAACCGGTGCTGCTGGCATCGGTGTCGCCCAAACACGACACCCACCCGCTGATCGCCGGCTCCGGCCGGTTCGCGGTGTCGATCCTGGCCGGTGACCAGGTCGACGTCGGGCAGTACTTCAGCTACCCGGGCCGAAAGTTCCGCTACATCGCCCCCGAGTGGATAGGCGAGGTCGACGGTTGGGCCGTGGTGCCCGACGCCATCGCCTGGCTGGGCTGCGAGGTCGAGGACCGGATCACCGGTCGTTACGACCACGACCTGTTCTTCGCCCGGGTGGTGGCCCACGGCGAGGGACGGCTGGGGGAGCCTCCGCTGCTCTATTCCAGTCGGCTGGGTTGGCGGGTCACCGGCGATGCGGCCCGGGAGAAGGGCCGGTCGGTCCGCGACCAACTGCTGGCCCGGCTGGCTGAGCACGACTCCGAAGCCTGAGCGGCCCATCAATGCAACCCCGGGCCCGGAGTGGGCCCCGGTAGCGTGAACACATGGCCCGCCGTACCAAGATCATCGCCACCATCGGACCGGCATCCGAGTCCGAGCCGGTGTTGCGCGACCTGATCCGGGCCGGCATGGACGTGGCTCGCCTGGGCCTGGCCCACGGCACCCACGACGAGGCGGCCGAACGACTGGCGACCATCCGCCGAATTGCCGCCGAGGAGAGGCGGGCCGTCGGCGTGCTCGTCGACCTGCCTGGCCCGAAGGTACGGTCGGCCAACTTCGGTGATCAACCGGTCGAGATTGTCGAGGGCTCCACGGTGCTGCTCCACGTGGGCGGTACGACCAGCAACCACCGGATCGTCGAGGTCGATTACGAGGGTCTGCTCGACGACGTCCAGGTCGGTGACCGCCTGAGCATGGGTGACGGCCGGGTGGTGTTCGACGTCGTCGACGCTCCAGGCGACCACCTGCGGGCCGTGGTGGCCCACGGCGGCGTGTTGTCCGGCCGACCCGGGCTACACATTCCGTCCGATCGTCTCTCGATCTCGGCCCCCACCCCTGAGGACATGGCGGCCCTCGACCGGTTCCTGCCCCTCGAGGTCGACATGGTCGCCGTCTCGTTCGTCCGTTCGGCTGCCGACCTGACCCGGCTCGGGACCCCACCGAATCCCGACGGGCCCTTGGTGGTGGCCAAGGTCGAGACACGGGCCGCCGTCGAGGACCTACCGGACATCATCGAGGCGTCGGGCGCCGTCATGGTCGCCCGGGGCGATCTCGGTTCTGAATGCGGTATCGAAGGCCTACCGATGCTCCAGAAGGAAATCATCCGGGAGTGCATCGCCTTGGGGCGTCCGGCCATCACCGCCACCCAGATGCTGGAGACGATGATCCACAACCCGGAGCCCACGCGGGCCGAGGTGTCCGACGTCGCCAACGCGGTCTGGGACGGATCCAGCGCCGTCATGCTCTCCGGCGAGACGGCCATCGGTGCCGATCCGGCCCACGTCGTCGCCACCATGGGCCGTATCGTCGAGCACGCCGACCGCGACTTCGACCACCGGGGCTGGGCCATGGAGTTGGCCGACCTGCGGCTCACCGACACCGACGATCCCGACACCGCCATCACCGACGCCATGACCCAGGCCACGTCGCGGGCGGTCAGCGAACTGGGCATTTCGACCATCCTGTGCATCTCGGGTTCCGGGTTCACCGTGCGGTCCATGGCCCGGTTCCGGCCGGCGGCCCGCATCCTCGGCCTGAGCGCCAACCCCCGCACCGTGGGCCAACTCACCCTCAGCTGGGGGACCGAGCCCCATCACCTGGCTGTCGAAGGGACCATCGAGGATCGGGTGTCCGCGGCCCTGGAGACGGCCCGGGATGCCGGAGCGGTCGAAGCCGGGGAGCTGGTGGCGGTGCTGGCCGGAACCGGTGGCGCATCCCGGTCGACCAACGTGTTGCGCGTCGAACAGGTTCCCGAGGTCGCCTGACCGGCCCGATCAGGCGCAGCGGGGGTTCTTGTCGACCGGGATCTGGACGACCTGGCCGAACAACGTGCACTGACAGTCGTCGGCGCACGACTGGAGTTGGGCCCGTTGGTCCCACAGCGACAGGCTCAACAGGACGGCGAGGCCCAGGATGAGCGCCTTGAACACCATGGCCTTGACGACCCGGAACGCCAGGTAGGCCGCCACGAGCAACACGACGATGGCGGCCGCGGCCAGGGTGGCCAGCGTCTCCGGGTTGGCCCATGTGGGCAATTCGGCCATTTCCGGGAGGTCCAGGAGGGCGGACAGGATTCCGGGGAGGTCGGGCACCGGGCCAGGCTACCTACCTGCCCCCTGGCGTTCGGGGACCGCCGGGAGGCCTGCGGCGGGTCCGTCGCCGCCTAGCATCGTCGCCATGAGCGAGGTACTGGTCGTCACCGGGTTGTCGGGCGCCGGGCGTTCCGAGTTCGCGAAGGACCTCGAGGACCTGGGCTGGTTCGTCATCGACGGTGTGCCGTCTGACCTCATCGCCCGGGTAGCCGACCTGGCCGGCGGCCCCGAGAGCTCGTGGGAGCGGGTGGCGTTCACGCTCCGGGCCGATACCCAGCAGGGCCAGACGGCGACCGTCGTCGAGCAACTGCGGGCCACGGTCAGCCGACTCCAGATCATCTTCCTGGACTGCGCCACCGAGGTGCTGGTGCGTCGCTACGAGAGCACCCGACGACCCCACCCGCTGGGTGCCGACGGTGGCCTGGAACAGGCCGTGGAGGCTGAGCGGGCCCTGCTGGAGCCGGTACGGAGCCAGGCCGATCTGGTCATCGACACCTCCGAGCTCAACGTCCACGACCTGCGCGACAAGGTGGCCGGCATCTACGGCGAACCTCATGACCGCCCGATGCGGGTGTCGGTCACCTCGTTCGGCTTCAAGCACGGGGCGCCGCGTGACGCCGACCTGGTGATCGACTGCCGGTTCCTGCCCAACCCCCATTGGGTCGACGATCTCCGCCCGCTGAGCGGCCTGGACGGTCCGGTCCAGGACCACGTGCTCGACCGGGACCTCACCAGGGATTTCCTCGACCGGCTGCATGGCCTGCTCGACCTGCTGCTCCCGGCCTACGTCGGCGAGGGGCGCTCGTACCTGTCCGTCGCGCTCGGCTGCACCGGGGGTCGCCACCGGTCGGTGGCCGTGGCCGAATCGGTGGCGGAGCGCCTGCGGACGGCGGGCTACGACCCGCTGGTCGGGCACCGGGACGTGGGCCGCTGAGCCCGACCGAAGGAATCGGCGGTGGAGGGTGTGACCACCCGATCCAGCCGGTAGCAATGCACCAACGACATCGCGGCGCCGAGGCCGCAGGAGGCAACCATCACATGACCGTCCGTGTGGGAATCAACGGTTTCGGCCGGATCGGCCGAAACTTCTTCCGGGCCGCCCGGGCCCAGGGCGCCGATCTGGAGTTCGTCGCCGTCAACGACCTGGGGTCGATCGACACCATGGCCTTCCTGCTGGCCAACGACTCGGTGCACGGCCGCCTGGACGCCAAGGTGCGGGCCACCCGCGACGGCATCTCGGTCGACGGCACGAAGATCACCGTGCTTTCCGAGCGGAACCCGGCCGACCTGCCCTGGGGCGACCTGGGCGTCGACGTGGTGATCGAGTCGACGGGTATCTTCACCGCCCGCGACAAGGCGGCCCTCCACCTGGACGGTGGAGCCAAGAAGGTCATCATCTCGGCGCCGTCGGGCGACTGCGACGCCACGTTCGTGGTCGGCGTCAACGACGACGACTACGACCCGGCCAAGCACCATGTGGTCTCCAACGCCTCGTGCACCACCAATTGCTTCGTGCCGATGATCAAGGTCCTGGACGACGCCTTCGGGGTGGAGCAGGGCTTCATGACCACCACCCACGCCTACACCGGCGACCAGAGCCTGGTCGACGGCCCGCACAGCGACCTGCGCCGGGCCCGGGGGGCGGCCATCAACATCGTGCCCACCTCCACGGGTGCCGCCCGGGCCACCAGCCTGGTGATGCCCAAGATGAAGGGCAAGTTGGACGGTATTTCCCTGCGGGTGCCGATCCCCGACGGCTCGATCACCGACTTCGTGGGCACCCTCAAGAAGAACGCCACCGTGGAGCAGGTCAACGCGGCGTTCGCCGCCGCAGCCAAGAAGGGCGCCCTGGCCAAGGTGCTGGACTACAGCGAGGACCCGCTGGTGTCGGCCGACATCGTGGGCCGCCCTGCCTCGTGCACCATCGACGCCGGCCTCACCATGGCCGTCGGCAACATGGTCAAGGTGTGCGGCTGGTACGACAACGAGATGGGCTACTCGACCCGGCTGGTCGACCTGTCCCGCATCGTCGGCACCCGGCGCACCAAGAAGGCCAAGACCGCCAAGCGTCGCAAGTAGCCACGGTGGACGTCCCGGTTCTGGAGGACCTCGGCGACCTCGACGGCTGCCGGGTCCTGGTCCGCTGCGACTTCAACGTGCCGCTGGCCGACGGGGTCATCACCGACGACCTGCGCATCCGGGCCGCCCTGCCCACGCTGCGCTGGCTCCAGGAGGCCGGGGCGCACGTCACGGCGTGTTCGCACCTGGGACGCCCGAAGGGGGCGCCCGACCCGGCGTACGCCATGGACCCGGTGCGGGACCGTCTTGGAGAGCTGGCCCCCGGGGTGGACCTGCTGGAGAACCTTCGTTTCGACGCCGGTGAGACCGGAGACGACGAAGCCTTCGTGGCCCGGCTGGTCGACGGCCAGGACGCCTACGTCAACGACGCCTTCGGGGCGTCGCACCGGGCCCACGCCTCGATCGTGGGACCGCCCCGGCATCTGCCGTCGGCGGCTGGCCGGCTCCTGGCTCGCGAGGTCGAGGTGCTGGGTGGCCTGCGGGCGTCCCCGAAGCGACCGTTCGTCGGAATCATGGGCGGGGCCAAGGTCAGCGACAAGCTCGGCGTCATCGAGGCCCTGTTGGGGGTGGTCGACGAGTTGATCGTCGGGGGCGGCATGTGCTTCACCTTCCTGGCCGCCCAGGGAGCGTCGGTGGGCTCGTCGCTGCTCGAGGAGGACATGGTCGACACGTGCGCCGCCCTCCTCGATTCGGGCGCACCCATCCGCCTCCCCATGGACATCACCGCCCTCGGCCCCGGCGGCCGGATCGGCGATCCGACGGCCGGCGGCGAGGTCCGCCAGGTTGGCACGTCAATGCCTGAGGGCTGGATGGGTCTCGATATCGGCCCCGGTTCGGCGGTGGAGTTCTGCGACATCATCGCCGAGGCCCGTACCGTGCTGTGGAACGGCCCCATGGGCGTCTTCGAGGACCCCCGGTTCGCGGCCGGCACCCGAACGGTGGCCGAAGCGGTGGCCGACTGCCGCGGATTCACCGTGGTCGGCGGCGGCGACAGCGCAGCGGCCGCCAAGCAGTTCGGGGTCGAGGACCGCATGAGCCACGTGTCGACCGGTGGGGGCGCAGCTCTGGAGTTGATCGAGCAGGGCGACCTGCCGGGCCTGGCCGCCCTACGCTCGGCCCGCTGAGAGGAGCACCACCATGGGGACCGCCCGCAAGCCGCTGATCAGCGGCAACTGGAAGATGCACCACAACCACTTCGAGGCCATCCAGATGGTCCAGAAGCTGGCCTACGTGCTGAACCCGGCCGACACCGACGCCGTCGACGTGTCGGTGCATCCGCCGTTCACCGACTTGCGCTCGGTCCAGACTGTGCTGGAGTCCGACAACGTACCGGTGGCCCTGGGTGCCCAGCACTGCCACTGGGAGGACAAGGGGGCGTTCACCGGTGAGGTGGCGCCGGCCATGCTGGCCAAGTTGAACGTCACCTACGTGATCGTCGGCCATTCGGAGCGTCGTGAGCTGTTCGGCGAGACCGACGACGACGTGAACCGCAAGGCCAAGGCGGTGCTGGCCGCCGGCATGACCCCCATCGTGTGCTGCGGCGAGACCCAGGAGGAGCGGGAGGCCGGCCGCACCGAGGACAAGGTGGCGGGCCAGATCCGCACCGGGTTGGCCGGCTTGAGCGCCGCCCAGGTCGGCGGCCTGGTGATCGCCTACGAGCCGATCTGGGCCATCGGCACCGGGTTGACGGCCACCCCGGAGGACGCCCAGGCGGTGTGCGCCGCGGTGCGTGGTGTGGTCCGTGAGGGCTGGAAGGGTGCGGCCGACTCGGTGCGCATCCAGTACGGCGGGTCGGTCAAGCCGGGCAACGCCCCGGACCTGATGGGCCAGCCCGACATCGACGGCGCCCTGGTCGGTGGGGCGTCGCTCGACGCCGACGAGTTCGCCCGCATCGTCAACTACCGTCTCGTCGGCTGAGCAGGTGTAGGCCGCTAGCCTGTCCTGACCATGTTCGTCCTCACCGCCATCCTCCAGGTCGCCTCCGGGCTGGGCCTGATCTTCCTGGTCCTCCTGCACAGCGGGAAGGGCGGCGGCCTGTCGGACATGTTCGGCGGCGGTGTCGGCGCCCAGACCGCCGGCTCAACGGTGGTCGAGCAGAACCTGGACCGGATCACCATCGTGACCGCTCTGGTGTTCGTCTTCACCACGGTCGGCCTCAGCCTCCAGTTCTGACCCCGGCGGTCAGGCCGCCGATCCCCAAGGGCGGCCCATTCGAGAGGCTGGTCGGGCCCGCCTACCCGAAACGCTTCCGGGCGTCCTCGTCGAACGTGAAGCCGGTGCCGGGGCGATCGGGGACCACCAGTTGGCCCTCCACCAACTCCAGGTCCTCGGCGAACAGCGGAGTGAACCAGTCGACGTGCTCGACCGAGACACAGCCCGGTGTGCTGGCGGCCACAGTCAGGCTGTGCTCGGTGAAGAAGTGGGTGGACACCGGGACCCCGGCGGTGCCGGCCAGGGCGCAGGCCCGGCGCATCTCGGTGAAACCCCCGACCCGCTGCAGGTCCGGCATCACGACGTCGGCCGCTCCGGCGTCGAGGATGGCGGCGATTCCCCGGGCGGCGAACACCGTCTCGCCGGTGGCCACCGGTAGCCCGGTCGTCCGCACCGCTGCGTGGCCGTCCAGGTCGTCGTAGGCCACTGGTTCCTCCAGCCACGCGAGGTCCATTGGGGTCAGTGCTTCGGCCAGGCGTACCGCATGCTCGGTCTGGAAGGCCTGGTTGGCGTCGGCGTGCACGGCCACGTCGGGCCCCACGGCGTCGCGTACCGCGGCCACCCGGGTCACGTCGTCGGCGACCTCCGGTGATCCCACCCGGACCTTGACGGCCCGGAATCCCTGTTCGACGAACCGGGCCGCCTCGGCCTGCAGGTCGTCGAGCCCCGACGAGAGCCACAGGCCGCTGCTGGCGTAGGTCGGGATTCGGTCCCGGACCGTGCCGAACAAATCGTGGAGGGAGCGGTCCAGGGCCCGGGCCCGGGCGTCCCACACGGCCATGTCCACCGCGGCCAGGCACGACACGGTGATGCCGGCGTGGCCGGTGGGGTTGCAGTCGTCCCACACCAGGCGCCACAGCGCCGCCGGATCGTCGGCGTCCCGGCCGGTCACCAGGTCGCCGAAGTCGCGCAGCACTTCGTCGAAGGCCCGGATACGGCGGCCGTCGATGGTGAACACGTAGCCCTGACCGACGGCGCCGTCGGAGCGCTCCACGTCGACCAGCACGCATCCTGCGCTGCGGATGGTGTGGATGGCCGTGGTGAGGGGCCGGGGGAGGGGCACGTCGACCACCGTGGTCGTCAGACGCCGGATGGTGGCCACGGATGCTCCTCGGGTGACCGGCGGTCGATGGACCGGGCGCTACTGGCGGTAGGAGGGGTCGAGCTGGTCGGCCAGGCGGAGCAGAGCCGGCCACTCATTGGCGCCCAACGGGAAGTGGTCGTACTGCCGCTTGGACAGTTCCCAGATCTCGGTGGGGCCAGGGTCGATCGGCAGGCCGGTGGCGTGGGCGGCCAGCAGGGTGCGACAGCCGCGGATCAGGTAATGCATCACCATGAACGCCTCGCCGGCGTCGGCGCCCACGGTGAGGAACCCGTGGTTGCGCATGATGAGGGCCCGGTTGCCGTCCATGTTGGCAGCCAGCCGCTCCCGCTCCTCGAGGGTCAACGACAGCCCTTCCCAGTCGTGGAAGCCGATCTGGCCGTAGAGCATCGAGGTGTCCTGCACGACGTGGCGGAACTCGTCGCCGGCCAGGGCGGTGACAGCCAGCGCGTCGGGTACGTGGGCGTGGAACACCACCTTGTGCTCGGGGAAGTCGTTGTGGATCGCTCCGTGGATGACGAACCCGGCCGTGTTGACGTCGGGCGGGCCTTCGAGGACCCGGCCCTCGGCGTCGATCTTGATCAGGTTGGACGCCGTGACCTCGTTGTAGAGCAGGCCGAACTTGTTGAGGAAGAAGTCGTGGTCGGAGCCCGGCACCCGCATCGTGATGTGGTTCCAAATGGTGTCGTCGTAGCCGAAGTGGGCCGAGAGCCGGTACATGGCGGCCAGGTCCACCCGGGCCGCCCACTCCTCCTCGGTGCCGGAGCGGGCCGCGGCGAAGTCCTCGGCGGTCAACTCCCGGGGCGGTGCTTCGGTCATGGTGCCTCCTCGTGAAGGATCAGGTCATTGTCGCGTTCGAGTAGATGGGCCGCCAGCAGGTGGGGGGCGCTCGGGCCGTGGATCTCGAGGGCCGCGGCGTACAGGTCGGCCACCCGGGCCATGTGGGGCAGGTCGGCCCCCACGGTGGCTGCCATCTCCATGGCCAGACGCAGGTCCTTTGCCGCGTGGCCGAGTGGGAACGAGGTGTCGTAGGTGCCGGCCAGGATCTCCGGGCCGTACACGTCGGCCGAGTAGGACCGGCCGGCGCTGTGGCGGATGATGTCGAGCATGCGGGCTGGGGCCACCCCGCCCTTGACGCCGAGCAGCATGGCTTCGATGAGGGTGACGGTCTGGGTGTAGCACAGGGTGACCTGGGCGATCTTGGCGCTGTAGCCGGCGCCGTGGGGGCCGAGGTGGTTGACCCGGGACCCGATGGCGTCGAAGATCGGGCCGCAGCGGGTCACCGGACCGGCGTCTCCGCCGACGTAGACCGACAGGCTGCCGGCCGCCGCTCCCTCGGGTCCGCCCGACACCGGGGCGTCGACCAGGTGGACTCCAGCTGGAGCGGCCAGGGCCGCCATGCGCCGGGCGCAGTCCAGGTCGTTGGTGGACAGGTCGATCCAGACGGTGTCGGGCTGCATGACCGGGAGGATCCCGGTGCCGACGCCGGCCACCTGGGCCGGGCCGGGCACCGAGGTCATGACGACCTCGGCGTCGGCGGCCGCTGCCAGGTCGTCGACGATGTGTACGCCCCGCTCGGCCGCCATGGCGCACTTGGCCGGATCCAATTCCCGGCCCGTCACATCGTGGCCGGCGGCGACCAGGTTGGCGGCCATGCCGCCACCCATGTTCCCGAGGCCGACGACGAGGATGCGCACATCAGGCTCCGGGACGCTCGACGAGAGGGAACGGCGTGTCGCCGACGCGGATGCGTCGGATGTTGGCGGCGATGATCGGCGCCGCGGTGTGCGGGTTGGTCTCGCCGGCCACGTGGGGGGTGACGACCACCTTGGGGTGGGACCACCACGGCGAGTCGGCGGGGAGGGGTTCGACGGGGAACACGTCGAGCACCGCGCCGCCCATCGGGCCGTTGAGGGCGGCCAGCAGGGCCGACTCGTCGACGGTGCCGCCCCGGCCGACGTTGATCAGCCAGCCGTCACCGAGGGCCGTGAAGCAGCCGGTGTCCAGCAGGCCACGGGACTCGTCGTCGAGGGGTAGCAGGTTGACGGCCACGTCGACCTCGGCGAGACAGGCCTGCAGGCCGTCGGAACCGACGTGATGGGTGCCGAACGGGGTCTCCCTCGGGGTGCGTCCCCAGGAAACGATCGTGTGGCCGGCGTCGGCCAGGGTGTGGCCGACGACGGTGCCGATGGTGCCGAGACCGAGGACGGCGACGGTGAGCTGCCGGACCGGGTGGGTTCGCCACTCGCGTCGCTGTTGCTGGCTGGCCAGGGTGTCGAATCGGCGGGCGATGCGGGTGACCCAGTGGTGGCAGTACTCGGCGATGTCGGTCGACATGGCGGGGTCAGCGAGGCGCACGACGGGCACGTCGGGAAGGGCATCGAGGTCGACGTGGTCGAAGCCGGCCCCCGTGATGAGCACGGCCCGCAGGTTGGGGTAACGCTGCAGGTCGGCCCAGTCGTGGTTCCACACGACGGCGAACTCGACGGCGGTGGGATCGCCGATGTCCGGCCACTCGACCACCGCGTCGTCGGGAAGGGCGGCCCGCATCGCCGGACCCCACAGGTCGGCGTTGAAGCTGGAACGCAGCAGGATGGTCATCGGCCGCGGAGGTTACCGCCCAGCGACCGTGCATGGTTCTTCCCGGTCGACCGGTGGACACCCCTGTGTGTTTGGTGCAGTATCGGCTCGGGCGGGCCGCGGCAGCCCGCCTTTTCGGTATCCACATGAGGAGATGATCCATGGAACAGAGCAGTTGGCAGGCCCTTCTGGATGGAGAGGCACGTCGGGCACAGGCGTTGGTCATGCCGTTCGTGTTGTCACACGTCGTCGTGCTGGCGTTGATCGTCATGGGCGGTGACGGGTTGGATTCGTCGGCTCAGCTGGCCATCGCCGCGTTTATCGTCCTGGGCTCGTTGTGGTGCCTCTCCCAGTGGGATGGGGTGCAGCAGAGCGTGGCCGCGCTCGTCGCCGACATGGACGGCGATCTGGCGGGATCCAACATCGGCAAGGTGTTCGCCGGCTTGCCGATCGGCGCCATCCGTGCCGTCCAGGCCGTCATCGTGGCCGTCATGGCCGTGTTGGAGGTCATCGCCCTCTACGACTGAACCGACCCGCTCCGGACGGTTCGGTGCCATGCGGCGGGGGACAGGTGAGGCGGTAGCCTGTCGCCCGCACCCGGGTCACCGGGTCGCCACGTCGGAGTGGCGGAATTGGCAGACGCGCCAGCTTGAGGGGCTGGTGCCCGCAAGGGCGTGGGGGTTCAAGTCCCCCCTCCGACACGTAGAGATCCGCTGTTTGACAGCGGTTCTCGTCGCGTCCGGGGTCTGGGTGGAAGGATTTTGGAAGGAAACCGTGTCTGGATGCCTTCCGAGGGCGCCTCAGTCGCGGGGGGAGGCTCCACCAACGGCCACCTGCTTCACCTAACTCAGACTAGGTGTATATATGCAGGTCAGCGGCTAAAACGGTCAAACAAAATTCTTAGAGAACCCTCTGGTGATGCACAGGATGTGTGCGGCAGAGTGGCAGTACATGGGTGCCATGCCTGCCCGTAAGGGTCCGGGATCTGTTCGCCAGCGCGGGCAGG